>CALOEL010000001.1:0-63175 GCA_942492375.1 uncultured Alphaproteobacteria bacterium
TGCGCGCGCAGATGGCCGGTGGTCTTCGACCAGCCCTTCGCCGCCTGCGCCGCCTCGACCGCGTTGCGGATGTCCTTGCGGTTGGCCAGCGAGGCATGGCCGACCTGCCGCCCGCGCGGACTGTGGATGGCGCGGGAATAGCCGCCATCGGGTCTCGCCTGCTTGCCGCCGATATAAAGCTTGGCGGTGCGGTCCAGCGCGTCGCCCTCGGCCGCGTCGTCGCCCGCTTCGGGCTCGATCCGCTTCAGCGGCTTGGTGGTGATCCGGGGTTGCGTATAGGCGCGCAGACCCTCCCAGCCGCCCTCGCGCCCGAAGCCGCTTTCACGCACCCCGCCGAACCCGGCGGCGGCGTCGAACAGGTTGGTCGCGTTGACCCAGACCACCCCAGCCGCCAGCTTGGGTGCGATATCGAGCGCCAGGTTGATATTCTCGCTCCACAAGGTCGCGGCCAGCCCGTAGCGGGTGTTGTTGGCCAGTTCCACCGCCTCGGCGGGGGTGCGGAAGGTGCTGCCGACCAGCACCGGGCCGAAGATCTCCTCCTGCATCAGCTTGGCCGCGGGATGCAGGCCGGTGATCAGCGTCGGCGGATAGAAACAGCCCTCCGGCACCGGAACCGAGGCGTGATAGACCTCGCCCTCGCCGCGCCCCTCCTCGACCAGATCGGTGATCGTGCGCAACTGCACCGGGTCCACGACCGCGCCGATGTCGATGCACTTGTCCAGGGGATCGCCGATGCGCAACTTGTCCATCCGGGCGCGCAGCCGGGCATAGAAAGCCTCGGCAATCCCCTCCTGCACCAGCAGTCGCGAGCCCGCGCAGCAGACCTGGCCCTGGTTGAACCAGATCGCATCGACAAGGCCCTCGATGGCTGAATCGATGTCGGCGTCGTCGAAGACGATGTAGGGCGACTTGCCGCCCAGTTCCAATGTCAGTGACTTCCCCGACCCTGCCGTCGCCTCGCGGATCCGGCGCCCGACAGAGGTCGAGCCGGTGAAGGCGATCTTGTCGATGCCCTCGTGGGTCACGATCATCTCGCCCACCGCGCCGTCGCCGGTGACGATGTTGACGACGCCCTTCGGCACCCCGGCCTCCTGGCAGATCTGCGCGAACAGCAGTGCGGTCAGCGACGTGTATTCGGCGGGCTTCAGCACCACCGTATTGCCCATCGCAATGGCGGGCGCGATCTTCCAGGACAGCATCAGCAGGGGAAAGTTCCAAGGGATGATCTGGCCGCAGACGCCAAGCGGTTCGGCATCGGGCAGCTCCGCCTCCATCAACTGCGCCATCCCGGCGTGATAGTAGAAATGCCGCGCGACCAGCGGGATGTCGATGTCGCGGCTCTCGCGGATCGGCTTGCCGTTGTCGAGGCTCTCCAGCACCGCGAACAGCCGCGAATGCTTCTGCACCAGCCGCGCCAGCGCATAAAGCACCTTCGCCCGCTCATGCCCCGAGCGTTTGGCCCACTTACCCTGCGCCTTGCGCGCCGCCGCGACCGCCGCATCCACGTCCTTCTTCGTGGCTTGGGTCACTGCCGCCAGCACCTCGCCCGTCGCTGGGTTGCGGCTTTCGAACCCCTTGCCGGGCTTGGTGAACGCCCCGTCGATGAACAGCCCCATCTTGCGCCCCCGCGCCTCCAGCCACGCCGTCGCCTCGGCGCTGCTCTCCGGCGCGGGGCCATAGTCCATCGTATCGAATATCTCTTTGACGTTCATGGCTTCTTCTTGATCCAAATATCCATGATCCCGCCCGCGCCATCGGCGCCCGGTCAGGCCATCGGGTGACGGTAACCGGCCGAATACCGCCCGGTGACGAAATGCTCCAGCTGCCGCTCGATATCGCCCAGAAGCGAGGATGCGCCGAAGCGGAAGAGGTCGGGTTGCAGCCAGCGGTCGCCCAGTTCGTCCTTCATCAGCGCCAGGTAGACCAGCGCATCCTTGGCCTTCGATATCCCGCCGGCGGGCTTGTAACCCACGCGGTAGCCGGTGCGCTGGTGATAGTCGCGGATCGCCCGGATCATCGTCAGCGACACGGGCAGCGTCGCGTTGACGCTTTCCTTGCCGGTCGAGGTCTTGATGAAATCCGCCCCGGCCATCATGCAGACGTAACTCGCGCGGGCGACGTTGCGCAGGGTCTGCAACTCTCCGGTGGCCAGGATCGCCTTGACATGCGCCTCGCCGCAGGCGGCGCGGAAGGCCCGCATCTCGTCATAGAGCGCCTGCCAGTTGCCGGTCAGCACGTGGCGGCGCGAGATGACGATGTCGATCTCGGCCGCGCCCGCCGCAACGCTTTCACCGATCTCGGCGACGCGCAGGTGAAAGGGCGACAGGCCCGCGGGAAAGCCGGTGGACACCGCGGCGACGGGAATGCCGGTGCCGCGCAGCGCGTCGACGGCTGTCGACACCATGTCGTGATAGACGCAGACCGCGCCGGTATGGATCGCCTCGACCTCCAGCGCGTCCAGGATGTCCCGCCGCACCGGGTTCGCCGCCTTGGCGCAAAGCCGCCGCACCCGGCCTTCGGTATCATCCCCCGCCAGCGTCGTCAGGTCGATGCAGGTGATCGCCCGCAGAAGCCACGCCGCCTGGTATTCCTTCTTGACCGAGCGCCGCCCCGGCAGCGTCGCCGCGCGGCGTTCGATCGCCGAGGTGTTGGCCTGGACCGAGGCGACCCAGTCCATGTCCAGCTCCATGCCCGGATTGCGGGCTTCGTGGACCTGCGGCAACTGGGCGCTGACGGTCCCGGTCGCTGTCCTCGTGTCAAGGTTCACGGCGCGCCTCCCTCGGTCGAAGCCTCATCGTCGCACGGGGGCGTCCGCTTGGCAAGATTTTACCAAATGGTCAAACCGGCTGGATCGCGTTCTTCTGGTGGCGGCGCCGATAGTCCGCCGGCGTCATCCCGAACCGCGTCCGGAACAGGCGGTGAAAATGCGACAGGTTGGGCAGGCCGATCTCGGTGGCGATCTCGGCCAGCGGGTCCGAGCTGCCGGTCAGCGCGCGGGCGGCATGATCCATCCGGATGCGGTTCACGTAATCCGAGGGCGTCTCGCCGAAATGCCGCTGCATCGTGCGGCTGACATGGGCATGGGCACGCCCCGACATACGGGCCAGCCCCGCCGCGCCGTCGCGGAACACCTCGGGCTCATGCGCGGCGGCGCAGGCGCGGGCCAGCCAGTCGGGCAATGCCTCTGGCAGCGGACCCGCCCTGCCCTGAAGCTCGGACAGCAGCGGCAGCAGGAAGGCTTCGGCGGCCAGCGCGTCGCGCGGTCCGGTTTCCAGCCGCAACGCTGCGCGCGACAGGTCGGCCAGTTGGCGGATGTCGCGATGCGCGGTCTCGGGCGTCGAGGCAGCGGACCAGAAGAACCGCCCCGACATATCGTGGCGGGTCCCGATCGCCTCGATCAGCGCCGGCGCGAAGGCGATGTTGACCAGGTGCGTCTGGTCGTCCAGCCCCTGCAGTCCGTGGCTGTCAGAGGGACGGATGAACACCAGATCACCCTCGCGCAGCAGGTCTCGGGCGCCGTTCACCAGATGCCGGGCGCGGCCGTGTTGTAGCCAGAAGACCTCGGGGAAATCGTGATCGTGGATCAGCCGGATCGGGCGCTTCGACAGCACCGCGCGGGTGAAATGCACCGCCTCGCCGGGCTGGAAGATCTCGCTGGAATGAAGCCGCCGTTTCTGCATGGCCCGTGATAGCACGGCGCCGCGCCGGGGGCCATTCCCGCCGCGATGCGGCGACAGCCTGCCGCAGTGCGGCATCCCCGATCCGTGCGGATGCCGATATGCGACAGTCCCTTTCCATCCGGCCCCGTCTCGCTTTAGACGGGGACAGCAACAAGGGAATCGCCCATGGCCTTCGACCGTTCGCTCAAGATCGCCCCTTCGATCCTCTCCGCCGACTTCGCCGATTTCGGGCGAGAGATCGAAGCCGTGGAGGCCGAGGGCGCCGACTGGATCCATGTCGATGTGATGGACGGGCATTTCGTGCCGAACCTCACCTTCGGCCCCGCCATGTGCAAGGCGATCCGGCCGCATATCAAGACGGTGATGGACGTGCATCTGATGATCGCGCCCGTCGATCCCTATATCGAGGCTTTCGCCGAGGCGGGTGCCGACATCCTGACCGCCCATGCCGAGGCCGGGCCACATATCCACCGCACGTTGCAGGCGATCCGGGGGGCGGGCTGCAAGGCCGGGCTGGCGCTGAACCCCGGCACGCCGGCAGAGGTGCTTCGCCCGCTGCTGGACATGGTCGACCTTGTCTGCGTGATGACGGTCAATCCCGGTTTCGGCGGCCAGAAGTTCATCACCTCCTGCGTCGATAAGGTCCGCGACATCCGCGCGATGATCGGCGACCGGCCGGTTCATATCGAGATCGACGGCGGCGTCGATCCGTCCACCGCGCCGCTGGTCGTGGCGGCGGGAGCGGATGTGCTGGTCGCGGGCTCGGCGGTGTTCAGGGGCGGATCGGTCGGAAACCCGTCTCCCTACGGGGAAAATATCCGCGCGATCCGCTCTGCTGCGGGCTGACCGCGCGGGCCGGGGCCGCGGCCGCCGTCAGCAGGATCAGGTAGAGCAGCACGGTCATCAGCTGGTCGACAAGGCTGGTCGAGAACAGCACCGCCAGAAGCAGCGCCGCGCCGAAGCCGTTGGCCAGCGCGCGGGCGCGCCGGTCGGCGCCGGTCGCGGCGGGCAGCCGGCGATGCAGCCTCCAGAGCCCGGCCAGCGTGATCAGGATCGCGGCAAGGCCGAAGACACCGCCCTCGAAGAAGCCCTCCAGCAGCAGGTTGTGCATCTCCAGGCTGAAATGGCTCGACAGCGCCGACTGCCCGGGGCCGAAGCCCAGCAGCGGGCGGTCCAGCGCCTGGTGCAAACCATGGGACCAGTTGACCAGCCGCCAGCTGACGGAATTGTCGATCTGGCGGTAGTCGAACACCGCTTCGGCAAAGCTGAACCCCTGCCAGAAGGCGGGCAAGCTCGCGAGGTCGTCGAACCGGTCGGACAGCGCCAGCAGCGCCAGCCCGAGCGGCGCGAGCGAGACCAGCAGCAGCCGTCCCCGGCCGCCGCCATGCCAGAGCGCCACCGCCGCGACCACTAGCGCCATCACCCAGGCGGTGCGGGCGAAGCTGAGGTAGAGCGCCAGCGCGCCCGCCGCCACCAGCGCGGCATGGACCCAGCCGAACCGTTGGCCGGATTTCAGCCGCATCACCTCGAGCGCCAGCAGCGCGGCCAGCATCTGCAGCGCGAAGGAGACCGGGTGCACGTCGCTGCCGAAGGCGCGGGTCACGTCGGGCTTGCCGGGATCGGTGAAGCCGCCGCCCCCTGCCACCTGCCAGACCGACAGCGCCGCCCCGGCCAGTACGAAGACCCGCAGGAAGCGGCGCAGCGGGGCCTGCGCGCCGGGCTGGCGCAGATGGGCGAAGGCCGCCTCGGCGAAGAGCGCGTAGAGCAGCAGAAGCGTCAGCAGCGCCGCCGCCTCGATCCCGCGCGGCATCGGCGCGGCCAAGGCGGACAGCGCGCCGGTCATCACCCAAGCCAGCAGCCCCGCGACCAGCAGCGCCGGGTCGCGCGCCAGCCGCATCCGGGTCAGGACAAGAAGGCCGAGCGCGGCCAGAAGGACCAGCGCCGCCGCCTCTGACGCGCCGGTCGCGCCGAAATTGTCGGCGATCCCGGCCAGCCAGCGCAGCGCCACAAGTGCCACGATCAGGCGGGCAGCGGGCGGCGCCATGTCAGATCGCCGCCGGTGCCGGGGCCAGCACATCGCTGCGCAGCCCCGTCGCCGATCGCAGCGCCGTCCAGTAGAGCATCTTGCGCAAGACCGTCGCCGCGAGCACCCCGGCTGCGACGCCAAGCGCGCCGCCAAGCGCCCCGCCAAGGCCAAGCGCGGCGGCAGACAGCGCCAGATTGACCAGACTCACCCGCATCGCCAGCCGGTCATGGCCGCACATGTTGAGCGCGATATCGGCCGGACCGCCCGCCGCGTTCACGATGGCGGCAAGGACCAGCAGCTGCAGCGCCGGGACCGCCGCGCCGAATGCCGGCCCGAACAGCCCGAGAAGCAGCGGCGCGGCCAGAAGGATCGCAGCGCCCGCCGCCAGCGTCGGCACGGTCGCCGCCCGGGTCGAACCGCGCAGGATCGCCGCGATATCGGCGATCCGTCCGGTCGCCGAGGCGCTGGCCAGCTGCGGGCCGATCACGATGTTCTGGCTGATGACGAAGAAAGCCAGGATCTGCGCCAGCCGGTTCGCCGCGAAATAGATGCCCGCCTCGGCGGGGCCGAACAGCAGCGCGACCGTCATCACGTCGGCATTGGCCAGGAAGATATTGGAGACCGAGCTGACCCAGAACGGAACCGTCGTTTCGCACCAGTCGCGCCGCGCGATGGCCCTGGGGCGCCAGCGCGGGCGCGGCCGAAAGCCTGCAAGCCGCTCCAGCACAGCACCCTGCAGGATCGCCAGCAGCAGAAGCACCGCCAGAAGCACGGCAAGCACCGGGCCGGCGCCAAGCGGTTGCCAATCGGCATGCAGTGCGGCGGCGAGGATCGCCAGCGCCGACAGCCCGCGCCACAGGATTTCCTTCGGCACCAGCGCCAGCGGCAGGCGTTGCAGGGCGCGGGCGAGATGCGACTGGATGTCGACCCAGCCGATCACCGGGATCAGCGCGAAGCCGGCAAGCGCGTGCAGCGGCTGAAGCCGGGGAAGGAGGCCCGAGATCGCCAGCGCCGAGGCCGCGACGAACAGCAGGGCGGACCCCGTCAGCGCGCGGGCATAGGCCTGGCCCACGAAATCAGGCAGCGCGTCGCTCCGGTCGCCCCAGGCGCGGAGCGGAGGGACGAAACGGACCATCGCGATCTGCTGCCCCATCGCGCCGACCACCGACAAAAGCGCCGCCGCGTTCATGAAGAAGGCGACCTGGCCGAAGCTTTCGGCGGTCATCGCGCGGGCCAGCAGGATGGCGAAGGCGTAGCTGATCAGCGCCGACAGGACCTTGGTCGAAAAGGTCAGCCGCGCCTGATACCGCAAGTGCCTCATGCCGTCCCCGCTCTTGTTCACCTCGCCCGATCCTCTGCCGAACCGGTTAACCCGACGTTAATCCGTTGCGATTTTAGATGAAGCGAAGGGCCGCGCGAACTCGTTCCGAACCGCGCCGCCGATGCCGCAGGAGAAGCGACATGCTGGCACGTTTCCATCTCAACATTCTCGGCACCCGGGGCATTCCCGCGGCGCATGGCGGGTTCGAAACCTTCGCCGAGCGGCTGGCGCTCTACCTCGTCTCGCGCGGCGTCTCGGTCACTGTTTATTGCCAGTCCGACGATCCGGCGGACCGCGACGGCCGCGAGGATGAATGGCACGGCATCCACCGGGTGCATTTCTGTCCCTCGCGCGGCGGGGTGGCGGGCACGATGCAATTCGATCTGGCCTGCGTGCGGCATGTGCTGGGCCAGCCCGGCGCCGACCTGGTGCTGGGCTACAACACCGCCGTGTTCAACCTGCTGCAGCGGCTGAAGGGGCGGCAGGTCTACATGAACATGGACGGGGTCGAGTGGAAGCGGAAGAAATGGTCGAAACCCGCCAAGCTGTGGCTGTTCCTGAACGAGGTCATCGGCTCGAACCTGGCCACCGCGCCGATCGCCGACCACCCCGAGATCGCCGCCCATGTCGAGAAACGCTGCCGCAGCCGCGCGATCATGATCCCCTACGGCGCCGATATCATCGGCGCCGCCTCGGATGCGCCGGTCCGGGCGCTGGGGCTGGTGCCGGGGCGCTATTTCATCTCGATCGCGCGGGTCGAGCCGGAGAATTCGGTGCTCGAGATCGTGCGCGCCCATCGCGCCGCCGATACCGATACCGACCTGATGGTGCTGGGCCGGCTCGACCCGGCCAATCCCTATCATCGCGCGGTGCGCGCGGCGGGCGGCAACCGCACGCTGTTCCCCGGCGCGATCTATGACGCCGACACGATGCGATCGCTGCGCTTTCACGCCCGCGGCTACATGCACGGCCACCAGGTGGGCGGCACCAATCCCTCGCTGGTCGAGGCGCTTGGCGCCGGCAACGCGGTGATCGCGCATGACAACCCGTTCAACCGCTGGACGGCGGGCGAGGATCAGCGGTTCTTCCGGGACGAAGAGGAATGCGCCGAGCATATCCGCGCCTTCGCCACCAACGATCTGGTGCAGTTCAGCGCCCGGATGGGCGCGCGGCAGCGCCATGCCCGCGACTTTCGCTGGTCCAACGTGCTGGCCAGCTACGAGACGCTGGTCTTCGGCCCCTCGGTGGCTGCGGCGGCGCGTATCGCGGCGGAATAGCCGCTGGTCCGGTGTCCCTCGATGCGGGACTGGCGCCTCTGGATCGAGAGCGGCTGGTCAGGCTGATCGAGGACGGTTGGCCCTTACCGCCCAGGCGCGCGCCGGCAGAACGACAGGGCCCGCGCCACCGAGCCGGGCAGCAAGGTGGTCTTTCAGGCGCTGGCGTCGATCTTCGGACAGGCTTCTGCAATATCCCGGCGCCGGACCGGCACCCAATGTAAAGGGATGCCAGAATGCCTCGAAATCCGGAAAGCGGGTTTCAACCTCGATGGCGGCCACGTCTGCACCGGGCATGCCCGCGTCGTCGCAAAGGCGGGAAAGCCCGCTTTTCGTGCAGAACGAAAACCGCTTGCTTTGGTCCAGCTCGGTCGCCTTTTCATCGACCTCGGCTGCGGCCTTCCAGAACGCATCGACGAAACCCATCCCGCCGCCGGGATAATCCCAGACATAAAACGCCAGAAGCCCACCCGGACGCAGCACGCGGCGCATTTCGGCAAGGGCAGCTTGCCTGTCGGGAACAAAATTCAGGACAAGCCCGGATGCGACAACGTCGAAACTCGCGTCGGCGCAGGGCAATTGCGTCGCGTCCGCAACCTGAAAGCGCGCCCCGCTGTCGTTCATCCCGGCTTGCGCATGGGCGACGAAGTCTGCGGACTGATCGGTCGCGAGCAGCGATCGCGGCGCGGCAAGGGACAGAACCGTCTGCGTGAGAGCGCCGGTGCCGCATCCCACCTCGAGCCAGTCCAGGTCTGCGGCCGGGGCCAGCCAAGTCAGAAATTCCTTCGCAACGACGCGGCTCCAACGCCCCATGTAATGTTCGTAATTCTGTCCAGCGCTCCATGCGTCGAATTCGGTCTGCGACGACATCTCACACTCCGATCTGCCGGGGGGCGGTGGCCTGTCGGCGCAGGCGCGACTCGCCGGGATCATAGCATGAGTTTCGACCGGGGAGTGATATCCAAAGCAGCCCGCCGAGAGATTGCCGGACGGTGCCCTAGTGAACTCACGCTGAAGTGCAGTTCCTGATATGTCGTTTTACTCCAATCGCTTCCGCAACTCCATCAGTTCGCTTTCAAAGACCTCGGCTGGTGTCCGGTAGCTCAGGCACTTCCGCGGCGTTGCATTGAGGCGATGGCAAATCGACCTCAGATATCGATTTGTCAGCGCCGTCGGTTCCGTTGAGCGAGGCAGGTATTTCCGCAGCCTGTTGTTTGTATTCTCGACGGTGCCTTTCTGGTAGGGCGCTTGCGGGTCGCAGAACCATGCATCTGCGCCGATCCCGGCCTTGAGGTAACGCCAGGCCGAGAACTCGGTGCCACGATCAAAGGTGATCGACTGACGGGCATCAGCGGGCAGGGGCGCCAGACCTTGGATTAGCGCCTCCATGATCGGCTTAGAGGTGCGATCCTCGTTGCGCATCACGACGGCGTACCGGCTCACCCGTTCCACCAAGGACGTGACGTTCACCTTTCCATGCTCTTTGCGGAACATCATGAGGTCGCACTCCCAATGACCGAACTCCGAGCGCTCCGCGATGCGGTCAGGCCTGTGTGACAGACTTTGTGTATCAAAGATATGCGTCCGGTTGTGCCTGCGGTATCCACGTGGTCTGCGGCGTCTGCGATGCTCGGGCAGATGCCTATAGAACTGTTCTGCACGACCATCTTTGGAATAGGCGAAGCGGCAGATCGTCTCATGGCTGACGCGGATCGGATGACGTTCCAGACGCATCCGGCCAGCGATCTGTTCGGGCGACCATCCGGCTTTGAGCCGGTCTTCGATGGCGGCCTTCAAGTCAGGGTGCACCACCATCTTGCGATGGACCGCGCGGCGCTTCTCGTACTTATCCTGCGCGACCAACGCATGATAACCATTCAGCTCTGGGAGTTCGGTGTCCGTGTATCTGTTCCGCTTGATGTCACGGTAGATGGTCGAGGCATCTCTGCCCAAACGATCTGCGATCTCCGCTATCGGCATTTTGGCTTCAAGCCAGTTGGCCAGCTTGCGGCGCTCTTCCAATCTCAGGTGAGAGTAGTGGGTTCCCATTCAACAGCCTCCATGCAACACTCTGTTTTAATACAGAATTTGCACTTCGTTTGTGAACCCACCCCTTTATCAGACCTTGGCGGAATAATCCTGCGCATAGCCATCGTATTTGGCCGACAGTCGTTCCGCCCGCTGCTGGTTCAGGACCGGGATCAGCGCCGCCTCGGTCTTCATCGCGGCGCGCAGCGGCTGCACGGCGGCGCGCAGGTCGCTCTGGCTGGTCGAAACCCAGCGCGCGACCAGCACCACCGCATCGGCATTATGCGCGATGTAGCGGGCATCCACGATCGGAAGCAGCGGCGGAGAGTCGAGGATCACGATGTCATAGACGTCGCGGGTCTGGTCCAGAAGCGCCTCGAAGGTCGCGGAATTCAGCAGCTGGTCGGTGGGAATGTCGCTGCGCGCCGCCCCCATCAGCAATGCCAGCGGGCTGGCCGGATCGCGGGCGTAGAAGCTGTTCGAGATCTGCGCGTTATCGGGATCGCGCAGGTAATCGAGAAACCCGACATCGGGCGCGAATCCCAGCTGGCTGTGCACCGACGGCTTGCGCAGATCGGCGTCGATCAGAAGCGTGCGCTTTCCGGCCAGCGCATAGGTCCGGGCCAGCGCCAGCGCGGTCGTGGTCTTGCCCTCGCCGGCGCGGGCCGAGCTGACCAGGATCACCCGGCCGCGCGCCATCGCGCCGGTCGGCGTCGTGGCGCGGAACGCCTGGTCGATCGCCGCGCGCAGCTCGCGCACCGACTCGGCATAGACCGACAACGGCGCGTCGACGATGCGTTCGGCGATGCCGAGCCGCCCGTCCCGGCGTTCCGGCGCATAGGGCAGCGCGGCGCCGGTCGGGGCCTGGATCAGATCCGAGAGCTGCACCGCCGAGGTGATGCCGCCGATATAGTATTCCTTCAGGAAGGCCCCGCCGACGCCCAGCCCGCCGGCCAGCGCGAGCGCCGCCAGCAGCACCATCCTGCGGTCCGGAAAGGCCGGCGAAGCCGGCGCAAGGGCGGGCGAGACGATACGGGCGTCGGGCAGCTGCATCCGGGCCTGCGTCTCGACATCGCTGAGCCGGGCCAGCAGGGTCTGATACTGGCTGCGGGCGATCCCCGCCTGCTGCTGCGCGGTGTAGATGCCGGCCAGCAGGTCCGGCGGCAGGTCGCTCTGCAACAGGCGTTCGCGCAGATCGGCGCGGGTCCGCGCCGCCTCGCGGTCGATTTCGCCGATCCGGTCGGCCATGCCCACCAGGGCGGCGTCGGACCGGTCCTGCATCGCGCGCTCCAATGCGGCAAGCTCGGCGCGCAGATCGGGGCTTGCCGGGCCGTCGCCCGGCAGCCCCGCCAGGCGTGCGGCCAGCGCCTGCCGCTCGGACTCGATCTGGCGCAGCGCCTGATCGCCCAGCCTTTCGCTGAGGGCGGTCCAGTCGCCAGCGCCGGCGAGCCGCTGCAGATCGGCGCGCGCCGCGGTTTCCTGCCGCATGTCCCGGCGCAGCCCGGCAAGAGCGCCCTGCAGGCCGGCGATATCGCTTCTCCCGGTCTCGGCGGCGATCAGCGCGATGTTCTCGTCGAGATAATCCTCGAACGCCGCTTCGGACCGAGCCAGCGACCCGCGCGCCAGTTCGATCTGTTCCTGCAGCGCATCGCGCGCCGCCAGCGAGCCTTCGATCTTGGCCTGCACCTGCTGGCCGATATAGGCCCCGGCCAGCGCATTGGCGAGGTCGGCGGCCCGCGCCGGGTCGGCGGAGCTGGCCGAGACCGCGATCAGATGAGTCAGCCCGCGCCGCCGGATCGTCACCGCGTCACGGACACGTTCCAGCGTGCCGGCGAGAAGCGCGGCGCCGGGCGCCGGCGCGGCATGGGCCGTGCCCACCGCGCGGGCCAGCTTGTCGGCCAGCCCCAGGCGCGGGCCGAATTCCGGATCGGCGATCAGGTCGGCAGAGCCGATCACTGCCAGCGCCACCGCGTCCGAGCGCAGGATCTCCACCTCGCTGTCGACCCGCGCATTGTCCGAGGCGGACGAACCGGCGCGCCCCGCATCGGGGTCGAGCAGGTTCTTCTGCTGCGGATCGACCAGCACCAGCGTCGTGGCGGTAAAGCTGGGCGTCACGGTCAGCAGATACAGCCCCGCCAGGCCGAGGATCAGCGCGAAGGCCGCGCCGATAACCCGCCTTTGCCGCATCAGAATGGCGATGATGTTGCGCAGTTCGATCTCGGAATGGTCCATGGGTTATCCTTTCGCGGGCAGGGCGGGGCCCAGGCCCAGCCCGACAAGGGCAAGCAGCAGGTGAAGGTTGGCGGGAAGCTCGAGGCTGAAATCGACCAGCGAATGCAGCCCGGCAAGGATCAGCGCGGCAAGGGCGGCCAGCGCCAGCGGCGCCGCACGACGCCGCCAGAGCAGCGCCAGCGCCAGAAGCCCGGCCAGCGGCGGCAGCGATCCGGCGAGCAGCCCGGCCTCGGACCAGAGCGTCAGATAGGTCGAATGCGCCCGGTCCCAGACCAGATCCGAGGGCAGCGGCGGGCGGTGGAAGATCTCGAAGGCCAACGCAAAACTGTCCAGCCCGAAACCGGTCAGCGGGCGGGCGGCGATCATCGGCAGGATCTGCCGGTAAAGCTCTGCCCGCATCGCCAGGTCGGGGCCGAGATGCACCGCGCGGTCGGCAAGGCCGAGACCGAGGACAAGCGCCAGCGCCGCCAGCGCGACCCCGAGGCCCGCCGAGGTCAAGCGGCTCGCGCCTGGTCGCGCCAGCAGAACGATGGTGGCCGCCACACCCGTCGCGGCAATCCCCATGCGGGACTGCGTCGCCAGAAGCGCCGCCGCGATGGTCAGCAATCCCAGTGCCAAGAGCGCCCCTGGCCGATCGCGCAGCAGCGCCAGCCCCAGGACCAGCCCCATGCCCAGATAGGTGGCCAGCGCGTTGCGCCCGACGAAACCGCCGACCGCGATGCCGGGATAGGCGGTGATCCGGCCCTCGCCCATCGGCCCGAGCAGCAGCAGCGCCCAGAGCGCCTGCACCGTCACCGCCGCCACCAGCCCAAGGGCGATCCGGCGCGCGCGGCGCGGGTCCGTGGCGGCGATCAGAACCAGCCAGAGAAACAGCATCGCCGTGGCGATCCTGAACGCGGCCAGAATTGACGCGTCGGGCGACAGGCTGCCGGGGCGCAGCATCAGCACGCGGCCGGGCAGAGCGAGAGCGGAGGCTTGCAGCGGCAGATGCGCCAGCGCGGCCTGCGCCAGCCCGATGCCGGCCAGCGCCAGCCCGGCCAGCAGCAGCGCCGCCGCGCCGCGCGGCAGCGGTGTCCGCCGGGCGGGCAGGGAACGGGTGGCGAAGAGGCCGGTCAATCCCAGCACGATCGCCAGCCCGAACCATGCCAGCGGCTCTGCCCCGCCTGCGGCGAAGGGCAATGCAAGGATCACCGCGACCAAAGCCGCGCCGATCACGTCCCTTGGGGCCGGCCGAACCCGGCCAGTCGCAGCCAGATCCGCGGTCATGCGCCTGCCCCGTCGCGCCACAGCCGCAAGAGCCGCCTAAGATCGGCAGCGGGCAGCGTCTTTGCTTCTCGCAACATCATCTCGCGCAGACCGGGCGCGTTTTGCGCGAGGCTCAGCACCAGCGCCGTGCCGGTTTCGCTGGTCAGCAAGGTGCGTATTTCCGCCGGGGCCAGCCGGTCGCGAAGCCCGGGACTGCCCGATGCCATACGCAGCAACCGCCGCTCTGCCTGCCAGCCCTGATGCGGGGCAGCGTCCTGCGACGCGGCCAGATGATCGCCGACGCTCTGCAGGTCATCGGACGCGGCGGCGGCGACGAGGTGGGCAAAGCCATGCGCCGGAGCATCTTCAAGCACCGTCTTCGCCCGCGCGGCGCAGCGTGCCGCGATACCGGCGCGGACCTGCGCGGATTGCAGGGCGAGGGCGGGTAGGGCCATCGCCCTGTCGCATTGGAACAGTGCCGTCAGCTTGCGATCCGCTGACAGCCCGATCGGCGCCGACAGATCGCCGCCCATCGCCGCGCGGCCCTCTGCCAGCAGACCGGCAAGGCCCGCCGCGACAAGCATGGCGGACAGCGCGATCTCGATCAGGCGGCGGTCGAACAGGGGCACCGGCGTTCCATTCTGCGAACTGTCGCACCTTTGGCGCGACGCCGGCATCAGAACGGCAACAGCGTTAATTTAGGATTAATCATTCTTCGGCTTCCATGGGCCGATGACCAAGGAGGCGTGAATGCGGCAGATATGGCAGCGCACTGCGGCGGCAGTGATCGGCGGCGCGGTGCTTGTGGCGCTGCCCGGCGCAGGGCTGGCCCAGGCCCTGTTCGAGGAGCAGTCGTTGCGCGCCGCCTGCCGGACCGACGCCTGCGGGGCAGACGTGGCGGCGACGCTCGCAAGGCTGCGCGACGCCGCGTTGCAAGAGCCGGAACTCAACAGCCAGATCGGAATGCTGGCGGCGGTTCTGCTTGATGCGGCCGAAGCTGTGGAACCCGAGGCATTGCCCTGGCTGGCGGCCGGTTTGGGAGAGCTGGAGCGCGCCACCACGGATCGCGCCCAAGCGGCGGCGATCGGCCGGGTGGCGCGGGCGGTTGCAAGCGGGCAGGCCGGGTCGGTCCCGGCCGCTTCCGCCTATGCCTCTGCCAGCCCGTCGCGCCCGTTCAACTGGTGGAACAGGCCGCGACCCCCAAGGCGATCAGGTCCGCCCCCCGGATGGAGTAGAAACCGGTGGTCCGATTTCTGGCGACGCTGAGATACCAGGACCGCAAGGGTTCGGGATAGTGCGTCGCCATCACCTGCGACCAGTGTTCGAATTTCGCCGGCGTCAGGCCGATCCCGTAGATCTCGGAGGCCGGGCCGTGGAAGCCGAAAACCGTGCGCGGCGCGACGCAAAGATCGGCCAGCCCGAGATAGAGCGTGCAGGCCGACAGGCAGTAGTCGCCGCGGATTTCCACCCGCGTCCGGCTGGCTCGCAGCGCGCGCACCGCCGCGACCCTTTGCGCGACCGCGCCGCCGGGATCGTCGCGCACGATGAGCACGCCCTGCCGCGCCTCTGCCGGGCCGTGAAGCAGGGCGACCAGCGCAAGGGCTGCCGACAGATAGAGTATAAGCGGCGCGCGCACCGCAAGGCATGACCGGGCCATGATATTCCCACCAGTGATCTGCATCCGTAGCCGGATGCCGCGACTCACCCCGAGTCGCCTGTGAAGGATAGGGCAGAAGACTTGCAACTCTTTACCCGGCCGCACGCAGATCGCGGTCCGGGCGCGGCAAATGCCCGGAATTCGCGTCGAAACAGCTGAAAATTTTAAGCAGAATTTAAGGAACCGAGCCGCAACTTGCCCCCGCAGCGGCAATCGGGCCGCCGCCAGCCGGATGGAAGGTGCCAGCCATGAGTCTTGCCCAGTTCGACGATCTGATGATTGCGCCGGTCCGCTGGGCCCCGGTTCGGCGGCTCTATGGTGGGGGCGGAAAGCGCGCGCTGGATGTCGCGGTGGTCCTGGCGCTCGCGCCGATCGTGCTGCCGGTCATCATGCTGCTCGCCATTCTGACCGCCGGCGATGGCAGGGGCGCGTTCTACCGCCAGACCCGTATCGGGCGCCATGGCAAGGTGTTCGGCTGCTGGAAAATCAGGACGATGGTGCCTGATGCCGATGCGCTGCTGACGCGGATGATCCGCGAGGATGCCGGCTGCGCGGCGGAGTGGCGGACCAGCCAGAAGCTGACGGATGATCCGCGCATCACCCGGCTCGGCCGGTTCCTTCGGCGCAGCAGCCTCGACGAGCTGCCGCAGCTCTGGAACGTGCTGCGGGGCGAGATGAGCCTGATCGGGCCGCGCCCGTTCACCCCGGCGCAGAAGCCGCTTTACGACGCGCTGCCCGCGGCCCCGGCCTATTACGGGCTGCGGCCGGGAATTTCGGGACTATGGCAGGTCGGCTGCCGCAATTCCGGCGGTTTCGGCGAACGGGCGCGCTACGACCATGCCTATGCGCAGACGCTGTCGCTGGGCCGGGATCTGCGTATCGCGGGCCGGACGATCCTTGTCGTCCTGAGGGCGACCGGGCGCTAGAACCACTGCCCCGGCTCCATCAGGCCAAGATCCAGCAGCTGCTGCGACTGCCACTCGAACTCGATCGAGTTGTGCCATTTGAAGGTCGGGATGTCGAAGGTCGAGCCGGAATTCGCCTTCAGCGCCTTGGCGGTGCGGAACGAGGCGATAGCCAGCGTGATGTTGTGATGCCAGGGGCAGGAAAAGGTGTTGTATTCCTCATCGTTGAAAAGATGTCCCGGCAACAGTCTGAGCTTCGGCTTGGCGCGGAACAGGGCGATCCGGTCGATCCGGCGGCGGGGTTCGGGGATATGTTCCTCGTAACGCCAGCGCAGGCCGCCGAAGAAATCGAGCTGGCGGTTCATCGGGTGACCGGCGGCGTCCTTGCGGGCGAGCGCGTAATAGCCCGAGCGGTCGAGCCACGCATCCTGAAGCGCGACCGCGCCGGGATGTTCGCCCAGATCGCCTGCATAGAGATCGATGACATAGGTCAGCACAGCATCGCGGCGCTCTTCGGTGTGGAAGGCCAGAAGCTCGGCAATGCTGCGGGTCTCGCAGAACGGGTGGAACAGGTATTCGGCGTTGTAGCAGTAATAGATCCAGATCCCCGGCGCGGCGTCGATCACCGCGTTCACCGCCTGTTCGACCGCGCCCGGCCGGGTGACATCGTAGGTCACCCGGTGGACGGTGTCTTCGAGGGATTCGGGCAGGTCCAGTTCGGCGGGCGCGAATAGCACGATCGGCGCGAAGCCCGCCTTCTGGTGGTGCCTGAGCGTGCTGTCGATCTCGACGAGATCCTCGACCATGATCAGCGCTACCGGCCCCTTGGCCAGCGCCGCCCGCCCGGTATTCAGGAAATCTGCCAGAGAGTTGTAGCGCATCGCGCGTCCTTCTTGCCCGTCAGGCGTGAAAATCACATGAAGCGTGAAAATTGCAAGCGTTGCAGCGCCGCGCGGTTGCCTGTAGGACGCGGGACCAGAGGAAAGGACCGGGGCGATGGCGCAACGCAAGCTGTTCATCAAGACCTATGGCTGCCAGATGAACGTCTATGACAGCGAGCGCATGGCCGAGGCGATGGGCGGCCAGGGCTATGTCGCCACCGACCGCGCCGATGATGCCGATATGATCCTTCTGAACACCTGCCATATCCGCGAGAAGGCCGCCGAGAAGGTCTATTCCGAGCTTGGCCGGTTGAAAGAGCTGAAATCAGCCAATCCGGAGTTGAAGATCGGCGTGGCCGGCTGCGTGGCGCAGGCCGAGGGCGCCGAGATCATGCGCCGCCAGCCCGCCGTCGATCTGGTCGTGGGCCCGCAAAGCTATCACCGCCTGCCGCAGATGGAGGCGCGGGTGCGCCGTGGCGAACACCCGCTGGAAACCGAGTTTCCCGAGGAGGACAAGTTCGACCATCTGGCGACCCGTCCGAAGGCGTCGCGCGGCCCGACCGCGTTCCTGACCGTGCAGGAGGGCTGCGACAAGTTCTGCGCCTTCTGCGTCGTGCCCTATACCCGCGGCGCCGAAGTCAGCCGTCCGGCCGACCGCGTGCTGGCCGAGGCCCGCGATCTGGTCGAGCGGGGCGTGCGGGAAATCACGCTACTGGGCCAGAACGTGAACGCCTATCACGGTCATGATCGCGGTCTTGCCGGGCTGATCGGCGACCTGGCCCAGATCGACGGGCTGGCGCGCATCCGCTACACCACCAGCCACCCCAACGACATGGACGAGGCGCTGATCGCCGCGCACGGGCGTTGCGATAAGCTGATGCCCTACCTGCATCTGCCGGTGCAGTCGGGATCGGACCGGATCCTGAAGGCGATGAACCGCAAGCACACGGCAGAGGCCTACCTGCGGCTGATCGAGCGTATCCGCGCCGCGCGGCCCGATATCCTGCTGTCTGGCGATTTCATCGTCGGCTTCCCTGGCGAGACCGAAGCGGATTTCGAGGCGACGATGGCGCTCGTGCGCGCGGTGAATTACGGACAAGCCTATTCGTTCAAGTATTCCAGCCGCCCCGGCACCCCGGCGGCAAAGCGCGACCAGGTGGATGAGGCAGCCAAATCCGACCGGCTGGCGCGGCTGCAGGCGCTGCTGACCGACCAGCAGCATGCCGCGCAACAAGCGATGGTCGGCCGCGAGGTCGATGTGCTTTTCGAGAAACCCGGCCGGCTGAAGGGCCAGATGGTCGGCAAGTCGGGCCATCTGCATGCGGTCCATGTCACGGCGCCGGGGCTGGCGCCGGGCGATATCCGCAAGGTCACGATCCGCCGCAGCGAAACGAATTCGCTGGCGGGAGAGATTCGGCCCTGATTCGCGCCAATTCATCAAGATATGGTGGCCACCGGCGAACAATCGCACACGGATTGTGCTCTTTTGCACTGATTTCATGTCAATCGCGTGAAGTTTCCGTCATGGAACTTGCGCGGCCCCGCCGGAGTTGGCACGATTGAAACACCGGCACTCTGAGACGGAGAGTTTATTGGGATTTAGCGCACTGACCCCGCCGCCATCGCCAGACGACGTTCACGAAACGCTGCTGGAATTCCCCGACAATCGCCTGCTGATCGATCTCTGCGGAGAGTTCGACCGCAACCTCGCCCAGATCGAGCAGAAGCTCGGCGTGCAGATCCTGCGCCGCGGCAACCTGCTGGCGGTCGTGGGCGAGACCAACGCGCGAACCAAGGCCGCCGAGGTTCTGCAAAGCCTCTATGCCAAGCTGGAATCCGGCCGCGGCATCGATGCCGGCGCGATCGACGGAGAGATCCGCATGGGCCGATCCGAGGACGGCACCGGCAGCCGCGACGGCGACCAGATCGAGATGTTCGGCGAGGGCCGGGTCGAGATCAAGACGCGCAAGAAGACCGTGGAACCGCGCACCGAGGCGCAGAAGGCCTATGTCCGTTCGCTCTACCAGAACGAACTGGCTTTCGGCATCGGTCCGGCGGGCACCGGCAAGACCTACCTGGCCGTGGCCGCGGGCGTGAACATGTTCATCGGTGGCCATGTCGACAAGATCATCCTGTCGCGTCCCGCCGTCGAGGCGGGCGAACGCCTCGGCTTCCTGCCCGGCGACATGAAAGACAAGGTCGATCCCTATATGCAGCCGCTCTATGACGCGCTGAACGACTTCCTGCCGGGCAAGCAGGTGGCGAAGCTGATCGAGGAGAAACAGATCGAGATCGCGCCGCTGGCCTTCATGCGCGGGCGCACGCTGGCCAATGCCTTCGTGGTGCTCGACGAGGCGCAGAACGCCACGACCATGCAGATGAAGATGTTCCTGACCCGTCTCGGCGAAGGCAGCCGCATGGTCATCACCGGCGACCGAACGCAGGTCGACCTGCCGCGCGGCGTTCATTCGGGGCTGGCCGATGCCGAACGGCTGCTGAAAGGCATCGAGAAGATCGGCTTCAATTATTTCACCGCCAAGGATGTCGTCCGACATCCGCTTGTCGCGCGGATCATCGAGGCCTACGACGCCGACGACGTTTAGCCCCCGCGTTCACTTTTTGGCCATGATCGCCTTGTAGCACCGGGTCAGGACTCGGAGCAGGTGAGTATGCGATGCGGACAGGTGTAATTCTGGCGGCGATGATGGTGCTTGGGCTGGCCGCCCCGGCCAAGGCGCAGGATGCGGCGGCGGGCTTGGACGAGCGAACCGTCCGGGTGATCCGCCAAACGCCGGAACGGTCGATGACGCAATTTCTTTCGCAACTGCTGCAGATCGCGCCCGATGGCGAGCTGACGCAGGACGACATCGAACTCCATATCCGCCGGCAGTCCGCCGAGGCTCGGGCGAACGAGTTGCGGCAGTATCTGCGCTTCGATCTTGACGGCGACCTGATGCTGTCAGGGCTCGAGATGCTGGTGCTGCGGCCGCTGATGTCGCCGGGTGACCGGGTGAAACTGGAAGTCGCGTTCAGCACATATGACGCGGATGGCGACGGCGACCTGTCGACCGCAGAACTGCTGGTGGCGTCGGTGCCCGAACGTCAGGGGCAGATGGCGGAGCGATGGGCGGCAGAGGCCGGCATGCTTCTGCAATTCGACGGCAATGGCGACGGCCGCGTGACCCTAACCGAGATCACCGGCGGTATCCGGGAAATTGCCGCCTCCGAGCCGGCGATGCAGACCCCGCGAGCCGCCGTCAGGCCCGAAAAGCAGCCGCCTCAACCCGCCACGCTAAAGGCCAGATGCCCGCTTCCCGAACCTACGGGCGAGGCGAAGATCATCCTGATCGGCGGCTACGAGGGAGGGGCGCTTTCGACCACGACCATCGCCGGCCAGGACACCGAAACCGAGGTCGCCACGATCTCGGTCGAAGAGGGTGACCGCCCGCTCTACCTGCTGGTCAGCACCTATTCCAACGTGATCTTCCGCCTTGAAGGCGCGGTGGAGCGGGTTGAACGCTTTGTTGCGCTGGAAGGGCGCAATCGCGCCGGTGTAACCGGGCTTCCCGCCGACAGGATCGTGCTGACCGCGGACCGGGATTGCGGTGCGCAGTATTTCACCAAGGCCTCGGAACGCAACGCGCGGACCGCGACGGCGAGGGCGAGTGCGCTGACCGGTCGCGTGCCGGACGAGGTGATCGCCGCCTATACGCTTGGCACGGTAAGCTTGCCTTCGGGTGAAATCGTGCCCGAGAAACAAAGCCATGACGGGATCGACATCGCGGTCCATAACGGCAACCGCTACGCGATGACCGCCGACGGGATCGAGAAGGTCGAGGACGCGCCGACCAAGGACGACCCGGCCGCGGGGGCCCGCGCCGCGCTGAACCGGTTCCATCCCGGTGGGGTGATAGAGATCGATCCGGCGCAGGTCGTGGCCTCTGGCAAGGCCGAGTCCTATCAGGTGATGCCGCAGGAGGCCGGGCTGATCCAGCTTGTCGAGGACGGTATTCTGGAACCGGCGGGGCGCGAAACCTACCGGATCGTCGGCGCCATGCCGCGCTTTCCCGCCGGTCTGAACGGCGCGCATCAGGTCAAGTTCATCCTCGCCAAGGGCGTGAAAATGCCCGCCGGTTCGCCCGGCCATTCGACCATCATCGACGAGGCCACGGGGGCTTGCCTGAAAGGCCCGCGTTGCCGATAGAGGAAGGATGACGACCGATACGCTTGTCGAAGATTCCCGCTGGAACCAGATCGGCCTCGATTCGCTGGCCGAAGCCGCCTGCGATGGAACGCTTGTCCGTCTGGGCCTTTCCCCCGACCGGTTCGAGATCAGCCTGCTGGGCTGCAACGACGCCCGCATCGCCACGCTGAACGCCGATTTCCGCGGCAAACCGCAGCCTACCAACGTGCTGTCCTGGCCCGCCGAGGAGCTAGCCGCCGAGACACCCGGCGAGACGCCCCGTCCGCCGTCGCTGCCCGAACTGGGCGACATCGCCATCGCCTACGAGACCTGCCTTCGCGAATCCGAGGCGGCGGGCAAACCGGTCGGCCACCATGTGACGCATTTGCTGGTCCACGGAGCGCTGCATCTGTTGGGTTACGATCACATTCACGAGCAAGATGCCGCGCTGATGGAACGAATCGAAGCCGAGACCCTTGCCCTTCTGGGGATTCCCGACCCATATAGGGTGGATTAGGGCCGGAACCGGCCGGATTTTGGAAGGATCAATGGGCGACACGGAAGGCGGGTCTAACGCAGCGCAAAGCGCGCCAGACCCCGATAGTCAATGGCACCGCGGCTTTCTTGGCCGGATTCTAGGTGCCTTCACGCCCTCGGAGACTCACGAGGATCACATCAACGGACCCCCACCCTCCGGCCAGCGCCCGGTGCCGGGGCTGTCGGCGCTTGGCATGGCGAACCTGCGGCGGATGCGGCTGGAGGATGTCGCGATCCCGACCGCCGAGATCATCGCCGTGCCGGTGGACATCAAGAAAGAGGACCTGGTCGAGGTGTTCCGGCAGAGCGGCATGACCCGCCTGCCAGTCTTCAAGGGCACGCTCGACAGCCCGATCGGGCTGGTGCACCTGAAGGATTTCGCGCTGAAGCACGGATTCAACGGCAAGGGCGCGCGGTTCTCGCTGAAAAGCATGGTGCGGCCGCTGCTTTACGCGCCGCCCTCGATGCCGATCGGCATCCTGCTGCAGAAGATGCAGAGCGAACGGATGCATATGGCGCTGGTGATCGACGAATATGGCGGCGTCGACGGTCTGGTGACGATCGAGGACTTGATCGAGCAGGTCGTCGGCGAGATCGAAGACGAGCACGACACCAACGAGGATGAATTCTGGAAGATGGAAAAGCCCGGCATCTACCTGGTGCAGGCCAAGGCTCCGCTCGAGGATCTGGAGGCCGAGATCGGGATGCGCCTGACCCATGGCGACGAGGATGAGGAGGTCGACACGCTCGGCGGCCTGGTCTTCGTGCTGATGGGCCGCGTCCCGGCGCGGGGCGAGGTGATCCAGCATCCCGACGGGCTGGAGATCGAGGTGGTTGAGGCAGATCCCCGCCGGATCAAGCGGCTTCGCGTCCGCCTTCCGGGTTCCCAGCAGAAATGAGTTCGGCAAAGGCCGATGTCGCCGCGCGGGCGGGCTGGCGCGGTGCTGCGTTTGCATTGCTGACCGGCGTCGCGGTCGGTCTGGGGCAGGCGCCCTATGCGCTGCCCTGGCTGGCGCTTCCGGCACTGGCCGCCGGGGTTCTGCTGTTCCATGGCGCGGCAACGCCGGGTCTGGCATTCCGGCGCGGCTGGACGCTGGGCGCGGGCTATGCGCTGGTGGTGATGTTCTGGATTGTCGAGCCGTTCCTGGTCGATGTCGCGCGCCACGGCTGGATGGCGCCCTTCGCACTGGGGCTGATGGCGGCGGGCTTCGGGCTGTTCTGGGGCGGCGCGTTCTGGGTGGCACGCCGGCTGGCCGGACCGCAGTCCGGGGCGCTGCTGCTGGTCTTGTGCTGGGCCGGGGCCGAGGTCCTGCGCAGCTACGCCTTCACCGGGTTTCCCTGGGCGCTGATCGGCTATATCTGGACCGAGACACCGATCCTGCAGCTCTCGGCCTTTATCGGGCCGCACGGGCTGACGCTGCTGACACTGGCCTTCGCGGCGGCACTCGCGCTGGCCTGGACGCGCCGCAGTATCCTTGGCCTGGCCGGGATGGCGACCCTGGGCCTGTCGCTGGGACTGGTCGCGGCGTCGCTTGCGAACGCGCCGGTCCCCGGCGACGGTCCGCGTCCGGTGATCCGGCTGGTGCAGCCGAATGTCGACCAGCGCGAGAAATGGGACCCCGCGATGATGCCGGTGCATTTCAAGCGCCAGCTCGACCTGACCGCCGTCCCGGCCGATCCCCTGCCCGATCTGGTGGTCTGGCCCGAGGTCGCGGTGACCTTCCTGATCGACGATCCGGACGCGCCGCTTGATGAAATCGCCGCGGCGGGCGGTGCGGCGCCGGTGGTGCTGGGCGCGCAGCGGTTCGACGGCGAGCACGCCTATAACAGCATCGCCGTGCTCGACACTGCGGGCCGGGTGACCGGCCTTTACGACAAGGCGCATCTGGTGCCGTTCGGGGAATACCTGCCGCTGTCCGGGCTGATGGGCCGGATCGGCCTGGCGCCGCTGGCTGCGCAGTTCGGGCTGGGCTACAGCCCCGGCGACCAGAGCCAGCTGCTCGATTTCGGACCGCTCGGCACTGCGCTGCCATTGATCTGCTATGAAGGCATCTTTCCGCACGAGGTCCGCAGCGAGGACCGGCCCGACTGGCTGCTGCTGGTCACCAATGACGGCTGGTTCGGCACCTTCTCGGGTCCCTACCAGCATCTCGCCCAGGCCCGCGCCCGGACGGTCGAACTGGGTCTGCCGATGGTGCGCGTCGCCAATACCGGCGTTTCGGCGATGATTGATGCGCGCGGAAGGATAATCGACAGCCTGCCGCTGGGGGTGGCGGGACGGATCGATGCGGCATTGCCGCCGCCTTTGCCCCCCACGATCTATGCCCGGACCGGAGATCTGCCGATGCTGCTGCTGTTGGGCTTCGGCCTTGCCGGCGCTGCGGTCCGCAGAATCCGATTGACCCTGTCCTGACAGGTCATTAACGCTGTCCCGAATTCTCGTCACAACGGCTTCCTGGCGTGACGAGCTAACCCCTAATGGAGCGATCTTCATGGCCCGCCAGAACTACATCTTCACCTCGGAATCCGTTTCCGAGGGCCACCCGGACAAGGTCTGCGACCGGATTTCGGATGCGATCCTCGACTCGTTCCTGACCGAGGAGCCCGAGGCCCGCGTCGCCTGCGAGACCTTCGCCACCTCCGGCATGGTGGTCATCGGCGGCGAGGTCGGCCTTACCGACCAGGACAAGCTGCGCAGCTATATGGGCAGCATCGGCCAGATCGCCCGCGACTGCATCCGCGACATCGGCTACGAGCAGGACAAGTTCCACTGGAACACCTGCCATGTGCTGAACTTCCTGCACGAGCAGTCCGCACATATCGCCCAGGGCGTCGACCGCGACGGGGCGGGCGACCAGGGCATCATGTTCGGTTATGCCTGCCGCGAGACCCCGGCGCTGATGCCGGCCCCACTGCATTACGCGCATGCGATCCTGCGCCGGCTGGCCGAGGTCCGCAAATCCGGCAAGGAACCCACCCTGCGGCCCGACGCGAAATCGCAGCTTTCGCTGCGCTACGAGGATGGCAAGCCGGTGGAAGTCACCTCGATCGTGCTGTCGACGCAGCACGAGTCGGAGGATCAGAGTTCCGATGATATCCGCGCCATCGTCGAGCCGCATATCCGCGAGGTTCTGCCTTCGGACTGGATCACCGATGCGACCGAATGGTGGGTCAACCCCACCGGCACCTTCGTGATCGGCGGGCCGGATGGCGATGCCGGGCTGACCGGGCGCAAGATCATCGTCGACACCTATGGCGGCGCCGCGCCGCATGGCGGCGGCGCGTTTTCCGGCAAGGACCCGACCAAGGTCGACCGTTCCGCCGCCTATGCCGCGCGCTACCTGGCCAAGAACGTCGTCGCCGCCGGCCTGGCCGAGCGTTGCACGCTGCAGCTGAGCTATGCGATCGGCGTGGCCAAGCCCCTGTCGATCTATGTCGAGACCCACGGAACCGGCGCCGCCGATCCCGAAGCCATCGAGCGCGCCGTCGCGCGGGTCATGGACCTGACCCCGCGCGGGATCCGCGAGCATCTGTCGCTGAACAGGCCGATCTACCAGCGCACCGCCGCCTATGGCCATTTCGGCCGCGAGCCCGAGGCCGATGGCGGCTTCAGCTGGGAGAAGACCGATCTGGTCGAGGCGCTGAAGAAGGCGGTCTGAAACCGGTGACGCCTGACGGCGTCGAGAGAGGATTTGCGTCGCGGGCATGGCCCGCGCCGCGATGCGCTCCGCGCGGGGATATTTGAGAACGGAAGATTGACTGGCGCGGTGATGCGTTGCGCTTTCGCCGGCGATTGGGTAGCAGGCCCGGATGAACCAGGACAGCCATCCCTCGGGCGCGCCGTGGCGCAATTTCTACGGTCGGCGCAAGGGAAAGACCCTGCGAGAGAGCCAGAAGGCCTATCTGGACGAGGACCTCGCTGCGCTGTCGCCCGGACAGGTGGGCTGGGACGAAAACCCCGATCGGGTGCCGCTGGACATGGCGGCCCGGTTCAGGGGCAAGCCGGTCTGGCTGGAGATCGGGTTCGGCGGCGGCGAGCACATGGCGCATCAGGCGGCGCTGCATCCGGAGGTCGAGATCATCGGCGCGGAACCCTTCATCAACGTCGTGGCGATGTTGCTGGGCAAGATCCGGGATGCCGGGGTGTCGAATGTCGCGATCCATCCCGACGATGTACGCGACCTTTTCGACGTCCTGCCGGATGCCAGCATCGAGCGGGCCTTCCTGCTTTATCCCGATCCCTGGCCGAAGACGCGGCATCACCGGCGGCGCTTCGTGACGCCCGAGCATCTGGAGCCGCTGGCGCGGGTCACGGCGCCGGGGGCAATATTCCGCGTGGCGACGGACATTCCGGATTATGTCCGGCAGGCGCTGGAGGAAGTGCCGAAGGCCGGTTTCGACTGGCTGGCGGAGCGGCCATCGGACTGGCGGGAGCCCTGGGATGACTGGGTGGAGACGCGCTATGAGGCGAAGGCGCTGCGCGAGGGCCGGGTGCCGCATTACCTGACCTTCCGGCGGCGTTAGGGGCGGAAGCCTCCGGCGGGGATATTTTCGAGACAATGAAGGATGGGAAGGCGCGTTCCGGCATGGACCGTGCCGGGGGGCTGCGCTATCACGGCGCGACGATCTTGAAGGAGCCACTATGTCCGGCCATGGCGATCCGATTCCGATGACCTCTCGCAAGGCGGCGGCGCTGAAGGGCGTGGCCGAGGTGCCGGGGGACAAGTCGATTTCCCACAGGGCGCTGATCCTCGGCGCGCTTTCGGTGGGCGAGACGCGGATCACCGGCTTGCTGGAAGGGCAGGACGTGCTGGATACGGGCGCCGCGATGCGGGCCTTCGGGGCGGATGTGCAGCATCTTGGCGCGGGCGAATGGGCGGTGCATGGCGTGGGCGTCGGCGGGTTCGCCGAGCCGGAGCAGGTCATCGACTGCGGCAATTCCGGTACCGGCGTACGGCTGATCATCGGGGCCATGGCGACCTCGCCGATCGCCGCGACGTTTACCGGGGACGCGTCCTTGCGCTCGCGGCCGATGGGGCGGATCACCGATCCGATGTCGCTGTTCGGCGCGCAGGCCTTTGGCCGGTCGAAGGGGCGGCTGCCGATGACGATCCTCGGCGCTGCCGATCCGGTTCCGGTGCGCTATGCGGTGCCGATGCCCTCGGCGCAGGTGAAGTCTGCGGTGCTGCTGGCCGGGCTGAACGCGCCGGGTGAGACGGTGGTGATCGAGAAGGAGGCGACGCGCGACCATACCGAGCGGATGCTGGCGGGGTTCGGCGCCGAGGTCACGGTCGAGGAGAGCGGCGAGGGACGGGTGATCACTCTGACCGGACAGCCGGAGTTGCGGCCGCAGAGCGTCGCGGTGCCGCGTGATCCCTCCTCTGCCGCCTTTCCGGTCTGTGCGGCGCTGATCGTCGAGGGGTCCGAGATCACCGTGCCGGGGGTCAGCCAGAACCCGACGCGGAACGGGCTTTATGCCACGCTGGTCGAGATGGGCGCCGATATCGCCTTCGAGAACGAGCGCGAGGAAGGGGGCGAACCGGTGGCCGACCTGCGGGTGCGGTTTTCCAGTTTGAAGGGCGTCGAGGTGCCGCCGGAGCGGGCCGCCAGCATGATCGACGAATATCCGGTGCTGTCCGTGGTTGCCGCCTTTGCCGAGGGGCGGACGGTGATGCGGGGCGTCAAGGAACTGCGGGTCAAGGAAAGCGACCGGATCGACGCGATGGCGCGCGGGCTGGAGGCCAATGGCGTGACCGTCGAGGAAGACGAGGACACGCTGATCGTGCATGGCATGGGGCCGGGCGGCGTGCCCGGCGGCGGGACCTGTGGCACCCATCTCGACCACCGGATCGCGATGAGCTTCCTGGTGCTGGGCATGGCGGCGAAGAAGCCGGTCAGCATCGATGATGCCGGGCCGGTGGCGACCTCTTTCCCGGTTTTCGAGCCGTTGATGACGGGGCTGGGCGCGCAACTGGTGAGGGCGAACCGGTGAAGTTCACGGTCGCGATAGACGGACCGGCCGCATCAGGGAAGGGCACGATCTCTCGTGCCGTCGCGGAACATTTCGGGTTCGCGCATCTCGATACAGGGCTACTTTACCGTGCCACGGGACGGCGGGTGCTGGATGGCGAGGAGCCGGTTGTCGCTGCAAGGGCCCTGCGGCCCGTGGATCTGGAGCGCGACGATTTGCGCACGGCAGAGGTCGCGCGGGCGGCGTCGGAAGTCGCGGCCATTGCCGAGGTGCGCGAGGCGCTGGTCGCGTTCCAGCGCGAGTTTGCCCGGCGCGAGGGCGGGGCGGTGCTGGACGGGCGCGATATCGGCACGGTCATCTGTTCCGGTGCAGAGGTGAAGCTTTACGTTACCGCGAGCGACGAGGTGCGGGCGGAGCGGCGCTATCTTGAGCTGGTGGAAGGCGGATACGAGACGACGCGCGAAAAGGTGCTGGCCGACCTGCACGACCGCGATGCGCGGGACAGCGGACGCGACGCGGCGCCGATGAAGGCGGCGCCAGATGCGCTGCTGCTCGACACGACGGAGATGTCGGTCGAGGACGCGGTGGCCGCCGCGATCGCCCATGTCAGGGCGGCGCGGGGCTGAGACGGCTCGGGATCGCCCGCTGTCCGGCGCGATGGAACGAAAGGAACAGGCGGCGCCGCCCGAAGGCATTGCGGTTCGCGTCCGGGCTCTTGCGAACCCGGCCCTATCGGGGGAATTACCCCGTCTGCCGGCAGGATCAGGACCCTCCGGTCTGAGGGCGTGCTGAACCGTATTTCCTTCGTTGCGGGGTTTGTCAGGCCCTGCGTGGATCCGGCGCCAGTTATCGGGCCGAGGCGTTAAGGCCGGGTGAGGGCAGCGCGCGGTGGCCCTGCGCGGTGCGGGAAAATTCCCGCTTTCGCGACGATGGCGGTGCACCGAGCGGGTGCCGAGGGCCCTTGCCATCCGCACCGCCTTCGCCTATACGCGCCCCGTCCAAGAGGTCGTCAGAGCCCGTGAAACGAATACTTGAGCAGGGTCGGGGTCAATCACCGGCCCTGATTGTTTTGCGGGACGGGCGAGCGGGCGAACCGAGTGAAAGACCTGCGGAGACAACCGCATGGCCGGAATAATCGTTTGAAAAGGAACTGAACACGCATGTGCGCTAAAGCAAGTATGGAAGAATTCGAAGCCCTTCTGGAAGAAAGCTTCGAGATCGACACGCCCGATGAAGGGTCTGTCGTCAAGGGCAAGGTCATCGCCATCGAGGCGGGCCAGGCCATCATCGACGTCGGCTACAAGATGGAAGGCCGCGTCGATCTGAAAGAATTCGCAAATCCCGGTGAAGCCCCCGAAATCGCTGTCGGCGACGAGGTCGAGGTGTTTCTTGACCGGGTCGAGAACGCCCGGGGCGAAGCCTCGATCAGCCGTGACAAGGCCCGCCGCGAGGAAGCCTGGGACCGTCTGGAAAAGGCCTACGAGAAGGAAGATCGCGTCGAAGGCGCCATCTTCGGCCGCGTCAAGGGTGGCTTCACTGTCGACCTCGGCGGTGCCGTCGCGTTCTTGCCCGGCAGCCAGGTCGATGTGCGCCCGGTGCGCGACGCCGGCCCGCTGATGGGCATGAAGCAGCCATTCCAGATCCTGAAGATGGACCGTCGCCGCGGCAACATCGTTGTCTCGCGCCGCGCCATCCTCGAGGAAAGCCGCGCCGAGCAGCGCGCCGAGGTCATCGGCAACCTGACCGAAGGCCAGGCCGTCGACGGTGTGGTCAAGAACATCACCGAATACGGTGCCTTCGTGGATCTGGGCGGTGTCGACGGGCTTCTGCACGTCACCGACATGGCCTGGCGCCGCGTCAACCACCCGTCGGAAATCCTGTCGATCGGCGAGACCATCAAGGTTCAGGTCATCAAGATCAACAAGGAAACCCACCGCATCAGCCTGGGCATGAAGCAGCTGCAGGACGATCCGTGGGATACCGTCGAAGCCAAGTTCCCGCTGAACTCGGTCCATACCGGCCGGGTGACGAACATCACCGATTACGGTGCGTTCGTGGAGCTTGAGGCAGGCGTCGAAGGTCTGGTGCATGTCTCGGAAATGTCCTGGACCAAGAAGAATGTCCATCCGGGCAAGATCGTGTCGACCTCGCAAGAGGTCGAAGTGATGGTGCTGGAAATCGACACCGCCAAGCGCCGCGTGTCGCTGGGTCTGAAACAGACCATGCGCAACCCGTGGGAAGTGTTCGCGGAAACTCATCCGGTCGGCACTGAGGTCGAGGGCGAGGTCAAGAACATCACCGAATTCGGTCTGTTCATCGGTCTCGAAGGCGAGATCGACGGCATGGTTCACCTGTCGGACCTCTCGTGGGACGAGCGTGGCGAGGACGCGATCCAGAACTACCACAAGAACGACGTGGTCAAGGCAGCGGTCACCGAAGTCGATGTCGAGAAAGAGCGAATTTCGCTTTCGATCAAGGCTTTGGGCGAAGACAGCTTCAGCGAGGCCGTCGACGGCGTGAAGCGCGGCTCGATCATCACCGTCGAGGTGACGAAGATCGAGGATGGCGGGATCGAGGTCGAGTACGAAGGTGCGAAATCCTTCATTCGCCGCTCTGACCTGAGCCGTGACCGTGCCGAGCAGCGCCCCGAGCGGTTCGGCGTCGGTGACAAGATCGACGTCCGCGTGACCAATGTCGATGCCAAGACCCGCCGTCTGGGCCTGTCGATCAAGGCGCGCGAGATCGCCGAGGAAAAGGAAGCCGTTCAGCAGTACGGATCCTCGGATTCGGGCGCGTCGCTGGGCGATATCCTGGGCGCGGCGCTGAAGGGCGACGAGAAGTAAAACCCGGTCCCCGACCGGTTAGGACGGCCCCGCTTTGGCGGGGCCGTTTGCATTGCGGGCCCGCGAATCGTCGGCGCCGCGCCGCGGGCGGAGAACGCGTGGCCGGTGGCCGTTGTGACGCCCGAACAAGCACCGGACCGCATGACGGCGGGCAATATCAAAAAGAATCAGCGCATTAGCGCGGTTTTTGACCGCCAAATGGCGTGTTCTTATTTGTCTGGCGAAGGATTCCGCCTATAGTCCGCGTCGTGCCACAAGAAGCGGCTAACGCTGGCACCGCGCCAAACGGGGGGTTTGATAAGATGATCCGATCAGAACTGATTCAGAAAGTCGCAGACGAGAATCCTCACCTCTACCAACGGGATGTCGAGCGCATCGTCAACACGATCTTCGAGGAGATCATCGAAGCCATGGCCCGGGGCGACCGGGTTGAGCTGCGCGGTTTCGGAGCGTTTTCCGTCAAGAAGCGCGATGCCCGCACCGGCCGGAACCCGCGGACCGGAGACAGCGTTATGGTCGAGGAAAAGCATGTGCCGTTTTTCAAGACAGGAAAGCTGTTGCGGGACCGGCTGAACGGGAAACAGGGCTCGACCTGAATGCGTTACCTTCGTTATGCCTTCATCGGAGCGCTCGCCATCGTGCTGATCGCCGTGGCGCTTGCCAACCGCGAACCGGTGACACTTCGGCTTTTGACCGAGGACATGGCGGCGCTGGCCGGGGTTTCGTCCTCGGTGACGCTGCCGCTGTTCATCGTGGTGTTCGGCGGCATCGTGGCGGGGCTGCTGATCGGCTTCGTCTGGGAATGGTTCCGCGAGCACAAGCACCGGGCCGAGGCCGCAGCACAGCGGCGCCAAAAGAAGCAGCTGGAGCGCGAGGTGAACCGTCTGAAGGCCAGCAGCCCGGAAACCGATGACGACGTACTGGCGCTGCTGGAAAGCTCCGGCGCGAAGCGCTAGACCCTACGCATGACGACTGACATCCGCGTCAAGATCTGCGGGCTTGGCGAGTCCGAGCATGTCGCCGCTGCCGTGGCGGCGGGCGCTTGCTATATCGGGCTGGTCTTCTTTCCCAGATCCCCCCGCAATATCTCGCTGGACCGGGCCCGACTGCTGGCATTGCAGGTGCCGCCCGGCGTGACGAAAGTGGCGCTGGTGGTCGATGCCGACGACGAGACGCTGGACCGGATCACCGAAGAGGTGCCGCTCGACATGCTGCAGTTGCACGGGCGCGAAACGCCCGACCGCGTGGCCGAGATCCGCGCCCGCTACGGCCTGCCGGTGATGAAGGCGGTCGGCGTCGCCGACGAGGCCGATCTGCCGGCGCTTGCCGAATATGGCCGTGTCGCCGACCAGCTTCTGGTCGACGCCAAGCCGCCGAAGGATGCGGAACTGCCGGGCGGTAACGGGCTCGCCTTCGACTGGCGGCTGATCGCCGGGCGGCGCTGGCCGGTGCCGTGGATGCTGGCGGGCGGGCTGACGGCCGGGAACGTGGCCGAGGCGATCCGCCTGACCGGGACGCGGCAGGTCGATGTCTCTTCGGGCGTGGAAACCGCGCCGGGGGTCAAGGACGCGGCGCTGATCCGCGATTTCATCACGGCAGCGCGCGCGTGAGCGTGACCTTTCGACCCGCAAGGCGCGCCGACGTTCCGGCGATCGTCGCGCTGCTGGCCGATGATGTGCTCGGCGCCAGGCGCGAGAGCGAGGAGATGGCGGTCTATTTCAAGGTCTTCGACCGAATGCATGGCGATGAGTCGAACCGCGTCATCGTGGGCGAGGAGGGCGGCACGGTCGTCGCGACATACCAGTTGACCTTCATCGACGGGCTTTCGCTGCGCGCCACCCGTCGCGCCATGCTGGAGAGCATCCGTGTCGCCTCGGACCGGCGGGGGCAAGGGATCGGTCATCTTCTGATGGCCGATGCCGAGGCGCGGGCCCGCGCGGCGTCTTGCGGCCTGATTCAGTTGGCGACCAACAGGGGAAGGGACCGGGCGCAGGCATTCTACGAGGACGTCGGCTTTACCGCGAGCCATATCGGCTATAAACGCAAGCTCGACTGACAGGAGCGAGTGACATGCCCGACGATCTTATCAACAGCTTCATGAATGGTCCCGACGAGAACGGCCGCTTCGGCGATTTCGGCGGGCGCTTCGTGTCCGAGACATTGATGCCGCTGATCCTGTCGCTGGAAGAGGAATACGAGAAGGCCAAGACCGACGAGAGCTTCTGGGCCGAGATGGACGACCTCTGGCAGCACTATGTCGGCCGCCCCAGTCCGCTATACTATGCCGACCGGCTGACGAAGCATCTCGGCGGCGCCAAGATCTACCTCAAGCGCGACGAGTTGAACCATACCGGCGCGCACAAGATCAACAACGTGCTGGGCCAGATCATCCTGGCCCGCCGGATGGGCAAGACCCGGATCATCGCGGAGACCGGCGCTGGGCAGCATGGCGTGGCGACGGCCACCGTCTGCGCCAAGTTCGGGCTGAAATGCGTCGTCTACATGGGCGCGCATGATGTCGAGCGGCAGGCCCCGAACGTGTTCCGGATGCGTCTGCTGGGGGCCGAGGTGCATCCCGTCACCAGCGGGCGCGGCACGCTGAAGGACGCGATGAACGACGCGCTGCGCGACTGGGTGACCAATGTCCGCGACACGTTCTACTGCATCGGCACGGTGGCGGGGCCGCACCCCTATCCGGCGATGGTGCGCGATTTTCAGTCGATCATCGGCAAGGAAGTGCGCTGGCAACTGGCCGAGCAAGAGGGCGAGGGGCGTCTGCCCGACACCGTCATCGCCGCGATCGGCGGCGGCTCGAACGCAATGGGGCTGTTCTTTCCCTTCCTCGACGACCCTTCCGTGCGGATCATCGGGGTCGAGGCGGGCGGCAAGGGCGTCAATGACAAGTTCGAACATTGCGCCAGCCTGACGGGCGGCCGCCCCGGCGTGCTGCATGGCAACCGGACCTATCTGTTGCAGGACGCCGACGGACAGATCCTGGAAGGGTTCAGCATTTCGGCGGGCCTCGATTATCCCGGCATCGGGCCGGAGCATTCCTGGCTGCACGATATCGGCCGGGCCGAATATGTCAGCATCACCGACAAGGAGGCGCTGGAGGCGTTCCAGCTTTGCTGCGCGCAAGAGGGCATCATCCCGGCGCTCGAACCCAGCCATGCGCTGGCCCATGTCATGAAGATCGCCCCCGACCTGCCCGCCGACCATATCATCGTGATGAACATGTGCGGCCGTGGCGACAAGGATATCTTCACCGTCGCCAAGCATCTGGGCTTCGAGATCAATACCGGCGGCTGAGGAGCCTAAACTCAGGTTTATGCGGGAAATCCGGCGATTCCGGCTGGCCAGATAAACCTATGTTCAATGGCCTTTCCGACACTGGATCGCGATCCTCCTTTCAACCCGGCGCAGTTCGTGTCGGGACCATGAAAGGAGTTCCCGATGAAAAAGAAGTTCTATGCAACGGTCGCCGTCGCCGCTCTCGCCGCGTCTGCCGCATTCGCCCAGTCCAATATAGACAGCCTGGTGTCGCAATTGCAGGATCAGGGCTATACCCGGATCGAGGTCGAACGCGGACCGACGCAGATCAAGGTTGAGGCCATACGCGGAACCAGCAAGCGTGAACTGATCTACGATCGAGCCACCGGCGCGCTGCTGAAGGAAGAGAACGAAAGGGTGCGGGCTGGCGAGAACACGACGCCGGGCGTCAAGATCGAGGATGACGACGACGATTTCCTCGACGACGACGATCGGGATGATCGCGATGACGACGACGATGATGATGATGATGACGACGACGATCACAGCGGCCGTGGCAGCGGTCACGATGATGACGATGATGACGATGATGATGACGACGACGATCGCGACGATGACCGTGATGATCACGATGATCGCGACGACGACGATGACGATGACGACGACGATTGATCGGCGGTCGCAGCATTAGCTGGCAAAGATGAACCGACTGATGCTATTTCGGGCGCGGCTGTCCTGGAGGCGGCTGCGCCCGCTGAGGGACCGAAGGACGCAATGAATCGCAGGATGTTCATAATCTCGCTTACCGCCGCCCTGGCGGCACCAGTCTCGTCCAGCGCGTCGACACTGGAGCAGCAGATCGTCGAGCAGCTGAAGGATCAGGGATATTCCCGCATCAGCATCTCGCGGACGCTGCTGGGCCGAACCCGCTTTCTGGCCACCAGCAATCGTTACCGGCGCGAAATCATCCTGAACCCCCGGACCGGCGAGATCCTCCGCGATCTCTGGGAGACGCTGGAGGGCGGCGCGGGGCAAGGCGGCGCGCGCATCTTCGACCAGGGCAGTTCCGGCAATTCGGCGGGAAGCTCTGGCAGCGGTGGAGGCTTTGACGATGATGACGATGACGACGACGAAGATGATGACGACGATGATGACGATGATGATGATCGCGATGACGATGACCGCGATGACGATGACGATGACGATGATGACGACCGCAGCGGCAGCAATAGCGGGCGGCACTGAATGAGTGATGGCGGCGCCTCGGGCGACGGCGAAAATCGAAACGGCCGGGAGCGGGCAAGTCGGTGAAGGACGGAATCGTGATCTTCGCGCTTCTCGTGGTGCAGCTCGTCTGCGCCGTCTTCTTCGTTTCCGATATCCTGCTTGGCGTGATCGGCCTGCGGACCGAGCCGATCAGCTGGCAGACCCGTGAGCTGCTGGAAATCGGCGCGGCCGTCGGGCTGATCCTCGGGGCGGTGCTGGGCGCGGTGGCGCTGCGCCGGTCGCTGCTACGGCGGCGTCAGGTCGAGGGCCAGTTGCGGCTGGCCTCGGGCGCCTTCATGGAACTGCTTGAGGAAAGGTTCGGGGATTGGGGCCTGACCCCTTCGGAACGCGATGTGGCGCTTTTTGCGATCAAGGGGCTTTCGACCGCGGAAATCGCCGCCCTGCGCAGTACCAGTGAAGGCACCGTGAAGGCGCAGACCAACGCGATCTACCGCAAGGCTGGCGTCAGCGGACGACCGCAGCTTCTGAGCCTGTTCATCGACGACCTGATGGCCGAGGGGCTGTTGCCCGCGACGCCCTAGGCAAGCAGCGCGTTCTCGCGCAGCACTTCCAGCGAGACGATTTCCAGCGCGCGCTGATGCGTCGCCTCCAGCCGCACTTTCGGCGCGCAGCCCTCGTCATGCGCCTGCAGGAAGCGCGAGGCGCAGAGACACCAGTTGTCGCCTGCTTTCAGACCCGGAAAGCCGAATTCCGGGCGCGGGGTCGACAGGTCATTGCCGACATATTTCGAGAAGGCCAGGAATTCGTCCGACATCACCGCGCAGACGGTATGGCTGCCCTGATCCTCGCGGCAGGTGTCGCAGGCGCCGTTGCGGAAGAAGCCGGTCACCGGATCGGTCGAGCAGGGCGCAAGGGCGTCGCCGAGGACGTTGAGCGAGGGATCCTTTTCCAATGCCATATCTTGCCTTTTCTACTCTGGTGCCCGCCATCTGACCCAGCGGCCATGGAAATCCGCGCGGCCAAGATCGAGTTTGACCGCTTCGGGCCAGAGTTGCAACGAGAGCGCGGCGCCGCCGGGTGTGTCGTCGGCTTCCATCGCGAAGCGGGCGAGGGGCGCGGTTTCGCTTGCACGCGCACCCGCTTCGGCCAGCAGGGCCTCGCCCCGCGCCTGCGCTTCGGCGGGGAAATACTGCCAGGCGACGGTGTGGTAAACCAGATGCAGGCGGTCCGGCATGGGATCGGCCAGGCGCTGTTCCAGCCAGTCGACGGCGTCACCACGGTCGATCCGCGGCTTCAGCCTGGCCGCTGCGCTCAGCGCGGCGTCGGTCCGGGTCAGGCGATCCGGCTGGTCGGCCCAGATATAGGACAGCAGCCGCATCCGGTCCCGCACAGGATCGAGCGGCGCAAGATCCACCCCGGCGCGGTCCTCGATCCGCGGCTCGGCGGCACAGGGAAGCGGACCCAGCCAATCCGGGTCCAGCCTCAGGATCTGGTCGGCCGGGCCGAAGCACTGCCCCCCGGCATGCAGCTGGAAGCGGTCGAACAGAAGGTTCAGCCCGGCACTCGCCCCCAGTTCGGACAGCACGATCGGCAGGCCGTGCCGCGCGGTCAGCCAGCGGGCGGCGGCGATCAGCACCGAGGCGCGGCGGACCTCGTTGGTCTGCGGCGCAGCGGCGAGCCGTGCAAGAAGCCAGTCTTCATGCTGCAGGAGCACTGCATCGACGGCCTGCGCGATGGCTGACTCCGGTGCCCTGTTCGGCGGATAGACTTGCGCCAGGACCGGGTCGCGCGCCTCGATCACCAGCCCGTGCAGCGCGCCGGCAAGCCGCAGCGGCACCGAATCCCCGCGCGAGGTCAGATCGCCGGGCCAGGAGGTGATGCGGTCGCTGATTCGGCCCGGCGGAAGCCCGCGTTCGGCGATCAGCGACAGCAACCGGGCGGTGAAGTCAGAGCCAAGTGCCGCGCAGGACCGTGCCTGATCCTCGAAGGCCGCCTGCCAGGTCATCTGAACCGGTCGATCAACCGCTGCAGCGGCGAGCGGTGATCTGGGGTCTCTGCCTGTTGTTTCGCCTGTTCTGGCGCGGGTTTCGGCTGTCGGGGTTCGGGCTTGGCCGCATTGACCTGCAAGGCGACGGCATTCATGAAGCCGGCGGTATCGCCCCCGGCCAGCGCGGGTGCGCCTTTCGAGATGCCGCGCAGCAGGTCGTCCAGCCAATCCTCGTCGGCCTTGGCGAAATCGTGAAGCACATAGCCAGCGACCCGGTCCTTGTGGCCGGGATGGCCGATGCCGATCCGCACACGGCCATAATCCTCGCCGATATGCTGGTGCAGCGAGCGCAGGCCATTATGCCCGGCATGGCCGCCGCCCGATTTCACCCGGCATTTGCCGGGGGCAAGGTCCAGCTCGTCATGGAAGACCGTCACATCGGCCGGGTCGAGCTTGTAGAAGCGCATCGCTTCGCCGACGGCCTGGCCGGAGAGGTTCATGAAGGTTTCGGGCTTCAGCAGCACGACCTTGTCGGAGCCCAGCCGGCCTTCCGACACCGAGCCCTGGAACTTGCCGCGCCAGGGTGCGAACCCATGGTCGGCGGCGATCCGGTCAACCGCCATGTAGCCGATATTGTGGCGGTGGCCGGCATATTTGGCACCGGGGTTTCCGAGACCGACGAACAGGCGCATCACGCATCCTCTGTCTGTTTTCCGGCAAGGTTACGGGCTGTCTTGCAGCCGCGCAACGCCGGCGGACAGCAAAACGGGGCCTTAAGGCCCCGTTCCGCTGGTTCGAAAGACGTCGAGGATTACTCCTCGTCGTTCTGTTCGATCGCCTCGACCTCGTCGGGTGCGACCTCATCCTCTTCCTCTTCGGCGTCGTCGGCAGAGCGAAGGCTCGACGGTGCGGCGATATTGGCGATGACGAAGTTCCGCTTGATCGTCGGCGTGGCGCCTTCGGGCAGGGTGATATCCTCGATATGCACGCCGTCGCCGATGTTCAGGCCCGACAGATCCACGGTCAGATGATCCGGGATGTCGCCCGCGGTGACTTCAAGCTCGACTTCCGGACGGACCACGACCAGCGTGCCGCCCTGCTTCAGGCCGGGCGCGTTTTCGTGATTCTCGAAATCGACGTGAATGAACAGCTTGATCCGCGAGGTCCGGCGCAGGCGCATCAGGTCGAGATGCGTCGGCAGATCCTTGACCACGTCGCGCTGCACGCTGCGGCAGATCACCCGCACGTCGTCATGGCCGTCGACCTTGAGGTTGAACAGCGTCGACAGGAAGCGGCCCGCCTTCAGGCGCTTGAGCAGGGTGTTGTAGTTTACGTTGATCGGAAGCGGGTCGCCGCCGCCACCGTATACAATGCCAGGTACGTCGCCGGAACGGCGAGCTTGACGGGCGGCCCCCTTGCCTGTCCCCGTCCGTACCGTGGCGACGAGATCCGGGATCTCTCCAGCCATGGTCTTCTCCAAATGTTAGGGCGGATATCCTCCAAGGGTGCATATCCGCGTGAAGCCGCGCGTATAGGTCAGAACCGGGGGCTTGAAAAGCCCGAATCTGCGCACCGTCCGCTTGCCGGCCGTCCGCTGCCAAGATAACGCTCGCGGAACGCGAACGGGGCAGGACCGGATGTCAATTCACCATGCGATGCGCATTTCCCGCGCGCCGATCGCCTCGCTCGCCGCGGTCGGGGTGATCTGGGGTGGTCTGGCCGGGTTCATGCCCGATATCAAGGCTGCTGTCGGCGCCAGCGATGCCGGTCTCGGCTCGGCTCTGGTCTTTTCCGCGGTCGGCTCGATCGTCTCGATGTATCTTGCGCCGCGCATCGGCGACGCGCTGGGCCGCATCGCCCTGCCGCTGCTTGGCGCGTTGCTTTGCCTTGCCTTATTCTACCCGCTGATGGCCGCCAGCGTGCCAGCGCTCGGCCTTGCCATGTTCGGCGTTGGGGCCAGCGTCGCGATGCTTGATATCACCGCCAATGTGCGGATCAGCGGGCTGGAGAACCGGCACCGGCTGCATCTGATGAACGTCAATCACGCGATGTTTTCGGTGGCCTTCTCGATGACGGCCCTTGCCTCTGCGCTGGCGCGCAAGTCCGGGCTGGGACCAGAGCACGCATTCCCGCTTTTCGCCCTCGTCTGTCTCGGTCTGGTCCTGCCGATGTGGGAAGGGCGCGGGCGCCTTGCCCCCGAGCATCCGGACGCGAACGACACCCGGTCCAGAGCCACCCCGTGGCCGGCGATCCTGCTGACCGCGCTGATCCTGTTCGCCGGTTTTATCGGCGAGAACGCGACCGAGGCCTGGTCGGCGCTTCATATCGAGCGCACGCTTGGCGGTGCTGCGGGCGAGGGCAGCTTCGGTCCGTTCATGCTGGGGCTGACAATGGCATTCGGGCGGTTTTCGGGGCAGTTCGTCGCCGACCGACTGGGCGAGGCGCGGCTGATCCTCTGGTCCGCCGTGCTTGGCATGATCGGCGCGCTGGTCATCGCTGCGGCACCGACGCAGGCTGTCGTGCTGACCGGCGTCGGCATCCTCGGCCTCGGCATGGCGGTGATCGTGCCGTCGGTCAATTCGATCCTCGGAAAACTTGTGCGAGAGGAACAGCGCAGCCACGCTTTGTCGCGCGCCTGGATGGCGGGGATGCTGGGCTTTTTCCTTGGGCCCGCGATGATGGGTGGGTTGGCGGAACTGTTCGGGCTACGGGTGTCTTTTGCCGCTGTGGCGCTGGTCGTGGCGACGATCATTCCGGCGGTGATGGCGTTGGCGCGGAAGGGATAGGGGCGGAGTGCCGTTCGAACCGGAAGCAGAACGCATTTTTCGGTTTGATCGCCCTCAGGGCTTCCGGTAGTCGGGTTGCAAGGAGCGAACCTGGCAGATGGCGTGATGTCATGATCACCGATATCAAAGACTACTTTTCGAAAGGATGCGGGCGCTGCGCGCGGTTTGCCACGGCGGATTGCTCGACACGCAGATGGAGCCGGGGCCTGCACGATCTTCGCCGGATCTGCCGCGAGGCAGGACTTGTCGAGACGGTGAAGTGGGGTCATCCCTGCTACATGCGCCACGATAGAAACATCGCGATCATCGGCGCGTTTCGCGGCGATTTCCGCCTCAGTTTCTTCAACGCCGCGCTCATGAAAGACCCCAAGGGCGTGCTCGAAAAGCCGGGGCCGAACAGCCGCCACCCCGGCATGATCCGTTTTACCGACAACGCCCAGGTGACGGAGATGGAGGGGGTCATCCTGTCCTACCTGACAGAAGCGATGGATTATGCCGAGGCGGGCATCAAGCCTGCGAAAGAGGAAGATCAGATCGAGCTGCCTGATGAAATGATCGAGGCGCTGGATTCCGACCCCGAGCTTGCCGAGGCGTTTCACAACCTGACGCCGGGCCGGCAGAAAAGCTATATGATCAACCTCAACTCGGCGAAGAAAGTCGAAACCCGACTGGCGCGTATCGCCAAGTTTCGTGACAAGATCATCGCCGGGAAGGGCGCAATGGAGCGGTGAGCCGAGAGGTCGGAGGTTCGCCACGTCCCGATTGCTCAGGCCCAGTCGCCGGTGAAATCCTTCGGGATCATCAGGATATCGCGGTCCACCTGCGCGATGTCGCGCCGCCCGCAAAGCGCCATCGACACGTCCAGTTCATTCCGGATCACCTCTAGCGCCTTGGTGACACCGGCCTCGCCCATCGCGCCCAGCCCGTAGACGAAGGACCGCCCGATATAGGTGCCCTTTGCCCCCAGCGCGACCGCCTTCAGCACGTCCTGGCCGGACCGGATGCCGCTGTCGAGATGCACCTCGATCTTGTCGCCGACCGCATCCATTACAGCAGGCAGCGCCCGGATCGAGGACAAGGCCCCGTCAAGCTGCCGCCCGCCGTGGTTCGACACCACGATCGCATCGGCCCCCACCTTCAATGCCTGCTTGGCGTCCTCGGGGTCGATGATCCCCTTCAGGATCACCTTGCCGCCCCACATCTTGCGGAACTGCGCGATCCGGTCCCAGTCGAGCGACGGATCGAAGGCCTCCGCGGTCCATGAGGACAGCGAGGACGGGTCCGACACGCCCTTCGCGTGACCCACGATGTTGCCGAAGAAGCGCCGTTTGGTGCCCAGCATCTCCAGCCCCCAGGGCACTTTCGTCATCATGTTGGCGATCGATTTCGCGGTCAGCTTTGGCGGAGCGGACAGGCCGTTCTTCAGATCCTTGTGCCTTTGGCCCAGCACCTGCAGGTCGACGGTGATGACGATGGCCGAACATCCTGCCGCCCGCGCCCGGTCGAACAGCCGCTGCATGAACTCGTCGTCCTTCAGCGTGTAGACCTGGAACCAGAAGGGCCGGGTCGTGGCCTCGGCGACATCCTCGATTGAGCAGATCGACATTGTGGACAGGGTGAAGGGCACGCCGAAAGCCTCGGCGGCGCGGGCCGCCTTGATCTCTCCATCCGCCGATTGCATCCCAGTCAGCCCGACCGGGGCAAGCGCGACCGGCATCGCCACATCCTCGCCGATCATCGTCGTCTTCAGGCTGCGGTCGGCCATGTCCACGGCGACCCGCTGGCGCAGGCGGATCAGGTCGAAATCGGCGGAATTGTCGCGGAAGGTCTGTTCGGTCCAGCTGCCGCTTTCGCAGTAATCGTAGAACATTTTCGGAACCCGGCGCCGGTAGATCGCCTTGAGGTCTTCGATATCGGTGATCACGGGCATCGGGCGGTCCTTCGCGGAACTGGTCGGATTTTCCTACCAATCGGCAGGGCCTGTGACAATGCACCGGTTGGCGGGGCGCAAGGGCCGTGGTCTAACCGGCGAAAGAGGGGCAGAGACATGAGCATCATCCTGATCGGGCTTCTGGCCAGCCTTGGCGCCGGGCTGATGACAGCCGTCGGCGCGATCCCGGTGCTGTTCGGGCGTACGATTTCGCGCAGGGCCAATGACACGCTGCTGGGCTTCGCGGCGGGGGTGATGATCTCGGCCTCGTTCTTCTCGCTGATCCTGCCGGGGATCGAGGCCGCGACCGAACAGCACGGCAGCGTGGTCATCGCCGCCTTCATCGCGGCGGGCGGCATCGCGCTCGGGGCGCTGATGGTGGCGCTGATGAACGAGGCGCTGCCGCACGAGCATTTCATCGAGGGCCCCGAGGGCGCGGGCATCGCGCTGTCGAAGATCTGGCTGTTCGTCATCGCCATCACGATCCACAACTTCCCGGAAGGCATGGCCGTCGGCATCGGTTTCGGCGGCGGAGACATGGCCAACGGTCTGTCGCTGGCCACCGGTATCGGGCTGCAGAACGCGCCCGAGGGGCTGGCCGTGGCGGTGGCCCTGCGCGGGCAGGACTATTCCAAGCTGCACGCGTTTCTGATCGCGCTGGCCACCGGGCTGGTCGAGCCGATCGGCGGGGTGATCGGCGTCGCGGCGATCCATGTTTCGGAGGTGATTTTGCCCTGGGGTCTGACCTTCGCGGCGGGGGCGATGATCTACATCATCAGCCATGAGATCATCCCCGAGACCCATCGCCACGGCCACCAGAATGCCGCGACAACCGGGCTGGTGATCGGGCTGATCCTGATGATGGTGCTGGACGTGACGCTGGGCTAAACCGAGTTCAGGCGCGGTGCGCGCCCTCTGCCAGTCCGCGCACGAAATCCAGCACCTCGGTCGCTGGCTTGCCCTCGCCGATCATCGCCACGATGGCAGAGCCCACCACGGCACCGTCGGCGACGCTGGCGATGGCCTGCGACGTTTCCGGGGTCCGGATGCCGAAGCCGACGATCACCGGCAGGTCGGTCTGTGCCTTGATCCGGGCGACCTCGGGACCCACATCGGCGGCCTCGGCGGCGGCGGCACCGGTGATGCCCGTGATCGAGACGTAATAGACGAAGCCCGACGTGTTCTGCAGCACCTTCGGCAGCCGCTTGTCGTCGGTCGTGGGCGTCGCCAGCCGGATGAAATTCAAGCCTGCCTTCTGTGCCGGGATGCACAGCTCGGCATCCTCTTCGGGCGGCAGATCCACCACGATCAACCCGTCGACCCCGGCCGCCTCTGCATCGGCAAGGAATTTCTCGACCCCGCGCGAATAGATCGGGTTGTAATAGCCCATCATGACGATCGGCGTCCTGTCATCGCCCTTCCGGAACTCCGCCGCGAGATCGAGTGTCTTCCGCAACGTCTGCCCGGCTTCCAGCGCGCGCTGGCCGGCAAGCTGGATCGTCGGGCCATCCGCCATCGGATCGGTGAATGGCAACCCCAGTTCGATGATGTCGACCCCGGCGCCGGGCAGTCCCTTCACGATCTCGAGTGAGGTCTCATAGTCCGGATCGCCCGCCATCACATAGGCTACGAACGCCTTCCGGCGCTCGGCACGTAGGGCGGCGAATGTGTCGTCGATCCGGGTCATCGCGTTCTCCTGCTTTGCCTGCGGGTGATGCAGAAAAGCCGCCGAGAAATCAATGGGGCTCGCGCCGCCGGAAACCGGGACTGGCTTTGGGTTGGAACATATAGCGAACATCTACGCAAGACCGCTCCCTGCCCCTATGCTCGGACAACGAATAACCCGGCCGGCTGCCGCGATACCCGGCAGCGGCCCGCAGCGAAGGATTTTCCGATGGCCGAGTATCTTCCGCAGCTTCTTCTCGCCTGGTCGGTCCAGCTGATGGGGGTCGTTTCGCCCGGTCCCGGCGTTGCGCTGATCCTGGGCGTGGCGGTCAGCCAGGGGCGGCTGCCGTCGCTGGTCACGGCCTTCGGCATCGCCTGCGGGTCGATCATCCTGTCGGTCGCGACGGTCGTGGGCATCGCCGCGATCTTCGCGCAGGTGGCAGAACTGATGACGGTGATCCGCCTTGTCGGGGCGGCCTACCTGGCGTGGCTGGCCTGGAAGTCGTTCCGGATCGCGGCCAATCCGCCGGTGCTGCGGATCACCCCGGTATCGGCCCGAAGCGCCTGGCAGACCGGCCTCACCGGTTTCTTCCTGCAACTGTCCAATCCCAAGGCGATCTTCTTCTGGCTCGCGGTGGCCAGCGTCGGCGGGGTCGGCGACGCGCCGCTTCCGGTTATCGTCCTGTTCGTTGCGGGCGCATTCGTCAATTCCTTTGCCGGCCACGGCGGTTATGCGTTGCTGCTCTCCTCCACCCCGTTCCGCAGCACGTATCAGCGGTTCCGGCGCTGGATCGAGGGAGGGCTTGGCTGCTTCTTCCTGTTCGCCAGCTACAGACTGGCGACGACGCGGCTCTGAGCGGTCATAAGCAGCGCCTCTGTCTCTGCCCGGCGGGCGGCTGAAACAAATATCCGCCGAAGTGGTTGTTCCCAGGAGACAGGGGGATGATCGAATGTCGAAAAGCCAGAAACCGGTCGTGGTGATCACCGGGGCCGCGGGAAACATAGGCAGCCGTCTGCGGCGGAAACTGGCGCGGTCCTACCGCGTGATCGGCTTCGACCTGCCGGACGTCATCAGCGGGCAGAACATGATCGGGGCCGATATCACCGACCCGGACTCGCTGGCGCTTGCGGTTCGGAAGCTGCGCGAGACGACGGGCGAGGACCGGATCGCTTCGGTCATCCACCTTGCCGCCTATTTCGATTTCAGCGGCGAGGAGCGACCGCAATACAAGGCCGTGAACGAGGAGGGCACCCGGAACCTTCTGCGCGCCCTGAAGGATGTCGAGGTCGGTCAGTTCGTCTATTCCGGCACTATGCTGGTCCACAGGCCCGGTGTTCCGGGCGAAAGGATCACCGAAGAGGCGCCGCTCGACCCCGGCTGGGCCTATCCGAAGTCGAAGGCCCGGACCGAGGAAATTATCCGCGAGGAGGCGGGCGACATCCCCACGGTCTTCCTGCATCTTGCCGGGCTTTACGACGACAGGACGGCGGTGCCGACCCTCAGCCACCAGATCGCGCGGATCTACGAGCGGGATTTCAAGAGCCACCTGTTTTCCGGCGACACCCGCGCGGGCCAGGCGATGATCCATCTCGACGACATGCTGGACCTGTTCAAGCGCGTCGTGGACCGGCGAAAAGATTTGGACAAGGAAGTGGTGATCCTTGCCGGCGAACCCGACGCGATGAGCTATGCGCGGCTGCAGGACCGGATCGGGGCGTTAATCCACGGCGAGGAGCACTGGCGGACGCTGGTCGTACCGGCGCCGGTCGCCAAGCTGGGCGCGGCGCTGGAAACCCGCGCCGAACCCGTGGTGCCCGACGCGCTCGATCAGGGCGAGAAGCCGTTCATCCGGCCGTTCATGACCGAAATGGCCTCGGACCATTACGCGCTCGACATTTCGAAGGCCCGCAAGCTTCTGGACTGGGAGCCCGAGCACCGCATCGAGGACAGGTTGCCGGTGCTGATCGGCGCGCTGAAGAAGGACCCGCTGGGCTGGTACGAGGCCAACGGCATCACCCCGCCACCCTGGCTGGAGGCGGCGGACGAGCGGGTCGGGGATGCCGAGGCGCTGCGGCAGGGCCACGAGACCGAATACCGCGACCGGCACCGCGCCAACCTCTGGGCGGCATGGGCCAATGCGGGGCTCGGGATCTGGATGATGACCTCTCCGCCGCTGCTGGGTCATAACGATTGGGGGATGGTCTTCAGCGACCTGGCGGCCGGCCTCCTGCTGCTGGTCTTCGGGCTTCTGTCGCTGTCCTGGCGGATGGCTTGGGCGCGGTTCGCGGCGGCCGCCGTCGGCTGCTGGATCCTGTTCGCGCCGCTGGTGTTCTGGACGACAAGCGGCGCGGCTTATCTGAACGGCACGCTGGTGGGCATGCTGGCGATCGCCTTCGCGCTGTGCCTGCCGCCCGCGCCCGGCGTGTCGCCCGCCGCGACGCAGACCGGGCCGACGATCCCGAAGGGCTGGGACTATTCGCCCTCGGACTGGTTCCAGCGCCTGCCGGTGATCATCCTGGCGGTGGTGGGGCTTCTGGTCTCGCGCTACCTGACCGCCTATCAGCTGGGCGCCATCGACCATGTCTGGGAGCCGTTCTTCGCCGGCACCGTCGAGGGCAAGAACGGGACCGAGCAGATCATCACCTCCGACGTGTCGGAAAGCTGGCCGGTGCCGGATGCGGGCGTCGGCGCGCTGACCTATGCGCTGGAGATCCTCGTCGGCGTGATCGGCTCGGGGCGGCGCTGGCGCACGATGCCGTGGCTGGTGGTGCTGTTCGGCATCATGATCGTGCCGCTCGGCGCGGTGTCGATCTTCTTCATCGTGATCCAGCCGATCGTGATCGGCACTTATTCGACGCTGGCATTGATCGCGGCGGCGGCGATGGTCTGGCAGATCCCCTATTCGGTGGACGAACTGGTGGCGACCTACCAGTTCCTGCGCCGCCGGCATCGCGCCGGGCAGCCCTGGCTGCTGGTCTTCTTCACCGGCGACACCGACGAGGGACCCGACGACCGGATTCCCGGCGACTTCGAGCGCAGCCCGAAGGCGATCGTCCACGACATGGCGTCCGGCGGCATGACCTATCCCTGGCCGCTGCTGGCCAGCGCCGGGATCGGCGTGGTGCTGATGCTGTCGCCGCTGGTCCTGGGCTGGGGCAGCGGCATGGCCGCGACCAATCACATCGTGGGCGCGCTGGCGATCACGATCAGCATCACCGCGCTCGCCCCGGTGGTGCGGCTGGCGCGGTTCCTCAACACGATTCTTGGTATCGTGCTGCTGTTCGCGCCGCTGGTGGCGGGGGCCGGGCTGCTGTCGCTGGGCTTCTCGGTGCTTTGCGGACTCGGGCTGATCGGGCTCAGCATTCCGAAAGGTTCGGTAGGAAACAGCTACGACAGCTGGGACTGGTTCATCCGGTAGCCGCATGATCGAGTTCATCGCCCTTCCCCTCTGGCAGAACATCCTCGTCTTCGCGGGTGCCGCCGCCGCCGTCTGGGTCGCCGGCACTCGGCTGTCGCGCTATGCCGACGGGATCGCCCGCGAATACGGGATCGGCCATGCGGTTGTCGGGGTGATCCTGCTCGGGGGCGTGACCTCGCTGCCCGAAATCGCTGTCACCGGCACGGCGGCCTTCGGCGGCAATGCCGAACTGGCGGTGAACAACCTTCTCGGCGGCTTCACCATGCAGGTCGCGATCCTGGCCCTGGCCGATATCGCGATCCGGAAAAGCGCGCTGACCGCGGCAATCCCCGATCCGCTGGCACTGCTTCAGGGTGCGCTTGGCATTATTCTGGTTTCGGTCACGCTTGCCGGGATCGGTGCCGGGGACATCGCCTTCGCGGGGGCGGGGCTGTGGACCTGGGGCATCGCCGCCCTGTTCGTCTACGCGATCCGAACAGTCGTTCGCGCCGAGGGCAACCCGGCATGGCAGGCCCTTGGCGAACCACCCTCGCCGGAGATCGCGGCGGACGATCCCAAGCAGAGCCTGTCTCGCGTCCAACTGATGCTTGCAACGGCCGCGGCGGGCCTTGCGATCCTGGTGGCGGGCTACCTGCTGTCAACCAGCGGCGAGGCGCTGGCCGAACGCACCGGCCTTGGCGACAGCTTCTTCGGCGCGGTCTTCGTCGCCATCTCGACATCGCTGCCCGAGATCAGCACCGTCCTGGCTGCGATCCGGCTGGGCCGCTACGTCATGGCGGTCTCGGACATATTCGGCACGAACCTGTTCGACATCGGCGTGATATTCCTTGTCGATCTGCTCTATCCCGGCGGTGCGGTGCTGAACGAAGTCGGCGGATTTTCCATCGTCGCCGGATTGCTGGGCATCCTGGTCACGGCGATCTACCTGGCCGGCCTGATCGAGCGGCGCGACCCGGCAGTGCTGGGCGTCGGGCTGGATTCGATCGCCGTGGCAGCGGTCTATGGCGGCGGGGTCCTGTTGCTTTTCACCATGCGCTGACGCCGGAGTCGGCCAGTGCTCACGCAACCGGGGGGATCGGCGCCGCCCGCCGCAATCTCGGGTTTACATTCCTATCCGACCTGATACGAATCCTGACAATGGTCGAAAAGCAAACGACAAAATCTGCGTTTTTTCGTTGTATGCAGCGATATACTGATCAATCCTGGAAAGGTGAGACGAGGCAGCGATGAGCTTTGCGCTTGAGGCTACCGGCCTGACAAAAGAGTTCAAGGGCTTCGTTGCCGTGAACAACGTCGACTTGAAGGTCGAGAAGGGCACGATCCACGCGCTGATCGGTCCGAACGGCGCGGGCAAGACCACCTGTTTCAACCTGCTGACCAAATTCCTGCAACCGACGCGCGGCAAGATCGTCTACGAAGGCCGCGACATCACCGGGCTTGCGCCGGCCGAGATCGCGCGGCTCGGCGTGGTGCGCTCGTTCCAGATCTCGGCGATTTTCCCCGACCTTACCGTGTTGCAGAACGTGCGCGTGGCGCTGCAGCGCAAGCGCGGCGAAAGCTTCGACTTCTGGCGGTCGGAAAAGACCCTGTCGCGCTTCGACGACGAGGCGCGCGGGTTCATCGATCAGGTCGGCCTGTCGGATTTCGTCAACGACCGCGCGGCGGCACTGCCCTATGGCCGCAAGCGCGCGCTGGAGATCGCGACGACGCTGGCGCTGAACCCCGACATGCTGCTCTTGGACGAGCCGATGGCGGGCATGGGGCAGGAGGACGTCGAACGCATCTCGGCGCTGATCCGGCGGATCGCGAAGAACCGGACGATCCTGATGGTCGAGCACAACCTCTCGGTCGTCGCCGACCTGTCGGACCGCATCACCGTTCTGGCGCGGGGCGAGATCCTGGCCGAGGGCGACTATGCGCAGATTTCCAAGACGCCGGAAGTGATCGACGCCTATATCGGAGCCGGCCATGACTGACACCGCGACGGAAACCCGGACCAAGCCGGCCAGCGGCAACGCCTTGCTGACGGTCGAGAACCTGCAGGGCTGGTACGGCGAAAGCCACGTGCTGCATGGCATGAACCTGGAGGTGCGGGAAGGCGAGGTGGTTACGCTGCTGGGCCGCAACGGCGCGGGCAAGACCTCGACCCTGCTGGCGATCATGGGCATCCTTGCCAAGCGCACCGGCTCGATCAAGGTCGGCGGGACCGAGACCATCGGCCTTCAGCCTCGCCAGATCGCACGACTCGGCATCGCGCTCTGCCCCGAAGAACGGGGCATCTTCTCGTCGCTGAACGTCGAGGAGAACCTGATGCTGCCGCCACGCATCCAGGAGGGCGGCCTCAGCCTCGAACGGATCTACGACCTGTTCCCGAACCTGAAGGAGCGGCTGCGCAGCCAAGGCACCAAGCTGTCGGGGGGCGAGCAGCAGATGCTGGCCATCGCGCGCATCCTGCGCACCGGGGCGCGGCTGTTGCTGCTTGACGAACCGACCGAGGGGCTGGCCCCGGTCATCGTGCAGCAGATCGGCCGGACGATCTCGGCGCTGAAGGACGAGGGGTTCACCATCGTCCTTGTCGAACAGAATTTCCGTTTCGCGGCCTCGGTGGCCGACCGTCACTATATCGTGGACCAGGGCAAGGTCGTGGACATGATGCGCAATGACGAGGTCAAGGCGAATACGGACAAGCTGCACGCCTATCTGGGCGTGTAAGGTTTTCAACGGCGCGGACGCGTCAAAACTCGGAGGAAAGACATGATCAGGAAATTGGCTTTGAGCACCGCGGCACTGGCCGCGATTGCGGGCGCGCCTGCCCTGGCGCAGGACCCAATCGACGTCAAGCTGGGTGTTCTCAATGACCGTTCCGGCACCTATGCGGACCTGTCCGGCGAAGGGTCGGTTGTCGCCGCTCGTATGGCGGTCGAGGATTTCGGCGCCGCTGACAAGGGTCTCAACGTCGAGATCCTGTCGGCCGACCACCAGAACAAGCCCGACATCGGCTCGAACATCGCCCGCCAGTGGTATGACGTCGACAAGGTCGACGTGATCGTCGACGTGCCGACCTCCTCGGTGGCGCTGGCGGTGCAGCGAGATCGAGCAGCCAGAAGGACGTCTTCCTGCTCTCCGGCGCCGCCTCGACCGAGCTGACCGGCACGGCCAGTGCCAGCCGACGACCGTCCACTGGACCTACGACACTGCGGCGCTGGCCAACGGCACCGGCAAGGCGATCGTCGAGGCCGGCGGCGAGAACTGGTTCTTCCTCACCGCCGACTACGCCTTTGGATACGCACTTGAGCGCGACGTCTCGACGGTCGTGGCCAAGGCAGGTGGCAAGGTTCTTGGAAACGTCAAGCATCCGTTCCCGGCGACCGACTTCTCGTCCTTCCTGCTGCAGGCCCAGGGCAGCGGCGCTGACGTGATCGGGCTGGCCAATGCCGGCGGCGACACCGTCAACGCGATCAAGCAGGCGGCGGAATTCGGCATCACCCAGGCCGGGCAGAAACTGGCGGCGCTGCTGATGTTCGTCACGGACGTGCACGCGCTCGGGGCGCAGACCGCACAGGGCCTGCAGCTGACCGAAGCCTTCTACTGGGACCAGAACGACCAGACCCGCGAATGGTCGGCCCGGTTCGAGGAAATTCACGGCGCCAAGCCCACGATGGTCCATGCCGGCGTCTATTCCGCGACGATGCACTACCTGCGCGCGGTCGAAGAGGTCGGCTCGACCGACAACATAGCCGTTGTGGAAAAGATGAAGGAAATGGAATTCGACGATCCGCTGTTTGGCAAGGGCTACATCCGCGGCGACGGCCGGGCGATCCACGACATGTATCTGTTCGAGGTCAAGTCACCGGACAATTCGGAAGGCGAATGGGATCTTTATGAACAGAAGGCGGTGATCAGCGGCGAGGATGCCTTCCTGCCGATGCTCGACGAGTGCGACTTCACCAAGGGCTGATGCCTGTCGGGATGCGCCGGTGAATAACCGGCGCATCTCTCGCCGGAACGGAAACGACGGAGCGAAGGATGTTCGAGCTACTGGGAATTGCGCCGCAGGTTCTGATGGGCCAGCTTCTGCTCGGGCTCATCAACGGCTCTTTCTATGCCGTCCTGTCGCTGGGGCTGGCCGTGATCTTCGGCCTGCTCAACATCATCAACTTCAGCCACGGCGCGCAGTACATGATGGGGGCCTTCGTTGCCTGGATGCTGCTGACCTATTCGGGGATCGGCTACTGGTGGGCGCTGCTGCTTGCACCGCTGATCGTCGGTGCGACCGGTATCGTGCTGGAAAGGCTGGCACTTTCGCGGCTTTACCACCTCGACCATCTTTACGGACTGCTGCTGACCTTCGGCGTCGCGCTGATCATCCAGGGCCTGTTCCGCAACTATTACGGCATCTCGGGTCAGCCCTACCAGATCCCGGCGGTTCTGACGGGCGGCTACAACCTTGGCTTCATGTTCCTGCCGACCTACCGGGCCTGGGTGGTCCTGGCCTCGGTCGTGGTCTGTTTCGGCACCTGGTTCATGATCGAGAAGACCCGACTGGGCGCCTATTTGCGCGCCGCCACGGAAAACCCAGTGCTGGTCGGCGCCTTCGGCATCAACGTGCCTCGGATGATCATGCTGACCTATGCCTTCGGCGTGGCGCTGGCGGGCTTCGCCGGCGTGCTTGCCGCGCCGATCTATTCGGTGAACCCCAACATGGGGGCGGACCTGATCATCGTCGTCTTCGCGGTGGTGGTGATCGGCGGCATGGGCTCGATCATGGGGGCTATCCTGACGGGCTACGGGCTGGGCCTGATCGAGGGGCTGACCCGGGTCTTCTACCCCGAAGGCTCGGCCGTCGTGATTTTCGTCATCATGGCCATTGTCCTGATGATCAAACCTGAAGGCCTGTTCGGGAGACCTGTCTGATGGCAATGGCTGACAACACACCCGCATCCGTCCCGGTCAGGCAGAGCGCCGGCATGCCGATGTTGCACAAGGGCATCTTCCTGGTGCTGCTGGCCTTCCTCGTCGCGCTGCCGTTCTTGGTCTACCCAGTCTTCGCGATGAAGGTGATGTGCTTCGCGCTGTTCGCCGCGGCGTTCAACCTGCTTCTGGGTTTCGGCGGGCTGCTGTCCTTCGGCCATGCCGCCTATTTCGGAGGTGCGAGCTATGTCGCCGCCCATGCCGCGAAGGTGTGGGGCTTCACGCCCGAGCTTGCGGTGCTGGCCGGCACCGCCGCCGCCGGACTGCTGGGGCTCGTGATCGGGGCGCTGGCGATCCGCCGCCAGGGGATCTATTTCGCGATGGTGACGCTGGCCTTCGCGCAGATGGTCTACTTCTTCGCGCTGCAGGCCGAATTCACCGGCGGCGAGGACGGCATCCAGGGCGTTCCGCGCGGCGAGCTGTTCGGGTTGTTCTCGCTGCAGGACAATATCGCGCTTTATTTCTTCGTGCTGGTCGTGACCTTCGGCGGCATCCTGTTTCTCTACCGTATCGTCCATTCTCCCTTCGGCCAGGTGCTGAAGGCGATCCGCGAGAACGAGCCCCGGGCGGTGTCACTGGGCTATAATGTCAATCGTTACAAGCTGCTGGTCTTCACCCTCTCGGCGACCATGGCCGGTCTGGCCGGGGCAACGAAAAGCCAGGTCTTCCAACTGGCGTCGCTGACCGATGTGCACTGGTCGATGTCGGGCGAGGTGGTGCTGATGACGCTGCTCGGCGGCATGGGCACGGTGTTCGGTCCGCTGGTCGGGGCGGGGGTGATCGTGACGATGCAGAACTACCTTGCGACCTTCGGTGCCTGGGTCACGATCATCCAGGGTGTGATCTTCGTGATCGGCGTGCTTGTCTTCCGCGAAGGCATCATCGGCGTGCTGTCGCGCTGGCTGAAGCGGCCGCTCTAGCACAACGCTACGGCCCCGCTTGGCTACCAGCCCAGCACGAAGACCTTGAGCGGCATCCAGACCCCCATGATGATCATCATCAGGTTCTCGGTCAGCGACACGAAACCGAGCGGCACGTTGCTGTTGCCGCCAACACAGGCGCATTTCAACTCGCGCTTGTCGATGTAAACCGCCTTGACGACCGATACCGCACCGACCGTGCCGATGAAAAGTGCTAGCGGCGCCGATAGCCAGGTCAAGGCGCCCGCGACCATCAGAACACCGGCGACGGCTTCGCCGAAAGGATAGAGATAGCCGTAGCGCACCCAGCGGCGGGCGAGAAGATCGTAGTTCAGGAACATGGTCGAGAAGCTCTCGACATCCTGCAGTTTCTGCACCGCCAGGAAGCACATCGAGATCGCGATGAACCATTCCGCCGCGCGCAGGGTGAGGAACGAGCCGAACATCGCCCAGCTCAGGCCGAGGGCCATCAGGAAGGCGACAGCGAAAATTGCGATCACCGGCTGATAACTGGTTTCGTCCGCGTCCTGCGTCTCCTTGCCAAAATGCTCGCGCACGTCCTCGTATCCGCCGATCCGCTCGCCGCCGATCCAGGTCTGCGGCGTGGTCTCGACGCCATGCTTCTTCATGAAGGCGTCGGTCTCGGCGCGGGTGGTCAGGGGGTGATCCTCAACCTCATATCCCTGCCTCTCCAGCAAGTCTTTGGATTTCAGGCCATAGGGACACAGATGGTCGGGCATGACCATCCGGTAGAGTTGGGCGGTCATTTCGGCCATCTGCATTCCTCCTGAATTGTATCGGGCGTTCTATGCTTCGCACCCGTAGAAACCGCTATAGCCGACCCGCAGCCCTGCATCGAGCTCCAGAACCATATCGGCTTCCTGAGGCTCTGCACCGGCAGCGTTCAGGCCGTGCGACCCGATCCTCGGGCCAACCTGAACCGAAACTCCGTCCGCCCCAAGCGCCGGCCCAGAGGCCAGACCGTCGGATGCGGTGGCATTGACCTGAACCAGATCGCCACTGATCTTCAGCAGCGCCGCAAGACCGCCCGCTTGCGGGCCGACCGCAAGAACCGGCGGGCTGCGGGTGGTATAGGTGAAGGTGCAGGCGGGACCATCCGGAAAGAGCTGCGCGATGTCCGCTTCGGTCAGGAATTCGGCATCCAGAATCGCGATTTCGGCGGTCGAAAGTGCTTCTTCCAGGCTGACGATTTCGACCGGCGACGTGCTGGCTTGCTCGGTGTTCTTGCCAGCTGCCTCGATATCCGAGACCAGATAGCGCATCTCGGCGATTTCCTTGTCCTGGGCGTAGATGATCTCGTCGGCAAGCTTGCGCACCCGGCGGTCACTGATGTTGGCTCGGCTCGATGTCATGATCGCTATCGAATGGTGCGGGATCATCGCCCGCATGAAGCTGGTATCGGCGACGGTAACCTGGCTACGCACGAGCCAGAGCGAGGCGGCGAACACCACGATCGCGCCGCCGAAGATCGCGGCATTGATCGCTGTGTTGGAGTACATCGCCAACATGAAGGCCAGCATAATGATCGCCATTGTCGCGCCCATCACAAGCGCCATATAGGCGCGGGTTTCCGACCAGAATACATGGGTCCAGAGGAACGTGTTCAGATACATCAGACCGAACATCACGACCGTCGATGTCGTGATCATCGCTGCAAATCTCCAATATGACATGGCGTACTCCCATTACATGCGTTGTCGAGACCCGATTGGAGGGTCCCGTTTGAAGGCCCAACGTCGTTTCAGCGCTGGGGGTTCCAGACCGTTTCCGCCTGGGTTCTGATACCGGTTTCAACTCGCGGCCAGTCGAAAGACCGGGCGCAAGCCGTCTAGGCGGTCAGTGATGGAGGCTCGGCTTCGTCCCGCGCTGTCGCAAGATCCGCCAGGATCGGACAGTCGGGGTGATGATCGGCGTGCTGCGCGCCGGAGAGATCGTCGGCGGCGGCGAAGTCGTCGACCTGACGTAGGCCGAACTGGCAGAGCTGATGGTTGGGAGGCCGGTCAGCTTCGACGTGAAGAAGAAACCATTTGCTCCCGGCGAGGTGCTGTTGGAAATCGAAGACCTGACGGTGCTGCGCGACAATGACGACCTTGCGGTCGACAGGATCGACCTGACGGTTCATCGCGGAGAGATTGTCGGCATTGCCGGCGTGCAGGGCAACGGCCAGTAGCCCCTGATCGAGGCGCTGACGGGATTGCGGCGGGTCGCCGGCGGCGCAGTCCGCTTTCAGGGCCGCGCCTACCGGGTCGATCAGATCATCGGGTCCGGTGCTGTTTTACAAGAACATCTACGTCTACGGCGCCGCCATCATCGTCGGGGTTGCGACCTACTATCTGTGTCACACTCGCCTGGGGCTGTGGGCCCGGGCGGTCGGCGAGCACCCAAGAGCGGCCGACACGCTGGGTATCAACGTCTACCGGACCCGCTATATCAACGTCACCATTGCCGGGATGGTCGCGGGTTTCGGCGGAGCCTGGTTCACGCTGGGATCGGTCGGCAGGTTCGACGAAAACATGACCGGCGGACGGGGCTATATCGGTCTCGCCGCGATGATCTTCGGCCGCTGGCACCCCGTCGGTGCGCTGATGGCGGCACTGGTCTTCGGTTTTGCGGATTCCCTGCAGCAGAAACTTGCCCTTCTGAACACGCCGATACCCTCGGAATTTCTGGCGATGTCGCCTTATATCGCGACGATCGTACTGGTCGCCGGCCTGATCGGTCGGGCAAGGGCTCCCGCCGCCGACGGTCTGGCCAATGTGAAAGAGTAGGATCGGACGGAGCGGGCCAGGTTTTTCGCAGAAACCGGATAGGGCTTTGGAAGTCGAGCGATGAACGCAGTCGGATTTCCGTCTTAGACCTCGGCTAGGATTTCCGCGCCTTGATGATGAGCGATGGCATGTCGAACTCGACCGTATCGCCGTCGGCAGTGAAGGGCCTGAGCACAGTCTTCGCCTCGTTGAGGAGCCGGTCGAACTGTTTGTCGGTCAGAACGCCGCCGAGCGTCCACACACAGGCGCGTTCGGTAGACACCAGGGCATCAATCGACTTGAAGCGGACCTTTCCGGCGCGTCGGGCAACCTCGGCGTCCGCCAGACCTGCTTCCTTACAGATTTCGCGCAGCCGCCCGGCATCGCCTAGGCTGAACGGGGCGCGGAAGGCAGTTCCCACTTCTTTGCCGAACAGCCGGTCGAGCAATAGCGCGAAAGCGCCGTAGCCTGGCGAATTCTCGACCGCATCGCATACCGCGACGGCCAGACGGCCCTTCGGCTTCAGCACCCGCATCATCTCTGCCAGCGCCTTCGGCTTGTCGTTGAAGAACATGAAACCGAACTGGCTGACCACAGCGTCAAAGCTGTTGTCCGGCAAGGGCAGAGCCTCGGCGGTTCCCTCCAGCCATTCTATATCCACGGGCTTGCGGCGTGCGACCGTCAGCATTTCCGGATTTGCATCCAGCCCGACCACCGAGCCCGACGGACCGGCGATATCTGCGGCTGCAAGCGTCAGCGCGCCGGTCCCGCAGGCCACGTCTAGAACCCGGTCGCCTTCCTGCACCCCGGCTTCCGCAGAGACGATCGGGCCCCATTGCGCAAAGAGCGCGGGCACGAACTGTGAATCATAGATTTCCGCCGGAGGGCGCGTGTCTTCTCGAACTGTCATCCTATTCCTCCCTGCGCCGGTGCGCCGAGGCGTAACGGCTGGTTATGTCACTGCGCTCAAGGTATCCTGCGCCATGGCCCAGACCCATGACCGGAAGTCTCTGACGCTTGCCGGATCGTCCATGATGCAGCTTCCCGGGCCCGCCGCGGAGGGGCCGGGCTTGGCTGAAGTGCCGGTTCTCTGCCAGGATTCGGCAACCGATCCCCTGTCGGACGTCCTGCGGGTGGTGAAGCTTACTGGCGCGGTGTTCCATCTCGTCGAGGCGTCCTTTCCCTGGGGCGTGGAGGTCCCGCGAGCAAGCGAGTATTCCCCGATCATCCTGCCCTGTGCACAGCACGTGATCTCTTACCACATCATCCTTGAGGGATCGGGCTATGTGGAAATCCCGGATGTGGCATCGACATGGTTCGAGGCTGGCGACATTCTGGTACTTGCGCATGACGATCCGTATTCGCTGCTCAGCACGCCGGGCCAGACGCCGGAATACGATCGCGACGCGACCGTCGCCTTCTTCCGCGAGTGGATGGCGGGCAAGCTGCCCTTCGTCACCCGCGAAGGCGGCGGAGGCGCGGGGGGCGCCAGGTACATTTGCGGCTTTCTAGGCTGCGACATTCGGCCCTTCAATCCGGTGCTTGCCACGCTACCGCGCCTGTTGCGCGTCCGATGGTCCAGAAAAGACCAGCAGGACCTGCTGGGCCGATTGATCGACCTGACGCTCACCGACGCCCGCCTGCCGCGTATGGGCGGCGAAACCATCCGACTTAGGCTGAGCGAACTGATCTTCGTCGAAGTGATCCGATTATGCCTGGAATCCCTGCCCGCGCATGAGACGGGCTGGCTGTCAGGTCTGCGGGATCCGGCGATCGGCAAGGTTCTGACCTTGCTCCACCAACGCCCGTCGCATCCCTGGACCCTCAACCTCCTGGCCCAAGAGGCGGGGATGTCGCGTGCTGCCATGACGGCGCGGTTTACCCACCTGATCGGACACTCTCCGATGCAGTACTTGAGGCTCTGGCGGATGCAGATTGCCGCGCGCCTTCTTGCTGACAGCTCGATGAAGGTCGCAGCCGTGGGACAGGAGATCGGTTATCGATCGGAGGCGGCCTTCAGCCGGGCGTTCAAGAAGGTTGTCGGTGAATCTCCTGCAGGGTGGCGCCACAAGCTCACCGATTTCGACGGCTTTTCGCAGGAGTGAGCCACCGTTTCCCTAGGGTCTCGGACCAGGTCGATCGTTGTGTGCCTTTGGCTATCAGCAATAGAACTGTTCCGACCTTCGCCGCCATTGGCAGCGAAAGAGCCGAGGTGCAGACGAACTGGCGGAGTGGATCGACGCCGCGCTCATGCAGGAGATATTCGACATTCCGCAGCGAAAGCGGGAATCTGATGTAGAGCATCACCGCCAATCGGAAGATCTCGCGCCCGATATTGAAGTACTTGAATGGAGCGCTCTTGGTCATGGGGGCAGGGTAAGGCGCGTGTTGCCCTGCCTCAAGGCAGAGTTTCTCTGACAGGACCGCCGTGTCACACACTCCCGGACTGTAATGCTAATGAGGGGATTTGCCTTCAATTTCTTGACGCCAGATTCGGCGTGCCAATATCACCATCACTGAGCAGGTGCTAGCCTTGTGGCTTGTTTTATAGTGGAAATCCAGCTTTTTCTGGAGTTTGTTTGCGTGACGCTTCCGTTCCGCGCGGATTCCTTTCTGTTTTCTCTTAGGATAGCCTCTGCCAGACGGGGCCGCATGCAGGACAGGACCAATCGCAGCGATTTCCTTGTTATTTCATGGGAAAGTGTGACGATGCGGCCGGTGAGGGACGAATTGCGCGCCGAGCTTGCTGCAATTGCGCTCTGAAGGGTCGCGCGTACGGTAGCCGCGACAACCGTAAAGCACATATTTTCAGACGATTGCAAGCTATTCATCAAATCCGCACAGTTAGAATATCGGCCCCTAGAGAACGCTCCTGCCCTCATGGCGACCGGGCCAGTGCTCAGCCCGTCCGCATAACCCTCCAAAACAACGAGAGAATCCGGCCGCAACCGGATCGGGAGAGCGATTTCGTAAGGGCAAGTGGCGGAGGGAATGACACATGCAACGAACTCTCTCTCGTGCCAGCGTCGGACCCCGAGGGACTCACGCGAAACCCTGCGCAAATCTGACGCTCATTGGAAAATCAGCCGATCAGCCTGCGCCGAAGTCATCCCTGAAGCGGAAGGTTTGCCACAACGGTGCCTCTCGGCAAGCCTTCTCTGCATTCTCCCCCTTCTACTCAAAATTGTGCGTTCCGTGACAAACTCCCGAAATCACGCAGGATTTTGATTGAACGCCACATGACTCCCCGCTAGCGTGAAGACAGCACAAAAAATGGGCGCGCATATTAATCAAACGCGCCGAGTCAGGAGTGCAGAGTGGAAAACGACAAGTTGGAGCTTCGTTGGGGAGTCGCGCAGCGCCTCGAGTTCATCGAGTTTCGATTGTTTTGGGAGGGGCATGTGAACCGCAGCGATTTGATGGAGCAGTTCGGGCTATCGGTGAACCAGGCGTCCGCCGACCTGAACCGCTACATCGGCTTCGCTCCGGACAACATGGTCTATGACAAGAGCGCGCGGATGTATGTCCGTGGTCCCGACTATGCTGCACAGTTCCTGAAACCTGACGCCAACCGCTACCTCGCGCAGCTACGTTCTTTGGCCGATGGCATCATGGATAGCGACGACACTTGGATCGCCGAACTGCCATCATATGATGCTGCGCCAACGCCAGCCCGTGGGGTGAACCCTGTCACCCTTCGATCCGTTGTCGGTGCCATCCGACGATCCGAGGCTATCGAGGTGAAGTATCAGTCCCTGTCGCGTCCCGAACCGAGCTGGCGGTGGATCGCGCCTCACGCAATCGGGTTCGATGGCTTTCGATGGCACACACGGGCATTCTGTCAGGCGGACGAGGTCTTCAAAGACTTCCTGCTCTCTCGCATCCTCGAGACTCGCGGTGTTGAGGCCAGCGATGTCACGGATGCCGCCGATGCCGACTGGCAAGAGCATGTCACGCTTGAGATCGGCCCCCACCCTGAACTCTCAGAGCACCAGAAGAAGGTAATCGCGCTGGACTACGGGATGCGCGGTGGCAAGGCCAAGATCAAGGTAAGGCAGGCGCTGCTCTATTACGCGTTAAAAAGACTGGGGCTCGACACCGACCCTTCAGCAAGAAAGCCTCAAGAACAGCAAATTGTTTTAATAAATCGCGATGTCGTCCTTGGCGAAAATCCCGTCGGGCACGTTTTGTAGGAGCTGACATGAAAGCGTTTGAGTTCGACCATCATCTCATCAACTCCTACGAACGGTTCTCCCGGTCGTTCAGTTCTATTCGCTCTGAGGATCTCCGAGATGAAATCGATGCACAATACGATGCCGGGCGCTTCTGGCCAGATGCCCTTCTGTCTTTAAACCCGCAGTATGAAGACAGCCAGACAATCGATGATCTAGTAACCTCTGGCGTCTTGGATGACGGAACTGGGAAAGTCTTTAGATTTGGGGAGTCTGCGTTGACCCTACGCAAACACCAAGCGCAATCAATTGCGAAAGCTAAATCTGGCAAGAGTTTTGTGGTCACAACTGGAACTGGTTCTGGCAAATCACTGTGCTTCTTCGTGCCCATCGTCGACGCCATCATTCGTGCGCTAAGAGCAGGCAAGCCACGCAAGACCCGAGCCATTATTGTCTACCCAATGAATGCGCTTGCGAATAGCCAGTTAAAGGAAATCGACAAGTTCATCAGTCAGTCTGGACTGCCTGACGCCCTGAAACCGGTGGTCAAACGCTACACAGGCCAAGAGAGCCGAGAAGAACGCTTGAAAATCGCGGCCAACCCGCCGGACATTCTGCTGACGAACTACATGATGGCTGAGCTGCTGCTTACCCGTCAGGATGAACTCGACTCCCAGGTCATCAACAACGCTACCGGCCTAGAATTCATCATCCTTGACGAGCTTCACACTTACCGAGGCCGCCAAGGTGCCGACGTTGCCGTACTTGTTCGCAGGCTGCGCGACCGTTGCGCACCGGATAAAGCCCCCATCTGCATCGGCACGTCGGCGACCATGGCCTCCGAAGGCTCCGATGAAAGCAGGGCGATGGCTGTTGCGAAGGTCGCGACGCGCCTGTTTGGTTCGGATATTGGGCCGGACGCTGTCATTGATGAATCCCTGCAGCGTGCAACAGATGACTCCATTGACCTCGCGCAAGCCAAGGCTGGCCTCGCAGCGGTCCTGAACCAACCGTTGCCGGACAACTTGAGTGATGAAGTTCTAAAGAGGCACCCGTTGGCCGTTTGGGCGGAGCTTGCGCTTGGACTTGATGACGGTTTGGAACTCAAGAGGAAAAAGCCTATCCCCTTCGAGGACGCGGTCATGCGCCTCGCCGACGATAGCGGCGTTGAGGCAGGCCAATGTCGAACAGCGCTCGAAGCATTCCTGACCCGCGTCAGTCTGCCCGAACACGAACGTGGGGGACCAGGTGAAGTCGCGTTCCTCGCGTTCAAGTTACACAGGTTCATATCTGGAGCTGGCGAAGTTTTCACGACTTTGGCTTCGCGGCCACGGACTGTACTCTTCGAAGGCCAACTTGAGGATCCGGATTCCCCCGGCGACCGCCTTTACCCAACGCGTTTTTGCCGTAGCTGCGGGCACGAGTATCACGTCGTCACCAAGAGCGACAACGACGGTCAAATCAAGTTCTTGCCCCGGAACATTGATGACACGCCGCTGGAAGCTGATGAAGACGACGACGTCGCTGGATACCTTTGCCCGATCCCGGAAATTGATCCGGACTTCGCTTTCAACGGAGATCTGGACAGCTATCCGGAAAGTTGGAGGGAGGAACGCAACGGCATTGAACGCCTTAGATCATACCGGAAAAAGCGGGCTCCTGTGTCCTATGTGGTCGGCTCGGATGGTCGGCACGGCGCGGGAGGAAAGGATTTCTGGTTCATACCGGGCAAGTTTGCGTTTTGCCTATGCTGCCAGGACGAACCGAACCAAGGCATGCGGGAACGAAGCAAGCTGGCTGGTCTGTCTGGCGAGGGACGGAGTTCCGCGACAACCCTGCTAATCTCGAGTGCCCTTGAATGGATGAACCATGCGGAAAGTGGCGTCCCAGAAACAAAGAGAAAGCTTCTCGGATTCACCGATAATCGCCAAGATGCGGCGCTGCAGTCTGGGAACTTCAATGACTTCCTTTTCGTGAGCCTGCTGCGTGGAGCTATTCTCCGCGCAATTATTGCTGCTGGCGACGAAGGTCTTACCGAGGATGAGTTTGGCTTGAGAGTCGTCAAGGCTCTTGGCTTTACCTCTGCCAATAAGGAAGCACGTGCCCACTGGATGCTCGATCCGTCTTCAGGTGCCGTCATTCGAGAGGATGCACAACGAGCGCTCGCAAAGGTTCTGGCGCATCGTGTTTGGACGGATCTGCGGCGCGGTTGGCGATATACCAATCCGAGCTTGTTCGTATTGAACCTGTTGGATGTTGAGTTTGTTGGCCTCAACGACATTGCTTCGGACCGCGAGCGGTTGATGACCGTGCTGCCCGAGCTGGGCGAACTCGATCAGGAACAACGAGCTGAAGTGTTGAAAAGAGTCCTCGGCGCCATGCTGGAGGGCCTCGCGGTCAATACCGAAGCGTTGGACCTGACGGTTCTTGACGGTGTCGCTCAGAAATCGCGATCTCTGCTGCGGTCGCCTTGGGCTATCGATGCAAAGGAAAACCCTCGTGGGCGTTCATCCCTGCTTTTGAGGGCGCCCGGAAAGGGCGTCATCGGTCTGCGTGAGGAGCAGACTCTTTTGCGTGCGGGCCACAACTCGCGCATCGCGCGATTGATCAACAAAAAGAGCGTCATCGGCACGAAGCTCGGGAAGGAAGACTATCTCGAATTCTTCTCGCGTCTGCTCGAGCTGCTCGCAGACGAAGGGTTAGTCGCCCCAGTCGAACTGGATGCGGACTTGGTCGGATGGCGGTTGACACCATCGGCAGTCAGGCTCGTTCCAGGCGCAGCTCTTTCAGATGAGGGGAAGCGTGGGAACCGCTACTTTCATGATCTGTACGCGTCCATCGCAAATGATCTCGCCTCCGGCAAGAGCGCATACTGGGGATTGGAGGGTCGCGAGCACACCGCGCAAGTATCTCAAAAACAACGCGAATGGCGGGAGTGGCGCTTCAGGTTCGAAGATGACGACCGCGCCAACCTCAGCACTTCAGAGTATCGGGCTGAGATACGAGCTACAGGCGAGTCTGACCAATTTCTGCCTGCATTGTTCTGCTCGCCTACCATGGAACTCGGCGTTGATATCTCGGCTCTGAACGCCGTGTATCTTCGCAATGTGCCACCGACTCCAGCAAACTACGCACAACGCGCTGGTCGCGCAGGACGTTCGGGTCAGGCGGCGGTTGTCGTAACCTACTGCGCATCCGGCTCGCCACACGACCAGTATTTCTTTGATCGCCGCAACGATATGGTGGCAGGCGTTGTCCGCCCTCCAGCCTTGGACAT
>CALOEL010000002.1:0-52500 GCA_942492375.1 uncultured Alphaproteobacteria bacterium
GGCTGAACCTGCCCGAGCACCTACCGGCATCTGATGATCATCGACGGCAACGACACCCGCGGCATCGATGTCGGGCTTGCCACCCGCGATGGGTTCCCGATCGGCCGTGTCCGCAGCCATGTCGATGACCTCAAGGACGACGGCTTTCCGATCTTCAGTCGCGATTGCCCCGAATATGAAATCACGACGCCCTCCGGCCAGAAAGTCGTTGTCCTTCCGAACCACTTCAAGTCGAAATTCGGCGGCAACGATCCGGTGACGCGTGCCAAGCGACTGGCCCAATCCAATGCGGTGGCCGCCTTCTACAATCGTCTTCGGCAAGAGGGTATCGAGAACGTCGTCGTCCTCGGCGACCTGAACGACACTCGGGACAGCGAGGAACTCTCGCCGCTTTTCCAGCAGACAGATCTGCGGGAAGTTTCGGACAATCCGAAATTCACCAGTTTCGAATTCAATGCCCAAAACGGTCATCGCGGCATCGGTACGTTCGATCTCGGCAATGACACCAACAAGATCGACTATTTGCTTCTCTCGCCCGCGCTCTTTGACCGGGTCACCGACGGCGGCATCTTCCGCAAGGGCGCATGGCCGGGGTCGCAGCCCAAACGCTGGGAAACCTATCCCGAACTGACCCGCCGCCATCACGCCGCCTCGGACCACCATCTCATCTGGGCCGAGATCGATCTCTGAAACGCCTGCCACGCACAACGGGCAATCCTAGAGCATCCGGATCACATCCTTGTCGATCGACAGCATGTAGCCTTTTCGCGCGATGTTCTTGACCAGCAACTCGCTGACCATCTGGTTGCCGAGCGCATCGCGCAACCGCTTGATCCGCGTGGCCCCCGCCGCCTCGTCGCAATCGGTGGCGCTGCGGCCAGAGATCACCGCCTCGATCTCGGCCCCGGTCAGGACATCCTCGTCCATCCGCGCCTCGGCCAGGACCGACAGCGTTTCGATCGCGGCCCCGGTCAGCTTGAATTCCATGTTGTTCAGGTAGACCACGCGCTCGTCACGGCTGATGAGAAGCGAATTAACCTGAATCCCCGACCGCTCGATCTCTCCCATCCGCCGGTTAAGTCCGAAAATCGTCAGAAGGAAGACCAGCGCCGCCAGCAACAGCGCCGTGGCAAAGACGAGCAGCACGAAGATCACCATCCGGTAGCTGGCCAGCACCTCGGAAAAGGCGGTGCCGCTTTCGGCGAGTATCTCCAGCAGCTTGATCTCCGCCCCAGAGGTCAAATCGTCGTTGGCGACGAATATCTGCTCGACGCGGGCGTTGAACGCGTTGGCGTCCGGCAGGCTGAGAAACAGCAGGATCGCCGCAACAAGAAGGATCGCGACGATTGCCGCAAGCCCCATTGCCACAACCCGCGCCCCGGTGCGACTGTCAGTAGCGAAGGAAAAACCGCCCCGCATTCTGCTCCCTCTCCTTCAAACCGCCTTGCCCGAAAATGGACAGGACGTTCAGAAGCTCCCAGTTGCCGACAGCCAGACGCGCGCCGATCTCGGAGCGCGCAAGGTCCGCGTCGTCACAAGCTTTGCCATCCAGCTCGATCACACCGTAATGCAGGCGAAGCGGCTTGTCCCGCTTCGCTTTGTAATCGGCATAGCAGGCCGCGAGGCCCGGATTGGCAAGTGCAACCAGAAATGCTGCAGCAAGGGAAAGGGTGCGAATGCGCTTCATGCGCCTAACGCTGCCCAAACCGTATCGGATATTCAATAGCGAAGCCTCCGCCCCCGTCGTTATCCGATAACCGGTCGCGGTTATTGCCTAGCCTGGGCACACCCTCCACCCTTCCTGGCATGGGTCGCAACAGCCGGCCGCAGAATGAAAGGAAAAGAGATGAAAAGACACCTGACAGCAGGCATCGTCTCTATCGGCCTCATATTCGCGGCCGGCACGCAAAAACCGGCGCAGGCCGGTTCCGAAGAAGTTGCGCTGATCGTGACCAGCGCGATCGCGGTCTTTGCGCTGACAGAGATGTTCAAGGACGATGACAAGGACAAGAAAAAGTCGACCAACGTCAGCAGGCGCAATCCGCCGTATTACTCTGTGCCGCCGCGCCACAACGGCAAGAAGGGGTCCAAGTATTGGCGGGTCAACCGGGTCGTTCCGGGCCAGTGCTTCTATCGCTATTCGGACCGCGGACGGATGCAGGGCGTCTTTGGTCAGCAGTGCATGAACAGCATCATGGGCAGCACGAAGCATTTGCCGAACAGCTGCCGCCGCGACAAGGGCCGCCAGTTCTCGCGTGCTCCGGTTTACGACGCGGGCTGTCTTCGGTCCCGTGGCTACAGGGTTGAGGCCCGGCTGCGCTAGCAGCCGGAGGGCACCCGGCGCGGCTCAGCAGGCGCGCCGGACTGGGGCGGGAGGTCGCACTGACCCCCGCCCTTTTTTCTTGCGGACCAGCGGCAATCCGGGTTCTTTGGGCGCATGTTCGGCAACCTCCCCGATTTCAGTTTCGAGTCTGCGGCCCTTGCATCGGGCAAGACCTGCATCGTCGGCGTGGACGAGGCGGGCCGGGGACCGCTGGCCGGGCCAGTGGTCGCCGCTGCGGTGTGTCTCGATGCGACTTGCATCCCCGAAGGGCTGAACGATTCGAAACGCCTTACCGCCGCGGCGCGCTCCGAGATCGCCGCCTGTCTCTGGCGGACCGCAGAGGTCGCCGTCGGAATTGCCGATGTGGAAGAGATCGACAGTCTGAACATCCTGCATGCTTCGATGCTTGCAATGGAGCGCGCCGTCGTCGGCCTGAGGCGTGCGGCCGATCATGTGCTGGTCGACGGCAATCGCGTTCCCTCCGCCCTGTCCGGTCGCGCGGCCTGCATTGTCGGTGGCGACGCGCTTTGCCTCTCGATTTCGGCGGCATCCGTGATCGCCAAGGTTTGGCGCGATCGGCTCATGGTGGATTTGGCGCAACATCATCCCGGCTACGGCTGGGAACGGAATGTCGGCTACCCGACAAAAGAGCATCAAGAGGCGCTTCGAAATCTCGGCGTGACCCCACACCATAGACGTTCGTTTCGTCCCGTGCACAACATCTTGTATCAAGAGAAATCATTAAGTGACTGATTCAAAAAAGAATTTGACCGCGAATCGGCTTTGACTCATCTTGGTCCTCAACTAATGGCGTGCCGAAAACGGTGCCGGGACAGAGGCAGAGATGACGACAAAGACGAAACAGGAAGCCGCCGCGCTTCCGCTCAATCAGATTGTACCCGGCGACTGCATCGAGGTCATGAACGCCCTGCCGGGAGCGTCGGTCGACCTGATCTTCGCCGATCCGCCCTACAATCTGCAGTTGAAGGGTGATCTGCACCGCCCCGACAATTCCAAGGTCGATGCCGTCGATGATGCCTGGGACCAGTTCGCCAGCTTCGAAACCTACGACAGGTTCACGCAGGACTGGCTCGCCGCCGCCCGCCGGCTTCTGAAGCCGAATGGCGCGATCTGGGTCATCGGGTCCTACCACAACATCTTCCGCGTTGGCGCCGTCTTGCAGAACCAGGGCTATTGGATCCTGAACGATGTCGTCTGGCGCAAATCGAACCCGATGCCCAATTTTCGCGGCAAGCGGTTCACCAATGCGCATGAGACGATGATCTGGGCGTCCCGCGACGAGGCCAGCAAATACACCTTCAACTACGAGGCACTGAAGGCGCTGAACGAAGGTATCCAAATGCGCTCTGACTGGGTGCTGCCGATCTGCAATGGTGGCGAGCGCCTGAAGGATGAAAACGGCGATAAGGCCCATCCGACCCAAAAACCCGAAAGCCTGTTGCATCGTGTTCTGCTCGGCACGACCAACCCCGGCGACGTGGTGCTGGATCCGTTCTTCGGAACCGGCACCACGGGCGCCGTGGCGAAGATGCTGGGCCGCGATTTCATCGGCATCGAGCGCGAAGAGGCCTATCGCAAGGTCGCGGAAAAGCGGCTGTCGCGCATCCGCAAGTTCGACCGCGAGGCGTTGCAGGTCTCGGCCTCGAAACGCGCCGAGCCACGCGTGCCCTTCGGGCAACTTGTGGAACGCGGCATGTTGCGGCCCGGAGAGATGCTACGCTCGATGAACGGCCGCCACGCCGCCAAGGTCCGCGCCGATGGCACGCTGATCTCGGACGATGTGCGCGGGTCGATCCACCAGGTCGGCGCGGCTCTGGAAGGCGCGCCCAGCTGCAACGGCTGGACCTATTGGTGCTTCAAACGCGACGGGCAGCAGGTGCCGATCGACCTACTCCGCCAACAGATACGGTCCGAACTGGACTGAACGGTGTTACCGCCGGTGCCTGTGGCCTGACACCACGGCACGACCTTGGCCCCGCTTTCCTTTCGAAAGCGGGGCTTTTTTCGGTCATCGCGGCAAAGGGTTGCTGGCGGATTTGTACGCTGCCCAGTCGGTAATCTCCGGGTAATACATGGCGCGCCATTTTCGAACCCGGGGATTCATCACGCGCCGCCACAGCGGCGGCACCATGGCGGCCATCGTCATGACCGGATAGCCATACGGCAGTTGCGGCGCATCAGCTTCCGCGTGGCTTTGCAGAAGCGGAAAGCGCCGGTCGGGCTTGTAATGATGGTCGGAATGGCGCTGCAGGTTGATCAGCAGCCAGTTCGAGACCTTGTGCGACGAATTCCACGAATGCCGCGGCTGCACGTGTTCATACTTGCCGTCCCCGAGGTGTTTCCGGGTCAGCCCGTAATGCTCGATGTAGTTCACCAATTCGAGCTGCCAGATCGCGATGACGGCTTGATATACGAACAAGCCCAGACCGGCCCAACCGCCCAGAATCACGGCGAGCAGCATGAATCCGCCTTGCAGCGCCCAATAGCGCCAGAACGGATTGGCGGCATCCGTCACAGGAAGTCCGCGACGTTGCAGCATCGCCTGCTCGGCCCGCCATGCGGACCGGAAGGACTGCACAAGCACGCGGGGAAAGAACCGGTGGAACCCTTCGTTGTAACGCGCGGTTACCGGATCCCGCGGCGTGCCGACATAGCGGTGATGCACCAGCAGGTGTTCCGAGCGGAAATGCGAATACATGACCGAAGCCAGAAGCAGATCGGCCAGCCATCGCTCGAACCGGTTCCGCTGGTGCATCAGTTCATGCGCGTAGTTGATCCCGACCGTGCCCGACAGGATACCGACACCGAAGAACAGGACGATCATCTCGATCACCCCAAGATGAGCGGCGCCTTGACTGTACCAGATAAGGCCGAAGATCATCAGGAACTGGATCGGAAACCAGATCAGGGTGATCAGCTTGTACCAGAACAGCTGATCCTCGCCGGTTTCGGGATCCGCATTGCTTGGGTCCGACCCAGCGATCAGATCCAGCACCGAAAAGACACCCCAGGCCCAGACCGGCGGCAGGACCAGGAACCAACCGCCGAGCGCCGCGGCGATCAGGACGACGGGAACCAGCGAAATCGACAGCCAGAATGGCAGCGCATTGCGGAAGGCGGCGATGGGTCTCGAAGAGGGCATGAGGGACTCCGTGATCTGGCGGCAGCATAACAGGTGAACCCCGCCGCTCAATCCACCTCCAACTGAGGTGCCGCAAGGTCGTAGGCCTTTCGCATCACGGTCGGCAGGTCCGATGGACGAAACCGGTCGGGTGTCACGAATTCCCCGCTATCAGAGACAGTTTTCAACGGAACCATCGCGATCCGCAATGCAAGCTTCAGGTGGAAATGCGTGAAGGTATGCCGCACTTCCAGACCCTCGTTGCGCCAATCTGCCGCAACCGGCGGCTGCATCACAGGCGCCTCGCCCCATTCGCTTCCCGGCCACCCCAGCATTCCACCCAACAATCCGCGCTCGGGGCGGCGTTCCAGCAGCCATGCACCGTCGGCCCTTCGCGCGATAAAGGCGATGCCGAAGCGGGTGGGTTTGGGGCGCTTGGGCAGCTTTCTCGGCAATTCGCCCTGAACTCCTGCGGCGCGCGCGCGGCACGACCCTGACATGGGGCAAATGCCGCAGGCGGGCGATTTCGGCGTACAGATCGTCGCGCCGAGATCCATCACCGCCTGGGCGTAATCCCCGGCGCGCGCCTGTGGCGTCAGCCGCGCAGCAAGTTCCGTCAGCTCGGTTTTGGCGGTGGGAAGCGGCGTTTCGACGCCGAAGAACCGTGCAACAACGCGTTCGACATTGCCATCGACCACGGTTTCGGGCTGGTCGAAGGCAATCGCGGCAATCGCGGCCGCCGTGTAAGGTCCGATGCCCGGCAGGGCCCGCAGGCTCTTCGCGTCGCGGGGGAAGACAGCCTCATGCCGCGCGACGACAATTCTTGCGCATTTAAGAAGGTTGCGGGCGCGGGCGTAATAGCCCAGCCCGGCCCATTCACCCATGACATCGGAATCCTCCGCCGCCGCCAGCGCCTGGACATCCGGCCAAAGCTCTACAAACCGTCTGAAGTAATCGCGCACGGCGGCCACGGTTGTCTGTTGCAACATGATCTCGGAAAGCCATATGCGGTAGGGATCGGGCAATTCACCCCCGGCGCGCTCGCGTGGCGCTACTCGCCAAGGCAACCGGCGGGCATGGGCGTCGTACCATGCCAACAGGGTTCTGCTGAATTCCTCGTCACGCAATCTTTATGATCCTGTCCACTGCTTTCCGCTGGCCTTGAAGAGGCACTCGTCTAGGATAAGCCGCAAAAGGAAACTTGCCAGAGATGACGCCACATTCCACATCTCCGAAAGGTGCGAAGCGCCGGACGCGTGGTTTCGAACGTACGTCGGGCCTGCTGCAGGGGCAGATCCGGAAGGCGAGCGAAAGCCGAGGTTTCGCCGAATCGAGGCTTCTCACCCATTGGAGCGAAATTGTAGGCGATGCCATCTCTGACATCGCGGTTCCGGTGAAGATCAGCTATTCGCAGGGCGGTTTCGGCGCCACCCTGACCGTGCTGACCACCGGTGCGCAGGCCCCGATGTTGCAGGCCGAACTGCCAAAAATTCTGGAACGGGTGAATGCGTGCTACGGCTACGCGGCGATTGCGCGCATTCGGATCACGCAAACGGCGCCGATCGGCTTTGCCGAGGGACAGGTCGCTTTCCGTACCGCGCCCAAGGCGCCGGCCCCCGAAGATCCCCTTGTCGGAGCTGCAGCACGCAAGGTTGCCGAAAATGTGACCGATCAGAACCTGCGGCAGGCGCTTGAAGCCTTGGCGCGAAACGTTCTATCCCGAAAGAAATCTTAGCAAAGGCAATCCCATGAATCGCAGAAAGCTGATCCTCACCGCTCCACTGGCCTTGCTCGGTGCTTCGGGATTTTGGGTCCTGAATCGTTCCGACACATCGACCTCGGGTCTCGGCGCGGCCTTGGCGCAGGAGAACACGGAGGCGACGGTCGATACTTCCCGCGTCGTCGAAATGTCCCTGGGCAGCCCCGAAGCCGATGTGACGGTCGTCGAATACGCGTCTTTCACCTGTCCGCATTGCCGCAATTTCCACGCGGAAGTATTTCCCAGGCTCAAGCAGGACTACATCGATACCGGCAAGATCAACTTCATCTACCGCGAGGTCTATTTCGACCGGTTCGGACTCTGGGCCGGCATGGTTGCACGCTGCGGCGGGGAGCAGCGGTATTTCGGCATCGTCGACATGCTCTACGAGTCCCAATCCGAATGGGTTGCCGGCGGTGATCCGGCGCAGATCGCGCAGAACCTGCGGAAGATCGGCAAGAAGGCCGCGCTGTCGGACGCGGAACTCGACGCCTGCATGAACGATGGCGAACAGGCCCAGGCATTGGTGGCCAGCTATCAGGAAAATGCGAAGGCGGACGAGATCGATTCGACCCCGAGTTTTATCATCGACGGCGAGAAATACTCGAACATGTCCTATGAAGATTTCGCCGGGATCCTGGACGAGAAGCTGGCTGGTTGATGCCGCCGCTCGCCGGTTTGAAAGTCGTCGAACTCGCCCGCATCCTGGCCGGTCCCTGGGCGGGCCAGATGCTGGCCGACCTGGGGGCCGACGTCATCAAGGTCGAAAGCCCCGACGGCGATGATACACGGCAATGGGGCCCGCCCTTCGTCGAGCGCCCCGGCGATCGCTCTGCGTCTTATTTCCACGGCTGCAATCGCGGCAAGCGCAGCATTGCGGTCGATTTCCGGGCCGAGGACGGCCAGGAAACGGTGCGCGCGCTGGTCGCGGAGGCCGACATACTGATCGAGAATTTCAAGGTCGGCGGTCTGCGCAAATACGGTCTCGACTACGAAAGCCTGAGCAAGCTGAACCCCGGGCTGGTCTATTGCTCGATCACCGGTTTCGGCCAGGACGGCCCCTATGCGCACCGGGCCGGATACGACTACATCATCCAGGGTATGTCCGGTCTGATGTCGATCACCGGCGAGCCGGACGGCCAGCCGCAGAAGGTCGGCGTGGCCGTGACGGATATCTTCACCGGCGTCTACGCCGCCGTTGCGATCCTCGCAGCGGTTCACCAGCGCGAAAGCACCGGCGCGGGCCAGCATATCGACATGGCGCTTCTCGACGTCGCGACCGCTATCACGGCCAATCAGGCGATGAACTACCTGACCACCGGCAAGGCGCCGCAGCGGCTCGGGAACGCGCATCCGAACCTTGTGCCCTACCAGGTTTTCGAATGTTCCGATGGCTGGATCATCATCGCGACCGGCAACGATGGCCAGTACCGCCGCCTCTGCACGATCCTCGACCTTCCCGAACTGGCAGAGTTGCCTGATTTCCTGACCAATGCCGATCGCATCGGCAATCGCGATCGCCTTTCGCAGCTTCTGGGCGAAGAAACCGCCAAGCACAGCAAGGCGGAACTGCTCGCGGCCTGTGAGGCCAAGGGGGTTCCTGCCGGTCCGATAAACGATCTCGAGGAAGTCTTCGCGGATCCTCAAGTGCTGCATCGCGGCTTGGGCGCAGAGATCGACGGGATCCCCACCGTGCGCCCCCCGTTCCGGTTCTCGGATGCGGAAGTCGCGCTCGACCGCGCGTCACCGAAGTTCGACGAGCATGGCGAAGAGATCAGGGCTGGCCTGACGAAACGCTGATCCCGAGCGATGCAAGCGCGGCGTCAAGTCCCGTCCAATCCTCCAGCACCAGGCGCACCGGCAGGGTCAGAACCTTGCTGCGGAATGACGGCGGCAAACGCACGGCATCCTTTTCCGTTGTGACCAGTTGGGCGTGAAGCGCGGCAGCTTCCAGTTCGAGCCGTTTCATCAATCCATCCGACAGCGGCTGATGGTCGTCCAGAGCTTCGGTCCTCAGAAGGTTCGCGCCGACCGCGCGGAGCGTTTCGAAGAACTTGCCCGGATCGCCGATGCCTGCAAAGGCAAGCGCATCCAGGCCGGCCCAGTCCATGCCGGTCTGCAATGGGTCCAGATGTCCGCGAAGCCGAGCACAGGGAATCATGGCCTCCCAGCGCAGGTCGAAAGCCTGCTGCGCTTCGGGCTGTCCGATCGTCAGGACGAAATCGGCACGCTCCAGCCCCTGAGCCACCGGCTCGCGCAGGGGGCCCGCGGGAATCGCCCGTCCGTTCCCGAAACCCATGCGCGCATCCACGACGACGATCGATATATCCTTTTCAACGGAAGGATTCTGAAATCCGTCGTCCAGCAGGATAACGTCGGCACCGGCGCTCTCTGCCTGCCTGACACCGGCGGCCCGGTCGCGCGCGACCCATGTCGGCGCGAAAGCCGCCAGCAGCAATGGCTCGTCACCAACATCCGCGGCTTTGTGACGACCCGCCTCGACCCGACGCGGCCCCGCCAGCTTGCCGCCATGACCGCGAGAAACCACATGCGGCGATCGCCCGGCGCGGGTCAGGCGCTCTGACAGAGCGATCACCGTGGGGGTCTTGCCCGTGCCGCCCGCATTCAGGTTGCCGATGCAGATCACGGGGACTTTCGCGCGATATCCGTTTCCGGCGGCAACGCGTCGTGCGGTCGCGGCGGCATAGATCATGCCCAAGGGCGACAGCATCCTCGCTTGCCATCCCGGAGCGTCAGGAGGGTTTCGCCAGAATCCGGGCGCTTTCATTCCTTCGCCTGCCGCGTCACGATCGCTTCGAGAACGGCGTCGAGCACGATTTCGGTAGCCTCGGCGCCGGCGGAGCAGACAGTCCAGGCGGCATGGGCCAGTTCTGCCGCCCGGTCGGGCGCCAACAGCGCATCCACCGCCGCCGCCAATTCTTCCGGACTGGAAATCTCTCTGGATGCTCCGGCGCGCTGCAGGCGCAGGAAGGCGTCGCGGTGATTGCCGGTTTGCGGTCCGTGGATCACGACCGAGCCAAGCGACGCGGCATGGAAGGGATGCGGACCTCCGGTTCGGCTGTCCACCAGGGTATGTCCGATGAAGCTGGATGGCGCGAGGCGGTACCAGAGCCCGAGTTCGGAATCGGTGTCCGCAAGATAGACCTGCGTCTCTGCATCCGGTTCAGCACCGGTCGACCGCTGCTGGAACAGCATATCCCGCTCGATCAGGGCCTGGGCCACCCTGCCGCCTTCATCCGGATCCGACGGCACCAGGATCAGCAGCAGCCGGTGTGTGCGCCGCAACAATGCCGCGTGGGCGGCAAGGATCAGTTCGTATTCGTCGCGGTGAAGATCCGCCGCAAGCCAGATCGGCCGGGCGGCCAGGACTTCGGCAAGCGTGTCCCGTTCGGCCTCCATGCATTTCGGGGCCTGGATGCCACGCTCGAGCACGCCGATCGTATGTATGTCCGAAGCGCTTGCACCGGCGCGCTGGAACGCCCGCGCCGTCATCGAGTCACCGGCGAAGATCCTGGCAAAGCACCGCAGGACAGATCGCCGAAGGCCGGGGATTCGACTTTTGTACTGCGCGGCCGCAAGTGCGTTTCCGGTGTCCAGAAGGTAAAGAAGCACGTCGGCTTTCGCGGTTTCCTCGATCAGACCGGGCCGCAGCTCTCCGCCCAGCCAGATGGCGACATCCGGCTTCCATGCGGCGATGAAACGCGTGATCGGTATGCGCGACTCGGGCGGCGGATGGGTCGCGATGCATTGATCCGGCCAGTCGAACTCCGCATCGGACAGGGTGGTTACAAGAAACCAAAGCTCGGGGTCACGCTCGGACAGGCGCCCGATCAGGTCGCTGGCGACGACGACATCCTCTGGCCGCGGGACATGCAACCACACAAGCGTACCCTCGGGCCGTTCCGCCGCGCCGGCAGGATCGGGGACCTCCGGGTTACGGGCGGCGGTACCGTTCGTCAGGTAGTAAAGGGTTACCGGCAGCGCCATCGCGGCAGGTCAGGTGCCAAGTTCCTCGGTCGGAGAAGCCGCTGCTTCTTCGTCCCGAAGACGGTGCAAATGGGCGATGTAATAACGCATATGGGCGTTATCGACAGTCTTCTGCGCCTCGGATTTCCAGGCATTGTAGGCCGAGGCATAGTCGGGAAAAATACCGACGATGTGGATATCGTCTACGTTGCGGAAGGCATTGCTGGTCGGATCCGTCAGTTCGCCGCCAAAGACAAGGTGCAGGCGTTGGGTCATGTGTCCTCCGGAATGAGCGTGAAATCGCGGCCAACCTACGGCAATGGATGGACGGGTCAAGCCAGACCGCGGGCCAGCAGCTCGGCAGAACCCGGCCGGCAGCGGAGTTTTCCTTTGAACTCGGCACCGGCCTTGCCCTAGAGTACGGGAGCAATGCCTGTTCGACGAGTTGCGGCGATCGGGGCGACGATCAAATGAACGTTGAGACGAACGGCTTCCTGTGACCCAGCCCGAAAACTGGTCGGCCCGATGGGCGCGTTGGATGAACCGCTGGCATGCCTGGCGGGCGGCCCGGGCAAGGCCGGCTTCGGCATTCGTATCGCAGCCGGAACCGAGGACCATCGGATCCTTCGCCAAGGGCCGGCAGCTGATCGCGGGGAACTTCCTTTTTGCCGGATCGCTGATCGAGGATCCGAAGAACTCGATCTGGCGACTGCCGCCGCAAGACCGGGCTTTCGACGACGAAATACACGGCTTTGCCTGGCTCGATGATCTTGCCGCCGTCGGCGATCTGGCGGCGCGTCAGCGGGCGCAGGCCTGGCTGGAAGACTGGATCAGGCTCTATGGCAGGGGGGCCGGACCGGGCTGGACCCCCGATCTGACCGGCCGGCGCCTGATTCGCTGGATCAATCACGCGATCTTTCTGCTGAACGGCCGCGACAGCAGCTATTCGCGCGCCTATTACGCCTCGCTTGCGCAGCAGACGATCTTCTTGTCCCGCCGCTGTCACAGCGCATCGCCCGGCCTACCGCGCTTCGAGGCGCTGACCGGCCTGATCCACGCCGGCATCTCGCTGGAGGGGATGGAACATCGGGTCAGCCCCGCGATGAAGGGACTCTCCAAGGAATGTGCCGAACAGATTGACGAGGAGGGCGGAATTCCCACCCGAAATCCCGAGGAGCTGCTGACTGTCTTCACGCTGCTGAACTGGGCCGCATCCGCTCTGGCGCAGTCCGGACGGATGGCCAGCCGGGAACACCTCATGGCCATCGAACGTATCGCGCCGACCCTGCGCGCGCTGCGTCATGCCGATGGCGGCCTTGCCCGGTTCCACGGTGGCGGTCGCGGCGCAGAGGGGCGGTTGGACCATGCCCTCGCCAGTTCCGGGGTGAAGTCCGGCCCCGCTCAGGGCCTCTGTATGGGTTTCGCGCGGCTGCACGGGGGGCGGACAAGCCTGATCGTCGATGCAAGCTGTCCGCCGACCGGGATCAATTCCTGCAACGCGCATGCTTCGACCCTGGCCTTCGAACTCACCTCGGGCCGCAGGCCGCTGATCGTCAATTGCGGGTCCGGCGTCAGTTTCGGCGCGGACTGGCGGCGCGCGGGACGGGCGACGCCGTCGCATTCCACGCTGGGGATCGAGGGGTATTCCTCCTCTCGCCTAGGTCCGCGCCGGATCGTCGGAGGGGTCGAGCGAGAGGTTCTTGTCGATACGCCGAAGGATGTCCGGGTGCAGTTCCTGACCGAGGATGATTTCTCCGGCCTGATCGCCGGCCATGATGGTTACCTGTCGAGTCACGGCCTGACGCATATCCGCCGTCTCGACCTGTCCCATAATGGCAGAAGCCTTGCCGGAGAGGATACGCTGGCCGCGATCGAGACCCAGGACGAGAAGGCGTTCGACAAGGCGCTCGACCGGGTAAAGCTGCAAGGCATCGCCTTCAAGATCCGGTTTCATCTGCACCCCGATGTCGACACGACCCTGGACATGGGCGGAACCGCCATATCGATGGCGCTCAAGAGCGGCGAGGTCTGGGTTTTCCGGCATGACGGAAATGCCGGGCTTTCCCTGGAACCGAGCGTCTATCTGGAGAAAGGCCGCCTGAAACCGCGTGCGACGAAACAGGTGGTTTTATCCGGCGTCATCGTCGAGTATGCGACGCGCATTCGCTGGACGCTCGCCAAGGCGCAGGAAACCCCGAATGCGGTTCGTGACCTGGAACGGGACGACGGCGCAGATCTGACCTGAACTCTTGAGGAATTTTCCGATGACCAACCTCGTTCCCGTGCGCCGCGCGCTGATTTCCGTTTCGGACAAGACCGGACTTCTCGATCTGGCGCGCGGCCTGGAGCGGCACGGGGTAGAGTTGCTTTCGACCGGCGGCAGTGCCGCGATGCTGCGGGAAGCCGGGCTGACGGTTACGGATGTCGCCGAGATCACCGGCTTTCCCGAGATGATGGATGGCCGGGTCAAGACCCTGCATCCGGCGGTGCATGGCGGATTGCTGGCGCTGCGCGACGATGCCGGCCACCAGGCCGCCATGGAGCAACATGGGATCAGGCCGATCGACCTGCTGGTCGTCAATCTCTACCCGTTCGAGGAAACGGTCGCCAAGGGCGCCGAATATGGCGATTGCATCGAGAATATCGACATCGGCGGGCCGGCGATGATCCGAGCCGCGGCCAAGAACCACGCTTTCGTCAATGTCGTCGTGGACGTTCAGGATTACGAGCCGGTTCTGGCTGAACTCGACCGGCACGAGGGCGCGACCTGCCAGAAGTTCCGTCGGAAACTCGCGCAGAACGCCTATGCACGCACCGCTGCTTACGATGCGGCCGTATCGACCTGGATGGCGGCGGAACTTGGCCAGACCACGCCCCGCAGGCGTGCCTTCGCAGGGCAATTGGGGCAGGAACTGCGCTACGGCGAAAACCCGCATCAGGGCGCGGCTTTCTATCTTGACGGGACGGCTCGGCCCGGCGTCGCGACGGCGCGTCAGGTGCAGGGAAAGGAACTGTCCTACAACAACATCAACGACACCGACGCCGCCTTCGAACTGGTCGCGGAATTCGATCCGGCCAACGGGCCGGCCTGCGCGATCATCAAGCACGCGAATCCGTGCGGCGTTGCAATCGCAAAGACGCTGGCCGACGCGTATCAGGCGGCCTTCGACTGCGACCGCACAAGCGCCTTCGGCGGCATCATCGCGCTGAACCAGCCGCTGGACGCACCGACCGCCAAGCTCATTTGCGAGATCTTCACAGAGGTCGTGATCGCCCCCGGCGCGGACGAAGCCGCCCGAAAGATGTTCGCGGAAAAGAAGAACCTGAGATTGCTGACAACCGACAGCCTGCCCGATCCCGAAGCGCCCGGCCTGGCATTTCGGCAGGTCGCAGGCGGCTTTCTGGTGCAGGACAAGGACAACGGTCGCGTGACCTCTGCCGATCTCAGGATCGTCACCCGGCGGTCACCTGACGAGCGTGAAATGGCGGATCTCATGTTCGCCTGGAAAGTCGCGAAGCACGTCAAGTCGAACGCCATCGTCTATGCGAAAGACTGGGCGACCGTGGGCATCGGGGCGGGGCAGATGAGCCGTGTCGACAGCACCCGGATTGCCGCCCGTAAATCGGCGGACATGGCCGAGGTGCTGGGGTTGGCGCAAGCGACACTGCAAGGTTCGGTCGTCGCATCCGACGCGTTCTTCCCGTTTCCAGACGGTCTGATGACGGCCGCCGAAGCCGGCGCGACCGCCGTGATCCAACCCGGCGGCTCGATGCGTGACGATGAGGTGATCCGGGCAGCGGACGAAGCCGGGCTGGCCATGGTCTTCACCGGCATGCGCCATTTCAGGCACTGACGCATGTCCACGCTCCGTCCGATGATCTGGTCCGGCCTTGCGGTATTCCTGCTGGACCAGCTCAGCAAATACCTCGTCGTCTTCGCCCTGGACCTTCGGATGCGGGGCAGCATCGACGTGCTGCCGCCATACCTCAACTTCCGCATGGCCTGGAACCGGGGTGTGAACTTCGGACTGTTCTCGAACGACGCCGAGGTGATGCGTTGGGTCCTGATCGCGGTCGCCGTTGCGATCTCGGTCTGGGTCGCGATCTGGGTGCGGCGCGATCAGGCTGGAACGGCGGGGCTGGTCTCTGCCGGAATATTGATCGGCGGCGCAATGGGCAACGTTGTCGACCGGTTGCTTTACGGTGCGGTGGCCGATTTTCTGAACATGTCCTGTTGCGGCATCGAGAACCCGTACGCGTTCAACATCGCCGATGTTGCGATCTTTGTTGGTGCTGCGGGTCTCATCCTGTTCACCGGACGCAAAAAGGCGGCGTGACGCGCCGGGAATCATCGGTTAAACAAGGGCCAATCAGGTCGAAGGATCAGCGATGCAGGCGAAATTTGGCGGAATTGGATGGGCGCTTGCCATGGCACTGGCCCTGTCGGCCTGTAGCGGTGGCGGCGACGGCATGCTGAATCTGCGCGGCAGCAAGTCCGGTCCGGATGAATTTGCCGTTCTGCCGACCAAGCCGCTGCAAACGCCGGAGAACCTCAGCCAGCTTCCACCGCCGACGCCGGGCGGCGCCAACATCACCGATCCGACGCCCAAGGCCGACGCGGTCGCGGCGCTTGGCGGCAATCCCGCTGCGCTCGTTCCCTCCGGTATCGCCGGATCGGAAGGCGCGCTGGTCAATCATGCGGCGCGGTATGGCGTCGAACCGAATGTCCGCGCCGAACTGGCCGCGGCCGACGCCGAGCGGCGCGCCGGAACCGGGCTTTATCCGACCTTCGGCAATTTCGGCAACCTCCGCTACTACCGCATCTACCGGCGCGAGGCGCTGGATCAGACCGCCGAACTGCAACGGCTGCGCGCCCTTGGCGTTGGCACTCCCAGCGCGCCGCCGAGATAGCGGGGCCCGCCGGTCTGGCGGCGATCTGACGTATAGTCACTTACGCGCGAGCGACTTGATGCCGTCGCCGGTGGCGGTATCTATGAGACATTCGCAAAACAGGACCCGCCATGCTTCGCCCCCTCGCCCTCGTTCTTGCCCTGATCCTTGCGCCGGCTCTCGCCCGGTCCGCCGATGTCACGACATTCGAACTCGACAACGGGATGCAGGTGGTCGTGCTCGAGGACCATCGCGCACCCGTCGTCGTTCACATGGTCTGGTACAAGGTCGGGGCGGCCGACGAGCCTCCGGGCAAGTCCGGTATCGCTCATTTCCTGGAGCATCTGCTGTTCAAGGGAACCGACGATCTGGCCGCGGGCGAGTTGTCGGCGACGGTGGCCCGCAACGGCGGCTCCGACAATGCCTTCACAAGCTTGGACTACACCGCCTATTTCCAGAGAATCGCGTCGGACCGTCTGGAACTGATGATGCAGATGGAAGCCGATCGCATGCGCGACCTGCAGATGACCGAGGATGACGTGCGGACGGAACGCAGTGTCGTGCTGGAGGAACGCAGTCAGCGCGTCGACAGCGAACCCGGATCACTGTTCCAGGAACAGGCCCGCGCCGCGCAATTCCTCAACCATCCCTACGGCATCCCGATCATTGGCTGGCGCCACGAGATCGCGCAGTTGAACCGGGACGATGCATTCACCTTCTATCAGCGCTACTACGCGCCCAACAACGCCGTGCTGGTCGTCGCCGGCGATGTCGATCCCGAAGAGGTGCGCCGGCTTGCCGAGATCCATTACGGCCCGATCGAGCCGACGCCGGACCTGCCCGAGCGCACCCGCCCCCAGGAACCGCCGCAACTGGCCGAGCGCCGGCTTACCTATTCCGATCCGCGCGTGGCCCAGCCCTATGTCCTGCGCAATTACCTGGCGGCAGAGCGCAACGCCGGCGATCAGGCCGACGCCGCACGCCTCAAGATTCTGGCCGAACTGCTCGGGGGCAACGGCGCGACTTCGGTTCTCGGTCGCAAGTTGCAGTTCGAGACCCAGCAGGCAGTCTATGCTTCGGCCTTCTACGATGGCATCTCGCTCGACCAGACGACGTTCGGGCTGATCATCGTACCGACCCCGGGCACCGATCTGGCGGCGGCAGAGGCTGCGCTTGACCAGGCGGTGGCGGAATTCCTCGAGGAGGGCGTCGATCCGCAACAGTTCGAACGGCTGAAGTTCCAGATCAAGGCGTCGCAGATCTACGAGGCCGACAATATCCAGTCGCTGGCCCGCCGCTATGGTGCGGGGCTGACCTCGGGTCTGACCATCGAGGATATCGACAGCTGGACCGACACGCTGATGGCGGTGACAGAGGACGAGGTGATGCAGGCCGCGCGCGATGTGCTTGATCGTCGCAGGTCCGTCACAGGCTGGATCATGCCCGCCGAGACCGAGGAGGTCATGCAATGAAGCGCTTTCTTCTCGTTATCTGGTTTGTCGTCATGGCGCTTCCCGCCCGGGCCGCCGTCGATATCCAGACGCTCACCACGCCCGGCGGCGTCGACGCCTGGCTGGTCGAGGAACATTCGATCCCGTTCACAGCGCTGGAAATACGCTTCAAGGGCGGCACGGCCACGGACCCCGAGGACAAGCGCGGTGTCATCAACCTGATGACCGGATTGCTCGAGGAAGGGGCTGACGACCTCGACAGCCGGGGATTTTCCGAGGCGAGAGAGGCGCTCGCGGCCAGCTTCGACTACAGCGCCTACGAGGATGCCATCGCGATCTCGGCTCGGTTTCTGACCGAGAACCGTGACGACGCGGTGGCGCTTCTGAAAAGCTCGATCATGAACCCCACCTTCGGACAGGCCGACATCGACCGCGTGCGTGAACAGGTGCTGTCGTCGATCCGCAGCGACAAGACCGATCCAAGCGTCATCGCCGGGCGGACATTCGACCGGCTGGCCTGGGGCAATCATCCCTACGCCACATCCGGTGACGGCACCGAAGAAAGCGTGAATGCGCTGACCCGCGATGACATCGTGGCGGCGCATAAAGGGGCTTTCGCGCGCGACCGGCTTTACGTCTCGGCGGTTGGGGATATCACCGCGGCGGAACTGTCCTCGCTGCTCGATGAATTGTTCGGCGATCTGCCCGCCACCGGCACGCCGTTGCCGGATGACGCAACCTTCCAGATGACGGGTGGCCTGACCCTGGTCCCCTTCGACACGCCCCAGTCGGTAGTCATCTTCGGCCACGAAGGTATCGAGCGTGACGACCCCGATTTCATCACCGCCTATCTCGTGAACGAGGTTCTCGGCGGCTCCGGACACGATTCGCGGCTGATGCTGGAAGTGCGCGAAAAGCGCGGACTGACCTACGGGATCGGCACCTCCTTGCTGCCGATGGATCATGGCGAGCTTGTGCTGGGACAGGTCCAATCCGCCAATCGCAGCATCGCCGAAGCCGTCGATGTGATCGAAGAGGAATGGGCCAGGATCGCCGCAGAAGGCATCACCGAGAAGGAATTGGAGGACGCCAAGACCTATCTGACCGGCGCCTATGCGCTTCGGTTCGACGGCAATGCGCCGATCGCGCGGATCATGGTGGGGATGCAGATGACCGGACTTCCGCCCAGCTATGTCACCGAGCGCAACGACCAGGTGATGGCGGTGACGCTTGACGACGTCCGCCGGGTGGCCAAGCGTCTCTACCAGCCCGAGAACCTGCATTTCGTGGTCGTGGGTCAGCCCGAAGGACTGGAAGGCACAAACTAGTTTCGCATGGCCGAATCGTCTGCCACCATGCTAAGTGTGGTGGTATGCACGCCCCGGACCCCAATATAGGCGAAAAACGCCCGATCATTCGGCAGCTGGACGAAACGGCGGTCAACCGCATCGCGGCCGGCGAGGTTGTGGAACGCCCCGCCTCTGCCGTGAAGGAGCTTCTGGAAAACGCGATCGACGCCGGGGCCGGACGGATCGACATTTCCTATGCACAGGGCGGCAAGGCGCTGATCCGCGTCGTGGACGACGGCTGCGGCATGACCGCCGGGGATCTGCCATTGGCGCTGTCGCGTCATGCCACCTCCAAGCTCGACGGCTCGGACCTTCTGAACATCCGCAGCTTCGGCTTCCGGGGCGAGGCTTTGCCCTCGCTCGGTGCGGTCGGAAGGCTGACCATCACATCGAGGGTCGCGGGACAGGACGCCGCCGTGATCGCTGTGTCGGGAGGCCAGATCGAACCGGTCCGACCGGCCGCGCTGCGATCCGGGACCGTCGTGGAGTTGCGCGATCTCTTCTACGCGACGCCCGCGCGCCTGAAATTCATGCGCTCCGACCGCGCGGAAGCCCAGGCGATATCGGATGTCGTCAAGCGGCTGGCGATGGCTGAACCTTCCGTCGGTTTCACGTTGCGCGATGTGACCGGCGGCGGCGAGGCGCGTACCGTCTTTCGCGCGGATGCCGAGACCGGCGATATCTTCAACGCCTTGCATGGCCGTCTGATGCGGGTTCTGGGGGCCGAATTCATCGACAACGCGCTGGCCATCGACGCCGAGCGCGACGGCCTGCACCTGACCGGCTATGCGGCATTGCCCACCTATTCACGCGGCTCCGCGGTGACGCAATTTCTTTTCGTCAACGGCCGACCGGTGCGCGACAAGCTCCTCTACGGCGCCCTTCGCGGCGCCTATCAGGATTTCCTGCCGCGCGACCGGCATCCAGCGGCGGCGCTGTTCCTCGATTGCGATCCGCATCTCGTCGACGTCAACGTCCACCCGGCGAAATCCGAGGTCCGCTTCCGCGAACCCGGCCTTGCCCGCGGCCTGATCGTATCGGCCCTGCGGCACGCCTTGGCCGAGGCCGGCCATCGGGCCTCCAGCACCGTGGCGGGCGCGACGCTCGGGGCCTTTCGCCCCGAAGCGACCGGACCGCGCATCTACCAGATGGACCGGCCCACACCCACGGTGCCGCATCCCGCAGCACCTGCTGGCTTCGCCGAGATGGCCGAGCCCTACGCGCGAATCGAACCGGCTCCCGAGACCCCCGACCAGACCGCCCGACCCCTCGGCGCGGCACGGGCGCAGGTCCATGAAAACTACATCATCGCCCAGACCGGCGATGGCATCGTGATCGTCGATCAGCATGCCGCCCACGAACGACTGGTCTACGAGAAGCTCAAGCGTCAGATGGCCGATCGCGGCGTCGCGACCCAGGCCCTGCTGATCCCCGAGATCGTCGAACTGAGCGTTGGCGACGCCGCCCGGCTGATGGAGTTCTCGCAAGAGTTGGGCAGGTTCGGCCTTGTTCTCGAACCCTTCGGCGGCGGTGCCGTAGCCGTGCGCGAAACCCCCGCGATCCTCGGCGCCGTGAACGCCGGGGCGCTGCTGCGCGACATCCTCGACGAGCTTGACGATCTCGGCGACAGCCAGGCGGTTCAGGGGCGGATCGAAGCGATCCTCAGCCGGATCGCCTGCCACGGCTCCATCCGGTCCGGCCGACTGATGCGGGCCGAGGAAATGAACGCCCTGTTGCGCGAGATGGAGACAACTCCCCATTCTGGGCAGTGCAATCACGGCCGTCCCACCTATGTGGAACTGAAACTCAGCGATATCGAAAGGCTGTTCGGACGGACATGATCCAGATCGGCGATAAGACTTTTGCATTGGACGACCCGATGGTCATGGCCGGGCTCGCGGGCGCGGCGGTCCTTCTGCTTCTCTTCGTGCTGCTCCTCATCCTGGTGCGGCGCTCGGGCGAATCCGCGCGGCTGGTCTCGCCGATGGCCCAGCAACTCGGCATGCTCGGCCAGCACGTGCGCACGCTTTCCGACGGCCAGCAGCAATTGGCAGGGGGCCTGCATCACGTCTCGGAAGCGCAGGCGTCCAGCCAGGCCAAGATGCTGCAACTGATGGAGCAGCGGCTGGCCGATGTCAGCAAGTCGATGGGCGAAAGTCTCGACGGCACCTCCCGCCGCACCGCGCAATCGCTCGGCGAATTGCAGCAGAGGCTCGCGACCATCGACAAGGCGCAGGAGAATATCGAGAAACTTTCGGGCAATGTGCTGTCTTTGCAGGATATCCTGTCGAACAAGCAGACCCGCGGCGCCTTCGGCGAGATCCAGTTGAACGACATCGTCGGCAAGGCGCTTCCCAAGGACAGCTATTCGCTGCAATCCACCCTGTCGAATGGTCGCCGCGCCGATTGCCTGATCCACCTGCCGAACCCGCCGGGCCCGATCGTCATCGACGCCAAGTTTCCGCTGGAAGCCTACGAGGCGCTGCGCAAGGCCGAAACCGAGTGGGACACGAAAGCGGCAGTCGCAGCCTTCAAGACCTCGGTCAAGGCGCATATCAAGGCGATAGCGGAGCGCTACATTCTCGAAGGCGAAACCGCCGACGGCGCGCTGATGTTCCTGCCGTCGGAAGCGATCTACGCCGAGTTGCACTCCAACTTCCCCGAACTTGTGCGCGAAGGTTTCGCCGCACGGGTCTGGATCGTTTCCCCGACCACCTGCATGGCGACGCTGAACACGATGCGGGCAATTCTGAAGGATGCACGGATGCGCGAACAGGCCGGGGCGATCCGCGCAACGCTGAAGCAACTGCACCGCGACGTGGAACTCGTAGTCGAACGCGTCGGCAAGCTGAACACCCATTTCGCCCAGGCCCGCGGCGATCTGGAGGGCATCGGCACGGCCGCCGAACGCGCCGGCAAGCGCGCGGCGCGGCTGGACAATTTCGATTTCGAGGAACTGGCCGGGAACGACGGGAACGTGGTAGCGTTGAGCGAACAGAAATCATGAGACCCGGAGGGCACCATGCTCGAGATCAGCACCGAGAAAGTCGCCTTTGTCATCATCCGCGCCAAGGAACTGGACGCCAAGGTTGGCCGATGGGATTCGCCCGGCGACACGGCGGATGCCGATACGATCCTCGAAAAACGCCGGGGTGACGCGACCGAACAGGAGTTGCGCAGTTTCATCTCCGATCTCAACGACGACGAGAAGGCGGAACTGGTCGCCGTGATGTGGATCGGCCGCGACACCTACAGCGCGGACGAGCTGGAAGAGGCCATCGCGACAGCCAGACAGGAGGCGACCACACCGACGGAGGACTATCTGCTCGGCATTCCGTTGCTTGGCGATTACCTGGAGGACGGGCTGGAAAAGCTGGGCGTCGATCCGGGGGAAGTGGAAGAGGACATCTACCGGCCTGTCTGATGGGCCACCCTCAAAGCTTGCCGATCTCGCGTTCGAAGACCTCACGCGCCCGGCCCCAGGCGCCAGCCTCGACATCGCCGAGCCCACGAAGCACGGGCAGAAGCTGCGCGGCGAAGTCCTGCGATGCCTCGACCGGCAGCAGCGATGGCAGGTTGTCGATCGACATCACGTCCAGCGGCGGATCGTCGTGAACACGGATTGCCGGATCTTCCCATGTCGTGGTCTGTGCATAAACCTTGATCGGTGAGAATTCGGATCCCGGGTCGCAGGCAATATCACCGATCACCGTCAGTCGGCGCGCCTCGGTCACGGCTTCCTGCGGTACGAAGACCGGCGTGCCGGGCGCCGCGAAGATGCAGTTCAGAAACACATCATGCGCAAGGATTTCCGGGAACGGCCCGCCCCCGGCGGTTTCCGCGATGTCCCAATCCGTCGTGGCGACGCCCAGTTGCCTGCAGAGATCGCGCGCGCCCGATCCGACACGACCCTTCGCGCCGATAACGATGACCGAGGGTCGTGGAAGCAGTGTCGAGTTCAGATCGGCGGAGACGTCATCGAGCATCGCATCGGCGGACCCGTAAGGCTCCAGCGGAAGAACCGCATCCTCTTGTTTCTGCGCCGCCCAGACCTTCAACGAGACGGCGGCCCCTGCATAACCGGCCCAGTAGCCGAACGCGGCCAGCCGCTTACCGCTGTCATCGACCAGATACTCGAGATCGAACAAGGTCCCCGTGCCGGACTTGAACCTCTTCAGCAGCTCGCGCCCCTCGTCCTGTCCCTTGAAGGCATGGCCGAACATGATGTGCCGGTGAACAAGCGGTCCGGTGTCATCAGGCAGTTCCTTGAGCCCGAAGATGAACGCATCCGCCGGGGCGTCCGGCCAGCTGCCTTCCGGCGCGATCGCGCAGCCGGCTTCGGCATAGCCCTCGACGGGAATCGCCCGCATGGCGCTGTTTTCTACCGTTACGGTAAAACCCGCAGCGATCAGATCGGCTGCTCGTTCAGGCGTCAGGCCGACTCGCTGCTCGTTGTCGCGCTGCTCCGCGCGAACCCAGAGATGTGTCATGTGATGCTCCTTTGGCGTGGAACTATGCCAAACCCTGCTGTTTGCCAATCCTGGCCTGCAGGAGAGATGCCAGCATTTCCGGCAGGTTAATTGAACGGTCGTTTAAAAAACTTCCGCGCCGCGCCGCCAAGCCGTTTACTTTCAAAATCGCTTCGGCTTTAGTTGCGCTGTGGCGAGGCGGCGCAGGCCGCTTCGTGGCGATACCCTGACACCGGCAAGCGGGCGGGGGCCGGATTGCCGGCATCGGGAGGAAACGACTTGGCGGACCAGGCGGCGGCGAACGACGCTTTGATTTCCATTCCGGCGTTGCTGGCGCGGAACGCCCGGAAATTCGCTGCCAGAACCGCCTATCGCGAAAAGGAATTCGGCATCTGGCAAAGCTGGACCTGGCTTGCCGCGGCCGAGGAAATTCGTGCCATCGCCCTGGGCCTGATGTCGCTTGGCATCGCCAAGGGGGATTACGTCGCGGTCATCGGCCGCAACCGGCCCGCGCTCTACTGGTCGATGGTCGCGGCGCAGAAAGTGGGTGCCGTTCCGGTGCCGCTCTATCAGGACGCAGTGGCCGAGGAGATGGCGTACGTTCTGGAAAACTGCGGCGCGCGGTTTGTCATCGCCGCCGATCAGGAGCAGGTCGACAAGGTTCTCGAGGTCCAGAGCCGCGTCAAGGTCATCGAACACGTCATCTATCTCGATCCGCGCGGGCTGCGCAAATACGACCATTCGCGGCTGCACTCGCTGAAGGATGTGCAGGCAGAAGGCCGCGCTGCCCACGAGAGATTCGAAGCCGAACTGAACCGTCGCGAAGAGGCTATCGGCTACGACGACACCTGCGTGATGCTTTACACCTCCGGTACGACCGGGCGGCCCAAGGGCGTCGTGCTGTCAAATCGCAACATCATCGAGACGTCGCGAAACTCGGCGGCGTTTGACCGGCTCGGACCCGGCGAGGAAGTGCTCGCCTACCTGCCGATGGCCTGGGTCGGTGACTTCATCTTTTCCATCGGACAGGCCTACTGGGCGGGGTTCTGCGTCAATTGCCCGGAATCCGCCGACACAATGATGACCGACCTGCGAGAGATCGGGCCGACATACTATTTCGCCCCGCCTCGCGTGTTCGAGACCCAGCTGACCAACGTGATGATCCGGATGGAGGATGCGGGCCGCTTCAAGAAATGGCTCTTTGACCATTTCATGGCGCATGCCCGCAAGGTCGGCCCGGCGCTGCTGGACGGCAAGAGCGTCGGCGGGTGGGACCGGCTGAAATACCGCCTGGGCGAACTTCTGGTATATGGCCCCCTGAAGAACACGCTCGGCTTTTCGCGGGTGCGCGTGGGCTACACCGCCGGCGAGGCGATCGGCCCCGAGATCTTCGACTTCTACCGCTCGCTCGGGATCAACCTGAAACAGCTCTACGGCCAGACCGAGGCCAGCGTCTTCATCACCCAGCAGCCCGATGGCGAGGTCCGCTCCGACACCGTCGGGGTTCCCTCGCCGGGTGTCGAAGTGAGGATCGGTGACACCGGCGAGGTCTTCTACCGCTCGCCCGGCACCTTCGTCGAATATTTCAAGAACCCCGACTCGACCCGTGAAACCAAGGATGCCGAAGGCTGGGTCGCGACCGGCGACGCCGGGTTCATCGAGCCCGAAACCGGCCATCTCAGGATCATCGACCGCGCCAAGGATGTCGGCAAGATGGCCGACGGACGGCTGTTCGCGCCGAAATACGTCGAGAACAAGCTGAAATTCTACCCGAATATCCTCGAGGCCGTGGTCTTCGGCAATGGTCGCGACTACTGCACCGCCTTCATCAACATCGACCTGACGGCGGTCGGCAACTGGGCCGAGCGCAACAACATCGCCTATGCGTCCTATCAGGAACTCGCTGGCCATCCCCGGGTGCTGGCGATGATCCAGGACCATATTGAGGAAGCGAACCGGTCCATTGCCAAGGACGAGATGCTGTCGGGCTGCCAGGTGCACCGCTTCCTGGTGCTGCACAAGGAACTCGATCCCGATGACGGCGAGATCACCCGCACCCGCAAGGTGCGGCGGCGCTTCGTCGAGGAGAAATTCGCCGATCTGCTCGACGCGCTCTATACCGGCAAGTCCGAGATCTACACCGAGACCGAGGTCACCTACGAAGACGGCCGAAAGGGCAGGATCAAGGCGACGCTGGAAATCCGCGACGCCAAGGTTGCGGCGGAAGCGGGAAGGATGGCGGCATGAGATTTCTTGCCTCCGGCGGGGATATTTCCGAACGGATGAAGGGGGCCGGCCATGCTTGACGCCGGGACCGAAGGCTACACCACCGCCGATGGCCGCAAGATCGGCGGCGTGCTGATGGAGATGAAGAACATCACCCTGCGCTTTGGCGGCGTCGAGGCGATCAAGGACATCTCCTTCGACATCCGCGAGGGCGAGATCCGCGCGATCATCGGCCCGAACGGCGCCGGGAAATCCTCGATGCTCAACGTGATCAGCGGCTTCTACGTCCCGCAAGAGGGCGAGGTCTGGTTCCGCGGACGCAGGCGCCCGGCGATGAAGCCCTACCAGGTCGCCTCGCTCGGCATCGCCCGCACGTTCCAGAACATCGCGCTGTTCGAGGGGATGAGCGTGCTCGACAACATCATGACCGGGCGGCTGACCCACATGAAGACCGGCATGGCCGCGCAGGCGCTCTGGTGGGGCAGGGCGCAGCGCGAAGAGGTGAAGAACCGCGAGGTCGTGGAAAAGGTCATCGACTTCCTCGAGATCCAGCATATCCGCAAGACCCCGGTCGCCCGCCTGCCCTATGGCCTGAAGAAGCGCGTGGAACTGGCCCGCGCCCTGGCGGCCGAGCCCGAATTGCTGCTGCTCGACGAGCCGATGGCGGGAATGAATGTCGAGGAGAAAGAGGACATGAGCCGCTTCATCCTCGATGTGAACGACGAATTCGGCACCACCATCGCGCTGATCGAGCACGATATGGGCGTGGTGATGGACCTGTCGGATCGGGTCGTGGTGATGGATTACGGCCGCAAGATCGGCGACGGAACGCCGGACGAGGTGCGGTCGAACCAGGAGGTCATCGACGCCTATCTGGGGGTGGCGCATGACTGACCGGTACAGGAGGCACGCGGATGCCTGAGCAGTTCTTCTTCGCGATGGAGGTGATGCTGAACGGCCTGATGGCCGGGGTGCTTTACGCGCTCGTGGCGCTCGGCTTCGTGCTGATCTTCAAGGCGAGCGGAATCTTCAATTACGCTCAGGGTGTGATGGCGCTGTTCGCGGCGCTGACGCTTGTCGGCGTCATGGAAGGGCAAATTCCCTTCGCACATCTCCTCAATGCGATCTTTGGGACCGAACTGCATCACTTCGGCTGGACCGTGCCGGCCTTCTTCGCCATCGCGCTTACGCTCGGCGTGATGATCCTGCTCGCCATCGCGGTCGAGCGGCTGGTGCTGAAACATCTGGTCAACCAGCCCGACATCATCCTTTTCATGGCGACGATCGGACTGGCCTATTTCCTGGAAGGCTTCGGTGACCTGATGTGGGGGGCGGATATCAAGACGCTGGATGTCGGCCTGCCGCAGGGGATCTCGGACACGGTCGAAGGCGTCACGGCGGGCTGGTTCGGCTACGGCTTCTTCATCGACAAGCTTGACATGGTGGCGACGGTCATTGCCGCGCTGCTGGTGATCGGGCTGACGCTGTTCTCGCAATACACCAAGCAGGGCCGGGCGCTGCGGGCGGTGGCCGACGATCACCAGGCGGCCTTGTCCGTCGGCATCTCGCTGCGCTTCATCTGGGTGCTGGTGTGGTCGATTGCCGGCTTCGTCGCGCTGGTCGCGGGCATGATGTGGGGCGCCAAATCCGGGGTGCAGTTCAGCCTCTCGCTGATCGCGCTGAAGGCGCTGCCGGTGCTGATGCTGGGCGGCTTCACCAGCATTCCCGGCGCCATCGTCGGCGGGCTGATCATCGGGGTCGGCGAGAAGCTGTTCGAATTCCTGATCGGCGCGCCCTACCTTGGCGGCGCCACGGAAACCTGGTTCGCCTATGTTCTGGCGCTGATCGTGCTGGTCTTCCGGCCGCAGGGCCTGTTCGGCGAACGCATCATCGAGAGGGTGTGACCATGGCCAAGCTGATCGCCATCCTGAACGTCGTCGCCTGGTCGGGGTTCTGGGCGTTTGGCTACCTGGCGCTCACCGGCGGCGGGTCCTCGGGCCGGGTGGTCGTGGCGGCGATCCTGGCATTCGTCGGCGCGATCATCGGAATTCTCGCCTATCTCTGGCTCGTACGCCACGCCGAGGCGACCGGCTATGCCCGCCCGCGAAACCAGGTCCCGCGAGAGCATCATCGGACACCGGAGGGCGAGACATGACTCATCGGCAGCGCATCGGCGTGGTCTGCATCGACTGCAAGACCGACGATCTGAAAAAGGCACTGGGCTTCTGGTCGGCGATGCTGGGCAAGGAAGGCAAGATCGGCGAAAGCCAGAGATATGCCACTTTCGACGACCATACCGGCATGCCCAAGGTGCTGCTGCAGGCGGTGGACCACGAGCCGCGCGTGCATCTGGATATCGAGACCGACGACAAGGAGGCCGAATGCGAACGGCTGAAAGGGCTGGGCGCGAAAGAGGTCGCGCGGATCAAGTCCTGGATCGTCATGGAAGCGCCGACCGGGCACCGGTTCTGTCTGGTGGACCCGCAGGGCGATGACTGGCCGGGCGATGCGAAGGAGGTCGGGTGATGGGTTGGAGTTACGATTTGAATGTGTTGACCAAAGCCGCGATTGTGATTGGCCTGTTGTCCTGCATCCCGGCAGTTTTGGCGTTGCTCGTGAACTTCGGCATCGGCGTAAGTTATCACCCTAAGAACACGTGGAGCATGTACGTGCCGTTTCTGGTTGCGGGACTCGTAACCGTTGCACTCGCAGCTTGGCCGCTTTGGATACGGGCTCTGCGTGGCAAGCTGGGGCGTTGGATGAAAGTGCCGATCGCTCTTTTGGGGGCGGGGCTAGCGCTTCTCGGCTCCTATGCGTTGATCGTCGACAACGGCGATTGGATACTTTACGTCTGGCCGCTTCTTATCGGTGTCAGCCTGCTGGTGCTGGCCGTTGAAGCCATTCTGGCCGATCCGGAGGCGAACTGATGCTCTACCGCGAAGCCGGCGACTTCAAGACCACCTATGTCGCGGACGGACAGACCTTTCCGATCCGGCTCGACCGCTGGGGCTACTACGCCGCGCTCGCGGTGGCGTTCCTCATCGTGCCGTTCTTCATCAACGACTACTGGGCCAATGCGGTGCTGGTGCCGCTCCTGATCTATGCCATCGCGGCGCTCGGGCTGAACATCCTGACCGGCTATTGCGGACAGGTCAGCCTCGGCACCGGCGGCTTCATGGCGGTGGGCGCCTATGCGACCTACAAGCTGATGACGTCCTTTCCCGAGGTCAGCATGTTCATCCATGTCCTGATCGCGGGCGCCATCACCGCCGGGGTCGGGGTGCTCTTCGGATTGCCCAGCCTGCGGATCAAGGGGTTCTACCTGGCGGTGGCGACGCTGGCGGCGCAGTTCTTCCTGGTCTGGCTGTTCAACAAGGTGCCGTGGTTCTACAACTATTCCGCCTCGGGCCAGATCAGCGCGCCAGAGCGGGACGTCTTCGGCATCGTCGTCACCGGCCCCAATACCGACGCCTGGGCGAAATATCTCTTCTGCCTCGTCATCGCGGTCCTGCTCGCCTGGGTGGCGCGCAACCTGACGCGCGGCTCGGTGGGCCGCAGATGGATGGCGATCCGCGACATGGACATCGCCGCCGAGATCATCGGGGTCAATCCGCTGACCGCGAAACTCTCGGCCTTCGCGGTCTCCTCGTTCTTCATCGGCATCGCGGGGTCGCTGTTCTTCGCCGTCTATCTCGGCGCGGTCGAGGTCGGCGAGGCCTTCGGCATCCAGAAGAGCTTCCTGGTGCTCTTCATGGTGATCATCGGCGGGCTCGGCTCGATCTTCGGCTCCTTCGCCGGGGCGGCCTTCATGGTGCTGATGCCGGTGCTGCTGAAGAACGTGCTGGTCGGCCAGCTTGGCTGGGCCACCGACCTTGCCGCGCATCTGGAATTCATGATCGTCGGCGGGCTGATCATCGGCTTCCTGATCCTCGAGCCGCACGGCTTGGCGCAGCTTTGGCGGCTGACGAAAGAGAAACTGCGGCTCTGGCCGTTCCCGCACTAGGGCATTGAAGAACGATCGGTACAACGAACCAAGGGAGGAAAGACCGATGAAAATGAAACTCGCAACCATGGTGGTGGCCGGCGTGATGGCCGCCGCTCCGGCGATGGCGGAGCTTGTGTTCCCCTCGCTGAGTTACCGGACCGGGCCGTTCGCGGCGGGCGGCATCCCCTTCGCGGATGGCTACGCGGATTACTTCACGCTGCTGAACGAACGCGATGGCGGGATCGGCGGCGAGATGACCCGGGTGCCGGAATGCGAGACCGGCTACAACACCGAGAAGGGCGTCGAATGCTACGAGGCGACCAAGGGCGAAGGCGCGCTGGTCTACCAGCCGCTCTCGACCGGGATCACCTACCAGCTGATCCCCAAGGTCACGGCGGATGGCATCCCGATGCACACGATGGGCTATGGCCGCACCAGCGCCAAGAACGGCGACATCTTCCAATGGGTGTTCAACTATCCCGGCAACTACTGGGATTCGGCCTCGATCATGGTCAAGCACGCGCTGGACATGGAGGGCGGCAGCCTCGACGGCAAGAAGATCGCGCTGCTCTACCACAACTCGGCCTATGGCAAGGAACCGATCCGCACGCTCGAGGAACTGGCCAAGAAGCACGGTTTCGAACTCTCGCTGCTGCCCGTCGATTCTCCCGGCCAGGAGCAGAAGAGCCAGTGGCTGCAGATCCGCCGCGAGAACCCGGATTACGTGTTCTTCTGGGGCTGGGGCGTGATGAACCAGGTCGCGGTCCAGGAGGCGGCGAACATCCGCTACCCGATGGATCATTTCATCGGCGTCTGGTGGTCGGGCTCGGAACCTGACGTGCTGCCAGCCGGTGCGGGCGCCAACGGCTACAAGTCCACCAACTTCACCGGCACCGGCAAGGATTACCCGATCTTCGAGGATATCCAGAAGCATGTCGTCGATACCGGCAAGGCCGCGGGCGACGGCCAGTCGCTCGGCCAGGTGCAGTACAACCGCGGTCTTTACGCGGCGATGCTGGCCGCCGAGGCGGCGAAGAAAGCGCAGGAGATCCACGGCGTCAGCGCGATCAACGCCGCGCAGATGCGCGACGGGATGGAGGCGCTCGTCGTCGATGCGGCCCGGATGGAGGAACTCGGGATGCCGGGCTTCGGCCCCGAGGTCAACGTCACCTGCGAGAACCATGGCGGGCCGGGCATGGCCCTGATCCAGCAATGGGATGCCGAGGCGAAGCAGTGGGTGGCGATCACCGACTACATCGATTCGGACAAGGAGGTGATCGAACCGCTGATCGTCGAGGATTCCACCGCCTATGCCGCCGAGGCCGGGCTGGAGCCGCGCTGCCAGTGACGCCGAAGATCCCCGGCCGCCCGTGCTGCGGCGGCCGGGGAATTTGAGTATTTTTGCAAAGAAAAAGCCAGATGCCGGATGCCGCCCCCACCGACGAGACCCTGCTTGAGGTCAACAATATCGAGGTGATCTACAATCACGTCATCCTGGTGCTGAAAGGCGTCAGTCTGTCGGTGCCGAAGGGCGGGATCACGGCGCTTCTGGGTGGCAACGGAGCGGGCAAGACGACGACGCTGAAGGCGATTTCCAACCTGCTCCGGTCCGAGCGTGGCGAGGTGACCAAGGGCTCGATCGTCTATCGCGGCGAGCGGGTGCAGGATCTTTCGCCCTCTGACCTGGTGCGCAAGGGCGTCATCCAGGTGATGGAGGGGCGGCATTGCTTCGAGCATCTGACCGTCGAGGAGAACCTGATGACCGGCGCCTATACCAGGGCCGACGGGCGTGGCGCAGTCGAGAAGGATCTGGACCTGGTCTATTCCTATTTCCCGCGGCTGAAAGAGCGGCGGAAAAGTCAGGCGGGCTATACGTCGGGCGGCGAGCAGCAGATGGTCGCCATCGGCCGCGCGCTGATGAGCCGGCCCGAGACGATCCTGCTCGACGAACCGTCGATGGGCCTTGCGCCGCAGCTGGTCGAGGAGATTTTCGGCATCGTGAAGAGCCTGAACGAGAACGAGGGCGTCAGCTTCCTGCTGGCCGAGCAGAACACCAATGTCGCGCTGCGTTTCGCGCATTACGGCTATATCCTGGAATCCGGCCGTGTCGTCATGGACGGGCCGGCCGCTGATTTGCGCGAGAACCAGGATGTGAAGGAATTCTACCTCGGCGTATCCGACGAGGGCCGGAAAAGCTTTCGTGACGTGCGCAGCTATCGCCGGCGCAAGCGCTGGCTGGCCTGACGGCCGGAATGCGGGGTGATGCGATGGCGCGTACCGATCTGATCGTGGTGAATGCCTCAGTGCTGACGATGGACAGAGCGGCACCGCGGGCGCAGGCGGTCGCCCTGGGCGATGGCCGGATCCTCGCGGTCGGCGAGGACCACGCGATCCGCGCCATGGCGGGGCCTGATACGGAGGTGGTCGATGCCGGCGGCGCGACGCTGCTGCCCGGGTTCGTCGAAAGCCATCTGCATCTCTTCATGGGCGGCGCAGAGCTGGCGCATCTGCAGCTTGGCGGCATCCGCGGCAGAGAGGCCGTCGGCGCGGCGGTCCGCGCCTTCGCCGCCGCGCATCCCGACCGGTCGCTTCTGATGGCGCAGGGCGCCGATTACGAGGTCTTCGGCCGCCCCACGACACGGGCGGATCTGGATGAGATCCTGCCGGACCGGCCCTTCGCGATGACCGCGGCCGATCACCACACCATCTGGGCCAATACCGCCGCTCTGTCGGCGGCGGGCATCCTGCAGGGCGGCGATTGCGGCACCGGCAGCGAGATCGTGATGGGCGCGGACGGTCTGGCCAGCGGTGAGCTGCGAGAGCCCGCCGCCTATGGCCCGGTGGTGGCGCTGTCCGGCGAGCAGCGTGTCACGCTGGGTCTGCGCACCGGCGGCGAACCCGATCCGGCGCCCGGCCCCGCCGAACGTGCCGCCGACCGGGCAATGATGGCAAGGGGGCTTGCGCATCTGGCGCGGCACGGCATCACCTCGGCGGTCAACATGGATGGCAACCTCTACACGCTGGACCTGCTGCGGGAATTGCAGGACGAGGGCGCCCTGACCGCCCGCGTCAAGGTGGCGTTCCATTTCAAGCCGTTCATGGATCTGGACGCGCTGGACAAGGCCAGCGCGATGGCGCGCGACTGGAACGGCGACTGGCTAAGCTCGGGCTTCGTGAAGATGTTCATGGATGGCGTGATCGACAGCGGCACCGCCTTCATGCTGAACGACTATGCCGACCAGCCGGGCTGGCGGGGCGAACCGCTGTTCGCGCCCGATCGGTTCAACGAGATCGCGGTCGAGGCCGACCGGCGCGGCCTTCAGGTCGCAGTTCACGCGATCGGCGACGGGGCCGTCCATGCGGTGATCGACGGCTACGAGGCGGCGCGCAAGGCCAATGGCCCGCGCGACAGCCGGCACCGGATCGAGCATATCGAACTGATCGACCCCGCCGACGTGCCGCGTCTGGGCAAGCTTGGCATCGTCGCTTCGGTGCAGCCGCCGCATCCGCCGGGCGCGATGGATTTTCCGATGCAGCCGACCACCAGCCGGATCGGCAGGGCGCGCTGGGGCGATGCCTATCGCTGGCGAACCCTGGCGGAAGCCGGCGCGCGACTGGCCTTCGCCTCTGACTGGCCGGTATCGGATGTCTCGGTGCTGCGCGGGATCAGGGCGGCGATGACGCGTCAACCATGGTCAGAGGATTTGCAGGACGAGCGGATCGGCCTGATGGCGACGCTGGAAGCCTACACTCTCGGCGGCGCCTATGCCGAGCACAGCGAGGATCGCAAGGGGATGCTGCGCAGTGGCTATCTGGCGGATCTGGTGCTGCTGTCGGGCGATATCGAGGCGGTCCCGCCGGAGGAGATCGACAGGCTCGACGTGGCGATGACCATTTGCGGCGGGCGCGTCGTCTACCGGGCGTGACCGCGGTTTCAGCCAGCCCCGGTTTCGGCTTTCATCTCTGCGATCCGGGCAAGCGCCTCTCCGCGCGTATTGCGGATATTGGGTCGGAAGTCCTGGCTTTGCGCGCGCTGACGGATTTCTTCCTCGGTCTCCGAACCGGTGGCATAACGGACGGTGCCCATAGAGGCGGCGATGTTCAGCGCCTTGCCGCGCCGGGCGTAGTGGACCCAGGCTTCGGGCATGATCCGGCAGTTGTTGTAGTTGATGAGAAAGTACCATTTGCGGTCGGTTTCCATGATCCGCTGCTCGATATGGTCGTAGAAGTCGTTCACGTCCCGCGAATGGTGGAAGGTGAAATCGTGGAAATCGACCTCCATGATCCGGCCGTCGGTGTCGAAAGAGATGCGATGCGCGAAATCGGCAACGGTGTAGTTGGGCTGGTATTCGGTGCGGTGAACCCGCGTGGATGGCAGCGAGCGGAGCCGTGCAAGGGCCTCGGCGCGGCTGGCCAGCAGGTTCGGATCGAATGCCTCGGTCCCGGCCGCGTTCTCGATCTGGCGCCGGGTTTCTTCGGAGGCGTCAAAGCGGACGGTGCCCATCGAATGGGCCATGTTCAGAGTCTTGCCCCGTCGCGCGAACGCGAACCAGGGGTCGGGATCGATGCGGGCGTCGGAGTAGTTGACGGCGAGAAACCAGTGATCGTGACCCGAAGCCGCGATCCGCTCTTCGACGCGGTCGTAAAAGGCGTTGACCTGAGCTTGGGTGGTGAAATGAACGCCGGAGAAATCGACCTCGATAATTTCGTCCGTATCATGAAAAATGATCCGCGCGTCGGTCTGCCCGGAGGTCAGGTTGATCTGGCGGGTTTCGGTAAGCTCATGCATCGGACAACGTACTCTTCGTGCGGTTTCAGGGCAGAGATAGGCGGTCACGGATTCGTGAACAACTGTATAAAATGCCGCGGCGACGGTCTGTCGCAGGGCCGCGACGGCGAAGGGAAGCAATGATGATTGAATACTACGACGCTCTGGAAACGCGCAGTGTCGATGAAAGACAGGCCGATTTGAGCAAGAAACTGCCCGCTCTGGTTGCAACGGCGCAGTCCGGTTCACCGGGCATGGCCGCGCATCTTGTGGGGGTCGACGCCGCCTCGATAACCGACCGATCGGCGCTGGCCCGCCTGCCGGTGCTGCGGAAGTCCGGACTGAGCGAGGCGCAGCGCGAACACCCGCCCTTCGGCGGCTTCACGACGCGGCCGGTAAGCGAGATGGAGCATGTCTTCCAGTCGCCCGGCCCGATCTACGAGCCGGGCCGCACCAGCCGGGACTGGTGGCGCATCGGCCGGTTCCTGCATGCCTGCGGGATCGGCAGGGGCGACGTGATACAGAACTGCTTCTCCTATCACCTGACACCGGCCGGGATGATCTTCGAGAACGCCGCGCGCGCCGTTGGGGCCACGGTGCTGCCGGCGGGGACCGGGCAGACCGACATGCAGGTCCAGGCGGCGCATGATGTCGGCTCGACCGCCTATGCCGGGACGCCGGACTACCTGAAGGTGATTCTCGACAGGGCGGACAAGATGCGGCTGAAGCTGAAGATCGCGAAGGCCGCTGTCGGCGGCGGTGCGCTGTTTCCCTCGCTGCGTCAGGACTACGCCGATCGCGGCATCCTGTGCCTGCAGAACTACGCCACCGCCGATCTCGGCAACATTGCCTATGAAAGCCCCGCACAGGACGGCCTGATCGTGGATGAAGGAGTGATCGTCGAGATCGTGCGCCCCGGCACCGGCGACCCGGTCGAGGATGGCGAGGTCGGCGAGGTCTTGGTGACGACGCTGAACCCCGATTATCCTCTGATCCGCTTCGCCACCGGCGACCTGTCGGCGGTCTTGCCCGGAACCAGCCCCTGCGGCCGGACCAACATGCGGATCAAGGGCTGGATGGGCCGGGCCGACCAGACCACCAAGGTCAAGGGCATGTTCGTGCGGCCCGAACAGGTGGCCGATCTGCTTGCCCGCCATCCCGACGCCCGCAAGGCGCGGATCGTGGTGACGCGCGAGGGCGAAGCCGATGCGATGACGGTGCGCATCGAGGCCGAAGGCGGCGATGTTATTGCATATCAGCGAAGCGTGGCCGAAGTGCTGAAGCTGAAAGGCGATGTCGAACTGGTCGCGCCCGGCAGCCTGCCCAATGACGGCAAGGTGATCGACGATCAGCGGAACTACGACGGCTGAGCCTGCATTCCGACCGCAAAGAGGAGCCTTGCCCGATGAACCGACTTGCCCTTTCGCTGATCCTGACCCTGCTGACGGCGGTCGCCGCGCGCGCCGATGTGGCGCTGATCCTCGGCAATGCCGACTATGTCGAACTGCGCAACCTGCGCGGCGGAGGCAATGTGCTGGAAGCGTCGGAGGCGCTGGAGGATCTCGGCTTCGAGCTGTTCGCGCAGGAAGATGCGGCATCCGAAGACCTGCAGGAGCTTTTCGGCGCGTTCGCCGAGGCCGCCGAGGGTTCGGAACGGGTTCTGGTCATCCTGTCCGGGCGGTTCCTTCACAGCTCGCGCGACGCCTGGCTGCTGCCGGTCGACGCCGATGCCGTGCCGCAACTGGAAGACCTGCCGGGTCAGGCCCTGCCGCTGTCCTTGGTGCTTGCGGTGCTGGCGGAACATCCGGGGAAAGCGCTGCTCTTGCTGGGCGAGGATGATGGCGCGGGCGCCGCGGGCGGCGCCTATCTGTCGCTCGGTCCCGGCAGGCTGGACCTGCCGCAGGGCGTGACCCTGCTGCGCGGCGCGCCGCGCGCGATGGGCGGCTTCGCCGAGGATGTGCTGCCGCTTCCCGCCATGGCCAGAACCGTTGCCGCCGCCCGGCAGCAGGGGCTTCAGGTGGAAGGCTTCGCGCCCGAGGACTACCGGTTCTTCGCCGATGAACCGCCGACCGCGCAGCCCGATGACACGCCCGCCGATGACGAGGATGCAGCCTGGCGCGCGGCGCAGGCGGTCGGTGCCATCGCCGCCTATCGCGATTACATCCGCCGCTTTCCCGACGGTCCGAATGTCGCCGAGGCACAGAGCCGCATCGCCGCCATCGAGGCCGAGCCGAACCGGTCGGCACGCTTGGCCGAAGAGGCACTGGGCCTGACCCCCGACGAACGGCGCACGATCCAGCGCAACCTGTCGATCCTCGATTTCGATCCGCGCGGCATCGACGGGCTGATCGGCCCGGCTTCCCGTGCGGCGATCGGACGGTGGCAGACCGCCAATGGCGCGCCGGCCACCGGCTATGTGACGCGCGAGCAGATCGGACGCATCCAGGCGCAGGCCGCGCGCCGTGCGGCGGAACTCGAGGCCGAGGCGGAAGCCCGGCGGCTGGAACAGGAGCGGGAGGACCGCGCCTATTGGGCCGCGACCGGGGCCGCGGGCGACGAACCGGGTCTGCGCTCCTACCTCAAGCGCTACCCTGACGGCGTTTTCGCCGAAGTGGCGCAGGACCGTTTGGCCATCTTCGAGGAACGCAATCGCGCCGCCGCGGCGCAGGCCGATCGCGCCGCATGGGACAGCGCCGTGTCGGGCGGCACGATCGCCAGCTATACCGCCTATCTCGACGACAACCCCAAGGGCGCCTTCGCCGAAGAGGCGCGCGCGAGGATCGACGACCTATCCAGAGAATCGAACAATGAGCAGGCCAACCAGACGGCGCGTCAGGGCGAAGAGGCGCTGCGCCTGACGCCGCAGACACGATCGCTGATCGAGGGTCGGCTGGCGGCGCTTGGCCTGAAGCCCGGCCGGGTGGACGGCAATTTCGACAAATCCACCCGCCGCGCGATCCGGCGCTACCAGGAGGCGCGGGATCTGCCGGTGACGGGGTTCCTAAGCCAGCAGACCGTGGTCCGGATCATGGCGGATTCGATCCTGCGGTAGGACAGTTTTCGAAGCGCGGAGGCGGTCGCCGAGTCACGGACCACTCTGTGGCCGTGGGCAGGTTCCCGGATCCGGGCAAGACCTACCAGACTAGAGCGATGGCCGACGACTCGATGATGAAGGCGGTGGTATTCGACCAGTATGGTTCGCCTGCGAGGCTTTCGCTCTGCCATATCCCGATTCCGCAACCGGCTGCCGACGAAGTCCGGATGCGGGTTCTCGCAACGACCGTGAACCGCACCGATACGGCCACGCTTCGGGAGCATCCATTCTTCGCCAGGGCGGTGACCGGGCTGTTGCGTCCGAAGATGCGGAAGCTGGGCATGGATTTCGCCGGGGTGGTGGATGCGCTAGCCGACAGTGTGACCGCATTTGAACCCGGCGACCGGGTATTCGGCCTGTTGCCGGACTGGTTCGGGGCGCATGCCGAATATATCTGCACGCCCGCTGATGCGGCCGTTGCGCGCATTCCGGGCGACCTCGCATTCGACGTGGCAGTGGTCGGCGAAGGCGCGCGGTTTGCAAGTGCCAGTACCGGATTGCTGCACGAGGGCCAGCGTTGCCTGATTTACGGCGCGTCCGGAGCCATCGGCACTGCGGCGGTGCAACTCGCGAAGGTGCAGGGCGCGGAAGTGACCGCGGCCGTCGGATCGAGGCATCTGGAAATTGCCGCGCGGCTCGGTGCGGACCATGTCGTGAACTACGAGAAAGAGGACTTCACCGCGATCGGAAAGTCCTTCGATCTGGTTCTCGATGCTGTTGGAAAGACCTCGTGGTTAGCCTGTCGTCCGCTTCTGAAGACAGGTGGGATCTTCGCGGCGACCGATCTTGGCCCCGACTGGACCCTACCTGCGGCTTCCGAAGCAGGGCTTTCGCCGCGCATTCCACGCGCGGCGACCGGCAAGGGGGCGCTGCCCCCTTGGACCCCCGGGATATTTCCGAACAGAAGATGGAGCTGCGGGCGCTGGCGGATGGCATTTCGGCTAGGAGGCCGGTGGCCACATCTTGTGTCCACCCCCTCCGCGCGGCCCTGTCAAAGGGTTAACAAAGACTGAATGCCCACGCCACTATTTGTGGAATTTCAGTAGGTTACCCATTTGTCCACATGTGGACGCCGGCCCGTCTCAGCCCTGACGGGCCTTGAACCGGCGCTGGGTCTTGTTGATGACGTATACGCGGCCCTTGCGGCGCACGATACGGCAGTCGCGGTGCCGGCTCTTGAGCGAGCGGAGCGAGTTCCTGACCTTCATGGTCCTCTCCTCTTCATGCGGCGCTGGGCGCCAAAACTGTTCTGCCCCGTTGCCGGGGCGATGGTGGGCGTAACAAGGTTCGAACTTGTGACCCCTACGATGTCAACGTAGTGCTCTACCGCTGAGCTATACGCCCGATCGCCGCTGGTTCCCCTGTCCGTCGTTCGGGCGGGCCCAAAACAACAAGACGCGGGGGCAATCCGCGTCGGTCCGCTGGTCTATAAAAGGAGTCGGAGACGCTTTCAAGGGCTTTTGGCAACTTATAGAATCTGCCTATAGTCAAGCCGGAAAGACGGAGAGGTGGCCAGTGCCGTTCAGGCTGAACATGCCGGAAAGCTGGACGACCAGCGTGATTTTCGCCTCGCCGCATAGCGGGCGCGATTATCCAGAGGCTTTCCTGCGCGCCTCGGTACTCGATCAGAGGGCGATCCGAACTTCCGAAGATGCATTTGTCGACCAGCTGTTCGCCTCCGCTCCCCGGTTCGGTGCACCGCTGCTGGCGGCCCGCGTGCCGCGTGCGTTCATCGATCTGAACCGCTCCGCCGATGAGCTCGATCCGGCGCTGATCCGCGACGTTCAGCGAGTGACTCATAACCCGCGAGTAAGCTCCGGACTGGGCGTCGTGCCGCGGGTTGTTGCCAACGGGCGGTCGATCTACCGGGGGAAACTGTCCCGGCAGGAGGCCGACGATCGCTTGCGACGGTACTGGTATCCCTATCATGCCGAGTTGCAGGCGCTGCTGGGACAATCGCATCGGCTGTTCGGAGAGGCGATCCTGATCGACTGCCATTCGATGCCGCATGAGGCCATCGATTCCATCTGCCCGGGCAGGGGAAAACGGCCGGATATCGTTCTCGGTGACCGGTTCGGCGCCGCGGCGGTCCTCGAAGTGGTCGAGCAAGTCGAGGCGGTCTTCGCCTCGGCGGGGCTATCGGTAGCCCGCAACGCCCCCTTCGCCGGAGCCTACACGGCGCAGCACTATGGCCGCCCGTCACGTCGTCAGCATGTCGTGCAGGTCGAGATCGATCGGGCGCTCTACATGGACGAGTTGCGGATCGAACCCAGTTCGGATTATGCCGCTTTTCAGGAAGTCATGGTCTCCGTCACAGGGCTTCTGGCCGGAATCGGCGAGCGTGAGGTTCCGCTGGCAGCGGAATAGCCCGCGCCGCGGGGCGCTTCGCGCGAGAGTATTCTCACGAAGAAGAAGTCAGCGCAACGCTCGGCCCTTGAGGATGGCATCATGCCCGAATTTTCCCCGGATGTGATCGGCGGCGCGTTCGGCGGCGCTTCGCCGGGCCGCGTCCGGATCGAGCAGATCGGCTGAGAGATCGGCGGAGGAGCCGGAGCAGATATCGGACAGGCCGACACCGATCAGTCGGAAGGGACCCTTGTCGCTGGCCTGGTCAAAGAGGCCGCGCGCTGTGCGGTAGATGCGGTCGGCGATCTGGGTCGGATCTTGCAGGCTGATACGGCGGGTCAGCAGGCTGTGATTGGCGCGCTTCAGTTTCAGCGTCACGACCCGTCCCGCGAGATTTCGGGCCTTGGCGCGATCCGAAACCTTCTCGGCGAGCCGCCATATATGGCCGTCCAGAAGATCCGGGTCGGATGTATCCTCGAAGAAGGTGGTTTCGTTGGAAATGGATTTCATCGGGGCATGGGCCGAGACACGGCGGCGATCCTGGCCGCGGGCGAGGTGCCAGAGCCGGTCGCCCATGGCGCCGAAGCGGGCGTTCAGGTCCTTGCGGTCCCAGCGCAGGAGGTCGGCGAAGGTCCGGATGCCGGCGCTTTCGAGCGCGGATTGGGTGGCCTGGCCGACGCCCCAGATCAGCCGCACCGGCTTGTCGTGGAGGAAAGCGGCGGTTTCGGCGGCGCCGATCACGGAAAAGCCGCGGGGCTTGTCGAGGTCGGAGGCGACCTTGGCGAGGAACTTGTTATGGGAGAGGCCGATCGAGCCGGTGAGGCCAAGCTCGTCCTGCATCCGTTTCGTCAGCCTCGCCAGCATGACGGCGGGCGGGGCGTGGTGGAGGCGGTGGGTGCCGGTGAGGTCGAGGAAGGCCTCGTCCAGCGACAGGGGTTCGATGGAGGGGGTGAGTTCGTCCATCATCGCGCGGATCTGGCGGGAGGCGTCGACATAGGCCTGCATCCTCGGTTTCACGACGACGGCTTCGGGGCAGAGTTTCAGGGCCTGGAACATCGGCATGGCGGAGCGGACGCCCTTGATGCGGGCGATGTAGCAGGCGGTGGAGACGACGCCGCGGCGGCCGCCGCCGATGATGACGGGCTGGTCTCGGAGGGCCGGGTTGTCGCGTTTTTCCACGCTCGCATAGAAGGCGTCGCAGTCCATGTGGGCGATGGTGAGGTCGAACAATTCGGGATGGCTGACGATCCTTGGGGAGCGGCAGGCGGGGCAGCGGGGGCCGGTCTGAAATTGGGTGAGGCAGTCTCGGCAGAGGGCGGGCATGGTGGGGGTATGATAGCCAAAGTCGGGCCGGTTGACACTCCCCCCTGTCCACATGTGGACGCTGAAGGGTTTCGTTTGAGATCAGTGGGGTGGGACAATCCGGTCGGGATTGGTTAAGGGTCGGGATGTGGCGTGCGGTGGGGGTTGACGCTAGGGGTGGGGTTTTGGTTTGGTGCGCATGTCTACGCATCCTAAAGTTGTTTGCAAGAGTGTCCGCTTAGTCTCAGAGCATCATGGGTGATAACTTGTCGAGGGCCATATTGTGCATCAAATTTCGCACCTAAAGATAGAAAACTTCAAATCTATTATCGATGGCGATTTCCCGCTGTCCCCATACACACCGTTGGTCGGCTACAACAACGCAGGGAAAACGAATATACTACATGCTCTTAGCTGGGTGATCAAAAGAAGCGGGTTACCTGAATCGGATTTCTTCAACCCAGAGAGCCCGATAGTCGTAACGGCAGAGATTTCGGGAATCACCGCTGATGTTTTGGATGCCTTGGGAGACACTCATAGAAGGAAGATCGAACCCATTGTTATTGATGGAAAGATCAAAATTAGACGCACTCAGCTTAGTCCCGATGCTAAGGCTACGGAGATTCGTCTTGAGGTAGAAAAAACAACTGATACAGGAGAACTGGCCTGGGAGATTAACCCGACTGGAATTGATGCTGCCATATCCCACCTCTTTCCAGAACCAATCTTTATCGGTGCGATGGAAAACGCCACCGAAGATGTCGGCAAGTTTGCCGCGGGAACGACAATTGGCAAGTTGATCAAAGAGATCATTGGGCCTGTGACAGAGGCACATGCCGGTCCCGTAACAGCGGCATTGGCCGATATCGCCAGAAAACTATCTGCCGAAAGTCCGGATAAAGATGAAACTCTTGTTGCTCTCGACACTCAGATTCAGACGGAAATGGGAAAGATATTTCCCGGTGTCTCGGCCAAAACGCATATCCCAACACCGGAATTTGGGGACTTTCTAAAAGGCGCGACGATCAAGTTGTTCGAAGACAACTACCACAACCCCGGAGGACGCGATGCCTCCTCGTTTGGTCATGGCGCTCAGCGGTCGGTCCAGATCGCATTGATCAAATGCCTTTCGCAGATTAAGAGAGCGGGTGTTGCGGGTGCAGACCGCACGACAATGCTGCTGATCGACGAACCGGAACTATATCTGCACCCGCAGGCAATTGAGCTGGTAAGGGCATCGCTGAGCAGTCTATCGGGTGAAGGCTACCAAGTCGTCTTCTCAACCCATTCACCCAACATGATAGCGAGGCAAGACGCCCATAACGCGCTTCTAATTCGAAGGAGCGTTGCCGCAGGGACAAAAGCATACCCTCGAATTAGGGACGCCGTAGCTGGCGCGATTGCTAACGCGGATCATCAATCCGAAACACTTTTCACTTTGACCAATTCGTCAAAGATGCTTTTCTGCGAGAAAGTAGTACTCGCCGAAGGCAAGACTGAAAGAGCAATCTTACCTGATATTTATGGTTATGCCATCGGAGTAACGATGGATGAAGATAAGCTCGGCCTAGTCGCTCTAGGAGGTTCCGGGAATATTCCGAACGCATTAACGGTACTCGCGGCGATGGGGATTCCTTGCAAAGCAATCGTTGACCTTGATTTTGCCTTTAAGGTGGCTCCTGGAGCGGGGCTAATTCCAGAAGACCATGCAGCAATTGTCGCCTGCAAAGGAGTACTAAAACGTCTGTCCGATGCGGGACGCTTGACTTTGGACGGGTCCGGCCTTCCAACAAACGCAAACAGTGTTACCGCTCCTATGGCATTCGAGATGATGAGCGCGGAGGCGGACGCGACTGAGCACATTAATGCGATCCACGAGCATTTGTTGTGCCAGAGAGTATGGTGCTGGACGAAAGGTGCCATCGAAAGTCATTTGGGACTGCCGAACAAAACCCCGGCTGCTCACATGGCATTTCTGCGTGATTTGGAGAACGCGACTTTCAGGGATGGACTTCCCGACTATGCGACGGCGCAAGCAATGATGGAGTGGCTGAGGCAAGACTAATTGCTCAGGCAGCGGGTCGGGCGCGGTCCGTGGCCTTTGGGCCACGGACGGGGTGGCGATCAGAAAGCGGGATCGCGGGGGCGAAGCGGGGAATGGTGGGCAGGATGCCCACCCTACGGTGTGGCGATGGGGTAGAGCGGATCGTGGGCGACGGGGCCGGGATGGCGGGCTGAAGCCCGCCCTACCTTTCGCGAGTTCGTGTGGTGGTGTTCTGTCATCCCCGCGCAAGCGGGGATCTTTTGACACTGTGGCTCGACAGGATCCCCGCTTGCGCGGGGATGACAGGCGCGGGGCCTCAGCGCCCCCACAACCGCTCCACCTCGTCCATGATCTCCTCGATCAGCGTGCCGGTCGCATCCGGCCCGGTGAAGCGCAGGATCCAGCCTTCGGGGGCAAGCTCTCGCCGGATCTTCAGGCCTGCGCGCAGGGTCATCAGGCGGCGGGGGCGGCCGGGGCGCGGGTCTTTGGGCGCGGGGTCTCGGGCGTCGGATTCGGCCTCGGTCAGCACCGCTTCCAGAAGGTGCCACTGGCGGGCGGGGCTTTCGGCGTGGGACTCGGTCAGGGCGTGGCGGATGACTTGGGTGAAATCGCCTCGGCAGGCGGCGGCGAGGCGGAGCATCTGGCGCTGGTTCAGGCACTCGGGGGCCGTCATGTGGCCGTCGAGTTCCATCACCACGCGGGCGAAGTCGCGCAGCCGGGCGCGGCGCTGGCGGGCGGCGGAGGGGTAGAGGCCGTCGACCGCCGCGTCGAGCGTGTCGAAGAGCTCGTTCTGCCAAGCGGTGACGATGATGCGGCCCTGCTCCCAGGGCGAGATGTCGGCGCGGATGTCGTTTTCCTCGACCATGGCGGTCAGCGCCTCGGTCAGCGTCGACGGCGTGCGCAGGAAGGCGGGGATGGTGGTGAGGTCGGGCCGGGCCAGCGCCAGCTGGCGGAAGGCGGCGAGGCGGCGGTGGCCCGAGATCAGCGCGTAGCCGTCATCGGTGGCGAAAAGCTCGACGGGCTGGCGCAGGCCGGTGCGGGCGATGGAGTCGACAAGCTCGGCGAGGGCCGTGGGATCGGTGGCGGCGCGGTCGCGGGGCAGGGCCTCGGCGTCGATGCTGTCGAGCGGGATCTGGTGGATCTGGTCGGTCATGGGCTGGCCTCATGGTTGCGGTCCTGCCGCATATCACGGGCCATGGGGGTGTTGCGCGGGACGGTGCTTTGACATTCCGTCAACCAAAGGCATAGTCCCGCCAAACAACGGGAGACGGGTGATGGATGTCGAGACCTTGATTGCGGATTTCATCGGCGGGAACGCGGTGATCCTGGCCATTGCGGCGCTGCTGATCCTGTCGATCCTGCTGGGCGTGCGGATCGTGCCGCAATCGGAAAAGCACGTCGTCGAGCGGTTCGGCCGGCTGCGCGCGGTGCTGGGGCCGGGGATCAACTTCATCGTGCCGTTCCTCGACCGGGTGGCGCACAAGATCTCGATCCTGGAGCGGCAGCTACCGAACGCGCTGCAGGACGCGATCACCGCTGACAACGTGCTGGTGAAGGTCGAGACGAGCGTGTTCTACCGGATCACCGAGCCGGAGAAGACGGTGTACCGGATCCGCGACGTCGATGCGGCGATCGCGACGACGGTGGCGGGGATCGTGCGGTCGGAGATCGGCAAGATCGAGCTGGACCAGGTGCAGTCGAACCGCTCGGAGCTGATCGCCAAGGTGCGCGAGCAGGTCGAGGCGATGGTCGATGACTGGGGGATCGAGGTGACGCGGGCGGAGATCCTGGACGTGAACCTCGACGAGGCGACGCGGGCGGCGATGCTGCAGCAACTGAACGCGGAACGGGCGCGGCGGGCGCAGGTGACCGAGGCGGAAGGCAAGCGGCGGGCGGTGGAGCTGAACGCGGATGCGGAGCTTTACGCGGCCGAGCAGGAGGCCAAGGCGCGGCGGGTGCTGGCGGATGCCGAGGCCTATGCGACCGGGGTGATCGCCGAGGCGATCCGCGAGAACGGGCTGGAGGCGGCGCAGTACCAGGTGGCGCTGAAGCAGGTCGAGGCGCTGACGGCGGTGGGCCAGGGTGCCGGCAAGCAGACGGTGATCGTGCCGGCGCAGGCTTTGGACGCGTTCGGCGATGCGTTCCGGATGCTGAAGGGGCGCGGCTGATGATCTGGCATGACTGGTGGGTCTGGGTGGTCGCCGGCGTGGTGCTGGCGATCCTCGAAGTGGTGGTACCGGGCTACGTGTTCCTCGGGTTCTCGATCGGGCTGATGGCGACCGGGGTACTGCTGGCGGTGGGCCTGCTGCCGCTGTCGCTGCCGCTGCTGGTGCTGATCGCGGCGGTGCTGTCGCTGGTCGCCTGGCTGGGGCTGCGGCGGGTGTTCGGGCTGCCGGGGCGGCGGCCGAAGATCTGGGACCGTGACATCAACGACGATCCCTGACGCCGCGCCGTTTTCGGGCGCGAAGATCGCGGTGCTGTCGCGCGGTCGGGTGCTGGTGCTGCTGCGCGACGATTACGGTCATATTCCGTTTCCGAGCCATTGGGACCTGCCGGGCGGCGGGCGCGAGGGCGATGAGACGCCAGCGGCCTGCGTGCTGCGCGAACTGGCGGAGGAGACCGGGCTGCGTCTGCGCGAGGCCGATCTGGTCTGGCGGCGCGAATGGCCGGCGGTGTTGCCGGGGCAGGTCGCGACCTGGTTCTTCGCGGCGGAACGGCCGGGGTTGAAACCCGGCGATATCCGGCTGGGGGAGGAGGGGCAGGGCTGGCGGCTGATGCCGGTGCGGACCTTCCTGATGCATCCCAAGGCGGTGCCGCATCTGGCCGAACGGCTGGCGGTCTGGCTGGAGAGCCGGGGCGGGGAATGAGCGTTCCGGGCCACCTGCCGGGGACCGCCGGGCGGGGTCGCGGGGGAAGGGGCCTTGTGTCCCGGACCGCGAACCCGGGTGCGCCGTCAGGTTCCCTCCGCGGAGCTTGGGACTTGCGGACATCCGGACCATCGGCCCGCCCGCGGGCGATCAGGCGGAAGGCGCCGGAGCTTCCCGAGTCTGGCGTTGGTGCAGGGAGCCGGCCGCGCAGCAGGGTTTGCGCCGCGCGCGTCGCGCTGCCTCCGGCGGGGATATTTGCAAGACAATGAAGCCGGGGGCTTCAGGTCCGGGCGAAGCTGGAATTCACCTGCCATGCCGCGCCGATCTCGGACTGGATCGCCTGCGCGGCGGCGCGGGGGTCTTCGGCCTGCCAGACCGGGCGGCCGACGACGATGTGGTCGGCGCCGTCGGAAATCGCCTGGGCGGGCGTGGCGATGCGTTTCTGGTCGCCCTTGTCGGAGCCCGCCGGGCGAACGCCGGGGGTGACGATCAGCCGGCCCTCGGATTCGGGCAGGCTGCGGATCCGGGCGGCTTCGTGCGGCGAGCAGATGACGCCGTCCGCCCCGGCCTCGAAGGCGCGGGCGGCGCGGTCGAGGACGATGTCGCCCATCTTTCCGTCCCGGATCAGCGCGGTGTCGAGATCGTCGCGGTCGAGCGAGGTCAGGATCGTGACGGCGAGGATCTTCGTCGCGGACCCGGCCGCGCCGGCCTTGGCGGCGCGCACGACATAGGGGTCGCCGTGGACCGTCAGCAGGTCGAGATCGAACTGCGCGATGCCGCGCACCGCGGCTTCGACCGTGGCGGGGATGTCGAAGAACTTCATGTCGAGGAAGATCCGCTTGCCATGCTCGGTCTTCAGCTCATTCGCCAGCGCCAGCCCGCCGCCGGTCAGCATGCCGAGACCGATCTTGTAGAACCCGGCCGCGTCGCCGATGCGCTCGGCCAGTTTCAGACCTTCGATGGCGTTCGGCAGGTCGAGGGCGACGATCAGTCGATCCTTGGTCATCGCGGCTCCTTTCACGGGTTTGGTCCTGTTTAGGGATGCCGGCAGGGCTGGACAAGCCGTTATCCGCCGGGAAGCACGCCGGCACGCCCCCGGTCCGAAGGAACTTCCCGCGAACCGGGCGCGTTCTTTCCAGAGATACGAAATGTACTTGGTGAACAGGAGTTTTCGATATGGCCGAGAGAAACAGCACTGACCGTCCGGCCAATCAGCCAGAGCCTGATCGGACGGATCAGAATACGATGCGGGTCGTCGAGCCGCGAAACGGCAGCAGGACGGCATGGTTCGTCGCCGGGGCAGTGGTTATCGCGCTGCTGGTTGTCGCATTCGTCGTCGGGAATGGCAGCAGCGACGCCGTCGAGGTGGAGACCGCTCCGGCAGGAGAAGTCGAAACGGTCGATCCCGCCGCACCTGCGGAGCCGGAGGTGCAAGAGCCTGCCGCGCCGGCAGAGGAACCCGAAGCGACGATCGACCTGGAAGAGACCGACACCCCGCCCGAGGACGATGCCGCGTTGCCGCCTGCCACAGAGCCCGAGGCAGTGCCGGAATCCGAAACGGCGAATTGACAAGTTCGACGGCCCGGCAGCTGCGTTTCCGGGCCGTCACAGGCTTTCTTTCTTTCCGGTCAGAGCCTTGAAGCCCGCCATCGCGCTTCCCAAATAGTCATCGAGGCCCGCGAAAGGACCGTGCCATGATATGGGCGGTTCGACGGATGGGCGCTTTGACAAAGGAGAGAGCCGATGAACATGGAGAAGTTCACGGAGCGGTCGAGGGGGTTCTTGCAGGCGGCCCAGACCATCGCGATGCGGGAAAACCACCAGCGGTTGACCCCGGAACACTTGCTGAAAGCATTGATGGATGACGATCAGGGGCTGGCCAGCAACCTGATCAAGCGCGCCGGCGGCGAGCCTGCGCGGGTTGTCGAGGCCGTCGATGCGGCGCTGGCGAAAATCCCGAAAGTGACCGGCGATGCCGGGCAGACCTACATGGACCAGCAGACCGCGAAGGTGCTGGACGAGGCCGAGAAGATCGCCAAGAAGGCGGGCGACAGCTTCGTCCCGGTGGAGCGGATCCTGACGGCTTTGGCCGTGGTCCGGTCGGGCGCCAAGGACGCGCTGGAAGCGGGTGGAATGACCGCGCAGAAGCTGAACGGCGCGATCAACGATATCCGCAAGGGGCGCACCGCCGACAGCGCGAGTGCCGAGGAAGGCTATGACGCGCTGAAGAAATATGCGCGCGACCTGACGGAAGCCGCCGAGGATGGCAAGATCGACCCGATCATCGGGCGCGACGAGGAAATTCGCCGCACTATGCAGGTTTTGAGCCGCCGGACCAAGAACAACCCGGTGCTGATCGGCGAACCCGGCGTGGGCAAGACCGCGATCGCGGAAGGTCTGGCGCTGCGGATCATCGATGGCGACGTGCCCGAGAGCCTGCGCAACAAGCGGCTGATGGCGTTGGACATGGGCGCGCTGATTGCCGGTGCGAAGTATCGCGGCGAGTTCGAGGAGCGGCTGAAGGCGGTGCTGGCCGAGGTCACGGCCGCCGCGGGTGAGATCATCCTGTTCATCGACGAGATGCATACGCTTGTCGGCGCGGGCAAGGCGGATGGGGCGATGGATGCCTCGAACCTTCTGAAGCCCGCTTTGGCGCGGGGCGAGTTGCACTGTGTCGGGGCGACGACGCTGGATGAATATCGCAAGCATGTGGAAAAGGACGCGGCCCTGGCGCGGCGGTTCCAGCCCTTGCTGGTCGAGGAGCCGACGGTCGAGGATACGATCTCGATCCTGCGCGGCATCAAGGAGAAATACGAGCTGCATCACGGGGTGCGGATTTCCGACTCGGCATTGGTCGCGGCGGCGCAGCTCTCGCATCGCTACATCACCGACAGGTTCCTGCCGGACAAGGCGATCGACCTGATGGACGAGGCCGCTTCGCGTCTGCGGATGGAGGTGGATTCCAAACCCGAGGAGTTGGACAATCTTGACCGGCAGATCCTGCAGATGCAGATCGAGGCCGAGGCGCTGAAGAAGGAAGACGACGCGGCGTCGAAGGACCGGCTGGAGAAGCTGACCAAGGAACTGGCCGACCTGACCGAGAAATCCGAGGCGATGACGGCGCAGTGGCAGGCCGAGCGCGACCGGCTGGAAGGCTCTCGCGGGCTGAAGGAACAGCTGGACCGGGCGCGGATGGAGCTGGATCACGCCAAGCGCGAGGGCAACCTCGCCAAGGCGGGCGAGCTGTCCTACGGCGTCATCCCGCAGCTTGAGAAGAAGCTTCAGGAAGCCGAAGCCGAGGGCGAGGCGCTGATGGTCGAGGAGGCCGTGCGGCCCGAGCAGATCGCGGAAGTGGTCGAGCGCTGGACGGGGATTCCGACCAGCAAGATGCTGGAAGGCGAGCGCGAGAAGCTGCTGCGCATGGAAGAGGAGCTTGGCAAGCGGGTGATCGGCCAGCGCCAGGCGGTTGTCGCGGTGTCGAACGCGGTGCGCCGCGCCCGCGCCGGCCTGAACGACGAGGGCCGCCCGTTGGGCTCGTTCCTGTTCCTGGGTCCCACCGGTGTCGGCAAGACCGAGCTGACCAAGGCGGTCGCGGAGTATCTGTTCGACGACGATGCCGCGATGGTGCGGATCGACATGAGCGAGTTCATGGAGAAGCATTCCGTCGCCCGGCTGATCGGCGCGCCTCCGGGCTATGTCGGCTATGACGAAGGCGGCGTGCTGACCGAGGCGGTGCGGCGCCGGCCCTATCAGGTGGTGCTGTTCGACGAGGTCGAAAAGGCGCATCCGGAGGTCTTCAACGTGCTGTTGCAGGTGCTCGATGACGGGGTTCTGACCGATGGTCAGGGCCGGCATGTCGACTTCAAGCAGACGCTGATCGTGCTGACCTCGAACCTCGGCAGCCAGGCGCTGAGCCAGTTGCCGGAAGGGGCCGATGCCGGGCAGGCGCGGCGCGACGTGATGGATGCGGTGCGGGCGCATTTCCGCCCCGAATTCCTGAACCGCCTGGACGACATGATCGTGTTCGACCGGCTGAGCCGAAAGGACATGGACGGGATCGTCGAGATCCAGCTGCGGCGGCTGCAGAAGCGGCTTGCGTCGCGCAACATCACGCTCGACCTCGATCAGAGCGCGAAGGCCTGGCTGGCCGACGAGGGCTATGATCCGGTCTATGGCGCGCGTCCGCTGAAGCGGGTGCTGCAGCGGGCGCTGCAGGACCAGCTGGCCGAAATGCTGCTGGCGGGCGATGTCGCCGATGGCGACACCGTGCCGGTCAGCGCCGGGGTCGACGGGCTGATCGTGGGGGACCGGGTGTCGGCCAGCAACCGGCCGAAGCCCGACGAGGCCACGGTACACTGAAGAAGAAGCCCCGCCTGACGGCGGGGCTTCTGCATTCGGCGAGTGTATTTTTCCAAAGAAAAAGCCGGTGGGCTGCCGGTCAGGACTTCTCGATGGCGCGGCCGACGGTCAGGCGTTCGACCAGCGGTGCTGGCAGATCGGCCAAGCCGGCATCGGCATGGATGCCGAGCGCGTCGAGATATTTCGAGAAGAACGCGCGGGCCGCGGCGGCTGCGGCGATATCCGAAACTTCGGCATCGGTCAGGCCCTGGCTGCGAAGCGCCTCGATATGCGCCGGGGTGACGGCGCTGGCATCGCGGGCGATCGCGTCGGCATAATCCATCGCCGCGACATCGACCGGCAGCAGATCGGCATGGCGGAAATCGCTGGCGATGCTCGCCACTTCCTCGGCGGTGAAGAATTCGTCGAGCAGCACCGCGCCGTGAGCCAGCGCGCAGTAGGAGCTGCGCAAGGCGGTCGCCGCGGCGAGCGTGACCAGTTCGTAGCGCCGCGGGTCCATCCGGGTCTTGATCGCATCAAGAAGCGCGACCCAGCAATCCTGGTATTCGGGGCGGTGGCTGAAGGCGCGGACATGGTTCGGAATTGCAGAATTGCGTTTTCGCGCAGCGTCATAGAGTGCTGCGGTCGCGCCGGTGGCGCGCTCTTCCGGTATCGTCGTGATGAAACTCATCGAGACTCATTCAGCGGATTCGGCCGTTACGAAAGCCTAGCACGTGGCCGCCGCGCCGTATAGCGATCCGGCGCGGCGCGGATTTGCAGCCTAGTCCGGCAGCATCACCCGGTCGATGACATGGATGACACCGTTCGAGGCCATGATGTCGGCCTGGGTCACATTCGCGTCCTCGACCTTCACGGAACCGCCGCGTCCGTCGGTATGCAGGGTGCTGCCCTCGGCGCTGGTCAGGGTGCCGCGCTTGCCGACAAGCGTCGAGGCCGGGTAATTGCCGGGCACGACATGGTAGGTCAGGATCTTGACGAGCTGGTCCTTGTTCTCGGGCTTCAGCAGGGTTTCGACCGTGCCCGGCGGCAGCGCGTCGAAGGCGGCGTTGGTGGGCGCGAAGACGGTCAGCGGACCGTCGGATTTCAGCGTATCCACGAGACCGGCGGCGGAAACCGCGGCGACGAGGGTCGAGAAGTCATCGTTGCCGCTGGCGACCTCGACGATGTCGGGGCTGGACGTCATCGGCGCGCAGGCGGTGATGGCGGCAAGCGCGCCGGCGGCGACAAGGCCTTTGAGTGCGAAGCGTCTGTTCATGGGAATATCCCCCTTTTGATCCGTTATCTTATGGCTTGAGGCGGAGGGCGGCAGGTTCGCCGCCCCCCAGGGTCGAGATCACATCGCCGAGGGCGGCAGGATCACGTCGTCGATGACGTGGATCACGCCGTTCGAGGCTTCGATATCGGCGGTGGACACGTTGGCGCCGTCGACGGTCACGCCGCCTTCGGTCATGATCGTGACCTCGCTGCCTTCAACGGTGGCGGCCTTCATGTCGTTCGACAGGTCGGTGGACATCACCTTGCCCGGCACCACGTGGTAGGTGAGGATCGCGGTGAGCTTGTCCTTGTTCTCGGGCTTCAGAAGCTCTTCGACGGTGCCTTCGGGGAGGGCCGAAAAGGCTTCGTCGGTGGGCGCGAAGACGGTGAACGGGCCTTCGCCCTTCAGGGTCTCGACCAGCCCGGCGGCTTCGACCGCGGCGACCAGCGTCGTGAAGCTGCCGGCTTCGACGGCGGTGTCGACGATGTCCTTCACGTGGCTTCCGGCGAGGGCCGGTGTCGCCAGCATCGTGGCGGTGGTGATCGAAAGGAATGTGCGGCGTAGCATTGTTGATCTCCTGCTTTTTTGGACATGCCCGGGATTGGGCATTGGTCGGGATACGGGGCGAGCCGCTGTCTGGATGAGCCATGGTGCCGCGGTTTCGGCTATTGACGACGCGGCCTTCGGCGCTAAGCCGCGCTGTTTTCGCGGGTCCATTCAAGTTCTTGTGATTGCGCGGGAGCGGTTCGTGATCGGATGCGTCAACAATTGCGTGAGCTGTCGGGATCGCGATTTGGCATCGGCGGCGGCATGGGTAAGGATCGCCGCGACAAGGAGACCGATATGCCGAAAAGCTGGAAGAGCGATCTGAACTGGTCGGATGT
>CALOEL010000002.1:57500-457130 GCA_942492375.1 uncultured Alphaproteobacteria bacterium
GCCCCCTTGCGGGGTGACGGCGTACCTTTTGTATAATGGGTCATCGACTTGGTCTCACGAGCAAGCTTAAGCCGTTAGGTGTAGGCGCAGCGAAAGCGAGTCTTAATAGGGCGAATGAGTTCGTGGGATCAGACCCGAAACCGAGTGATCTAGGCATGGCCAGGATGAAGGTAAGGTAACACTTACTGGAGGTCCGAACCCACATCCGTTGAAAAGGATCGGGATGAGCTGTGCCTAGGGGTGAAAGGCCAATCAAACTCGGAGATAGCTGGTTCTCTGCGAAATCTATTTAGGTAGAGCGTCAGACGAATACCCTCGGGGGTAGAGCACTGGATGGGTAATGGGGTCCCACAGACTTACTGATCCTAACCAAACTCCGAATACCGAGGAGTACTATCTGGCAGACACACATCGGGTGCTAACGTCCGGTGTGAAGAGGGAAACAACCCTGACCTACAGCTAAGGCCCCTAATTCATGGCTAAGTGGGAAAGCAGGTGGGACGACCAAAACAACCAGGAGGTTGGCTTAGAAGCAGCCATCCTTTAAAGATAGCGTAACAGCTCACTGGTCTAGATAAGTTGTCCTGCGGCGAAGATGTAACGGGGCTCAAGCCATGAGCCGAAGCTTAGGATGTGCAGCAATGCACGTGGTAGCAGAGCGTTCTGTGATATAACTCCATGTCTCTTCAATGCCTTCGGGTATTGCGGAGACGCGGGGTTTACTGTGAAGCCGGCGCGTGAGCGATCCGGTGGAGTGATCAGAAGTGAGAATGATGACATGAGTAGCGATAAACAGGGTGAGAGACCCTGTCGCCGAAAGTCCAAGGGTTCCTGCTTAAAGTTAATCTGAGCAGGGTAAGCCGACCCCTAAGGCGAGGCCGAAAGGCGTAGTCGATGGGAACCAGGTTAATATTCCTGGGCCAGGAAGAAGTGACGGATCTCGAGGGTAGTTCATCCTTATCGGATTGAATGGGCTGCTTAGAGGTTCCTGGAAATAGCTCTTCCGCTAGATCGTACCCTAAACCGACACAGGTGGACTGGTAGAGAATACCAAGGCGCTTGAGAGAACGATGTTGAAGGAACTCGGCAAAATACCTCCGTAAGTTCGCGAGAAGGAGGCCCAGTTTCTACGCAAGTATTGACTGGGGGCACAAACCAGGGGGTGGCGACTGTTTACTAAAAACACAGGGCTCTGCGAAGTCGCAAGACGACGTATAGGGTCTGACGCCTGCCCGGTGCTGGAAGGTTAAAAGGAGGGGTGCAAGCTCCGAATTGAAGCCCCAGTAAACGGCGGCCGTAACTATAACGGTCCTAAGGTAGCGAAATTCCTTGTCGGGTAAGTTCCGACCTGCACGAATGGCGTAACGACTTCCCCGCTGTCTCCAACATCGACTCAGCGAAATTGAATTGCCTGTCAAGATGCAGGCTTCCCGCGGTTAGACGGAAAGACCCCATGCACCTTTACTACAACTTTACACTGGCATCAGGCCAAGCATGTGCAGGATAGGTGGTAGGCTTTGAATCGGTGACGCCAGTCATCGTGGAGCCTTCCTTGAGATACCACCCTTGCTTTGCTTGATGTCTAACCGCGGACCGTTATCCGGTTCCGGGACCCTGTATGGTGGGTAGTTTGACTGGGGCGGTCGCCTCCTAAATCGTAACGGAGGCGCGCGAAGGTTGGCTCAGAGCGGTCGGAAATCGCTCGTTGAGTGCAATGGCAGAAGCCAGCCTGACTGCAAGACTGACAAGTCGAGCAGAGTCGAAAGACGGCCATAGTGATCCGGTGGTCCCACGTGGGTGGGCCATCGCTCAACGGATAAAAGGTACGCTGGGGATAACAGGCTGATGGTGCCCAAGAGTCCATATCGACGGCACCGTTTGGCACCTCGATGTCGGCTCATCTCATCCTGGGGCTGGAGCAGGTCCCAAGGGTATGGCTGTTCGCCATTTAAAGAGGTACGTGAGCTGGGTTTAGAACGTCGTGAGACAGTTCGGTCCCTATCTGCCGTGGGTGTAGGAGATTTGAGAAGAGTTGCCCCTAGTACGAGAGGACCGGGGTGAACGATCCACTGGTGGACCTGTTGTGGCGCCAGCGGCAGTGCAGGGTAGCTATGATCGGAAAGGATAACCGCTGAAGGCATCTAAGCGGGAAGCCCCCTTCAAAACAAGATCTCCCTTGAGAGCCGTGGAAGACCACCACGTCGATAGGCCGGAGATGTAAGTGCAGCAATGCATTCAGTTGACCGGTACTAATTGCTCGATAGGCTTGATTTGATCCAGTAAAAGCCAGGTTTGGCTAAACGTCAGGGAAACCTGGCGGGATCAGAAGCATACACATAGCTTGATTTGGATGATGTTTGAGTTTCTTTCTTGGTTTGGTGGTCATAGCGCGAGCAAAACACCCGATCCCATCCCGAACTCGGTCGTTAAGTGCCGTCGCGCCGATGGTACTGCATCTTAAGATGTGGGAGAGTAGGTCACTGCCAAACCTAGTAAGAAACTCAATTTTATCTCTCTTTCGATGCGCCTCATACATTTCGACATGCTTGAGGCAGCGCAATTGGCGCGGGATGGAGCAGTCCGGTAGCTCGTCAGGCTCATAACCTGAAGGTCGTAGGTTCAAATCCTACTCCCGCAACCAATAAAGCCAAATGTATCAATAAGATAGAACCCGATCTAAACAGTCGGGTTTTTGCTTGTACGTTTCACCTCAACACCACCTCAACGTTTAGCGAGTCCCCTTGAAAAGCAGGGCTTCTTGCGTATTTCAGCCGCGTTCCGTCCGGATCATCTGCTACGGTTGCCCTGAAGGTGCCGACCGCCGCATCGCTCGCGTGCTTCGGAATGTATCCCGCATTACGTGTCAATCGGCATTGAACTTTGACCCCCTATCGGCGTCCAATATTGACCCCTTTGTGCTGAGCAGGCCCGGCGCTGCGTAGCCCTCACATAGCGCAGCGGCGGCGGGCCTGCGGGGTTTCGGGATTGCGCTATGCGCGGTTCTTGAAGCGCCAGCTTTCGTTTCCGGTTTCGACGATCTCACAATGGTGCGTGAGCCTGTCGAGCAACGCGGTGGTCATCTTGGCATCGCCGAAGACGCTGGGCCATTCGCCGAAGGCCAGGTTGGTTGTGACGATGATCGAGGTGCGTTCGTAGAGCTTGCTGATCAGGTGGAACAGGAGCTGTCCGCCAGTCTGAGCGAAGGGCAGATAGCCGAGTTCGTCCAGGATCAGGAAGTCGAGGCGGGAGATCAGGTCGGCGGTCCGGCCCTGGCGTTCGGCGCGGGCTTCGGCATCGAGCTTGTTCACCAAGTCGACGACGTTGAAGAACCTACCCCGTCGTCCAGCCCGGATACAGGCCCGGGCGATGCTGACGGCAAGGTGGGTTTTGCCGGTCCCTGTGCCGCCGATCAAGACGAGGTTGCGCTGGTGGTCGAGGAAGTCCCCACTCGCCAAGTCACGGATCAGCGTCTCGTTGACCTCGCCCGCTTCGAAGTCGAACTCTTCCAGTTCCTTGGCGAGCGGCAGCTTGGCAATGGTCATCTGGTATTTGACCGACCGGGCTTGCTTCTCGCGTATCTCGGCGGTGAGCAGGTCGCCGATGATCTGTTGCGGTTCATGCTGGCGTTTGACGGCGGTGGTCAGGACCTCGTCATAGGCAGCTCTCATTCCGTAGAGCTTCAGCTTTCCCATCGCGTCCATCACGTCTGATCGTTCCATCTGCCTGTCTCCTCAAGCTGTCATAGCGGTCGCAGTCGGCAATTGGCTCACAGGTCAGCCGCAGGGCGTCCGGGGTGGTGATTGTCAGTGGCGGTGGTGGTTCGCGATGCCGGGCCAGGATGTTCAGGACCACACCCGCCGAATGGACGTTGTGCGACAGAGCCTCGGCGCAGGCGGCTTCTACGGCTTCGATCCCATCCGTCAGCACGGCGCTCAAGATGCTGACCATCTGCCGGTCGCCACCCGGCTGACGTTCCAGCTTGCGCCACACACGGCGGATCGGCACCGGCAACGCCCATTCCTTGAAGGGCGCCCCATTGCGAAGGGCACCGGGTTTGCGGGCCAGGACGGGGATGTAATGCAGGGGATCGAAGATGGTTTTGTCCCGCCCGAAGGCCCGCTCATGCTGGCCAACGATTTGCCCATCCTGCCAGCATTCCAGCCGGTCAGCATACGCCCTGATCTCCACCGGCCGCCCGACCGCCCGGGCATCGACCGAGTAGCGGTTCTTGTCGAACCGCACGAGGCAGGTCTTGGACACGGAGGCCGGAACCGCGTGGAATCCATCGAACGGACCGACATAAGGAACGAGGCTCGGACGCTCTTCTTCGAACACCTCCCAAATCGTCATATCGCGCAGCTCCGGGTGCTTGTTCGCCTTGGCATAGGCCAGGCATCGATCCTCCAGCCAGGCATTCAGCTCGGCATAGGACTTGAACTTGGGACGCGGCACGAAGAACCGGCGCCGGATCACCCCCACCTGGTTCTCCACTTGACCTTTCTCCCAACCCGAGGCCGGGGTGCAGGCAACCGGATCGACCAGGTAGTGCCCGCACATCTGCTGGAACCGCCGGTTATAGGCCCGGTCCTTGCCGACAAAGATCGCATCCACAGCGGTCTTCATGTTGTCATAGATGCCCCGCGCGCAGGCACCGCCAAAGAAAGCAAACGCCTTATCATGGGCGTCGAACACCATCTCTTGGGTCTCGCGCGGATAGGCCCGCACAAACGGCATCCGGCTGTGGCTCAGGCGCACATGCGCAACCTTCACCGTTGTGGTGACGCCATCGATCAGGACAACCTCGTGGCTCCAGTCGAACTGATAGGCTTCGCCCGGATTGAAGCTCAGCGGCACATAGGCAGCGGCGGAAGCTTCCCGGGTCGCCTTCGACCAACTCGCCGCATAGCGCCGCACCGCATCATAGCTGCCGTCATAACCCCGGTTGCGTAGCTCTTCGTAAATCCGAACCAGTGTCAGCCGCTGGCGTTTGGGTTGCCGGTCATTATCGGCCAGCAGCTCATCCAGATCGGACCGCCACGGGTCGATCTTGGGGCGGGGCTGCGTGGACCGGTCATAGCTGAACTCGGTCGCCCCGGACCGCACCACCTTTCGGACCGTGTTCCGTGATACCCGCAGCTCCCGGCAGATCTGCTTGATCGACTTCCCCTGGATGAAATGCGCCCGCCTGATCTTCGCAATCGTCTCCACAACCAACATCCCCAACTCGCTCCCTCAAATCCGTCGAGGAAGCTTCTGAACAGAAATATCAGGGGGGTCACTTTTGGACGCCGATTACCCCAATACAGGGGTCAATCTTGCATGCCGGTTCACACATTACGAGTAATGCGCCATTCCGATGCTGGTCTCGAGACTGTCGAGGACAGTGGAGTGGAAGCCAACTAATTCTAAAGGGGATTTCAGGCAAAACGACCACAAGGTGCTGACCTTGGTTCGCCCAGCCTACATGAAGCAATTACCTAAAAAATCTTGAAGCACCTTAACGAATCCAGATCGTATTTTTGAATGCAGCTCTATGGCAAGTTGACGCGGCGTAACGTCAACCCAAAAGAGAGTAACATGATCACAAAACGCAAACTTGGACGTTTGGCTCTGGCCGCAGCAGGTGCGCTTGCGCTGACCCCCTCGATCAGTCTTGCGGCGGATGACACGCTAAGCGTGTCGATGCTTCTGGCCGGTCAGATTGACGACAAAGGCTTCATGGAAGCCGGCTACAACGGACTGATGGCGATTCAGAACGAGTTGGGCGCCGAGGTGTCCTATATCGACGGTATCGAACCGAAACCCGAACTTCTTGCCGACGCCCTTCGCAAGTTGGCGCAGGATGGGCCGGACCTGGTGATCGCCCACGGCGGACAAAACAACGGCGCAGCCGAAACCGTTTCGGCGGAGTTCCCTGATATCAAATTTGTTGTCGTGCAAGGCAATGTGACTGGGCCAAACCTTTCAAGCTACGAGGTTCTGCAGGAAGAAAGCGCGTGGCTTGCCGGTGCGGCCTCGGGATTGATGACTAAGACTGGCGTCGTCGGACATATCTCGGGCATTCGCGTGACACCGGGTCTGAAGGGCCGTGGTGGGTTCTACAACGGGTTGATGCACACCAACCCAGACGCGAAGTTCCTGACCATCTTTGCGGGCAATCAGGATGACAACGAACTGTCCCACCGGGTCGCATCCGAAGAGATCGATCAGGGGGCCGATATCATTTTTACAATGCTGAATGCCGGTCGGACTGGCGCCATCGACGCGATGCGCGAAAGGGGTGTGAAACAGATCGGCAACGTACGCGACTGGTATCCGGACCATCCCGATGTTTTCGTGGCCTCGGCAATCGCCAATGTCAGCATCGCCGGGTTGCAGGCGGCGCGTGATCTTAAGAACGGCTCTTGGGAGCCAGGCAAGATCATTCAGATCGGGCTGGAGAATCCTGAGGCCGTTTCACTTGTGCTGGCGCCGGATGTGCCGCAAGAGGTGCACGACGAGGTAGACGCACTGCGCGACAAGATTATCAGCGACGAGATCGAAGTGTCCATCGAGTATGATGGCCCCGAGCTTCAACCGTAAATCTCGTACACGAGATGTCAGAAGGCCGGGTATCACGCCCGGCCTTTTTTGTATGGGAGAACATGACCGCACTAGCGCGACAAGGACGCCGAACAACCTCGAGTGAACCCCGAGTGCAAGTTAACGGGCATTCTCGGTAGCAATCAGACAAACTAAGACATACCATGAAAAAATGATTTCCTGAAGGTATGGTATGACCGAACAGCCTTTTCTGACCCGCGTCCGGCAAAGATTGCCCGATCTTCATCCGGCCGAGCGCAAGCTAGGCGACCTAGTCTGCGATTTCCCCGGCGAACTTGCGAGCTATTCGGCGTCGGAACTCGCCGATCTGGCAGGCGTATCAAAAGCGACTGTCAGCCGCTTTGTGCGGCGCCTGGGTTATGCCACCTACGAAGACGCTCGGCGACATGCGCGACAGGATAAGGCCAGTGGTTCTCGGCTCTATCTTGGCGAAGTGAAGGTAGCTGCACCCTACGATCCCCGCGCCTACGCCGAAACCGATAGGCGCAACGTCGAGCGGACCCTCGAGCCACTTGATTCCGGAGATATCGACCGCTTGGCCGCGGCGCTTCTGTCCGCACGAAAGGTTTGGGTGATCGGCCATCGTGTTGGCGCGCCGCTGGCGCGATACCTTCAGTGGCAGTTACTTCAGGTAATTGAGAATTGCGTCGCATTACCCGGGAATGGCGAGACGATGGGCGAACACATGGCGAGCCTGCAGCACGACGACGTGGTTGTCCTGTTCGGTCTGCGTCGCCGCGTAGCGCAAATGGGCGCGATACTGTCAGGCATTGAGGCCTCCGGGGCCCAGCTTGCATTTATAACCGACGAAAGTGTCTCGCGCCGAGCAGATACGGAATGGCACTTTTGCTGCAGCACCCAATCGTCCGGCCCGCTTTTTAGCCATGTCGGCGTGATGGCCCTTCTCAATCTTGTCGCGAATCGCACAATTGACGCAGCTGCCGAAGCTGGACGTCGACGCCTGGCGTTGATTGAAACGTCAAACGATCTGTTAGGCGAGCTTTAGTCCAAAGATTTTAAGCAAGTTTCGTCGGGAAATTGCGCGCAAAACGTGCTGACAGCATGATCACAGAAGAAATTGTAGTTGCATAGCAATAAATTTCCCCCCTTTCGGTAAAACTGTGTTTTCATGAGTCACTGCCGAATCATATCAAACGCACTGGTTGAGCCAGACTGACAGAGAGGAATACAGATCATGCGCACGCTTCTTGCCACCACTGCCGCCCTTTGTTTTGCGGGGGCCGCCACAGCCGACACCATCTCATTCCGCGTACTGGGACAGCCGGTGGGCTCTGGTCTAATCCAGCAGCAGAAAGAGCAACCTTTCTTTGAAGCTTTCAGCGAAAACTCAGGGATGGATGCTACCGTCGAATACTTGCCTGTCGATGTTGCTGGCATCCCCGACAACGACGGCATGCGCGTTGTGCGTACCGGCCTGTTTGATATCGTTTCGTTTCGTGGCTCACAGATCAGTCGCGACGAACCGACAATGCTGGGGCTCGACCTTGTCGGGCTGAACCCGAATTACGAAAGCGGCAAGGCCCATACGGACGCTTTCCTGCCAACAGTGGACGCAGCAGTTCAGGGCAAGTTCAACGCTAAGATCCTGGGGGTCTGGCCCGCGGGACCGCAGGTGATTTTCTGCAAGCCGGAAATCACCGGACTCGCCGATCTCACGGGGCTCAAGGTGCGCGTCGGGGATCAGTCGGCAGCGGCCTTCGTGGGTCAGTTCGGCGCGACAGGCGTACCTATGCCGTTTGGCGAGGTCCAACAATCCCTTGCCCGCGGCGTGGTGGATTGCGCAATTACTGGTCCAGCCTCGGCCAATTCAGCCGGTTGGCCCGAAGTGACGACGACCGTTCTTCCAATCGCGCTTCAACTGGCGATGAACGGCTATGTCATCAACCTTGATGTGTGGAACAAGCTGGACAGCGACCAGCAGGCCCAACTCCAGGATGCAATAGACAAACTCTCGTCCGAGATCTGGTCCTATTCTGAAGAGCTTTATCAGGACGCACTCAACTGTAATACCGGCCAGCAACCCTGTGAGCATGGAACATCTTACGATCTGACGGCCGCCCCAGTGTCAGAGGCCGATCTCAAGGCCGTGTCAGACGCGCTTGTCGGGAGCTCTTTGCCCGCGTGGGTCGCGCAGTGCAACGCGGTGAACGCCACCTGCGAGGCCGACTGGATGGCCACCGTGGGAGTGAAGCTGGGTCTCTGACCCACGCAAGTAAGGAGCAACGCCATGGAAACCTATTCGCGCATCTGCGCGGTGGTCTTCGGGCTGATGATGACGGCGCTCTGCGTCGTCATCACGGTCGAAACCGTGTTACGCAAACTTTTCAACTACTCTTTGGCGGGGGTGGACGAGCTTTCGGGATATGCTATCGCCATCGGCGCGCCGCTATGTTTCACGATTGCGGCGATCGAGCAAAGCCATATCCGTATCAACCTGTTGCACATGCAGATGCCACCTCGCCTGAAGGCGGCGCTTAATCTGGCAGCGGCGCTGACGTTGGCCGCGCTGGCGCTCTATCTGGCGACCTTCACTTTCCGCACCGTCCAAGAAACACAGATGTTCGGTTCGGTTGCGCAGACGCCTTGGATGACGCCGCTGATCTGGCCACAGGCGATCTGGCTAATCGCGATGGCGGTATTCACGCTGGCCACTGTGATCCTTGCTGTGCGTGCTGCGCTGTTGGCCATGCGCGGCGATACCGAAGCGCTTTTACGCGAATTTGACCCCGATTCGGTTGAAGATGAATTGGCGGCAGAACTTTCTGATCTGGATAAACGGGCATGAGTATCACCGTAATCGCGGCTGGCTTCGTTGTGATGCTTGTCCTTATGTTCCTGTCGATACCCGTTGCCGTGGCGATCTTGGCGGTCGGTGGCATCGGCGGCTATATGGCCTACGGTATGCCGCTTGTTGAAACAATGGGAGGCGTTGTTTGGGGCACGCTGAACAACCCGGTGATGACGGCGATCCCGCTATTCATGCTGCTGGGCGAGCTGCTGCTGCGTGGAGGCATTGCAGACAAGATGTTCGACGCCCTGGCGGTCTGGCTTGGCCGTTTGCCCGGCGGCCTGCTCCACACGAATATCGCTACCTGCGCATTATTCTCCGCGACTTCAGGCTCTTCTGTTGCCACTGCGGCCACGGTTGGCACCATCGCGCTGCCCGCATTGGGCGCGCGGAACTATCCTGTCCGTCCTTCACTCGGAACCCTAGCGGCGGGGGGCACTCTTGGCATCCTTATCCCGCCTTCCATTAACCTTCTGGTCTACGGTTCGCTCGCAAACGTGTCCGTCGGTCAACTTTTCATCGCGGGCGTTCTTCCAGGGCTGATCCTGACATTTTTGTTCATGGCCTACGTCGCGTTTAGCTATCCCGATGCCGGGCGCAATGCTGAGGCGCTGGACGTGAGCCCGCATGAAAAACGCCGGTTGCTGCGCCATCTGGTGCCACCAGCTGTGATCTTCGGTGTAGTCATGGGCTCGATCTATGGGGGGCTGGCCACTCCGACGGAAAGTGCGGCTCTTGGCGTTATGGCTGCCTTCTGGTTCGTGTGGCGCAATAAACGGCTGAACTGGCATCTGCTCGAAACATGCTTCATCCAATCGGCGCGCACGTCAGGCATGGTGATCCTCGTTATCGTTTGCGCCCTGCTACTAAACGTCACCCTGTCGATGACGGGTGGCACACAGGCGGTAACCCGTTGGGTGACAGGGCTCGGCCTGAATCAGACATCGTTGCTGTTGTTATTCGTGCTGTTTTACGTGGTTTTGGGCATGTTCATGGATGCGATGTCGATGATGGTGCTGACTGTGCCGATCGCCGTGCCGATGGTCACAGCACTAGGCATTGATCCGGTTTGGTTCGGAGTCTTCGTCGTTGTAATGTGCGAGATCGGCCTGATCACCCCGCCGGTGGGCATGAACCTGTTTGTTGTGCAGGGCGTTCGCAAAGGCGGCGGCAATTTTAACGATGTGATCTGGGGATCAGTTCCGTTTGTAGTGATCATGATTGTCTTTGTTGGTCTTCTGATCATCGTACCAGATATCGCGATGCTATTGCCGGACATGGCGGCAGGGCGATAACATGACAATAACAGTAAACGCGGCGCGGCGCATACTAGTCGTCAACCCAAATGGAAATGCCGAAGTCACTGCCCGTGTACAGCAAAGTGCCAACCGGGTGTTAGGTCCCAATAGCACGGCGCTTGTGTTGCATTCCGACGAAAGCCCCCGTTCAATTGAAACCCCGGCCGACCGTATTCTCGCTGAACCCCTTGCAATTGAACTTCTGTCCCAGCGACGCGAGTTCGATGCCTATGTGATGGCTTGCTTCGATGACATCGCAGTTAAGGCGGCGCGCCAGTTACTAACGGCGCCAGTGGTCGACTGTGTTGAAGCATCAATCACAATGGCACGGCTTTATGCCGGGCGTTTTGCGATTGTCACGACTGTCGAATCCATGGTGCCGGGTATCCGCTCTCTGATCGAAACGCTGGGGGCGCGAGAGCAATGTACAGTCCGTGCGGCAGGCATCGGCGTCGCCTTGGCGGCCTCGGACGACGATGAGGCAAGTGACCGTTTGGACGACGCAATCAAGATTGCGCGTGCTGTCGATGGTGCAGGCGCTATTATTTTAGGATCGGGCGGGTTGACCGGGCGTGGGCCGGAATTATCGAGGCGACACGGCTTGCCGATGATCGATTGTATTGAGGCGGCTATCCTGCTGGCCGATGCGGCATCGCAAGTCAGCGTCCGGGCAAAAGGCCTGGTGCAAAGCCAGCCTTGAGAGGGCGGTGTAGAAACGGAAGTATTCCTCAGCTTTGACCTAATGATGACTCAGAGGGCCGGTCGGTGACCACCAGCAGCGCGGGCTTACCGCCCGCGCTTGTCGCTCACAGACCAGGCCACTGACCCAATGGTCAACAGCGCGCCGATCACAGGCTCGACATCCGATGCCTGGATAAAGCCCTTCGCCACTAATGCGGTGCCAGCGACGGTCAGGATCTGGCGCAGGAGGGCCAGAATTGCAGGTTTCAACATGATGGACTCCTGTTCAGAATTCATTGGTGGTGGTGAGGGTTTCGCCGAGCGCCATGGTTGGCAGGCGTTGCCAGAGGGGCGGAACGGTTGCGGGCCATCGCGCGCCGAGCAGGCGCGATTTGGCGATGCGGGCGATGGTGACGGCGTCGGACTGGTTACCGCCGAGCACGTAGAAATGCGTGTCGTCTTGGCCCACCGCAAAACCAACATGACCGCCGGAGCCGCGCGAGAACGTCAACACCGCGCCAGGGACTGGTTCGGTCGCCTGCCCGAACAGCAGCCAGTTGCGGGCCCAGTAGGGATTGGTGCCCAGCGCACCGAGCAGAGGCTCATCGGGAAGGGCCACGCGGATACAGGTTTCCACGAAGTCGCCGCACCACGGGTTTTTGGATGGATCGCCCAGCGACCGCCCGTCGCGCTTCAGCCAGCCCATCAGCCAGGATCGATCGCGGGCTTCATGGCGGCCGAGGGCCGACCTGGCCTCAGCGATCCATGGCAAAGGGTCTGGCGGTGCGACGGATGCGGCACGCCCGTTCGCGGCGAGCAGGGATTTCAGGGCGCGGGCTGTGCGCACGCCCCAGAGGCCATCGATGGCGCCGGGACAATGGCCGAGTTTATCGAGGCCGCTCTGGATCAGGCGGAGGGGGTCGCGGGTATCGGTGGTCATCAAATGGCTCCTTTCGCCCGGCACCGGGCATTTAAAAACCCGCCTTGCGGGCGGGCTGGGGTAGATCGGATGGATGAGTGTGAGGCGGTCAGTCGGTGCGATCGCGCTGAAAGGCTGTGAGCATCAGATCGCGCATCGCGCGGATGTCGGTCTCGATGCGTTCCAGCCGGTCAGCGTTTATGTCGTGGTCCTCGACGCGCTGGCGGTCGGTACGGTGGCGCTCGGCGGCCAGCTCCTTGTCCAGCCGCGCCAGCATCGCGTCATTCGTGAAGGCCTTGCGCGTGACCGATGCCAGCAGGGCGATGGTGCCGCCGACAAGGGCGGTGATGGCGGCGGTGATGCCGTGATCGCGCAGCGCGTCACCGATCTGCTGAGTCAATGTGGTGCGATCAGTCATGTCTGGTCTTTCGGGTTGGAAGGGGTTTGGCGCCTAGACGTGCGCAAAGCCGGTCCAGATCGCGTCGATCTCGGTCTCCGACAGCCCGGCCGCCGCGGCGATCATCGCGGTCATCGGATCGAGGCGATAGGCCATCTGGAAGGCCGCGAAGGTGACGCGGGCATCGGTCTGCCCGGGCTCGGGCAAGGTGGCGAAGAGTGGTTCGAGGGCGTCCGGGACCACGCCGGTCGCGGCGGCGGCCACCGCCTCCGGGGCCGTGATCAGGCCCAGCCGGTGCAGTGCGATGAACACCTGACGGCGGCTCAGCGGCGCCAGGCCGGCGCGGATTTCCTCGGGCGTCGGCTCGGGCTCAACCGGCGGCGTGAAGGGCACAATGTCGGCCCGGCCTGCATTCACCTCCCAGAGCGGATGTCCGGGTTCGGCGATGACGATATGGCCGGTGGTATCATCGGCAAGGGCGAGGATGGTCTTTTCTGCATTGCGCCAGGCAGCCTGCATGGGTCAGATCCCGATAAGTGAGCGTTGATCGGCGAGATAGCGGACATCGCGGATGACAGATTGGCTGGTGAGGGCTTCGCCGCCGCCGCTGGTGCGACCCGTTGCGCCGAGCCGCAGACAGAGCGTCTGCCCGGCGACAAGCGTCACATCGAGGCTTCGGGCGGTCCAGCTGGTGTTGCCGGTCGACCATTCCTGCAAGACCACCCCGTCCCGCAGCACCGCCGCCTTTTGGGTATTGGCCGAGTCGCCGAGAAGACGTTGATCGAACGACACCCGCAGGGCGCAATCCCGGGTGGCGGTCAGGGCGGTCTCACCCAGGAGGGTTTCGTAGACGGTGCCGCTGCCGGACTTCGACAGGCTGATGGGATCATTCCCGCCCCCTGAGCAATGCTTCAGTACGACCGTATTGGCGGCAACCGTTGTCGCCATGTCCCCGGCGAGGAGGTCAGATGCGGCCGCAACCAGCGCCGCGATCGCCTCCCCCACCCGCAAAGGCGTCATCATCGTGGCATTGTCGGTGCCTGCCTGCGCCTGTGCCTGGCTGGCAAGGCCCGCCATGGCCCCCGCGCCAAGTCCGAGGGCGGTGCGCTGTGCCGCAACAGTTGCAGCCGCAACCAGCGCGCGCCCCGCCTCGCTGCTGCCGGCCAGTTCGAATCCGCCCGCCGCCAGTACGCCGAGCGCGATCCAGCCGGTATCGAGCGCATTGCGAACTTTGAGGACCGGGCTCGCCCCCGCGGCATCGACCCAGATCTGCCCGGCCGTGGTGGTTGTGGGGGCCGCAGCACCATAGGCACAGCTTTGCAGCACGGCGAGGATCAGGTTCAGCTCGGCGCGGAACTGCGCGCCGGACTGGTTGGCAAGATTGTAATCGACCATCAGAGAACCTCTTCTGCATGGATGCGCAGCTTCGAGACAAGAACGTTGTAATCAGGGCTGGCCGAGAGCAGCCGGGCGCGCAGTTCCACGGCGCGGACCTCGTCTTCGGAACTGTCGAGCCGCGACCAGGGCGACCAATGGGGCGTGCCCGCCGGATCGTCATCGGTGCTGCGCGCCTCGACGATGACATCGATTTCGGCGCCGTCGGTGTCATCGACATCCAGCCAGCTGTCGATGGCTTGGGTCTGATCATCGATCAGGCCGCCAAGGTTCAGCGCCGCGACATCGATCTCGGAGCGCAGGCGCAGCCGCCGCAGGGCGCCAAAATCCATCCCGGCGGGGAAGGTGAACACCCCTTCGGCCGCGATATCGATGAGCTTCAGCGCCGCGCCATCGATCTCGACATTGGCCTTGTCCCCGATCCAGCCCGGCTCCGCGACAAGGCTCACGACTGGTGCAAAGGGCAGCACCTGCGCGCCCTTGGTCAGCACGCTGGCCACCGGGCCGAAATTGCCCGAATTGTCGCGCGCGCGCACCAGATAGGTGCCGGGTTTCAGCGGCACGAGGGCCACCGCATCGGAGCCGGCGACCTCGTCCATGCTGGTCGAGGTGGCCCAGGTCGCGGTCAGGGCGGCGGAATGCCGGATCACGATGCGGCCGCCGATCCGGACATCGAGATCGGTCGAGGGGGACCATTTCAGGATCGCAAGGCCGCCGGCGGTCTGGATCGTCAGGCTGTCCAGAGCGGCGGGCGGGGCGGTCAGCCCGAGAATCTCGATCAGCGCGCTGACATAGGTCGACGAGACCCCGATCACCGAGAGGGATTTGACCGTCACCTCCCAGCGCCCGGGCTTCACATCGCGGATTTCCCAGAAGAGCTGGTCGGTCCGCCCCAGCGTGATCCAGTCGTCCCCCGTTGCGCTGCCGCCCGCATCCTCGACCCGTCGCGCCCGGATCTGATATTCGCGCACGAAATCCGACGGCGCCTCCGTCCAGCTGGCTCGGATCAGCGTCCGCACGCCGGTGCCGCTGCGGGTCTCATACATCTCCTCGGCCAGATGCGGGGTGCCGGGGGCGGGCACATCGGCCGGACCCGGCAGACTGGTGCGCGGGGCGGCGGCATAGATCGTCTCTTCCGAGGCCGACCAATCGTAGACCAGGGGCGAGGTCTCGCGCAGTACCAGCTCGGGCAACAGCAGCGCCCCGTCGCCCGAGGCGGTCAGGTCGAGGCTGACCCCCTGCACCTCGAAGGGTTTGGCGGCAAAGCCCCAGCGGGCATAGGAGAGCATCACCGTCTCGCCCACCCCGGCGCGCCAGGCGGCGAGCTTGCCGGCAAACTTCACCGTCATCTGGCGCCGGGCGCGTTCCAGCTCGATCTTCGCCAGACGCTGCGCCATCGCGGCCGAGATGGTGAAGGGCAGCGAGAGGTCGCGCCATTTGCGCTCGCCGCCGTCCTCCGTGAGATAGATCTCGCTGGCATAGGCCGGGAAGTCATCGGGCTGCCAGTCGTTCTCCGGGCTGACAAACTGGCCGCGCACGCCGTTGAAACTCGCCGACTGGCTGACCCGGGTCGCCAGCACCAGACCGCCCGCCCGCACATCATCCGCGCTGAGTGTGACCTCGGGCAGCCGGTAGGCCCCGGCATGGATGCGCCAGCTGCCGCCCTGCACGGCGCAGCGCCCGGCCATGGCGGAGAGCAGGCCCTCGATGATGGTCTTGGGGCTTTCGGCCAGTGACAGGGTGCCGTTGCAGGCGTAGCGCCGCTCAGAGCCACCGCCGCCCAGCGGTACCATTTCGTCGCTCATGTTCGCGGCTTCGATCACGCTCTCGGCGTCGACCCCGTCAGCAGCCCCCAGCCCCGCCCCGATGCCGAATGAGGGATGCGCCAGGTAATCGGCCAGGCACAGCGCCGGGTTCTCAGAGTAGCCTCTGGTCCCGGTGCGCGGATCGAGGATGTCGTCATTGCCCTCCAGATCGACGGTGATGTTGGGGATTCCGCCCGGAAAGGTATCCGGATCATAGGTCAGCCGCAGATAGAGTGCGGCACAGCCTGCCAGGCGATGTGCTGCGGTCCATTTGCCGGGAACATTGGCGATCAGGCTTGCGAAGGCGGTCTGATCCTCCGCGCCAAGGCGCTTCTCCACCAAGATCTTGTTCGCCCAGCGGCCCTGGGCATTGCCATCAGCACTCATCGCCATCTTGCCGTCGAACCAGATCGCGCCGATCGATCTGACCCGGTGCGCGGCCAGCACGATCACCAGATGCAGATACTGGTCCTTGGCGCCCGAGGCATGCAGAAACACGATCACGCCGCCCTTGCGCGCCCGACCGTATACCATGTCGCGCGGCACCACCGGTTCGCGCACCGTCACCGTGCGGGCCTGCAGCGTGGTCTTCGGCTTCGGCATCAAGGCCTGGCTGGCGTAGGAGAGCAGAAGCGTGCCGCCCAGCCGCACCAGGGCAGCACCAATGCCGCCCGCGGCTAGCACACCGGAGATCGCCCCGGCGACAGCCGTGACGGCGGTGACGATGAAAGGCATGAGGGTCCAGCTCTTTGCAGTAAATGGTGCAGACTGAGATCGAACGACGCAGCGATCACCGCGCTCCCTGGCTTTTGGTAGCCACGGGCTCTCGAAAAATCATGGGTAGCTTAGTTTGGGATCAGATCATCGCAGCAAGCCGTCAAGGTCGGCAATGCGGACGAAGCGCCCTGATGCTGCCGCAGCAAGAATTCTCCTGCACACACCTATCACCCTCGCTGTTGCATCATCGATTTTGCGGCGGCGCGGCGTAACCTCCGGGAAGCCGCCATTCCCGACCAGGAAAATGCCGAAGATCCATTCCGGGCATTCGCTGCGCCGTCGATGAACGGGGAAGATGCGGGACAAAACGCCAATTCGCTGCACAAGCCCCAACGACAGCTATCTGAGCATTGTGTCTGCCGAGAAAAGCAGAAACGGTGCAAGCTGACTGTCGCCGCGTTTTTCTTCGGCTTCAGGTTTCCCTATCCTTTCGGACAGTCGCAGCGTCATACAGGCTATGTTTTACCTGCGGTTCTTCAATATCGCTAAAAGTGGTCTCTGAGTCCGAAACCACCGACTTCACATGCTGATCCAGATTCCCAAGCCAACCATGACAGCACCAACCAGTTTTGACAAAACCGCACTGCCCGGAACCATCTTTTCGACCAAAACGTAGATCGTGATCGCGATAATCCATGCGGTGTTCATGACGCCAACGACGAATAATAGTCCCATCAGTGCCCAACAGCAGCCGACGCAGAACAGGCCGTGCCGCCAGCCCATGCCCAAGGCCCCCCATGTGCCTTCGTGCCATTGGGTCATTAGAAAACTCATCGGTGTGCGACATTGTTGCAGGCAAGACCGTTTCAAGGGGCTGAACTGGTAGAGACCGGCGATGACAAGCGTCCCGCTGGCCAGCGGGAGCGTCATCTTCATCATCATCGGCGACATGAAGGCCAAACTGGTCAGTCCTGCCTGCAATACCGCCGCGACCAGGGTGAAGCCTGCCCAGGCAATGACGTATCCGCCGGAAAATGCGGCCACCGGCCACCAGCTTGCACCGCGAGTGCGATCTGATGCCTGCATGCGCGTATAGGCCATGATCATCGGCGCCGCCGTTGGTAACATCATTGCCGCCATCATGATCGCCCACATCAGGAAAAGCCCGAAAAGGATCTCCGGCGTGAATGCTCTGGGGTACATCATCATCGCCGACATACCCGGGATTGTCGACATGTCAGAGATCATCAACCCCAGATAAATCCAACTGCCCAAAGCCACAGCAACAGGGGCACCCAACAGCATGGCCAGCCGCGCGGGGGTCAGCATTGCCCCCGCGCCACGCAGTGAACCGACGCGCTGCATCACTGTTCGCTCTGATAGGCGAACGGCGAAAACACCGCAGTCTTTTCGGACAGGTTCCACGACATTCCGTGATCGGAAAACACCATCTTGCTGGATTTCGCGGCCGTCGCGGCGAACCCTGGCGCAATGCACAGGGGATGCCCTTCGATCTTCACCTGCCCGCTACCCTGGCCCGCAATTGGTGCGATTTCAACATCCGCAATGTCAGGGATCGTCAGCGCGTGTTTTCCATCTTTCACAGTAAATTGGATCGGCACCGACCGCACACCGACAATGGCCCCGATATGCGTCGCCAGGCGCGCCGGATGGCCACCGCCCTGACCGCCGAATATTTTCATCAGGCTGGCATTCTGGTCTTCATTGGCACGGTCGTCGACATAGACGGCAACATTCCACGGCGTCGTTGCCATATGGCCCGGAGAATGCACCGCAAGCGCCATGTTCAGCCCAGAGAGCGATACGCCTTCGTCTTTGCCGTCTTCGATGTGCCAGCCGACCAACGCGGTACATTCCCCGTCTGTCGGCGGGCTGAGAAACAGGCAGGGACAGGCGACATCGCAATTGCAGCTTTCGAAATAGGTTCCCTTGAGCGACCATGTCATCGGGGCATTCCTTCTTTGATTGCAGGACTTGCACCAACGTAGATCACCCATGACTTTGTTGCTTGAAGGGGGCATTGGGATTACGCTGAGGTTTCATCGTTTTTTGATCAGGGAAAGATTGGCCATCAATGAACTACCGGTTCGGCGCCTTCGATCTTGATCCTGATATGTTCGAATTGCGCTGCGATGGCGAACCCGTTGCCATTGAACCCCAAGCCTTCAACATCCTTTTGCATTTGATCCGGAGCAGTGACCGGATCGTCTCTCGGGACGATCTGATTTCTGCCGTTTGGGACGGGCGTGCGATCTCGGACACGACATTGAGCAGCCAGATTTTCGCGCTAAGGCGCGCATTGGGAGACTCTGGTGAAACGCAGAACGTGATCCGGACTGTTCCACGGCGTGGCTTCAGGTTTGTAGCGGAGGTTACCAGTGATGCCGATCAGCCGACACATGCCAACCGGGACGCAGAAAGTACGGCACCCAAGGCAGCCGACAGGATGCCTGTCGCGGCGATACTCGCAGGGGAACATGCGGATCAGATCAGGGAAAACAAACGCGCAACGTCCTTGCCCACTCTGGTCGTCTTGCCTTTCAAAATCGCAAGCGAAGGTCTGGACGAGCATTTCTGCGATGGGCTGACCGAAGACGTCATCTCCAATCTGACTCATTTCAGGGAACTGCGAGTCATCGCCAGCAGTACGTCATTTCATTTCAAGGATCGCAACATTCCCTTGACCGAAATCGCGGAAAATCTGGGGGTGGACTACATCGTTGACGGTAGCATACGGCGCGAAGGCAAGCGATTGCGGGTTGCGGTTCAACTGATAGAGGCGGCTTCGGGCATGTCTCTCTGGGCGGATCGTTATGATCGGCAACTAGAGGATATTTTCGCAGTTCAGGATGCGATGACCCATATGATCGTCGCCTCGCTTGGGGTCAAAATCCAGAACACTTCGCTGTCGCTCGCCCTGCGCAAAAGCCCCTCCGAACTTGATGCCTACGATCACCTGCTGCGCGCACGGCGCTACACCGCCACCCTGAACGAAGATATGCATGCCGAGGCCCGGACCCTGCTGGAACAGGCGATTGCGCTCGACCCCAATTATGCCGAGGCCTACGCGCTTTTGGCTAACGTGTATCTGGCCGAACACAGGTTCGAGGCGAACCCGCGAGCGAACCCGATCGAAAGGGCTTTGAGCATGGCCCTGAAAGCGACCGAACTGGACCCACAAAGTGCATATGCCCATTGCTGGCTTTCAATCGTGCATTTTTTCCGAAAGGATTTTGGGAAGTTCGAAGCGGAAATGCAGCGCGCGCTCGACCTAAATCCAAACGACCCCGAAATTCTCGCTGAAGCAGGGCACTACTTTTCTTTCATGGGAGAATTTGCCCGAGGACACGAACTGTCCAGTCGCGCGCAGAAACTCAATCCGTTGCATCCCGGCTGGTATCATTTCAGCCCCGCGCTTCGGCATTACCATCAGCGCAGATACGAAGACATGCTGCTGGACGTGCAGCGCATCAGCATGCCGGATTTTTACTGGGCCCAACTTCTGAAGGCCGCAGCACTTGGGCAGATTGGACGTGAAGAAGCCGCCGCTTCTCTCGCGATGATGAATTCGGTGAAAAGCGGCGTCTCCGCCGAATATGAAATGCGAAAATGGAATGTTCCGGTGGCAGACTTCGCACACATAATGGAGGGCCTGCGCAAGGCTGGGTACAATGAAAAGTGAAGTGGTGGTGCGATTGCTGGACGAAGGCAATGACCCGGCGCCTTATGTGCTCAGTTCCCAACCGTCGTCCGCTTCCCCGCTTCGCTGACATCCGCGCGGCAGACTCGCTTAAGACCGAACTAACAGCAGCTATTCCAAGCTGCTTCGCAGTATCTGCCGGGTTTCTGAATGACCGAAATGCTCCGTCTTAGCCTGCAAAAATAGCAGCTTTACACTGATCGCAACCGTTCTGACCTAGCGCGGCATAGGCCAGATTGGGCTCGAAGCGGCCCTTTGTCGACACCAACGGAACTCTGCCGGGACTGCAACATATACCGCTTGAGGCTGGCATGCGGGTCGGGCTTTCTTTCTATATTCGCCAGGCGAGGCTGCAGGACGCCAGTGGAACGCGGACCAGCCCCTCCGGCGCGATCCCGGCCGCCCGCGCGCCGAGGCAGACCCCGAAGCCAAGGCCGGTATCGGCGAGAACGAGATCACCGCGTTGCGCGAGATGGACCGAGGGCAGCGGATCGCCCAGCAAACCGCGGCCGGCAGCTTCAAGGGATTGCCAGCCGAGCCGCCGCATCACCCGTGTCGCCCCGCGCGCCGTTCGGTAGCGTCCGCGCCAGAGCCCGGCCACATCCTCGCCGCCAGTCAGATCACGGCGCAGATCGAAAGCCCAGATCGCGCAGTCGTGCTGGCCCCATCGGAAGGCCCGCCCGCGTGCGGCCTCGATGGCCTCGGCGAGGCGGCGTTCCCAGCCGGCACGGCGGAGCTGCGCGCCCGCCCCGTCCGACAGCATCATCCCCGCCCCCAGGTGATCTCGCGATCCTGAATCGCCGTGACATATTCGAACCCGAGATCGCCGGGATGCAGGCTTTGCTGGCTTTCATGGGTGTAGCGCCAGCTGCGCGCGGTGTTCAGATCGATCAGCCGCGACTCGTAGCTGAGAGTGATCCGGCAGCTCTCGGCATCGTCGGTGATCTCTGGCACATCCAGCCGCCCTGCGAAGGCCAGCACCGGATCGGCAATGATCTGGCCCTCCCCGGTCAGAAGTCCGAGCCAGACCCGGCCCGGCAGTCCCTGGCGCGCTTCTGTTATGGCCAGCTGCACCAGATCGGGCGGGATGCCGGACAGCGAGACCGAAGTGCCGCCTGCGACAATCTCTGAGGTCTCCTCGATCGCCCCGAGGCCCAGAAGCCCGCCCGCGCCCGACCAGGATTGCCCGGCCCAGCCGATTTCGCCCAGACCTGACCAGAGCCGCACCGGGCCGGAGGCAAACATGCCCTCGAAGAAAATCACCGGGCGCAGGTCCCGGTCGGCCAGCGCTGCAGCAAAGTCGGGCGTCAGGTCGCGGCTCATAGCGCCTCCCTGGCGGTGAGGGTGAACAGGAAGGTGTCGGCCCGGCCGATACGGGCGGGAACCGGCGCGGTCAGGCGCAGAAGAACGGCCGGAGCAGCAATCTCCAGCGCTTCGCCATCGGTGGGGGAGGTCCGCAGCCGCGGCACGACGGCGAGCGTCGCAAGCCCGGCCTCATCACTCACCACATCCGCGGTGATCTGATGCAGCCGGGTCTGGGCATCTGCGCCGATCGAGAAGAAGTCTCCGGCCAGCATCGGCGTGGAAAACGGCGGCCATCCGCCCGTGATCAGCACAGACCCGGTCTGGAACCCGCCCGCGACATGAGGTGCGAACACCGATCCAGGCTGGCGGATCGTCGGATCTCGAAACAGGAACCGTTCGCGCGGCCCTCCAAGGGCTGCCAGAAACGCCGACAGACGGCGGCCGTCGCGCCCGGTCAAGCGCGCCATCTCGACCCCGTATTCCCACCATTCGCCGCCCCAGTCCTGCACCTGCTCGGTGCCGGTGAAGGGCGAGGCCGCGACAGCGGTGGCGCTGACCAGGCGACGCTCGAGCGATTGCACGAGGGTGAGGGGCAGTTCGGCGATCATCTCGGGCATGGCAGGGGCTTTCCGTCAGAGGGCATGGCCGCGCCGCCGGCCATCCGCCACGCTGGCGCGGGCGAGACGGGCGATCTCGGGAACCGCAGCGCGCAGCTTTGCGTCGATTTGTTCGGCGACACCGGCCTGCGCGCCCCGCGCATCGATGCTGATGGTCACACCGCCAGAGCCGCTGCCTGATCTGCCCTGCCCCATCCCGCGTGCAACTTCGGCCCGCGACAGCACCCGTTCGCCGCGTTGCAGGATCGCCGGTACCTCGTCAGGCCGCAGACCCGCCCAGCCTCCCGCATGCATCCGCGGCGCGCCGGCAAAAGCCAGCGCCGGCACCATCCGGCTGGGACCGGGCGCGCCGACCATGCCGCCTGCGTGTTTGACCGGCGCGAAGATGCCGCCCAGCCCCGTCGAGAGCCAATCGGCCAGCGGTCCCAGCACAGAGTTCCTGAACGCCAGTGTCGCGAGATCGGCCAGGATCGAGGAAACCAGCGACTTGAAGTCGAGTTTTCCGGTGGTGACAAAGGTGCGGAACGCGCTCTCGGCAGACTGAAAGGCCGAGGTCAGGGTTTCGCCCAACCCCTTGCCCCAATCCATCGCGCCCCTGGCATAATCGGCCAGCGAGGTCGTAACCGCCCGCCACCCGGTCGCGGCCTCTTCCGCCGCCTTCTTCGCTGCCGCTCCCGCACCGCCCGCGGACCGGCCCGCACCCTCAAAGCCCTCCGACAGGGCATCTGCTGCATCGCCAGCGCGGTTCAGCGCCTCCTCGCCATCCGCGCCGGTGCCTGTGATGGCAGCTTTCAGTGCCTGCCACGCCGTCATCGGGCGCGACGCCGCGTCCGACAGGATACCTGCGGCCTCGGCATATCCCGCCGCCCGTGAGCGGGCATCGCCCGCCATGCCGCCAAAGAGATCAGGCGCCTCGACATGGGTCTTGCCCATCGCCGCGCGGAAGGCCTCCCCGGCAGCCGATCCCGCCGCCGCGGCCGCACCCGCAAACGGGTTCGCGATGCCGCCAAGATCGACCGGCGTGAGCGTGCCGATCTGCAAGCCGCCTGTCCCCGTGGCCCAGTCCGGCAGCAGCGCCAGTGCGGCATTGAGCCCCTCGATGAAGCGGTTGATCCGGGTGACGACGGCGTTCAGCATCGCCTCGACGCCATCGATCAGACCATTGGCCGCCTGGAAGGCGAAATCGCCGATCGCCTGCGGCAATGCGCCCCAGATCGCCTTGATCGCGTCATAGGCGCCCTGGAAGGTGCCGACGGCACTGTTGCCCCAGCCGACGACCGCCGCGAGGGCGGAGTGCAAGCCGTCGTAGATTACCGCCTGCGCCCCCGCCCAGCCGGATTCAACCCGCGCCCAGGCGGAGGCGGCGGAGAGCGCGATGCGGCCCCAGACTTCTGCCGCCACGTCGCTGAGCAGCGCCATGGCAGTACCGACCCCGCCCACGTTCGACGCCAGCCGGGTGAACTGATAGACCAGTTCCCCTGCGCCCACGATAAGCGCACCGATGCCGGTACGGATCAGCGCCCCGCGCAAGAACACGAGGGCGGTGGCAACCCCGCGCACCGAGAGGGCTGCTGCGGCAAGGCCTGCCACCCAGCGCCCGGCCATCACGGCGGCAAAGGTTGCGGCATAGGCGGCAAGACGTCCAAGGTTGTCGACGAGTGCTGTGATCGCGATGCCGATCGGCCCGGTGCCGCGCGCCATGCCGGCCAGCGCAGTGGCCACAGTTTCCAGCGCCGGGGCAACCGCGGCGGTCAGCCGGTTGGTGAGACCGATCCAGATCAGGCTCAGGCGCGCGATGGCATCGCCGGTCCGCTCGATCTGCGCGGCATCGCTGGCGCTCACCGCCACGCCGAAGTCGCGCACATCCTGCGCAGCCTCGCGCAGCGTGGCGGGGTCGATGCGCAGGAAGGCCAGTGCCGCCCTGTCGCCGAACAGGTCCGAGGCGACAGCGGCGCGCTCGGCTTCCGGCACAAACCGGTTCAGCGCCTCCTGAATGGCGGTGATGCGCTTGTCGAGCGGCAGGGTCTGCAGTTCGGCTGCGGCCAGGTTCAGACGCTGCAGCGCTTTCACGGCCGATCCCGATCCTGTTGCCGCTTCGGATAGCCGCGTGGTCAGCTTCTTGGTGGCCTGTTCGATCTCGCCCATCGAGACACCGGCCAGCTCGCCAGCCCATGTCAGGGTCTGCACGCTCTCGACAGTCGTCTGCATTGATTGCGCCAGCTTGGCCTGCGCATCGACCGTTTGCAGTCCCGAGCGGATCATCGCCACTCCCGCTGCCGCCGCGGCGACAGTCACCGCCGCCAGCGCGATCCCGGCCTTGCGGGCAAAACTGCCAAGCCGGGCATTGGCCAGGTCCATCTCGGTCGACAGACGGCCAAAGCCCCGCGCCCCTGCCTCGCCGACACCCGCCAGTTCGGCGCGCACCTGACGGCCGCCTTCGGCCACCAGGCGGACGGAGACGCGCTTTTCGGTCATGGTTCAGAATCCTTGAAGTTCATCGCAAAACGTCTTACGTTTCTCTTATCGATCTAGCGAAGGTATGATCATGTCAGAGACCGCAACCCTGTCCACGAAGTTCCAGATCTCGATTCCCAAGGCGATCCGGTCGGCGCAGCATTGGGAGGCCGGGCTGACCTTTGCCTTCATCCCCAAGGGCACGGGCGTCCTTCTGGTCCCGGTCCCGAAGCGCGAGGCGCTGAAGGGCCTCGCGCGCGGGGCAACTGCCACCGACTATCGTGACCGCGCGGATCGGTTCTGATGATCCTTGTCGACACCTCGGCATGGATCGAATGGCTGATCGGCTCGCCAACCGGGGGCGAGGTTGCGAAACAACTACCCGAACAGGCCGAGTGGCTTGTCCCGACCATGGTCCAGCTGGAACTGGCAAAATGGCTGACCCGCGAGGTCGGCGAGGACAAGGCGGATCAGGTGATCGCCTTCACGCAGGTCTGTCAGGTCACCCCGCTCGATACCGAGATCGCGCTTGCAGCGGCCGAGGCCTGCCGGGCCCACAGGCTGGCGACGGCTGATGCCATCATCTTCGCGACCGCGCAGTTGCGCGGCGCGATCCTTCTGACATGCGACGCGCATTTCGAGGGGCTTCCCGGTGTGACCTTGATCGAGAAGATCAAGATCTGAACACGGCTCAACTGGTCTCATCCATCTGTTCGTTCAGTTTGCGCACCATCACTGCCTCGATCTCGGGCAGCAGTTCGGCGGCGACCATAGGGTCGATGCCAAGCGCCTGCGCCATGGCGAGAGCCGCGCCCAAATCCCAGCCGAGCACCGCACCCGGAACCACCCGCAACTGGCCGCCAAGGCGTCCCACCAGATCCCAGACCTGCCAGCCGTCCTGTGTTTGCGGCCGGTTCAGTTTTCTGGGGCAGTCGGAGCAAGTGCCCTCGCGGCCGCAGGGCCCGCGGCCCTTGCAGGGCTCGCAGGCCGCGCAGTAGCGGTCGCCCCCGCCGAAGGACCAGTCGGCAAGGGCGCGGAGACGTTTTTTTCCGCGTCCAGGATCAGGCCGCGGGCCACGTATTGCGTCTGGAACGCCTCGAAGACCGGCCAGATTTCCAGAAGGGCGTCAATGCCTCCGGGGGTGACGGGCAGAAGGTTGCCAGCCTCATCGCCGACGCCCTCCCACTCCAACACGGCGCGGCGGGCGACGGCTTTCGCCATGGCCAGTGCCAGTTCCTCTGGGGAGGCGGTATCCGGCAAGGTTTCGATGGCCGGGTCGGCGCGGGCCGAGACCATCAGCGCGGTGGTCAAGGGGCCGACAAGCAAGCGCAGGCCGGGGGCGAGGTCCAGCCATTGCGGCGTGGCGGTCAGGTTCAGACGGATCATCAATAGGTCTCCACATCATTGATCAGGGTTGCGGTGCACATCCGGCCAATCGTGGCGTCACGCGCCGCCTGCCAGTCGAAACTCGCCTGCACGCCCTGCGGCCCGGAAATCTCGATCCGAGGGCGCGGCAGGTAGACGGCGTGAATGCTGAAGGTGAAGCTCTCGCCGGAGGGCAGGACATAGGCAAACTCGATCTCGCAGGGATCGCCGTTGATCGCTTGTGTCACCAGCGTGCTGTCGGCAAAGCGAACCTCGATCCGGCCGGTCAGAGCTGCGATGGACGGATCCGCCCCGTCGATCTTGCCATCGCTGCGGATGGTCTCGATGCGGTCGAGATTGTTGGCATAGGTGATCTCCGCCGAGACGACATTGCCCAGCGCCGCGCCGTTCCGGCTGATCGCACCGTTGAAATGGCCGAACCGCTTCAGCGCCAGTTCTGCGGGCGCCCCCGCGCCGGTGGTCGGGGCGATGGTCTCGCCCTGCGCCACCAGCCGCGCGGTCGCGGTCAAGAGTCCCGAGCGCTGTACCTGCCAGGACAGCTGATCCAGCAAGCAACCAGAATACATTGCATAACGCGGCACCTCGGGCATGGCGGTCTCGATTGACATCGACGGCAGGACCCAGCCGCCCGAACGGAACTCGTGGGTGTAGGGGCCAATGCCGGAGGTGACCGGATCGCCAAACGCTGCCTTGAGCCAGAACCCGAAGGCCTCGGCGTCGATCGGCACTATCACATCGCCATCTGCCGTCACCGCGTCCTTGATCGGGGCGAGCGGGTCGCGGCCATAGCCTAGCAACTCGCTGTTCAGCAGCGGCTGCTCGGAGCCCAGCGAGGTGCGGGCGAACGGCATTCTGGTGAAACCGCCGACCGGCGGCGTGCCGTAAACCGTCTCAAAGCCGAGCGCCATCTGCGCCCGCGCGCCTTGCGCACGTGCCATGTCTTTCTCCTTGTTGTCGGGGTGTCAGGCCAGGGGGCCGGTGGTGGTGTAATGCAAGACGACGGTGATCACCGCCGCCTTGAGCGCCGCTGCGCCTTCTACTGGCAGATCGACGGAGGCCGGGGCTTCAGGTTCGACCCAGTCACAAAGGCCGCCAAGTGTGCGGTCAGCGTCCAAGGCTGTGCAGATGGCGGCGATCAGAGTGTCGAAGGCAGTGGCACGGCCGGTGCCCGCCTGGACGACGACCTCCAGTTCTGCTCGGTGCTGGTAGTGATAGCGCAGCGGCGACAACGTCACCTCTGGTTCGCCCGGCTGGCCATCTCGCAGAATGATCAGGCCCGCCGCCGGGATCCGCTCGGGCAAGACTTCATCGCGCAAGACAGTGGCGGCAAGCGGAAGCAGCCGCGCATGCAGCGCTGCGAGGATGGTTTCGCGGGTGGTAGGCATTTTGAACCTGAGATGGTTGAAAAGTGGATTGCGGCGCTCTGGATGCGAAGAGAACACCTTGTCGTCATGTTCGGCGCTCAACCGTTGCGGGCTTTTATTTGGCGAGCGGCGAAGGTCCGCAAGCGTGCAATAGTCAATCAGCGCTCTTAATCTCCCTCAGATCGAGCCTGCTCGTTCTACAAAGTTGTGTGCTATAATGAAAATATTGGAGATTAGGGAAGGAGAACATCATGCCGGATACACATAAGGGTCAGTGTTTTTGCGGCGCAGTTGAAATTGAAGTGACGGGCGAGCCCGCTGGCATGGGCTACTGCCATTGTGAAAGTTGCCGAACATGGTCAGCCGGGCCGGTCAACGCGTTCACCCTCTGGGACCCGGACAAGGTTAAGGTGGTGAAGGGCGAAAAGCACATCAGGCAATATAACAGGACCGAAAACAGCGATCGAAAATGGTGCGACAAGTGTGGCGGTCATTTGATGGCCGGACACCCTGGCCTCAATCTCACAGATGTCTATGCGGCAATCATACCGAGCCTTGAGTTCAAGCCCGGCATCCACGTGAACTATTCTGAAACCGTGCTTCCGATGAAGGATGGTCTGCCTAAAATGAAGGACTTTCCGTCAGAGTTCGGCGGTTCAGGAGATACCGTTCCCGAGTAGGCCGAAGAGGGCGATTTATTTTGCCTGCCACCCGCTACGTGACTGCGGCGGGTGGCGTGTTTGAATGTCCGGAAAGTCCGCTTCTCCAATTGGGTCCCCGGGGCAGTGAAGGTCGGCGGCCCTTCCCGGGCGGTCAAATTTCGTCGGCTTCGATAAACTGCAGTGGTTCAATATTTGCCTTCCGCCCATTTCGCCACGATCCCCCCCGGCACGCCATTCACCGCCCACGTGGCATCCCGTGCCAGATCCAGCCGCTTGCGCAACTTGACCTGCGGCACCAGCAGGAAGATCGGCACGGTCGCCGCTCCACGTCCCGTCTTCGATTTTGAGGCCACGGCGCGTCCTCTGTTGTTCAAGCGCCCCTCTGCCACCAGCAGGCTCGGCCCTCGACGCCGATAGACAAACCGCAGGCGCAGACCGGTGCGGTGTTCCCATTCGCCGGGTGTGATGCGGCCGCCCTTGGCGCTTTTTCCTGCAGCCGGGGTAGGGATTGCTAACCAGAAGCCGTTCTTGGACCGGATCAGTGGCCCGGTATCATGGGCGCCGATGATTACCGGCGCGTTCGACCAGACCAGCACCGCGGCATTCAGGCTGTCGCCCGCCTTAGGATAGGTGGCGAGCCGGATCGAATTGCCAAGTCTTGTGCCAAGGCCCGCTCCGGTGATCTGCGAGCGCCAGGCGGATTTCAGGGAGGTGCCAGCCTCGCGCATTGCCGCCGACACGGCCTTTTCGCCGGCAGCGATTTCCGCCTGCATCAGGGCGGCGATGTCGGGGCGGATGTCAAGCTTCAGCTTCATGACGGTCGCAGATCCAGCGTCCAGACAAGACGCTCGCGGTCACGCGTGGGCTCGCCCTGGATGGTGTAGCTGTCACTGCCGACCACGATCAAATCGCCGGGGCGGGGATCGACTAGGTCTGAGACACACACATCCACCATCATGGTGTCGCTGACAAGACGGGCCGCGCCGAATTCGGTGATGCGATCCGGGGCGCGGCGGATGACACGAATGGGCCCTTCATCGGACGTAGTGGCGGAGATCCAGAGTGCGGTCACCGCCATGGAGGGGTTGGCATAGATCCGATCCATGGCGGCGGCAAAGACGGTCATGGCGCGCCGTTAGTTCGAGCTGTGCAGGCGGATCGCGATGCGCGGTCGCTTGTTGACCGGCAGGATCGAGGCCTCGGTCATCAGATCAATCCAGCGACCTTTCTCATCCAGATGCTGGCGCGCATAGAGTGGCAGGCCCAGGGTATTGGCTGCCTCCAGCAGATTGGCCGGACCGCCATAGGTGGTGAAGGTGTCGATTGTGCCCAGCGGGAAAGCGATGCCTTCGCTGGCGGGAACCAGCCGTTCGGCGGCCCTGGTCGAGAGGGTGACGGTGCCACTGTATTCCTCGAACAGGATCCCGGCGAAGGGGAAGTTACGGCGCACATCCTCGCGCAGCGGCTGGGCGCCGGTTGCAGCATAGAACTTGTAGGCTTCCTCGGTTTTGGTATGCGCGATCAGCTTGTCGAAGAACTCGCGGCTGACGAGGGCATGGACCGAGGACATCGCTTCCCCCAGGAGGTTGTCCTCGACTGCCCGCAGCACTTCGCGGACCTTGCCCTGCACATTGGTGCCAGCGGTGCCCAGCAGAAAGTCCACTGAGATCTGCGCCAGTCCAAACTCGGTGAAGTAATTGTAAAGCGTGGTGCCGGCGCCATCTTTCACGATACCGCGCAGCGCATTCATTTCCATATATTCGCGGGTCTGGGCGTGCTTGCGGCGCATCAGCGTCAGCTTGCGGTTCATCACCTCGACTAGCGGGTCAGCGGCGTCAAAAGCGCCCAGCGCCGGGCTTCCCTGAATATCACCCGGCAGCACCACGTCGTCATGCGGGATCCAGGGCAGCGCAAAGCTGCGCATTGAACGGCCCTCGCGAGTGCCGACGGTGGCGGGGCCGCCAAGGGGAACCGACGGCAGCAGGCTCAGCACACCCTCATATTGCTCGATGATCACCGAACGCTGGCTGACGCCTTCAAAGCGGAACAGGCCGATCTGGCCGAGGCGGGTGTAGAGGTTGGGCAGGATGTTGATGGCCTGCGTCATCTCCGCCAGCGAATAGCCGCCAGCGTCAAAGGGATTGCGGATCAAGGTCATGGGGAGCTCCGGGGGTGAAGGGGGATCTGGCGTCAGACGCCGTCGCGCGGGATGATGCCGATGGCGGCGAGCTGGCCGAGTTTGGTGGTGATCTTGGCGCCGTCATCGACCGTGGCGTCATAAGCAAGGCCGGCGCCGGATACGATCGAGGGACCGCGTGCGACCACGATCCCGGTGGCATCGGCGAGCGTGGCGTCGACGGCATAAAGCAGGACGGCGCTGGCCGTTTGCGCGCCGTCCGCGCCGCCGCTGGTCGCGAGCTTGTATTTGCCGCTGGCGGTGATCTTGCCCAGCACGGCGCCGACCGGGTAGGGCATGCCCGCCAGCAGGGTCACGGTTTCGCGGGTGTAGTTCGGGTTGACCTCATATTTGAGGACATGACCGATGCTGGGCGGTTGGGTCAGGACAGGCATGGTTCAGTCTCCGGGTGGGCGGGTGTGAGGGGAGGGTGATCAGCGCCGTGCGTCGGTCGCCGCCTTTTTCGCGGCGGCGATGATCGGGCTGTCTTTTGGCGCAGTGGCGGCCGGGGCGGTGGCGATGATGCCCGCGGCATCGCTGCGGGCGGCGAGATCGGCCAGTACGCGCGCGCGAATGGCTTCGGGCTTGAGGCCCCGGGTCACGGCATCGGCTGCATCGATATTCACGCCGAGCCGTCCCGCCTGCGCGCAGACCTGCGCCACCTCGGCCGCCTCGGCGCGGACAGCACCGGCGGTCATGGCCGCGGCATCGGGCGTTGGCGCAGCTGTTGAGATGGGCGGCTCAGGTGCCGTCTGCGCCACCGTTGCTGCGGGCGTGGCGGCGGCCGGGGCCGGGTTCGGGGCGTCGGTGGGCGTGGTGGTCATCATGGGACCCTTTCTGCTGGTGGGATTGGTGCCGCCCGGGGCGGCGAAAGCGCGGAAGGCGGTGACGGGATCAGCGAGATCATCGGCGAGACCGGCGGCGATGGCATGAGCACCGCGGAACACTGCCGCTTCAGTGGCAAGTGCTGCGGAATGGCTCAGCCGGTCCCCGCGACCGGCGGCGACGGTTTCTGCAAAGAGGAAGCGCACGACCTCCAGCTCGCGCTGCATCTGGTCGCGCACCGCCTCGGGCAATGGCTGGTACGGATTGGCATCGACCTTGTGCGCACCCGCATGGATCAGCGTGACCGCGATGCCCTTCTGGTCGAGGGCGCCACTCATGTCGGTGTGCAAGGCCACCACACCGATGCTGCCGACAGCGCCGGTGCGGGGCAGGATGATCCGGTCGGCCTGAGATGCCAGGACGTAGCCTGCGGACAGCGCATGTTCAGACACGAAAGCATGAACCGGCTTGTGCGCCCGCGCAGCCCGGATCTGATCTGCGAGATCGAAGGCTCCGGCCACCTCGCCGCCGAAGCTGTCGATGTCCAGCGCAATGCCGCGCACGGCAGGGTCGCCCAGTGCCGCCTGCAGCTGTGCAGCGATACCCTCATAGGAAGTCAGGCCCGAAGATTGCCCGATCCAGGCGCCGCGATGTACCAGCGTGCCTGCAATTCCGATCACCGCAATGCCGTCGATCAGGGCGAAGAGTTGACCTCCATTGCGCTCCAGGCGCTGGGCGAGATCATTGCCGAACAGCGAGGCGCGGGCAGGCAAGGAGGCGGGTTCAAAGTCGCCGGTGGGCAGTTCGACACCCTCGAAGGTGATCTCCTGGCCGGTGATCCTTGGCCCCAGCCCCGAGAGGAAGGCCAGCGCCTTGGCTGGCTCGACCATCAGCGGCGTGTTGAACGCGCGCTGGGAGATTTGGGCGTGATGCATATTGAGAACCTGTCGCGGCGGTCATCAGGAAATGGCGCGGTCTTGATTTGTGGCGGCTCCTCCCGATATAGTAAGGAGGAATGCCAAAATGTAAGGAATCTGTGTGATGCAGGAATCGACGGTGACCACCAAAGGCCAGACAACCCTGCCGCGCGACGTGCGGGCGGCGCTTGGGCTCGAGAGCGGCGACAAGGTCCGCTATGTCATGATGAACGGCGAGGTCAGGCTGTTGAAGGCCCGACCCGTAGCGGAACTCGAAGGCGTGCTGGCACGGCCGGGCGCGAAGCCAGTCAGCCTCGATGAGATGGATAGCGCGATCGCAGCCGCGGCAACCGACGGGATGCGTCCCGTCAAATGATCGCCATCGACACCAATGTGCTGGTCCGGTTCCTGACGCAGGATGAACCGGGCCAGGCGACTGCGGCCAGCGCTTTCATGCGCAGCCTGACGCCCGCCGCACCGGGCTTTATCAGCCGCGAAGTGATGGTCGAGCTCGTTTGGGTGCTGGAGCGTGCGTATGGCCATGGCCGCACGGCAGTGTCCGCGGCGCTGGAAGGGCTGCTGGCCGCGGTCGAGATCGAAATCGAGGCCGCCGATGATGTTGGGTCGGCGGTGTTCCGGTATCGCGATGACGGGTTCGGTTTCGCGGACCTGATGATTGCCGCCGCCGCAAGACGCGCGGGAGCCGCGTCGCTGGTGACCTTCGATCGCAAGGCGGCGCGCCTGCCGGGTGTAGACCTCCTGCCCGTCTGACTGCGTCACGTTTCATCCTTGGCGGTGGCCTTGACCTCGGCGGTGTCGTCCACCTCTTCGTCGTCGGTGGTACCGTCGGTTTGCTCTCCGCCGACATTGCCCTTCGCCCCACCTGGCCCCTGCGCCGGCGATCCGGGGCGGCGAAAGTCGAGGCCCAGATCAAGTTCGCGTTTGCGTTCGGCGGCGATCTCGCGGTCAACCTGTTCGGCGTCATAGCCGCGCTCGGAGATCGCTTGGGTGCGGGATTTCAGGCCGGCTTCGATCTGGACGATCTCGGCCGAGGCATCCTTCATCGGGTCGACCCAGTCCCATTTCGTCGGCAGCCAGGCGCAGGCCTGGTATTGGCGGCGCTGGCTGTCATAGCCGGGCAGGTCAATCGCACCTGATAGCACGGCCACATCCAGCCAGCGGGACCAGACCGCGCGGCAGAGCTGGAACACCAGCACGCCATGCTGCCAGGCCGAGATGCGACGGCGGAATTCCAGGAGCGAGATGCGGGTATTGGAGAAGTTGCCCTTGGCGGTATCGCCGGTCAGGTAGCCATAGGGAATGCCAAGTGCTGCCCCGATTTGTAGTAGCGTCCGGTACTGGAACGGCTCATAGGTGCCGCCCGAGTCTGGCGTCGCCGGGGTGGAGACATCCTCACCGGGATCCAGCCGCACGACCTGACCGGGTTCAACCTCCAGATCCTCCTCGGTCGGTTCCAGCGGGGTTTCAGGGGCGGGCGAGGTGATGAACATCGCGAACATCGCCGCGATCTTCTTCCGCTCCAGCTCGGCATCGTCATAGAGATCGAGGGTGAACAGCTTCACGATTGCGGCGGCAAAGCGTGACACACCGCGCAGCTGGCCCGCCTCGACCGGGTCAAGGACGTGGATCACATCTGCGGCTGGGACGCGGACCGTTTCCCCGACAAGGCCGGGGTCGGTCATGTCGCCCGGATGGCGGCGCAGGAAGTGATAGGCCACGCGGCGGCCGATGGGATCGAACTCGATGCCCTGGCGGATCAGCCCAGCGCCGGGCAGCGTACGGTTCATGTCGAGCGGCAGCATTTCGGACGGCAGCATCTGCAATTGCAACGGGACTGTCAGGCCATCTTCCGCCCGGCGTGTCCGGATCCGGATGAACACTTCGCCCGACAGGAACACTTCGCGTGCCGCCCGGCGCTGCAGCCCGTAGAAATCCGTCAGCCCCTCGGCGTCGGCGTCATCCGTCCAGGCGAGCCAGAGTGCCTGCAATTGCTCTTTCAGCTCCGCATCCGCGATGGAACTGGAAGGCTTGATGCCATCGCCGACGACATTGCTGGCAAAGGACTCGACTGCGTTGGCGGCATAGCCATTGTTCCTGACCAGCCAGCGGGCGCGCGCCGTGATGGTGTCGCCAGACGCGGCGATCAGCGTGTTCACATGCGCGCGTGACGCCCGGAACCCGCGCAGCCGCCGGTGGGCTTGCGCCGCATCAAAGCCGCCGATGATCGAGCCGAGCCGCTGGCGGAAGCCTTCAAAGGCCATCGATCACAGGCCCTTGGAGGCGACCGTGCCCCAGCGGCGGCGCCGGCGCGTGCCCGATTCAGCCGCAATCCGGGCCTCCAGATCGCTGATCGCTGTCGCCAGTTCCGCATCCGAGCCATAGGTGACGCTCTTGCCATCATAGCTGACCGAGCGGACGCCGGCGTAACGCGCCTCCTGCAACGCGGCCAGCAAGGCGCGCATCCGTTCCAGATCCATCTCAATCCCTCATGAAGTTCGGTGTGTAGGCCCGGCGCTTGCGGCGCGGCGTTGTTGGTGTTCCGGCTTTCGGTGCGGCAGGTGCTTCGGGTTCGACGGGTGCGGCCGGTTGGGCTGCCGGGCGGGTTTCCACCCCGGCCTGCGCCTCCAGCCTGCGCCATGTCGCCTCGTCCCAGCGATCCGCACCGAGGATCCACGCCGCCGCGCGGGCATAGACCCGGCAGTCCAGCGCCTCGTTGCGCTCGCGCATCTTCTGCCATTCGGGGTGGGCATAGCCGCGCTTGTTGCGCACCGTGACCAGCTGCTCGGCCACCAGCTGTTTCAGCCATTCGGTGTCGATCCAGTCGGGCAGGTGCATGGTGCCCGGGGCATCGCAGATGCCGAGAGCCCGGTCTTCATCGGAGGGCCGTTCCAGACGCAGGAAGCGATAGGTCTCGGTCTTGAAGGTTGCGGTGGCGATCGACCATAGCCGCGCGCCGCGGCGAAGTCGTCTGCCGCCGATCGTGGCATCGACAAAGGTTGGTCCAGACACCGGTGTGGCCCGGCTGAACCCTTCCAGCCCTTTGATCGGGGAGACTTGCTCAAAGCCCTGCCTGCGCGCCCATGCGTAAACCGCTGCCGCCTCATAGCCGGTGTCGATCGCCAGCTTGGCGATCATCATCACAGCACCATTGGCATGGACCCATGTCCGACCCAGCAGCGCGGTCAGCTTGTCCCAACAGGCCGGATCATCCGGGCCACCCTCTAGACGCAAGTGATCGACAAGCCAGCTTTCCAAGCCCCGACCCCAGGCCCAGATGTCGATCTCGATTCGGTCTTTCTGCACATCGACGCCCGCTGTCAGGAACAGCCCGCCCTCGGGGATCTGCACGCCCGCGTAAGCCTCGCGCCGTTCCGCCAGCCGCTGCCATTCCGGCGCGTCGCCGCTTTCCACCCAGGTCTCGCCCAAGAGCGTGTTGCGCGCCGCGCGCAGCATCTCTTCCGAGCCTTGCGCTGCCAGCCAGTCCCGCGCGATCTGCGCCCAGCTTTTCCAGCCCAGCGGAGAATAGAGGGCCGAGAGGTGGAAGCCGATCGAATGCGGATCGGCCGAGACCGCCGTCGCCCGCCATTCACCCTTTTCCAGCATCCGGGTCTTGTGATGTTCGGCGATCGGCTTCTCGCAGCCTTCGCAATGGTAAGCCGCGGTGTCAGGTCGGCCCTTGTCCCAGCGCAACCGCTCAAAACGGAGCCATTGCATCGCCCCGCAATGCGGGCAGGCCACGAAGTAGCGCCGCTGGTCGCTGGCCTCGTATTCCCGCTCGATCCGGCTCAACCCCCGGATCGTCGGGGTCGAGACCATGAACACCTTGCGCCGGTGCGAGAAGGTCGTGGTGCGCGCCTCGGCCAAGGTGACCGGATCGCCTTCCTCGTCTGCCGAGGCCGGATAGGCATCGACCTCATCGAGAAAGATGTAGCGCGCAGGCATCGAGCGCAGACCCGTGGCGCTGTTGGCGCCGGTCAGCACCAGGATGCCGCCGGGGAATTCCTTGGACAGCATCGAGTTGCCAGCATCGCGCGATCGGGCCGGGTTCACCCGCTCCCGCAGCGCCGGGCTTTCTGCGATCAAAGGATCGAGCCGTCCGCGCGAGCTGCGCTTGGCCATCTCCACCGTCGGCAGCACCGCCAGCATCGGACCCGGCGCGTGGTGGATGACGAAGCCAATCCAGTTGTTCCCCGCTTCGGTCGCCCCCACCTGCGCGGCTTTCATGAAGCTGATCCGCTGCGCCGGATGGCGAGGGCTGAGCGCATCCATGATCTCGCGCAGGTAGGGCGTGCGCGCGGTGCGGTATTGCCCCGGCTCGGCTGAGGCCCGCGACGACAGCTTGCGGTGCTGATCGGCCCATTCCGACACCGTCAGGTCGGGATCGGGCCGCATCCCCCGGCGCCAGGCGCGCAGTATGTCCTCGGCGCCGTCAAAACCGAGGTCGAGCCCGTCTGTCAGTTGGTCTTCGGTCAGACCGTAATCGTCACCCGAGTGAGACCCGGAGATCGGCGAGGGCGTCGAGTTGCGCTCTGACATGGGTTTCCAGCACCCTTTGCAGGATCGCGGCCTCGATGATCACCGGTCGCACCGGATTGCCGGATTGCTTGTCCACCTCCGCTGCCACTTCGGCCGCGATCAGCGCCGCCACTCTGCTGGGCCAGGTCACCCATGTGTCGCGCTCCTGCCGGGCGAGTCGAAACACCAGCGTCTCGGCCCGCGCGCGGTCCACTAGCGTGCCCTTCTTCTTCTGGATCGCCAGCTGACGTTCCTGCGCCTGGTAAACCGTCAGCGCGGTGCGGGCCTTCAGGTACGACGAGCTGTCAGCGGGGCCGGAAAACCCCGTATCACATCCGACAGATCGGCGCTGTTGATCCGGATCGGTCATTTCGCCGCGACGCACGTCGGACGCCGCCGCATTGATCGAGCCGTCGTCAAAGACCACCAGCCGCCCGGACTTACGGGCCTTCTGGATCGCTCCGCGCGACAGGCCGGAATGCGCGGCATAGTCCCGCTCGCTCATTCCCTCCATGGCGCTGTCCGCTTCCGATCAAAGTGCTGATATCGCTTGTTATTCAGTTGATTAGACTTCGCGACAGAGCGACTCTGATCCGGGCGGAACGATCCAATTCAGGCGAGGAGCACCGGATCGGCCCGGCCCTGCTTTGGCGGGGCTTATCTCGGTAGAAGGCGCCGCGAACCGCACGCGCCGGAACCGATGGAGCAAGAAATGACCACCCCGACCGACACCCAGTCCCTGATCCTCTCCCGCGCCGCGCGGCAACCGGGCAACCTCGCCCTGCCTCTTCCCGACGGGCTGGCCGGCGCCGCCGCGAAGATGGTGATCGGCAAGATGATCGGCCGCGGCTGGCTCGAGGAGGCCGAAGCCAACCTGCGCCGCGGCGAGCCGCTCTGGCGCGAGACCGGCGACGGACATGGCACCACGCTGGTGGTCACCAAGGCCGGCCTCGAGGCCATCGGGATCGAGCCGGTGGTGGCCGCGACCATGGCTGCGATACCGAGATGCGCGGCAGTGGCGCCGGAACCGACGCTGCCCGCTCGGCGCGCTGGCACGAAACAGGCGATGCTGATCGCGATGCTTCAGTCCCTCGACGGCGCCACCGTCGCCGAGATCTCCGCCGCAATGGGCTGGCAGGCCCACACCGTGCGCGGGGCAATTTCCGGGGCACTGAAGAAGAAGCTGGGGCTGCCTGTCGTTTCGGAAAAGGTTGAGGGGAGAGGGACCGTTTACAAACTGACCAACAACTGACGCCGGGTTTTCGATCATATGCGTATGGGTACCGGTAGCTCTAAGTGCAAAGCCCTGCCCAAGGCCGAACATGGCGCCACCATTCCAGAGGTGTCAGGACCCGGATCGGGAGTAGCCGCAGATAGTTGCGTTTGCGAACAATCGTTCGTCTATCCCGCGTACAGAATACGTCGCAATCGAGGCCTACGGCATTCCCGATCAATTCCCGGTCTGCCTTGTCGGGCAGGCCATCTGTGAAGGGTGCGTCGATCATTCTTCTGCCGACGACCGAGGCATATGCGTTCGCTTCGTCTTCAGGGGAGATCAGATCTATTGCGAATTGCCTCAGTCGATCCCTGCGCGCCCGGTCAGGCGTGTTCTGGATTTCATGAAGTGTCTTGCGTGATGCCATGACGCTCCAGTTGGCTCGTCTGCCCACAAAGAAGATGTGCATCAACGCTTCGACATCTTCCGCAAGCATCCTGTCCGCGATTGCTGGCAGTGGCTCCTGATCGAAGATTTGCTCTGAGTAATCGACCAAAAGATTCACGACATTCGTGTCGAGAAAGATTCGCCCCGGGACAGCATCATAGGGATAGGTTTTGCAGTCCTCGCTGTGCTCGGCCTGATTGCGATACACTATCCACCGCTGTCTTGTCTCGTCCCACTGCTCGATGCCCAAGAATTTCTCCGGAGTTTTCCGTGGACTGCTCCTTCGAATGTAGTGGAAGGCGTGTTCCGCCGCCAGTCTACCTTCCGCCGGACTTGTTCCTGAAACGGTACCGACGACTTCATACCGCGAGTCTCTTCGCCTTCAGGGCGGCGAAGCTCTCGCCGGTTTCCGCCAGCACCGCCACTTCGCCAGTGAACGACTGCCAGCGCTCAATGGCGACGTCGACATAGGCGGGGTCCAGTTCGACCCCGAAGCAGACGCGCCCAGTAGTCTCGGCCGCGATCAACGTAGTGCCTGACCCCATGAAGGGTTCATAAACCGCCTGCCCGGGGCTGGAATTGTTGAGGATCGGGCGGCGCATGCATTCGACTGGCTTCTGGGTGCCGTGCACGGTGTTGGTATCCTGCTCGCGATTGGTGATGGTCCAGAGCGTGGTCTGCTTGCGATCGCCCGCCCAATGGCCTTTGCCCTTGGCGCGCACCGCATACCAGCATGGTTCGTGCTGCCAGTGATAATCGCCGCGACTCAGCACCAGCCGGTCCTTGGCCCAGATGATCTGCGACCGGATGGCGAAGCCTGTGGCCGTCAGGCTGTCGGCCACGGTCGCAGCATGCAGCGCACCGTGCCAGACATAGGCGACGTCGCCCGGAAACAGCGCCCAGGCCTCGCGCCAGTCGGCGCGGTCGTCATTGAGGACCTTGCCGGTGCGTTTCGTCTTGGCCGCGCCCGCGGCGTTGCGCCAGGACGGATCATACTCCACGCCATAGGGTGGATCGGTGACCATCAGCAGTGGTTTCACGTCACCCAGCAGCCACCCGACCACTTCGGCCGAGGTGCTGTCGCCGCAGATCAGTCGGTGCGGCCCGAGCTGCCAGAGGTCGCCAGGCACCGATACCGGCGTGACCGGCGGCTCCGGTGCGTCATCCTCACCCTCGACCGGGTCGCCGTCGCCCAGCGCCTCGGGATCTCGCAGCAGGGCGTCAAGATCGTCGTCACTGATCCCAAGGAGTGTCAGGTCGAAATCCTCAGCCAGTAGCCCCGCGATCTCGTCGCGCAGCATGGCCTCATCCCAATCGCCAAGCTCGGTCAGCTTGTTGTCGGCGATGCGATAGGCCCGGCGCTCGGCCTCGTCGAGATGGCCGAGACGGATCACCGGCACCTCGGTCAGTCCCAGCATGGTCGCCGCCAGCACTCGACCGTGGCCGGCGATCAGCTCACCATCGTCAGCCACCATGCAGGGCACAGTCCAGCCGAACTTCGCCATGCTGGCGGCGATCTTCGCCACCTGGTCGTCTGCGTGCATCTTGGCATTGCGGGCACAGGGGCGCAGCCGGTCGATCGGCCAGCTCTCGATCTGGCTCGGTGCGAAGACGAGGTCCATGCGGGGTCTCTGATGTGTGGAAAACGAAAACGCCCGCGAGGGGTTTCCTCCGGGCGCTATTCTTCGATGATCAAGAGGTAGGTCAATGGGTGCAGCTTTGTCAATCGGAAAACCGCCGTGGATTCAATGTGTTCTGGGTGCGGTGGCTTCCGGCCGGGGTGGATTCCCCGAAGGTGGATTCCCTGGATTCCAACCGGGAATCCACCTTGGCCAGCTCGTGCTTCCGTAAGCCTTTGATTTGGAGTCAGTTTTCCGGCTGGCGCCCGCGGGGTGGATTTCGGGTGGATTCCCCGGTGAGCAATCCAGTCGCTAACGAACTGCCGCGCTGCGCCCCCCCGCATGCATTCGGGGCCGGGGAGGAACCATGCCGAGGGGGGGGCAGCTTTAGGTGGAATGCTTGGTGCAATCATTCTTTCACCCCAATAAATGGCCGCATCGCTAAGGTGGCTCAGGGCGATATCGGGGTCGTCTTCCAAACATCCTTAACCAGCGAAATCAAAAGCGTATGCCTCTTTTCAATAGAAGCGGCGTTCCAAATTGCGAACGCTTCAAGTTTAGTATTGATCCTTGAAATTGACGTGTTCTGTCCAACCTCGGTCAGTCCCACTAGGCTACGTGTCAGATAGCTTCCGCTTTTGCGATATTCTTCCCTCTTGTCCGCATAGAAGTCATTGCCCGCGACAATATTGATCGGCTTTTCGAGTAAGGTCAGATTGCCCAGACGGCACTTGAAGTCGTCATAGTCAGCGGCAGGGTTTTCGTTTGTCCAGCTGTCTCGAAGCGCAGCGTTCGGTCTGTCAGGGAGAATGTGCTCAATTTCCAATTTGGCGAAGGGCTCCAGGCTGCCACGTGCATTTATACCGCTGAAGGCCATCTCAACATGCTGAGACAGTCGCGCCAGAAGATAACGGGTTCGATACTGCTGCATAGAATAAAGCGTAAAGCGCCTGAGAGCATCGGCCAGTTCCTGCGACTTCGCAGCCATGCTTTTCTCGAAGCGCTCCGCGACGAAGGTGTCCAATTTTATCTTCTGTAAAAGGGGATCCTTCTCGCCAGCAATCTCGCGTAGCTCGTCTGCCCATAAGGAGAAATTGCGCTCTAGATCCTTCGTTGGGGTCTTTGTAAAGATGTAGTAGAACAGAAAGCTCTCAAGCTGCGTCACGAAGTGGTCGAACAGCGATCTTGGCAGATTTGCTGCCGCAAGCAGCATGACATAGTGAAGGCTGAATGCACCGCCCGTTAGCCGTTTGAGGCTGTCCATAGCAATACTAGGCTTATGGTCATTTCCCAATCCATTTCCAAATGCGAGGTAATGCTCGACATTTCTGGTTACCTTACGCACGAACTCGAAAGGCTTTTCAGCATAATTGCAGAGAGCCGCATTGTTCTTACTGGTAAACCAGTCATAGATCTCGTCTTCCCGCACGACAGCATCGCCACGATCATTCTTGATGGAATAGTTTGCCATCAAAAAGTAGCGTAGGAACCGGAGAGGTTTTTCCTTGGCCTTTTCCAATGGTTTAGTAATTTTCTTCCACTCGTCCTTGAGTTGGGTAAATTCGGTCTGACGAACTTGTGTGAAAAGTAGATTCTTTAGCAGGTCCATCGGATTGAGACCGACGCCGCGCTCGTTAATTGTTTCAAAAATCTTGAGTGCGCTACTGACATCGGTCGAAATCTGGATGAACACCACATTGTTGGCCAGGTATCCCCAGTAGCTCTTTAGTTGGGCAAGGTCAGAATAGTTGTCTTTCAGATAACGGTAAATCGTGCCGTAAGCGCCGACTAGGTTTTCTAGAGAACCAAAGCTCGCGATTCCTGACGCCTGTATACCCGCGCGCACAACCTGCGGATCTGCATCAAGCTCCACCAGCTTTGCCATCACCTCACCCGCATTTTCGTAGCGTGGTTCCAGCTTTAGGCTCGTGCGCGTCTCGCCTGCGCTATCGGTGTAACTTGTTGAAATTAGACCACCAATTGTCGCACGCTGAGGTTCCCCCTCGAACAAATGATGCAGTGCGCACAGCAACAGGAAGAACGTCGTAAGACGCTGCTGGCCATCAATAACCTCAAAATGGTTCTTCTGCCCGGCGGGTGCCACCAAGACGGTGCCAATGAAGTATTCGCGCGTTCCGCCCGCGTCAATCTGCTCGTTTATGTCTTCCAGAAGCTGGTAGACCTCTTTGTCGGTCCAGACATATTCGCGCTGGTAATCGGGGACGATGTAGAAGCATTCACGAAAAGCTTCGTCGATACTGAACCGATGGTTTTCAATCCTAGCCATGCCAGACCTTTCTCAAATTTGTCTTGTTCAGCCATCAGTGATCTCCGATAGCATCGCTTCTGCCTGCGCCAGCACACCTCTGACTGCGGCATCCTCCATATCCGGTGGGTAGCCGTATTTTCGGAGGATGCGTTTTACTAGAACTCGCAGCCGTGCCCGGGCGCTGTCGCGGTGAGCCCAATCGATACTGACGTTGGCTTTCAGACCCTTCAGCAGTTCATGCGCTATGATCTTCAACTGGTCATTGCCAAGGACATCCACCGCGCTCTGATTGTCGGCCAGCGCATCATAGAAGGCGATCTCTTCCGGCGTCAGGCCAGTTTCCTCACCTCGGCTTCTGGCCTCGCGCACTTCTTTCGCCAGCGCGATCAGTTCCTGCAGCACCTCGACGGTGCTGATGGCATTGGTGTGATAGCGCGAAATAGCCTCTTCCAGCCGTTCCGAGAATTTCCGGGTCTCGATGACGTTCGAGCGGCTGCGCGATCTGATCTCGTCATTCAGCAGCTTTTTCAGGGCCTCAAGGGCGAGGTTTTTCTTCTCCATCTGCCCGATTTCGGCCAGGAACTCATCCGACAGGATCGAAATGTCGGGCGACGAAAGACCCGCCGCTGACAAGATGTCAACAATTTCGGTCGAGGCGACCGCGCCATTGACGATTTGACGGATCGCAAGATCGCGGTCGGCGGCAGAGCGGCCGGAGGTATCAGCTGCTTTGACCATGGCCGCCCGCAGGGTCTGGAAGAAGCCGACCTCGTCGCGAACGTCGCGGGCGGTATCGCTGGCTGAACATAGCGCAAACGCCTTTGACAGCGCCAGCACAGCGTCCTGATAACGACGGTGCGCGGACTTCTTGGCTTCCTTGTCAGTTTCGCGCTGGGCGGCTTCGTCCTGCTTTGCAAGGATCCAGTCGAGTGCTCCAGCCAAGGCGACGAGGCGCTGATGTGGCGTGCCTGTCAGCCCGGTTGAATAGTCAAAGCCGTGTAACATGGCGCGCACCACGTCCAATCGTTCCAGAAGGGCCGCTACAGCCTCGACCTCGTCGATGCCTGCTTGTTCCTGGTCCGATTGAGAGTATTGGCCCAGCGCGGATTTCAGGTTCTGGGCGATGCCGATGTAATCGACAATCAAGCCTGCGGGCTTGTCGCTGAAGACCCGGTTCACCCGCGCAATGGCCTGCATGAGGCCGTGCCCGCGCATCGGCTTGTCGATGTACATCGTATGCATCGACGGCGCGTCAAATCCGGTCAGCCACATGTCCCGGACGATCACTAGTTTGAGCGGGTCTCTCGAATCCTTTGCGCGCTTCGCCAGAAGGTCACGCCGTGCCTTGCCGCCGATATGGGGCTGCCAGCTTTCAGGATCTGACGCAGAGCCCGTCATTACAATCTTGATCGTGCCGTCCGCATCATCATCGGAATGCCAGTCGGGGCGAAGGGCCACAATCTGGCTATAGAGGTCAACGCAGATGCGCCGACTCATGCAGACGACCATGGCCTTGCCATCCATCGCCTGCACCCGGGCCTCGAAATGCGCTATCAGATCTTCGGCTACCATGCGCAACCGCTTCTCGGAGCCGACAAGTGCTTCGACGGTGGACCATTTGCGTTTCAGCCGCTCCTGCTCGCTGACAGCTTCATCCTCGGTCAGCTCTTCGATTTCGGCATCAACCTTGGGCTTTTCCGCGTCGGGAAGCTCGATCCGCGCCAGTCGGCTTTCGTAATAGATCGGCACTGTCGCCCCGTCCTCGACCGCGCGGCTGATATCGTAGACGTCGATGTAGTGGCCAAACACGGCGGGCGTGTTCACATCGTCCTGTTCGATCGGCGTTCCGGTAAAACCGATGAACGAGGCGTTGGGCAGCGCGTCGCGCAGGTGCTTGGCAAACCCATAGGCGATCTCGCCGGTCTTCTCGATCCGCGCCTTAAACCCATACTGGCTGCGGTGCGCTTCGTCCGCGATGACAACCACATTGCGCCGGTCGGTCAGCATCGGATAGGCCTCGCCCTTCTCCGGAGCGAACTTCTGGATTGTGGAGAAGATAACCCCGCCCGATGCCCTGGACAGCGCTCTTTGCAGATCTTCGCGGCTATCGGCCTGCACCGGAGACTGGCGGATTAGATCACGGCACATCGCGAAGGTGCCGAACAGCTGGTCATCCAGATCATTGCGGTCGGTGATCACCACGATGGTTGGGTTTTCCATCGCCGGTTCCCGCACCAGCTGCCCCGCATAGAAGGCCATCAACAGACTTTTGCCGGAGCCTTGCGTGTGCCAGATCACACCGGCCTTTCGGTCACCTTGCGACCGGCTAGCCTCAACGGTGCTGACGACAGCCCGTTTCACGGCGTGAAACTGATGATAGCCCGCGATGATCTTCGCGATGCCTCCGGGAGTGTCGCCAAAAACCGTGAAGTTCCGCAAGAGCGACAATAGCCGCGTGCGGGCGAAGACACCCTCGATCAGAACCGACATTTCCGGCGCGCCCTTTGGGGCCACATCGACGCCATCGGTTGTGCGCCAAGGCATGAAGCGTTCCAGATCGGCGGTCAGTGACCCGATACGCGCCTGTATTCCGTCGGTAGTAACCAGCACGGCGTTGGCGCGGAACAGCGATCCAATCTGCGCCTTGTAGGTCTGCAGCTGGTTGAACGCGGCACCGAGCGTCGCGGTTTCCGCGCCTGGCTTCTTCACTTCGATCACGCCCACCGGCAAACCGTTCAGGAACACCACCACATCCGGGCGGCGGTTGTTGCCGTTCTCGATCACTGTGAATTGCGCGATGGCCAGCCAGTCGTTCTGCTGGTCCTCCGGGTCGACTAATCGCACGGCATCGCCGCGGATCGAGCCATCCTCGGCGCGGTATTCCACCGGCATGCCCTCGACCATGGCGCGGTGCAGCCGGCGGTTCTCCTCAATCAGCGAGGGGCGCTCGACGGCAAGCAGCTTGCGCAGCGCATCCTCGCGGGCGTCTTCAGGGATCTGTGGGTTCAACCGGGCGATTGCATCGCGCAACCGATAGGGCAGGAGCGTGTCGGAATAGGCTTCACGTTCCGGGGCGCGGCCATCGGGGCCGGAGATCGCGTCATTGATACAGGTATAGCCCAGCACCTGGAGCTGATCGAAAAGGACGGTTTCGACTTCGGCTTCGGTAAGCGTCGTCATGTCTCGGTCTGCCCCCTGCGCCTCGCCTGCATCAATACTGAAAGGACTTGGTCCAGGTCAGCGACGCTGCGCAGGGTGAACCGGACAAGGTCGGCCTTGCCGAGCCAAGTCATCTTTTCCAGCGCGGAATGGCGGCCATATTGCATGCCACCATTCTTCGCCGGAACCTTGTAGAGATCGTCCTTGGAGTAGAATTCCGCCGGGATTGTGCCTCTGGCAATGGATGCGACCTGCTCGGCCAGAACCCACAGGTATGCCTCGGTCTCCGGGTCCTTTTCGAACATCAATTCCACTGGCGCGTCATTGTCCGAGCGAAAAGAATAGCGGTTCGCGTAAGCGTCCTGATGGCCGATGCGGTGTTCCTGCGCGGCGACATCCAGCCGGTTGAGGATGGCGCGCTTAATCTGCGGGCGCGAGAGCTCAGTCATGCATCTTACCTATTCGAAAAGCGGTTGAAGAAGGGAGGCCTCTTCAGCCGTAATGCGCGCAACCTTGTGGTGGGATTGCTTGTAGAGCTTGCGCGCAAGTCCGACGATGGGCGTGTTGGCTGAACTGTCGCAATGCGGGGCGATCTGCTCGATCCCGAAGTTGCCGGAGTTAACCATCTCGTCGACGCGTACCGTCACCACCGGCTTTGTAGCCCCCGGTGCAACCCCAAGCACGGTCCCCCGTGCCCAAAGGCCGGCGCCGCCCTGCGTCTCTGATGCCCAAAGGAACACCTCGGCCCCCAATGCTATTTCCCCGCCCCCATACATCGGACGTTCTTCAATTCGGATGGAATCGCCTACGCGGGCAGAGATAGGGGCAGTCTTGGCGATGAACGGCATGGTCCTTTACTCCTTGTTCCGCGTTTTCAACGACGGGTCTTGTCAGATTGCCCCGCGTATCCGTTATAATGGGCGGCTAACGGGCATATCTTAGCTTTCTTGAGCCGCCGCGATGAACTCGACATCGGTCCAATCCTGCTCAAGTACCTCCTTGCGATACTGCATGACGTTCTTTGCGTTGATCCCGCGCCAGTCGTGATCTCCCGCCCCATAGCGGATTTCTCCGTCTTTGGGACGGACGAACATGGTGAGACCTCGCATGTTTTCGTGAACGCCGGGTTCGTGGACGGCGGTTAGCACCTCGTCCAGCGGGTTGCCTATGCCGACCATGGCCAGCTTTGCGCCGGTTTGTTCGACCAGTTGCGTGTAGGTCAAATAGGGGTGGTTCGGCAGCTTGCCGTGCTTCTTGCGAAATTCCTGAACCTTGCTGATGTGATTGACCAACCCGTTTCCAAGCAGCATGGCGTTCTTGGTGCGAACAGGCAGGTTCATGCGGCGGTTTCCTTTTCTGCTTGGTCGAGGTTGGCCACCCGCAACTCCCCCGACATCAGACGCGGAAGCAGCAGGTCGCGGGTTTGCGCGAGAGTGCGAGATTCCATTTGGAGCAGAAATGCTCGATCAAAGATCGGTGCTATCAGCTGGTCAAACGCGTCGTGGACCGGCTGCGAACCCGTGCAGATCAGCATTCGCTTCATATCGGCCTTCGTGACATGGCCAAGCCCGGTAGTTTGCTTGTTGCGCGCCAACTCGGCGAAATCGGGTTTCAGATACTTAAGCATGGCATGCAGGAAGGGTTTGCTTCGTTTTCCGTTCTCGCGCACCGCGAAGATATGTTGATTCAGCCAGGCCCTGCCGCCCGACCAAAGGAAGGTGTCAATCGAGGTGTCAGGGTTGCCCGACCATGAGAAAAGCAGTTCCCCGTCTTCGATCTGATAGCGCGATCCAAGGTCGGTGGCGGTCCATGCTGTATTTCCTGTTACGCCGTTTTTCAGTTCTGCAATCTTGATGACAGGCAAGGCGTCGGGCGCATCGGAAAAGTGCATATTCTTATAGGCTGCGCCGTTTATCCAGTCGGCTTGTTCGATGACCGTCTCAAATTCCCATCCCTTTGGCTTGCCGTCGTCGTCCAGTCGGTCGGGAAAGAGGGACCAGACGTCGGGGGAGAGGTAGGGGGCGGTGCCTACCATCCTGGCTCGGGTGGGGCCGAAATCGACGAACCAGTCGCGGAACAGCGCCCGTGCTATGGCCTCCAGCGTTTCGTTCATCCGCTGGTTCAACTCGATCTTGTCATCCAGCGCCCCGAGGGTGGCGGCAATGGAGCGTTGTTCGGGGAGGGAGGGCCAGTCCACCTCAACGTCTCGAAGCAGTCCAAGGTTGATGTGCGGGACCCCAGTTTGAATGGAAGTCATCCCGATGTAGTCGTTGAACGTGGGTGAAGTCAGGAAGTAGTAGACGAAATCTCTGTCGGCTTTTGCGGCGTCCACGCAGACCGCCATTTGGCTTTGTGAAACGACATAGGTGTGATGCGGCGCATCGTCCGGAAGGATCGCCACCTGACCAAGTGTACCGCGTTGGGTTACAATGATGTCTCCGGGGCGCGCGGAATTTGAGGTCAAGTCCCGCGCGAACTTTTCTGTCGAAACAAATGCAAACGGCCCTTGGATACTACGGCCCACACCGCCCATGTTCCCACCACGGATGACTGGAACGCCGTCATCTTGGTAGTCTTTTTGGGTCAGGTTCGAACCAAAAGGTCCGCCGATAACCCTGTTCTTTCCGCCGATCGCGTCTGCAAGAGTGATTGTCAAAGCTCAACAACCCCCGCCAGCCGCGCCCGGATCGATGCCGTCAGCTCCTCGGCCTCGGCAAACTGCGCCTCTAACTGCTCCTGCAAGTTGGCGAACCGTTCGGCAAAGTGCGTCTCGTCCTCCTCTGCCACTTGCGATCCCACATACCGGCCCGGGGTCAGGACGTGGCCGTGGGAGCGGATTTCCTCAAGGCTGGCGGATTTGCAGAAACCCGGAATGTCGGCGTAACCCTCACCCAGTCGCCAAGCATGGTAGGTCTCGGCAATCTGGGCGATGTCGGAGTCGGAGAACTCTTTCCGGGTGCGGTCTACCATGAAGCCCAGCTTGCGGGCGTCGATGAACAGCACCTCGCCCCGCCGGTCGCGCAGTATGCGGTCGCGGGCGATGCCGTTGGATTTGTTCTTGGCCAGAAACCAAAGACATGCCGGAATCTGGGTGGAATAGAACAATTGCCCCGGCAGTGCGATCATGCAGTCGATCACCTCGCCTTCGATCATGGCCTTTCGCATCTCGCCTTCGCCCGATTGGGTCGAGGACATGGAGCCATTGGCCAGCACCACCCCCGCCGTGCCCGAGGGCGCCAGATGGTGCAGGATGTGCTGCAGCCACGCGTAGTTGGCGTTGCCGGCCGGGGGCGTGCCGTATTTCCAGCGCCCATCCTCGCGCAGCCGCTCACCGCCCCAGTCTGAGATGTTGAAGGGGGGGTTGGCAAGGATCACGTCGGCGCGCAGGTCGGGCAGTTCGTTCTTGTGGAAGGTGCCCTCGCTGTTCCACTTGATGTCGGCGTCGATCCCCCGCACGGCGAGGTTCATCTTGCACAGCCGCCAGGTGGTGTAGTTGCTTTCCTGTCCGTAGATGACGATGTCGCCCAGACGGCCGCCGTGGGCCTCGACGAACTTTTCCGACTGCACGAACATGCCGCCCGAGCCGCAGCAGGGATCATAGACGCGGCCTTTGTAGGGTTCCAGCATCTCGACCATGGTGCGGACGACCGAGCGCGGGGTGTAGAACTCGCCCCCGCGCTTGCCTTCGGATCCGGCGAACTGGCCGAGGAAGTACTCGTAGACCCGGCCGAGCAGATCGCGGGCCTTGTCCTTGCCCTCGCCCAGCGCGATGCCGGAAATCAGGTCGATCAGTTCGCCCAGCATGACGGCGTTCAGCGCTGGACGGCCGTAGTCCTTGGGCAATACGCCTTTCAGCGAAGGGTTCACCTTTTCGATGGCGATCATCGCCTCGTCGATCAGCTTGCCGATGGTGGTTTGCTTGGCGCTAGCTTGCAGGTGCGACCAACGCGCCTCGGCCGGAACCCAGAACACGTTTTCGGCAAGGTATTCGTCGGGGTCCTCGGCGCCTTCGGGGTATTCGGCAAGCAGTTGCTGGCGTTTTAGCTCAAAGCTGTCGGAGATGTGCTTGAGGAAGATCAGACCAAGGGCTACGTGCTTGTAGTCCGACGGCTCCATATTGCCGCGCAACTTGTCGGCAGTCTTGAACAGGCTGGCTTCAATGCCGAGGTCGGAGCCGTTATCTGTTGATGCCATTGATTAATCTGCCCCCTGCCAGTTCTTTTCTGAACCGTATTTCAGCCAGAGGGCGAAATCCAGCCGCTAACCGCGGCTGGATGGTCGCAATTCCCAAGGGCTTAGTCGCGGCATCGCCCCCGTGACCTCCACCTCCCGCAGCATACCGCCCGCCATCAGCCCATCCCGCACCCAATCCAGCGCCCGCCACCAATCTTCATATCCACGCCGGGCTGATGCGATCTGCTCCGGATACGGCCGCCAGATGACCGGGCAGGCCAGGACCTCGACACTGCGCCACTTGCCGCGCGACAGCACCCGCTCGGTGCCGACCACTATGGTGGTGGCGCGTTCGCCATGCTGGTTGCTCTTGGTCTCGACCGGGACGCAGCGCGGCACGATGCCGGGCATCCAGTCGGGCGTCAGCCCGGCGCGGGCCAGCTCGGCCACGCGGACCGCCATGCGTTTGCCTCCGAGGCTGTCGGGCATCCCGGCCACGGTGGCCGCGATCACCTCGGCATCTGCATGGGTGTAGCTGCCCCTCTTGTGCTGGCCGCCATCCACCTTGCAGCCGAGTGCGGCGCGCTGAAGCAGGACGTATTCGAGGCCGAAGCCGAAGCCCTCCTCGGTTACGTCCTTCGGCACCGGCAGTTCCAGCTGCGCCTTCTCAATCCGGAAGGCCCATTCCAGCACGGCCTGCACGCCCAGCGCGCGTTTTGTGCGTGCACCGCGATTGTTGATCGGTCCGTGCAGGGTCATCGCACCCCCCGCATCCGGAGCCGCTCCGGCGTGACGAGGCCGCGTGCCAGCATCGCATCGCGCAGGGTGTTGCTGATCGTGCTGGCGGGCAGGAAGCGGTCGGAGTTCACCAGCTCGGCGTAGAAATCCGCCAGGGCGTCGTCGCTGGGCCGGGGGCCGACATCGCGCTTGTGCCGCCGACCGGTGCTCCGGGACCCGGCGCGTGCTGCGACCGCCCGTGCAGCATGCCGGGCGGCGCGTTCCATGCCGCGGTCCAGCGCCTTGGGCCCGTCGGGCGGGTTGGGATGATCCCGCCTCGACTCGGTGGCGGTCTCGAGGATCCGGGCCTCGGTCAGTCCGAGGTCATCGATCCAGCGGCGCACGTGCTGGCGCGCTGGCCAGCCCTGCCACCAGGCGGGCAGGGCGGCGGCATCAAGGCCCAGCGTGTTCAGGAGCTCTGCAAAGAACCGATCAAAACCGGCCTCGCGCGCAGCCGCGCACTCCTCCTTTACTGGTTTACTTAAAGGTTCTCTTACAAGGTTAGTGTCCGGATTTCGGACACGGCTTTGGCTTTTTTCGGACACGGGTCAGGCAAAAATCCGGAGATGGCTCGTGTCCGGATTTCCGGACATGGCACATCCGTGTCCGGAATCCGGCGTTGGGTTTCAGCGGAGGGGGATCTTCTTCACGGTTGTGCAAAGCCCGCCTCCAGTTTTCGGACACTGGTTCGCGCTCCGGGCGCAAATCCCGATCCTCGAATCCCAGGATGTAGCGCGTCGGTTTCTGCCGTCTTGGGTGCACGGGATCAATGCTGGCGACACGCCGGTGCATCAACCGCAGATCGCTTCGAGCCTGGTCGAGATGCAGGTTCAGCGTCGAGATCGGCTGATCTCACGCATCCTCGGCCAGCCGCGGTCCTGCGAGGGAAAGCAGCCGAAATCCGGATTGTACCGGTCACAGAGAAACCAGAGCACGATCTTGGTCGTCGGCTTCAGCCCGCGCTGCTGGATCGCCCAGTTGGTTGCAAAATGGCTCACGAAGCGGCCCTCCGCGCTGCGGCGGTCGATGAACCCGAGACGGTCGCGTTCAGTATGTGCAACAGGCCCAGCGCGTCGGAGCGCTCACGGCGGTCCGTGCTGATGGACTGAACAGCGCTGCAGGCCAGAACGACGAGCGTGTCCGGGCGATGAACAACATCGGCCAGAATGCTGCGCGCCTCGATCAGCCGATCGTGGCGCCACTGTGAAGGGCTGGCGGCGCCGGCACAGATTGTCAGTCTGATGACGTGCTCGACGGTGCGGCAGGACGTTGTGCGTCAGGCTGGTCATTTCCGCCCTCCCGCTTTCGTCGCCCGCGGCATCTCCTGCGCGGCCAGCCAGTCCTGCACAGCCCGGCGCCGGTAGAGCACTTTGCGTCCGGCCCGCACGCAGGGCGGGCCGAAGCGCCGCGCCTCCCAGCGCCCGAGCGTGTCGACGGTCAGGCTCAGTTCTTCAGCAAGGTCTTTCCGGCTGATCCAGCCTGCCAGCAGGGTAGGGTCGGTGGCATCAATTTTTGCATTGGGTTGAAACATCTTTGTCCTCCGAGTTGCCGCCCAGCGCGGGCGGATGTCGGTGAACAGCAGAAGCAGATGACAAGGGGTGGCGGGGTGGCGCAGGGTGGCGGTCATTCGCCACCACCGATGCCACCCCTTTTTTATTGAAGGTTCTAAATGGGCGCTGCGGGACCCGGCCGAGGCGGCGGCAGCGCGCTGCACGCTGCGTCAAGCAAAGAGTCGGATTGCGCGCCTGTCGTGGCCGGAGATTCACATCCTCCGGGCGAGTCGTCGCAGAAGTTGACAGGAATGAAGGAGGCAGAGATGGCCGAGATCTTTTTTGAACTGCGCCTGATCTTTCCCCTGCCGCCCGCCGTCGCGGAGATCCCCCGCGGCTGACCCCCCCCATCGTCCGACTGCCAGGCCAGAGGCTGCCTCCATCCGGAGCGCGGTGCGGTGGCCTGTTTCAAAAAATCAATAAAAGGAGCTGAGGCATGGCATTGCCACCCCGCGTCTATTTTACTTTGTACGAAGCCGCCGCGCGCTGGGACTGCACGTTGGCCGATATCGCCGGCTGGGCCTCGGTCGGGCGGTTCGACATCGTCACCGCCATCGCCCCGGTCACGTCAGGGCTGCAGATCGTGGCCGGATATGTTGTCGTCTCTGTCACGGATATCCTGCAGATGTTCCGGCGTTGCGGAACCGGGCCGACCAGAAGCCTGCTGCGGCGGGTGCGGCCGAAGGATCAGGACGAGTGGATCATGATCGCGGACCCGGCCGACCGCATCGAGGTCACGCTGGCGGACCTGCTGATCATGGCCGAGGATGTGCGCCGCTTCGAGGCGGATTGCGATCTCCTGCGCCGCCCGGCCTCCCATATCGGCTCAACAGCGCGCTATGACTGGGACGGAATGTATATCGCCCTGATTCTGCGGGTCCACGATCAGGGCGTGCCGGAAACGCAAGCCGAATGGGTCGGCGAGGTGCAGGACTGGTTTGTCGACAGCATCCGAAGACCGGCGAGGTGCCGGATGAACGCACGATCCGGCGTCGGCTCACGCCGATCTGGAAGGCGCTGCGGGGATCGAGTTGAGATTCCGCTCTGGCGCGCGCGGAGGCTCAGGCCGACTTCCGCGCCCCCTCGGCATCGTGCACTAGTTTCGGCCCGGGCCGGAGAGCGCAGGCCACCGCAGCGACGCCAGCGCGCAGGGGCGAGTCCATCAGGTGGGCATAGCGCTGGGTGGTCTGCATCTGGCTGTGACCCAAGCAGCTTGCCGATCATTTCAAGCGACGCGCCGCCGCTGACCAGCAGCGAGGCAAAGGTGTGGCGCAGGTCGTGGATCCGGACATCGGGGATTCCGACCACCTTCTGGATGCCGCGCCAGAAGCGGCGGATTTCCTTGACCGGCTGGCCGGGCACATCGCCGGGAAATAGCAAGGGGCAGCCGCGCGGCACCAGGAGTTGGCGCTGGCGCACGATCGCGGCCGCCTCGTCGGAGATCGGCAGGCGGTGGATCTTGCGCTGCTTGGTCATGCTGGCGGGTTTTGACCAGCTCAGATGCTCGAGGTTGAAATGCTCAAAGCGCGCCTGACGCACCTCGCCGAGGCGCGCGCCGGTCAGCATGCAGAGGCGGATGATGTCGGCCGCGCGCCGATCCTCGGCGGCCTCCAGCGCTTCGGCCAGCTTGCGGATTTCCTCGTGCGACAGGAAGCGTTCCCGCGGGTTCTCGATCCGGCGGCGAAAGCCCGAGGCCGGGTTGGATTCGCACCAGCCCCAGCTCTCGGCATAGGTGAACATCTTGCGCAGCACTTCACCGATACGATTGGCCCGCACCGGGGTGGGTTTGGCCCCCTGCAGCTTGCGCGCCCGGTTGTTGGGTTTGGCCTTCGAGGGGCGCGACCGGCCTGCGGCGATCCGGTTGAGCAGCTTCTCCACGTCAAAGGGCGTGATCTCGGTCACCAGCCTGTTGCCCCAGTCCGGCGCCACCATCTTCGTCAGCATCGACTTCTGATCCGAGGCGTTGAGGGCAGACAGGTGCGGCAGGTGGACCTCGGTGTAGCGCGCGATCAGGTCCTTGAACCGCGGTGCCTCGCGGCCGAGTTCCTTCTGGCCCAGCGGATCAGGTCGGCCCCGGCATCGATCTCACGCCGCAGCTCCTTGTGCCCGCTCGCGCGCTGCCGTCGTCGACCATTCCGGCCAGCGCCCGATGGTCATCCGCCGCTGCCGCCCGGCATGGCGGTAGTCAATGGTGAAGGCCCGGTTGCCGGACCGGTAGATGCAGACCGCGAACCCCGCACACCTCGGTGTCGAAGATCTGGTAGTCCCGCCCCTCGGCCGGTTCGGCCTCGCGGACGCGATTTCTCATTCAATCGCAATCTCGGTTGACCATGCAACTCACCCTCCATGTTCACGTCGTCCCTGACATGAGGCGTAGATTTGCGCCTTTATCAAGTGATGCATGGCAGCAGGGGTGGCGGGGTGGCGCAGGGTGGCGATGAAGGGGTAGGGGTGTGCCACCTTGGGGAAAAGGGAGTGTACCAGCCGCGGGGGCGTAGGACGGGCATCAGCTGACGTCAACGATGAGCTGGAAGCGGCGAGGCAACGTAATGCGCAAGTCGGCATCTTGGTGCGTTGCTGCTCTCTGGTTGGGTTTGTAAAGGAAAGGGAAAAACGGGGGGGGGGGCAGGCCGGTGGCGGGTGGTTGAAGGGGTGAAGTTGACCTTAGGGTGGGATTGGGGTTGGGTTCGGTGGGTTGGTCGGGGGTTGGGCTGGGGTGGTGTGCTGGGCGGGGGGGCATGGCGGCGGCGCGGGGGGAAGAGAGGCGGCGGGGTGGGGGCGGGGGGGGGTGAGGGGCTTCGCGGCGGGCTCGCGACGGTTTATCTCCGCACCTATATCGACCAAGATGCTTTCGCGGCCGAGCCTAATAGCGGTCACTTCGCGACCGCTGATCTGCTGCTTACCGGCGCGATTACGACCGCTGTCTCGACAAATGTTGATACCCTGATCGAGACCGCCGGTAACATGCTGTTCGGCCGAGTTGGCGCTGGTGTGAGCCGGGCGCACGTTGCTGGGCTGGCGCCAAGTATATCCCCGCTTCTGAAAATTCACGGCTGCTGGTCCGATCCACCCTGTACGGTTTGGGCCGCTAGCCAAGTGGAGGCCGAACCGATCAGGACGCGGATCGAGGAATGCGGCGCTTGGTTAACCAACCGGCTTCTCGACCGCGACATCGTGATTGTCGGCTATTGGACGGATTGGGACTATCTTAACCAGTTGCTCGAGATGTCGCTCGGAGCGGTCAATCCGAGCCGCGTCATCGTGGTAGATCCGTGCGAGACCGCGAGCTTCGCGACGAAGGCGCCAGCGCTGTTTGAGCTCGGACAGCGCGCCACCCAAGAATTCTGCCATATCCGTAGTTCCGGAGACATCTTCCTCGACATGCTCCGGGTCAATTTCTCGCGCGCGTACGTCCGACGAATCCTCCACGCGGGCGTCGCGACCTATACTGCGCATGCCGGTGCCAATCCCGACGATGCCTGGCTCGAACCCGCTTCGACCGATGCCGAAGTGCTGTGGCGGATTCGCCGCGACCTCGAAGGGCGCAATCCGAACGAGCCCGCCAAAGCGCGGGTGCCGATTGAGGAACCATTGCTCGGGATGACGCTACTGCAGCTCCAGGCGCGAGGCGCTGTCGCCGACGGCAATTACTGGAACCTGGGTGGAAAACGTGTAAGGGTGCTGCGCACGGCCAATCGCCCGCTGCATGAGGTAGAGGCTGCGTTCGCCCGCGAAACTGCGCCGGCCGTCGCCCCGGAATACGTGATCGCGGTCGGCGCCGAGACTTTGCCCTTACCACCAAGCATAGCGCGCGGGAGCGGAACCGGCTCCATAGCACGCGGAATTACCGGTCGCTGGTTGTCCCGGACCGACGCCGTAGAGGAGCTTGGCCTGTGACAGGGATCATTGGAATTGTACAGGAACAGCTTGTCGAAGGCGGCTATTCTGTCGGGACGACGGACGATCGCGACGGTCCGGTCTTGCTGTTTGAGAATGACTCGATCCTCGGCTTCGTGATTTGTTTTCCTGATGCCGCAAGCTTGCTTGAGCAATGGCAGGCAGCTAGCCAGCGCGTGCTCAAGAACGCACAGCTCGCGTTGCGACGTGCCGAAGGCAAGGCTTGGAACGCTTATCTCGTCGTTCTGGCGGAAGCGCAGGGCGACTATGGTGAAAACGTCATGCTCGGGGGGATCGAGGAGGACCTTGTTGGGACGCGCAAGATCGCGAGGGCCGGCGTCGCCGATTCCACGGACGTTCGCGCCGCGCTGCTGCCGCTGCTTGCCATTCAGAATGCCCCGCGACTTGAGGCGGTGGACTTGCCGGCGGAGATCCGCTTGAGAACTACGGAACTGCCGAGCGAGCTAATTGATGGCTTCCTGGGCGGCGTCTCAGAAAGCACCCTCCTCCAGCTGTTGGAGGAGGGTAAATGAGGCTCGCCTATGTCTACGTCTGCGGCTTTCGCGGCTACCAGAAGCCGGTCCGCATCGACTTTTCAGACAGCTTTACAATCATCGACGGTCGCAACGGCGTCGGCAAGAGTACGATCTTCGATGCAGTCGAGTTCGCGCTGACCGGCACGATCAGCAAATATCTCGACGCTAAATCGGGCCGCGAGTCCGTGGCGGACTATCTGTGGTGGGCTGGTGAAGGCGACACGCTGGCCGACCGCTTTGTGGAAGTCGGCTTTCGAGACGGGGACGGAACGGTCGCGATCCGCCGTACCCCGATCGGCAGCGAGACCATTGATACTGACCCGTTGCAAGCCCGGCTGATCGATCCCGCGTTTGCGCCGAAGCTGCCGATGGCGCAGCTGTGCGCGTCAACAATCATCCGCGATGAACACATCGCCCGGCTGAGCCTCGATCTAAAGGAGGGAGATCGATTCGCGTTGCTGCGTGACGCGATCGGTGCGGCAGACGCGGAGAACTGGATCGAGCGAGCGCGAGCGCTCGCCGGGGCTACCTCGGCCCGCGTTAAGAGCACGGCCGCTGAGGCTGAGCAGGCTGGTCAAAACCTTGCCAATGCCTTACGCCAAATTGACCAAGCGCGGGCCGCACTTCCGGCCGAGTCGCTGGTGAGCCAAGCTGCTGCGCGCCTTCGGGACAGCTTGCGAACTACCGGTTCGCCTGATCAGCTGCCAGATATTGCGCGCCGGCGCTTGGCGGTGATTGCGACACAGCTCGACACTTTGGGTCCACTCGCCCAGCGGTTCAATGAAATCGAACGGCTGAGAGCGACCCTCCCCGTTCTCGACGAGCGCGTGGAGAATGCGAGCGCCGCTGTGGCACGCGCACGGACCGTTATGGATGAAAGCACCGCCGCTGCGGCAAAGGCACCGATTTCGACCGCGCTCAGCGAACAGGCGCGCCAGCTCGAATCGTTGGTTAATCTCGGTCGCGGCCTCGGGCTGCGGGACGGCCATTGCCCCTTATGCGAAAGCGAAATCAGCCATGATCAATTTGGTCATGGGCTGGAGACCGCTTTGACCGTTGCTAGGCAGCTAGACGCGCAGGCCGTCGAGCAGGCCGAGAAAGAGCGGGCGCGAGACACCGCCAAAGCGGAACTTGCTGCAGCTGAACAAACGCACCAAACAAGCCTTGCCCAGCGCGACGCCGCCAAAGGACAGGTAGTCGATTTCGACCACCATCTAGCGGCGCAATCACTCGTGGGCGCCAGTCTGGCCGACATAGAGCGCAGATTGTCCACGCTCGATATGGAGCGGCAGACAGTCTCGGCAGACCTGCGCCTCATCGACACGATATCGCTCGACCGCGCGATTGCGCGAGCCACCAACGATCAGGAGGCCGCCAAGAAGCAGATTGCGCGCGTCGAAGCGCGGCTCGGCCGGGCGCGGCTCGCAGAGACGCGCGCCAAAGCGATTTACGATGCCGCCCGGCGCTCCGCGGCCGAAACGCTGGACCAGCAACTCGACAGGGTCTTACCGCTAATGTCCGAGCTCTATAAGCGGCTCCGGCCCCACCCGGTCTGGAGCGATATCGAGTATAGCGTTCGCGGCGATGTGCAGCGCTTCCTGAAGCTTCAGGTCGGCGGCGACGTCAACCCGCAGTTCGTGTTCTCGAGCGGACAGCGCCGTGCGACAGGCCTAGCCTTCCTTCTGTCGGTGAACCTTTCAATAACCTGGAGCCGGTGGCGCAGCATCCTGCTCGACGACCCGGTGCAGCACATCGATGATTTTCGTACCGTGCATCTCGCCGAGGTGCTCGCCCACCTTTGCCAATCCGGCCGACAGATCGTCTGCGCGGTCGAGGATAGCGCGCTTGCCGATCTCATGTGTCGCAGGTTGCCGACGTCGGAAGTCGCCCCGGGCAAGCACGTGACGCTCGGCACCGACCGTGAAGGGGCGCTTGCGCTCGCGCATGAGCGGGAGATCGCGCCTTTGAACCGCCGCGCGCTGGTGCTTCCCGGACACACGCGCAGCGCTTGAAAACCGTATCGAGAAATCCCGGCGATAAGAGCAGGACTCGGCAACTCGCCCCGCCGCGTTCCCGGGAGCGTCGAGCTGCGCGCGCGTTCGCCCGGGCTCGGATACCGCGCATTCGCTGATTATGGTTGTCGGTCGGCACCTCAACGCCACCTCAACCCGCGAACGCCGTTTTGGTGCGGTCGGTGACGGCGAAAGCAGAACTATGCCGACCTTTGTCGGGATGGGAAATGCGCGAATTCAAAGGGTTGGCGTGTAAGTGATTGTCTGTGATAAGTTATTGCAATCGCTAAGGTTTCGGCTCATAACCTGAAGGTCGTAGGTTCAAATCCTACTCCCGCAACCAAAAATATAAACTAATCACAATAACTTACCAACTACCTCGGGCGGTAGTTTGCGTTTCTTTTTTGGCTTTGGAAGCACTGTGAAAGCACTGTGAAAGCAGGCAGAGCGCTTTCTGCGGCCTCGTCAGCGAAGGCGGCTTGCGGTTTCTGCCGCTTGTATAAGATTCCCTCGGCTCAGGGCGTCCAGCACGATCCTGATCTTCTCTTCAGCCGAATACTGTTTGCGGGTCGCCCGGCGAATGTCTTTGACGGCCTGCTCGGTGTGGCTCTTTCGCGCTCCGGGCTTCCGCCTTCCTCTTTACTCCTCGGTTGCTACGATAAGCCAGAAGCCCTAGCTTATCGAAAAACCCTATACTGCCCCATCGGCGCTGACGTCAGACAACACCAATGACACGACTCACAACCGACGCGGCCGGCGTATTCGTCATCGCCGTCACGCCGTTCCACCCCGACGGGCGCATCGACATGGACAGCTGCGACCGGATGGTCGATTTCTATCTCGACGTCGGGGCCACCGGCCTGACGGTGCTGGGCATGATGGGTGAAGCGCCCAAGCTGACAGTTGAGGAATCCCGCGACGTTGTGGCGCGCATCCTGAAACGCGTGAATGGCCGCGTGCCAGTCGTCGTCGGCGTCTCTGCCCCCGGCTTCGCGCAGATCGAGGCGCTGACCGCGATGGTCATGGATCTCGGCGCCGCCGGGGTGATGGTCGCTCCGCCCGGCAGCCTGCGGACCGACGATCAGATCCACACCTATTATTCGCAGGTTGCCGAATTGATAGGCGACGTGCCCTTCGTCCTGCAGGATTTCCCGCTGGTCACCGGCGTGCAGATGGCCCCCAAGGTGATCGCGCGGATCGTGAACGACCTGCCAACCTGCGTCTGCCTGAAGCACGAGGACTGGCCCGGTCTGGAAAAGATCACCGCGCTGCGTGCCGAGGGCGTGCTGAACCGGCGCATCTCGATCCTTTGCGGCAATGGCGGGCTGTTCCTGCCCGAGGAAATGGCGCGTGACGCCGACGGCGCGATGACCGGGTTCGCCTATCCCGAAATGATGGCCGGCGTGGTGAAAGAATTCGCCAACGGCAATCCGGACCGCGCCCAGGACATCTTTGACGCCTACCTGCCGCTCGCCCGCTTCGAACAGCAGCCGGGCCTCGGGCTGGCGATCCGGAAGTACACGCTCGCCAAGCGCGGCATCATCACCCACGACGCCCTGCGCCGTCCGGGCGGATCGCTGTCGCCGAAAGGCCGCGCCGAGGTCGATCGCCTGATCGCTCGGCAGGAAAAACGACTGAAGGAACTGAACTGATGGACCTGGAACATACCGGAAAACGCGCACTGGTCCTTGGTGCAAGCCGCGGGCTTGGAATGGCGATTGAAGGAACCGCACGGGCGCCGCATCATCTCGATCACCTCATCGGGGGCTGAACAGCCGATCCCGAGCCAGGCGCTGTCGAGCGGCATCCGTTCGGCGGTGGTTGGCTGGTTCAAGACGCTTGCCGCCGAGGTCGCGGCCGACGGGATCACGGTGAACGTGGTGATGCCGGACCCGATCCACACGACCCGTGTCGATGAATTCGAGGCCGCCGCGGCCAAGCGCACAAGGACCGAGGTCGCCGCCAGTCGCGCGCCACCATCCCGGCGGGCCGCTATGGCAAGCCCGAGGAATTCGCCGACGTGGTGACCTTCCTTGCCTCGGCGCGGGCGGCCTATATGACCGGCTCTCGCATCCGGATCGCCGGCGGGGCGATCAAGTCCATCTAGGAGAGGCCGACCCCTGACTAAGCTTAGGAACCGCGCCGGATCAGATGCCGATGCCGGCACAGGCGGCCGTGTTGCGAATATGCGCGGTCATCGCGGCTTCGGCCGCGTCCGCGTCGCGACCATGCAGCGCGGCGATGATGGCGCGGTGTTCGGCGATCGAATCCGCCATCCGGTCCAGCGCGGTGAAAGGGATCGGCTGGCGCTGGGTCTCTTTCAGCGTGGCGCTGAGCGAGCGGTAGGTCTGCAGCAGCAGCGGATTGCGGCTCTTGCCGGCGATATGCTGGTGGAACTTCAGATCCTCGTCGACATTGGCGATCAGGTCGCCGCGTTCCCATGCGGCTTCCATCCGGTCGGTCGCGGCGACCAGCAGCGTAATGTCGTCAAGGGTCGAGGTCGCGGCGGCGTGGCGGGCAAGCCGGACCTCCAGCAGCAACCGCACCTCGAACGCGTCCGCCATGCTGTAGTCATCGGAATAACGCCAGCGCTTGTCCTGAGTCGGTGGCCGGTCCTCGGGGTCGGCGACGATGGTGCCCCGGCCCGGATAGGTGCGGATCAGCCCCAGCGTTTCCAGCGTCATCAGGGCCTCGCGCAGCGACGGACGCGACACCCCCAGCCGTTCGGAGAGCACCCTTTGCGAGGGCAGGCGCTCGGATTTCGGCAGTTCGCCCGACTGGATCATCTGCTGCAACTGGCGGGCGATGGTCTGGGATACGGGCGTGCGGTCGATCATGGGGTGGTCTCTGCCTGTCTGCGGTCCGTCACTTGGCGGCCTTTTCACTTGAAGGGTTTGGGTGCCTGTGCTTTGATTGGTCTGACCGGTATGACCAATTTGCCGGGTGCGTTGCAAGATAAATCCCAGGGAGGAAAGAAAATGCTTGGCGACAAATTCAAGACACTTGCCGCGGCGGTCGCGGCTTCGGCCGTGATGGCCACCGCAGGCTATGCCGATACATGGCAGGTCGGGGCCAACATCGGCAACGTGCCGTGGGAGTTTCAGGACGACAGCGGCGCCTTCGTCGGCTTCGAGATCGACCTGGTCAACGAGGTCGCCAGCCGCCTCGGCAACGAGGTCGAGATCGTGAACATCCCGTTCAACGGGCTGTTCTCGGCGGTGCAGTCGGGCCGGATCGACATCGCGATCTCCTCGATCACCATCACCGAGGAACGGCTTGAATCGGTCAGCTTCGCCCAGCCCTATTACGACAGCGATCAGTCGCTGACCGTGGCGGAGGGCGGACCGGCCTCGGTTGACGAGATGAACGGCAAGGTGGTCGGCGTCGATACCGGCTCGACCGGCGACATGTGGGCGACCGATCACAACGACGAGGCAGGCTTTGCCGAGATCCGGCGCTACGAGGGCCTGGCGCCGGCGATGCTGGACCTGACCGCGGGTCGGATCGCGGGATATATCTCGGACATCCCCGCGCTGCTCTACTACGTCAAGGACAAGCCCGAACTGAAAGTCGTGGCCCGGATCGAAACCGGCGAGCGCTATTCGATGATGTTCAACAAGGACGCCGAACTGGCGGGCCAGGTCAACGAAGTGCTGACCACGCTGAAGAACGAAGGCTACATCGCCGGGCTGCACGAGAAGTGGTTCGGTGCCGTCCCCGAGGACACCACCTCGACCGTTCAGGTCATGGATATGCCGTAACACGGCCTGCGCCATGCCCGGTGTGATGCCGGGCATGGCACTACGGGAAATACATGCACTACCGGCAGGACCGTTATGGACATCATCGATACCTTCTTCAACACAGAGGTGTTGATCCGGACCTATCCGCTGTTGCTCAAGGGGCTCTGGGTGACGCTCCAGCTGGGCGTGGTCAGCATCATCGCCGGTCTGATCCTCGGGCTGGCGCTGGCGCTGGTCCGGCTTTACGCGGCGCGGCCCGTGCAACTGCTGGCGCGCATCTACATCGATGTCTTCCGTTCGCTGCCTTTGCTGGTGCTGCTGATCATCGTCTATTATGCGCTGCCCTTCGTCGGCATCCGCATGTCGTCGTTCTGGTCGGCAATGTGCGCGCTGACCCTGGTATCCGGCGCCTATACGGCGGAAATCTTTCGAGCCGGGATTCAAGCGATTCCCAAGGGCCAATTCGAGGCATCGCAGGCCTTGGGTCTTGGCTATCGCAACATGATGGTGGACGTGATCCTGCCGCAAGCGGTCAAGATCGTGATCCCGCCACTGACCAACAATTCGATCAACGTGGTCAAGGATACGGCGTTGGCTTCGGTCGTGGCGATGCCGGACCTGCTGAAGCAGGCGACGCAGGCACAGGCATTGGCCGCCAATCCCAGCCCGCTGATCTTGGCGGCGATCATCTACGTCGCCTTCCTGTGGCCGATGGTGGCCGCCGTGTCCCGGATGGAGCGCCGGTTCGGCGCGGGAGAGCGCTGATGGACGGCTTCGTGAGCATCCGCAACCTGCAGAAATTCTATGGCGACTTCCGGGCGCTCAAAGGCATCAACCTGGACATCGCCGAGGGCGAGGTGGTCTGCGTCGTCGGGCCCTCGGGTTCCGGCAAGTCGACGCTGATCCGCTGCATCAACAGGCTCGAAGGGTTTTCCGAGGACAGCGAGATCGTCGTCGACGGCATCCCCGTGGTGCCGGGCAAGTCGCTGGCAGCGGTCCGCGCCGAGGTCGGCATGGTGTTCCAGTCCTTCAACCTATTTCCGCATCTGACGGTGCGCCGCAATGTGATGCTCGCGCCGATGCGTGTGCGCGGGCTCAGCACAGCCGAGGCCGCCGCCCGTGCCGATGTCCTGCTTAAACGGGTCGGAATTTCCGAACAGGCCGACAAGTACCCCGAACATCTGTCCGGCGGGCAGCAGCAGCGGGTGGCGATCGCCCGTGCCCTGGCGATGGAGCCCCGCGTGATGCTGTTTGATGAACCCACCAGTGCGCTCGACCCCGAAATGGTCGGCGAGGTGCTGGATGTCATGAAGGACCTTGCCGGCACCGGCGTGACCATGATCGTTGTCACCCACGAGATGGGATTTGCCCGGCAGGTCGCTGACCGTGTCATCTTTATGGATGGCGGCGAAGTCATCGAGACCGGTACACCGGACGCCATTTTTTCAAACCCCAAAGAGGCCCGCACGCAGAATTTCCTGAGTGCGGTTCTGAACCACTGATCCCCGAAAGAGACCGCCATGACCGATAGCGCAGACCAGATCGACCAGACCTTCGTGCACTCCCACTTTCCGGGCCTGAAAAGCGACTGGGTGTTCTTCGACAATGCCGGCGGATCGCAGACCCTGCAGGGCGCCATCGACAAGATCACCGAATTCCTGACCCATCGCGATGTGCAGATCGGCGGCAGCTACGATGTGTCGCTTGCCGCCGCCGAGGCGCTGATGGACGGGCGCAAGGCGATCCAGACGCTGGTCAACGCCGCGCGCCCCGAAGAGACCGTCTTCGGTCATTCGACCACCGCGCTGGTGCAGATCCTCGCCAATGCGATGCGCAGCCAGTTCGAACCGGGCGACGAGATCATCATCTCGATCGCGGATCACGAATCCAACATCGGCCCCTGGGACCGCCTGCGCGAATTCGGCGTGGTCGTGAAATTCTGGCCCGTGGACAAGGCGACCTACAAGCTGCGTCTCGAAGATCTCGACGCGCTGATGACCGAGCGCACGAAACTGGTCTGCGTGCACCATGTCTCGAACATCCTCGGGCAGGTGAACCCGATCGCCGAGTACGCCCGCTTCGTGCACGATCGCGGCGCGAAAATCTGCGTCGATGCCGTCGCCTACGCCCCGCACCGGGCGATCGACGTGCAGGCCTGGGATGTCGATTACTACGTCTTCAGCCTCTACAAATGCTACGGCCCGCATGTGGCGGTGATGTACGGCAAGTACGACCTGCTGGCGGAACTCGACGGGCAGTACCATTATTTCTACGGCAAGGACAAAGTGCCCGGCAAGCTCGAGCCGGGGAACCCGAACTACGAACTGGCCTTCAGCGCCGTGGGCATCGTCGACTACCTGGTGGCGCTCGGCGAGCACTGCGGAGCCACCGGCACGCGCCGTCAGAAAATCGAACATGCATTCACCGCCATCGCCCGGCAGGAAGATGCGCTGACCGACCGGCTGCTGGCCTATCTCAACGGCCGCAACGACATCCGTGTGATCGGACAGACGGCCAACGAAGCGTCCAAACGGGTGCCGACCATCGCCTTCAAGATCGACGGCCAGGATTCTGGCGCGGTCGCCAAGGCAATGGATGCCTACGGCATCGCCATACGGTTCGGCGACTTCCATACACGACGGCTGGTCGAGGACCTCGGCGAGGCCGGCGACAGCGGCGTGATCCGGGTCTCGATGGTACACTACAACACGCTGGAACAGGTCGACAGGCTGTGCGCCGCGATGACCGAAATCAGCGCCGACAGCGCGGCGGCCTGACCGCGATGGCCGATTGTGACCTCGCCATCCGCGGCGGAACTCTGGTGACGGCAGCGGACCGCTATCCGGCCGAGATCGGCATCCGCGACGGACGCATCGTGGAAATCGCCGAGAGTGTCTCCGCCAAGGCCGAAATCGACGCCAGCGGGTTGTTGGTATTGCCCGGAGGCATCGATGCACATGTGCATCTGGATCAACCCACTTCGGACGGCACCGTCATGGCGGATGATTTCGCCAGCGGCACCCGCTCGGCGGCGGCGGGCGGCAACACCACGGTCCTGCCCTTCGCGATGCAGGTCAAGGGCACCTCGCTGCGCCAATGCGTCGAGGACTACCACCGCAAGGCCGAGGGGAAGTGCTTCACGGACGTGTCGTTCCATTTGGTGATCTCGGACCCGACGCCGCAGGTCCTGGGGCAGGAACTGCCGGCGCTGGTGCGCGACGGCTATACCTCGTTCAAGGTCTTCATGACTTATGACGATCTCGTGCTGAACGACGCCGAATTGCTCGAGGTGTTCGAGGTCGCGCGCCGCGAGCGGGCGCTGGTGATGGTGCATGCCGAAGGCCACGACGCGATCCGCTTCATGACACAAAAGCTGGAAGGCGAAGGCAAGACCGCGCCCTATTACCACGCCGAGGCCCATGCCCAGATCGCCGAGCGCGAAGCCACGCATCGCGCGATCAGCCACGCGCAGCTGACGGATGTGCCGGTGGTCATCGTGCATGTTTCGGGCCGCGATCCGATGGAGCAGATCCAGTGGGCCCGCAAGCGCGGCATGAAGGTCTTCGCCGAGACCTGCCCGCAATACATCGCCCTGACCCGCGATGATTTGAAGGGTCTGAACATGGATTTCGAAGGGGCGAAATACGTCTGCTCTCCGCCGCCCCGCGACCGCGACAGCCAGAACGCGATCTGGGAGGGGCTGCGCGACGGCACCTTCGACCTGTTCTCGTCCGATCACTGCCCGTTCTACTACGACGCGCCCGACAACACCGGCAAGAACAACACCCGGGCCCGGACATCGTTCAAATGGGTGCCGAACGGCATACCGGGGGTCGAAACCCGCCTGCCGATCCTGTTTTCCGAAGGCGTCAGCAAGGGGCGGATCAGCCTTGAACGCTTCGTGGCGCTGACCTCGACCAACCCGGCCAAGCTCTATGGCCTCTATCCGCAGAAGGGCACGCTGGCAGTCGGGGCCGATGCCGACATCACGCTGTGGGACCCGCAGCGAACCTCCGCCATCACCCAAGACCGGCTGAACCACGGCGCGGACTATACGCCCTACGAAGGCATGGAGATCCGCGGCTGGCCCGTGCGCACCATCCTGCGCGGCCAGACCGTCGCGCTGAATGGCAGACCGGTCGATCAACCCGCATCGGGCCGTCACCTGAAGCGCGGAACCAGCGCCATCGGATATCCGTGATCGCCGGAGCAGCCGGCGTTCGCTATTCCAGAACGACAATTTCCATCAACAGGCCGCTACCCGCTGCGTCGGACAACACTGATGATTGCGTTTCGAATGCGAATTCATGCAGCTCGGCAACTCGTCTTGCGACTCCGGTAGGCATTATGACCCGATATCCCGCAGCCAAGGCATCGCTGATCAGCGCGGTGTCGACCTTGTCGTCAAGCCGTCCGCCGACGCCGATAAGACTTTCTGGCCGAGCGACGGCGAACGCGAACAGCTTCGGCGCACCGTAGAAAAGCGCTGGTTCCACGACCTTGGATGCAGCCTCGTTGAACGTTTCAGATCGCTGACGTTCCAACTGTGAAAATGCCACGTCGAGCAGGCCACCGTTGAAGAATCCTGCACCAAGACCAATGCCGGCAAAAAACAGGGTGAGAGTGCTGAAGACCTGTCGGTATTTGTTGGCCAGAGACGCGATGGCGACGACCAGGGCGATCGCAAGAAAGAGCGACAGCGAACCCGATTGCTGAAGCCATGCAAGTGACATATCGCTGACCAGAATGATCGCCAGACTGCCAACGATGCCCGTGGCTACACCCAAGAGCACCGAGAGCAAGGGGCTTCGAGACAGCGACGCGAACTCGCCGATCAGCACGCCGCAAAAGATGGACAGGGGCGGCAGCATCGGCAGGAAGTATCTCATGTTGGAACTGAAGCCGCCGTGCCAGGAGAGCGCGATGAACGGCAGACACCAAATCGCGATGAAGATAAGCAGCATCACATGCGCTGGGCGATACTCTCGTGGCCAGGGTGACACCAGGATCGCCGCCAAAATTCCCAACCATGGCAGACTTTGCGCAAGGGCTTTCTTCGCTACACCCCAGAACAGCACCACCGCGCCGTCATCAAAGGCTTTTACGCCGCTACGCGAGTCTGCAACCGTTCGGATGTCGACAAGCAAGGAATAGAGCCCTAGGGCGACGGGGCGCAGAGCGGCTGTAACGGCGGGAACCAGCAAGGCAATGCCCAGCAAGCCCAGAAATGCCAAAAGCGACGGCCGGTACCATCGGGCAGACCATGTCAGATGCCGGGCGACCACAAGCCCGAGAAGCAGGCCAAGCACGATCAGCGCGGCACCGATATGGGTGGTGGGATCGTCACCGCCGCCCGAGCCTGTGCGTCCGTAGCTGAGGAAATTGAGCGTGCCGAACTTGTGAAGATTGACAAGAGCGCCGGCGGCAATGCCCGGTATCAGGCCGCAGGCGCCGCCGGCGATCATCATGATCGGGCGTTTCGAATAGAGGATCAGGCAGGCGGCGATGACCGGCAGCACAAGGATCGCATCGGTGCGGACCAGCATCCCCGCCCCGACGGCCAGACCCGAACCGAAGGAACGCGCAAGCACCGCCTTGCTCTGTTCGGCCTCGTTGGCTTCGATTGCCAAATGGAAAGCGGCGGTCACAAAGAAGGCACTGACCATGTGCGGCCAGACGCCCCATGCGTATTCCAGAAAAAACGTGCCCAGCACAAGAACCAGCGTAGAGATAAGCGCGATCACCCGGGACCGATAGAGCCGCCAGGCAAGCCTGTAGGTCAGAAACGCGACTCCGGCTGCGGCCAGAGCGTTTAGCATTATCAGCCCACGGCTGCCCATGAGCAGGTAGAATGGCGCGGAAAGCACCGCCATGCCCGGCGGATATTGCGGCGCCAATCCGTTCGGACCATCAACCAGGAACCAGAGCTTGAGATCTTCAGACCCGAATTGCGAGAAGCCGTTCTCAAAGATCAAAGAGCCATCCTGGGCCATGGCAACGGTGGCCGTCAGGTAGATGAGCTCGTCAATCGTGAACAGGCCGGCAGACACGAAGAACAGTCCGATGACGGGCAGGGCGCAGACGACGATGAGAAGGCTGCGCTGACGCGGAGAAAGCTGTCCCGTCATCCCCGTTTGGATGCTGCCCGCTTAATTCGCGAGACGTCGACGATTTCGCTTCGCCGACGATTTGCAACATGCTCCTGCAACTGGCGGGCCCTGATTTCGGTGAGGAGCATACGGTTGGCCGCGATCAGATCAGCCAGCAATCCGCCGACGAAAACGACTGCCGCCGCCGCAACAAGCGCCGCACCGATCACGAGGGACTGGATGTTCCCGCCACCGGAGCCGGTGGCATATAGGTAGAGGAAGCGGGCAAATGCACCGAAACCCGGCAATGCCAGCACGGCGGCGGCGACCGAAAAGGCCCGGAAGGGCTTGTAAAGCACCGCAATGCGGAAAATCGTCAGGGCCGAGCGCACGATATACTGAAGTGTCGACCGCATGAGCCGGCTTTCGCGGGTCGGCGCGTTGACCGCGACCGGAACCGACACCACTGGAATGTTCAGATAGCCGGCCTGGATTATGGTCTCAAGCGTGTAAGTGTAGCGGTCAAACACGAAAAGCCGCATTGCCGCGGATTTGTGAATCGCACGAAAGCCGCTTGGCGCATCGGCAATGGAGGTGCCGCTGGCCTTTCGCACAACCCAGCTTCCAAGCGATTGCAGCGCCCGCTTTGCCGGCGAAAAATGCGCGATGGCATTGATCGGTCGGGCGCCGATCGCGATCTGGGCACGTCCGTCCAGGATCGGGCGGGTCAGGTCCCCGATGAATGACGCACAGTACTGATTGTCGCCATCCGTATTCACGATGACATCCGCGCCCAGGCAAAGCGCATGCTCCAGACCGGCCATGAATGCACTCGCCAGCCCCTGATTATGCGCAAGCGAATGAACATGATGAGCGCCAGAGGCCTTGGCGACGTCAACGGTGCGATCGGTCGAGCCATCGTCGATCACCAGCCATTCGACAACGTCGAAGCCTTCTACCCTCCGCGGAAGGCTCGCCAGCGTCTCGGCCAACGTTCCTTCTTCATTGAAACACGGTATCTGTATAATAAGCTTCATGCGTGCCCCACGCTTTCGGATCGGGGTTGAAAATGCAGGGTGAAAGTGTTCGAAATTGGGCGCCTCAATGACGAATTCGATCAGCAAGGAACATACTCAAGTCTCAAATATATACGAAGAATTTGACGAAATGTCGGGTGGAGAAAGCAATTGAACGGGCAGGGCTGTGCAACGAGCACAAGTGGATTTCCGGACTCTGCAGCGGCGGCAAAGGCGGCTCGTCCGCGATTGCTTTTCGTGTCTCGCAAATGGCTGCCCGCAATGGGCGGGATGGAGATCTACTCTGTAAAGCTGAGCGCGCAACTTCAGGACTTCGCGGCTGTCGAAAGGAAGGTCCTGCCAGGTCACCAGGATGGAAGCGCGCCCGGTCTGTTGCCGATCTTGCTCTTCGGTCTCTCTGCCAGCATCCGTATCGCCCTTCGCCGCAGCGCGTTCGATGTCGTCCACGTGGCCGACATGGCAAGTTGGCCGCTAGCCGCGGTCGCCTTGGCGCGTTCACGACGAACGACAGTAGTGCTTTCGGCTCATGGAACCGATGTGGCTTATCCCGATCGCAAGGGCCTCATGCCATATCTCTACCGCACCTATATGCGGCTCGGGGCCAGGATCGTCGGAAACGCCAAGGTGGTCGCGAATTCCCGGGCGACGCAGGCCAAGGTGCGAGGGCTCGGCTTCGGCGCTGTCATCGTCGTTCCCCTCGCGACCGATATGACGCCGCAAGCGGCTCCCAGAGCGGCTCGGAACACGCGAACCGGGCGCCGGATATTGTTCGCTGGCCGCCTTATCAAGCGAAAGGGATGCCGATGGTTCGTCGAAGAGGTTTTACCTCTGCTGCCGCATGACGTGACGCTTGATGTTGCCGGAACCGTATGGGACGCGAACGAGGGCAGGGCCCTATCGACGCCGCGTGTCCGGCATCTCGGGCGACTTGACGAGAGTGCTCTCGCATCGGCCTATGCGAATGCCGATTGCGTTGTTGTGCCCAACATCAATTCCGGCGACTCGGGTTTCGAAGGCTTCGGGCTTGTCGCGGTAGAAGCCGCAGCCGCAGGCGGCCTGGTGCTCGCCGCTGAACATTCTGGCCTGAAAGATGCTGTTCTTGATGGCGAGACAGGCATCAAGCTTCCGCCGGGCGACGCGGCTGCCTGGGCCAAGGCGATCAAGGATGTATTGGCATGGCCCGAGGAAACCCGGAACGCGTTCGTCGCCAACGCGGCGGCCACGGCCAGCAAGCATTTCGGATGGGACAGAGTGGCGAAAGAGACCTTTGGCGCCTATGAGTGGGAAGGCAGCATTTATGGGCATCCAAGCGCATCTGCATCGGAACACCGCTTCAGCAGATGATCGCGTCGCGACTGCCTGAGATCTGCCGGCTATTGTGATGTGAACCCGTTTGGTCGGGATATCAGCGTTCTACGCACTGCCGCGCAGTCCCGATACCGGCTTGCGGGCAATCGAAATCGTGACTTTCAGACCGCCGAGTGTTTCCGATGTCTGCAAGGTCATCGCACCGCCATAGGCTTGCAGAAGATCGTCGGCGATCGCCAGCCCGAGACCGGTACCGGGAACCGACATGTCCAACCTGCCGCCGGACCGCAGCGCCTCGCGTCGATCGGGTTCGGGAATGCCGGGCCCGTCATCCTCGATCAGCAGCTCGACGACGTCCCCGTTGCCACGGCTGGTCACGCTGACTCGGCTTCGCGACCAGCGCGCCGCATTCTCAAGGATGTTGCCAAGCACCTCTTCGAGGTCCTGCGCGTCAATCGGCACGGTCAGATCGCGCGGCACGGACACGTCCAGCTGCTTGGAACCGAAATCCGACATGCTCCGGAACAGCTTGGCCAGCCGATCCACCGATCGCGCCAGGTTCGTCTGCCGCTGCTGCATGCTCGCGCCGCTGTTGGCTGCCCTGATCCGGGCCAGCGAGCGTTGCAACTGCGCGTCGATCCGGTTCAGCGCCTCCTGCGCCTGCGAAACGTCCACAGCCTTCAGGTTTAGCGATTCCAGCTCGTTGCGCAGGATCGCCGAGGGGGTTTTCAGCGCATGGGCCATGTCGGCTGCTTGCCGCCGGCCGCGCTCGACGATCTCGCGGTTGCGGGCCAAGAGGGTGTTGATGTCCTCGACCAGCGGCGCGACTTCTTCGGGATAGTTGCCAGGATCGATACTGGTTTCAAGGTCCCAGCGATGGGCCACGTCCTCGCGCAGCTTCCTCAGGGGACGCACGACTACGAGCGTCTGCAGCATCGCGCCGGCGATCCCGAGAGCGCCGACAAGCCCGAAGGTCAGAAGCAGGCTGCGGCGGATGGCCTGACGCTCGGCGACGAGGGCCGCAAGGGAGTCCGCAACGGTGACGACCCAGGGCGAGCCGTCTTCGAGCCTGATCCGCTGACGCAAGCCACGCACCGGTCCGTTGGGCCCAGCGCCTATCCAGTATTCCTGTTCGGGCTGCGCCTCGGCAGCCTCGTCGAAGGTCGCATCAAACAGCGACCGCGAGGCGAGGATGTCTCCATCGGGGCCGTTTGCCTGCCAGTAGCGGCCGGAATAGGGGCGCTCGTAGACCGGGTCGCTGATGAATCGGGTCATCAACTCTGCATCGCCGCCGCTGTTGCTGAGCGCGATGACGACCTGCAGATGACGTTCCGACAAGGTCTGGTCGAACCGCCGCTGGGTCAGGGAATCGAAGAAAGAGTAGAGCGCGACGACTCCGATCATCACGCAGAGAACGGCCCAGAGGCTGCCGCCAAGGATCGCTCGCCGACGCAGCGAGTGCATCAGCTTTCTTCGATCATGTAGCCGCGCCCGCGGACGGTCTGGATGAACTCGGCCCCCAGTTTCTTTCGCAACCGCGTCACGAAAACCGCGATCGTGTTGGAATCGCGGTCGCCGTCATAGTCATAAATATGCTCCGAGAGTTCGGTGCGCGACACCAATCGTCCGGCATTGTGGACGAGATAGGTCAGAACTGCGACTTCCTGCGAGGTCAGGTCGATTGGAAAGCCGTTCTCCATAACCCGGCCGTTGCGCAGATCGAACTCTATCGCCCCTTTCTTGAACAAGGGATTGGCGCGCCCCGACTGGCGGCGCAGCATGGCCCTGACACGCGCCGAAAGTTCGGGCATGTGGAACGGCTTGGTCATGTAATCGTCGGCGCCGGCATCGAGGCCATCAACGCGTTCGGACCAGCCGTCGCGGGCAGTCAGGATCAGCACCGGCGTCAGCACGTTCTGGCTGCGCCATTCCTTGAGGACAGAGATGCCATCGCGCTTGGGAAGCCCGATGTCGAGGATGATCATGTCATAGGGTTCGGTCGCGCCGAGGAAGGCAGCCTCTTCGCCGTCATGCGCCAGATCGACGACGCGGCCTTCCGAGGTGAGAACCTTCTTTATCTGGTCACAGAGGACAGTCTCATCTTCGGCTAACAGGATGCGCATGTGGAATTGTGCCAATTCTGGATCGGGTCAGGACCTGATTACCTAGTTCCGGCCGTTTCCGCCACCATTCCCGCCACCATTCCCGCCACCATTCCCGCCGCCATTGCCGCCGCCATTGCCGCCGCCATTGCCGCCGCCATTGCCGCCGCCGTTGCCGCCACCGTTGCCGCCGCCGTTGCCGTTGCCCCCAGCATTACCGCCGCCGTTGCCGTTGCCCCCAGCATTACCGCCGCCGTTGCCGTTACCGTTGCCGCCGGCATTGCTGCTGCCGGACTTGCCCTTGTTCCCTTTGCCTGAGGCCTTGGCGGATTTCGCGGCGCCGATAGAGGATTTTCCGGAAGATTTCCTGGCGGCCTCCGATACCTGGCGCCCGCGCGGAGAATCGCCGGACAGGAACTTGCCGCTGACCGCGTCGACGATGACGCTGACCAATTGTCCCGAAGGCTGCATGATCAGCATCCGGTAGCAAATGCCATCGGCATCGAAGGCACGCACATCGACCGTTTCACCCTCGACGCTCCGACTGACAATATCAAGCGCGGCCGCCAGGCTCTTGCTGCGGCCACCTTCGACGCTGCTGCGCAACTCGTCCGGACTCAGTTCTTTCGCGGCGGCCTGGGCTGCAGGTGCCGCGATGCTGCCCATCAGACTCGCGATGATCAGTGCACGTATCATGCCAGCCTCATAGCAAATCCAACATTAACTGAAAATTAACGGGGCGTTGCCGAACGGTTCAACAAGGCTGTGCTTCCTTGGTCCCGAACCGAAGCGAGCTGCCCGATTCGATTGCCGGTTTGCCCCGATTGGGGCCACGGAAAAACTATGCGGGCGTCGCATGAACCATGAACCGGAGAACATGATGACCAAGACCCCTATCACCCTTCTGCGCGTCGCCTGCCTGTCGGTCGCTGCACTCGGCGCGACTGCCATCGTCACGACGCTCGGCATGCCGAGCGCGGGATATGCCAAGAACGGCGGCGGCAATGGCGGCGGTAACGGAAACGGCGGCGGCAATGGCGGCGGTAACGGTGGTGGAAACGGCGGCGGTAACGGAAACGGCGGCGGCAATGGTGGTGGCAACGGCGGCGGCAACGCTGGCGGCAAATCAGACAACCGCGGCGGCTCTTCCAACAAGGGCGGCTCCAAGAGCAACGGAAATGGCGGAGCCAAGGCAAAGTCGACCAACGGCAACAGCGCTGCCAAGAAGGCATCCAAGGCGGTCGCGACCGCGACCGCCCCGGCCAAGGGCAACAAGCTTGCCGCCACGCTGGGCGTGCACCCGTCTGAACTTGGCGCACTGAATGCCCTTAACGCCTCGCCGAATGCGTTTGCGAACGCCGCGCCGAATTCCCGCGTTGGCCGGATCGCCGCCTATCGTCAGGCGGTCATCGACGGCAAGGTGCTGGAAGAGGATTATCTTGACGCGCTGGCAGATTTCGACGGGCTGACGCCCCCGGACCGGTCGGCGGATGAGATCGCGCAGGACCTGGCGGACAAGACCGCGGCGCGCGACACCGTCGCTTCCGAGCTTGCGGATCTGGCTGGTTATCTGGAAACCGAAGGGCTGACCGAGGAAGAGATCGCCGCCGCCAACGAGCGGATCGACACGCTCAACGGCGAGCAGGAGCTGCTGGACGCCGATATCGCAGAGCTTGCGGCGGAACAGGACATGGCGGCCGACTATGCAACCGCCGAGGCCGAGCTCGACGCGCTCGAAGCGACACTCGGCGCACAGAAGACCACGCAGCGGGCCTTGCTGGAGGCCGCGGCGAACAAACCCGTGGATGACCGGATCGAAGCTGCCGTTCGATCAATGCTGGGCCTCTAGACCGGCCGGTCCTCACCGAAACTGAAACTGCGAAAGCCTGGGGAAGATGTCATGACTGATCTCGTTGGAACCGTAGGAGCCTCGCTCTCGCTTCTGCTGCTGATATTCGTGGCCCTGCTTCTGTGCGGCGCGAACTTCGCGCCGGACTGGGCAAAGTCCCGCGGCTTTCTGGTCGCTGTGGGCGCCCTCGTGGTGATCGGCAGCAGCAACTTTCATTGAGCTTCGGCGGGGTCCGGCCGGAACCGCCGGATCCCGCCCACGGAATAGGGGAGTGCTGGGAGTTGACCAGATACAATAAGATCAACAGGTATTGTCTTGCATTTTGTGCGATGTGCTCTTGCTACTTCATCGCCGTGCAAGAATTTCCGGCGGCGCTCGCGATGGCCATGTTGTGGATGTTTGGCAAAGGTGTCCTGTCCATAGCGGATGTGTTTTACACGTTCTTCACGGAACGCCCGCTCTTCGCAGCGGAAGGTGCCTTTGCCCATGCTGCGACAGTGGGCGAAACGCGCCCGGAACGTTAGGTCCTGACATCGAGGGCAGAGGACCATTCGCCGGGCCCGCCACGCGTACCGGAATTCACATTGGCGCCATCGGCGAGCTCTGCACGATTTCATGACAGTCTCGGCCTGGGTTGCCATGGTTTCTATTTCTGATATTCACGAAATATGGAAAAAGAGATTCCCTCCCGCCTCTCGACCCTCGGCCACCCGCAGCGGCTGGCAATCTTCCGGCTGCTCATGCGGCGCTATCCCGACAAGCTGGCCGCAGGGGAGCTGGCCGAAGCGCTCGGCCTGAAGGCCTCCACGCTCTCGGCCTACCTGTCTTCTCTGATGCAAGCCGGGCTGGTCAGCCAAGAGCGGGCAGGCAATTCGCTTCGCTACTCCATCGTCATGACGGAGGTACGACGCACCTTCGACTATCTCCTGCTCGACTGCTGCCGCGGTCGGCCAGAGCTTTGTTCGCCGCTCTCTCTGCCCTTAATCTCGCGGCCCCAATCCATGTCCCAGCCCAGGTTCAATGTGCTTTTCATCTGCACCGGAAACTCCGCCCGCTCGATCTTCGCCGAGGCCATCCTCCGCAAGAAGGCGGGCGACAGGTTCGAAGCCTGGTCGGCCGGCACGCAGCCACATTCGCAGCTGAATCCCTTGGCGCTCGATGTGTTGGAACAGAAAGGACACGACATCTCGGCCCTGCGGCCCAAGACCCTGGCCCAATTTCAGGGAGAATGTGCGCCGAAGTTCGACTTCGTCTTCACGGTCTGCGATCAGGCGGCGAACGAGGATTGCCCGGCCTGGGCCGGCCAGCCCGTCAGCGCGCATTGGGGCATGCCAGATCCGGTCAAGGCGGACGGGACCGATGCTGAAAGGAGCCTCGCCTTGCATCAGGCCTACGGTGCGCTTCACAACCGGATCGAGGTGTTCACCGCGCTGCCGATCGCATCGCTGGACCGCATGTCGCTGCAGAAGGCGGTGGATGATATCGGCCGGTCCTCGACGGGGGTGCCGGCATGACCGTCTATGCGCTGAACGGGCTCGGCCGGATCGGAAAGCTCGCCCTGAAGCCGCTGCTCAAGCGGGGGGCGGAAATCGCATGGATCAATGACGCCGTGGGGGACCCGGCAATGCACGCGCATCTGCTGGAGTTCGACACGGTGCACGGGCGCTGGGACGCGGCGTTCTTGCATGACGCCGAAAGCGTGACGATCGACGGCACGCGTCTGCCATTTGCAGGCGTGAAGGACCTGACCGCTCTGCCGCTCGACGGCGTCGACGTGGTGCTCGACTGCACCGGCGTCTTCAAGACCGAGGCGACCCTCGCGCCCTATTTGAATGCAGGCGTGAACAAGGTCATCGTCTCTGCTCCAGTCAAGGACGGTGGCGCTGCAAACATCGTCTACGGCGTCAATCACGACATCTACGATGCCGCGACGCACCGGATCGTCACGGCGGCCAGTTGCACGACCAACTGCCTTGCGCCGGTGGTGAAGGTCATCCACGAGGCCATCGGCATCCGCCACGGCTCGATCACCACGATCCATGACGTGACGAACACCCAGACCATCGTAGACCGTCCTGCGAAGGACCTGCGGCGCGCGCGTTCGGCGCTGAATTCGCTGATCCCGACCAGCACGGGCTCGGCCACCGCGATCACGCTGATCTACCCGGAGCTCAAGGGCCGGTTGAACGGCCACGCGGTACGGGTGCCGCTTCTGAACGCCTCGATCACCGATTGCGTGTTCGAGGTGGAACGGCCAACGACCGTCAAGGAGGTGAACGCCTTGTTCAAGGCCGCCGCGGAGGGGCCGCTTGACGGCATCCTCGGCTACGAGGAGCGCCCGCTCGTCTCCGCCGACTACACCAACGACACGCGGTCCTCGATCATCGACGCGCCCTCGACGATGGTGGTGAATGGCACGCAGGTGAAGGTCTATGCCTGGTACGACAACGAGATGGGCTATGCGCACCGTCTGGTGGATGTCGCGCTGATGGTCGGTGGATCGCTGTGACGCGCCCCGAAGGCCTTCCCGCCTATATCGCCGTCACCGCCGCCTATTGGGCCTTCATGCTGACCGACGGCGCATTGCGCATGCTGGTGCTGCTGCATTTCCATACGCTTGGCTTCACGCCGGTGCAGTTGGCCTATCTCTTCGTGCTCTACGAAGTCGCGGGAATGATCACCAACCTGTCGGCCGGCTGGATCGCGGCGCGCTTCGGGTTGACCTCGACGCTCTATGCCGGGCTCGGCATCCAGGTGGTGGCGCTTCTCGCACTGGCGCAACTCGATCCGAGTTGGGCGATCGGGCTGTCCGTGGCTTATGTCATGGTGGTGCAGGGCGCTTCGGGCGTCGCCAAGGACCTCGCCAAGATGTCGTCGAAATCCGCGGTGAAGTTGCTTGCGCCCACCGAGGGCGGCGGGCTTTTCCGCTGGGTGGCGCTGCTTACCGGGTCGAAAAACGCGGTGAAGGGGCTGGGCTTCCTGCTTGGCGCGGTGCTTCTGGCCATGCTCGGCTTCGTCTGGGCGGTTTTGGCCATGGCCGCCATGCTGGCGGTGATCCTCGCCGCCGTCCTGATCGCCATGCCGGTGGGCCTGCCGAAAGGCCGCAAGGGCGCGAAATTCTCCGAGGTTTTCTCGAAATCCGCCAATGTGAACCGGCTCAGCGTGGCGCGGGTATTCCTGTTCGGCGCGCGCGACGTCTGGTTCGTCGTCGGCATCCCGATCTACTTCTACGCGGTGCTGTCCGACGGCACCGAGCAGGGCAACCGTGCTGCCTTCTTCATGATCGGAGCCTTCATGGCGCTCTGGATCATCTTCTACGGCGCGGTGCAGGCTGCCGCGCCCCGGCTTCTGCGCGCGGCCACCCGACCCGAGGCGGAGTTGATCGGCACGGCGCGCGGCTGGGCGTGGACGCTTGCGGCCGTGCCTGCCGTGTTGACCGCTCTCGCGATGGTGTCGCCCGAGCCTCAGCCCTGGCTGACCGCGACGCTGGTGGCGGGCCTGCTGGCCTTCGGCGCGATCTTCGCGGTGAATTCCTCGCTCCATTCCTACCTGATCCTTGCCTTCACCAAGGCAGAGCGCGTCACGATGGATGTCGGGTTCTACTACATGGCAAATGCGGGCGGGCGTCTCCTCGGCACGGTGCTGTCGGGCCTGACCTACCAGTTCGGAGGGCTTGCGCTCATGCTCGGCACGGCAACGATAATGGTCGCCCTCTCGGCGCTTGCCGCGGGCCGGCTTGGCCCGGACCACCCGCAGGCGGCCCCTGCATGAGCGGCTTCGAGCGATATCTGTCGGTCTGGATCGCGCTGGCCATGGTGGCCGGCATCGGTATCGGCAGCGCGGCGCCCGCGCTGGTCGAGGCGATCGCAGCCGCCGAGGTGGCCAGCGTAAACCTTGTCGTCGCTGTGCTGATATGGGCGATGGTCTACCCGATGATGGTGGGCGTCGATCCGGGCGCGCTGCGTGACGTGGCCAAGCAGCCCAAGGGGTTGGCGATCACGCTGGCGGTCAACTGGCTGATCAAGCCCTTCACCATGGCGGCGCTCGGCGTGCTGTTCTTCGAGGTCGTCTTCGCCGACCTCATCGCGCCCGAGGATGCGCAGCAATACATCGCCGGGCTGATCCTGCTTGGCGCAGCACCCTGTACGGCGATGGTCTTCGTCTGGTCGCAACTGACCCGCGGCGACGAGAGTTACACGCTTCTGCAGGTCTCGGTGAACGACGTGGTGATGGTCTTCGCCTTCGCGCCCATCGTCGCCTTCCTTCTGGGCGTCACCGATATCGCAGTGCCGTGGGAAACGCTGGTCTTTTCGGTCGTCCTTTTCGTCGCCCTGCCGCTTGCCGCCGGGGTCTGGACCCGCACGCGGTTAGGCAGCGATGACCGCATCGAAGCGTTCCGCGACCGGATCAAGCCCTGGTCCGTCGTCGGCCTGATCGCGACCGTGGTGATCCTGTTCGGCCTGCAGGGTCAGGTGATCCTCGACCGGCCGCAGATCATTGCGCTGATCGCCTTGCCGATCCTGATCCAGTCCTACGGAATCTTCGCGCTGGCCTATGCCGCCGCCTGGACCCTGCGCGTGCCGCATCGGATCGCCGCGCCCTGCGCCCTGATCGGCACCTCGAACTTCTTCGAACTCGCCGTCGCGGTGGCGATCAGCCTGTTCGGCCTGAATTCGGGCGCGGCGCTTGCCACCGTTGTCGGTGTGCTTGTCGAAGTGCCGGTGATGCTGTCGCTCGTGGCCTTCGCCAACCGCACGCGCCCGCGCTTCGCATGATCCACGCTTCAGTCGCGCGGACGGTCGTACTCAGGCCAGGTATTCGAGCCGCGCGTCGGTCCAATGCTTCAGGCTCTGCGCGATCTGCGTCCGGCTGAGCAGGCAGAATCCGGTCGACAGCGCATCGGCGATGGCAGCGGAGCTGGCCGAGACCGAGACCAGCGCATGACCTTTGCCGATCGAGCCGTCGCGGGGATCGATGATATGGCCGATCCGGCCTGCCGGGTCGAGCACGGTTCCCATCGGGGCCGAGGTCGCCAGAGCACGGTTCGCAAGCCTGACTTCCTCCACCAGGCGCCCGTCGGGCGACGCGATGCCCGCGCGCCAGGCGGTGCCGTCGGGTCGGGCGCCGATGCCGCGGAGCTCTCCCATATCGACAAGCACATCGGCAAAGCCGCGGTTTTCGAGCAAAGCGGCGATCCGGTCGGTCACGAAGCCCTGGGCGACGCCGTTAAGCGTCAGGGCCATGCCGGGGCTGCGAAAGGCGATTTCGGATGTATCGTGGTGAACCTTCCTCCAGCCGACGCGGTCCGCCGTTACGGCGACCGCCTTTGCATCCGGGCGCTCGCCGGTTGCGGCGGCGGCTGCATGAAGCGACCAGAGCGGCTGGACCGTCGGGTCGAACACGCCCCCGGTGATGTCATGTACCGCATCGACAAGCCCCAGAAGTTCGGTCATTTCCGGCGGCGGCGCGGCGATTCGTCCCTGCCGATTGAGACGCGACAGCGCCGAGTCCGGGCGGTAAAGGCTGAAGATGTCTTCCAGCCGCGACAGTTCCGCCTCGATCTCCTGGAAAATGCCGGCCGCGTCCTCGGTCGTCAGACCGACCAGCTGCAACGATGCCCCGGCGCCCATCGCAGCCCCGCGCCACCGCGCGACGGGCGTGGCGGCAAGCGCGGTCCAGGGCAGAAGGGCAAGCGATGCGCTGATCGCGATGAAGCGCCTGCGGTTCAGTTTGGTGGCCATGAGGGGTCCTCCAGCTCTGCGTTCAGATCGACCGGGGCCAGCGCGGACTCGGCGGGTATGTCGGCCAGCGACATAACCTGCCCGCCATAGGCGGCGGTGAATTCGGCCGCTTCCCCCGTGGTCGCGAAGGGCACGATCTCTGGCGCACCCATGCCGCCGCGCACCTCGGCGCCGACGACGAAGACGGCGTTCTCGGCCTCGATCCAGTTGTCCACGCCGGGTGTCAGCCAGCTCTCGGCGTCGCCCATGTCGTTGACATAGACGGCGATGACGTCGGCGTCGCGCTCGGCGCCCTTCAGGTAGGCCACCGCATCGCGCACCTGCCCGAAGAACAGCGGTGCCGGCATTCCCTTCAGGTGGATCTGCGCCTTGGGGCCGCCATGTTCCAGCACGTTCATCTGGCAGTAATGACTGACCGTCTCTTCGGTCAGCGCGACCGGCGCGGGGATTTCGGCAACATCTTCCTTGCAGGCCGCCAGCAGGAGGAGGAGAACAAGCGCTTTCCTCATGGTTCGACCCTTGCGAAGGCGGCCAGCGCCATCGCCAGCGCCAGCACCGGCCAGATCAGCAGCGACAGCGGCGCGGCCCAGACGGGTAGGCCCTGCGCGGCTCCGGCCATGCCGGTGGCAAGCGCCACGTTTTCCGAGGCCGCGACGTTCCAGAGCCGGAACGCGTCGGCGGGGTTTGCCGCCATGATCCAGGGGAACAGCCGTTCGGTGAAAATCCCGCCATTATCCAGCACCACCGCACCCAGAAGGCCTAGGTCGTAGAGCACGACGAAGACCAGCCACATCCCGGCCGCCATTCCCGCCGCGGCGGCGGAACTGGAGGCGGTGGCGGACAGCGCATAGCCGAGCGCCACGAAGACCGCGCCGAGCAGGATCGACGTCAGGATCAGCCGCAGCAATGCCGCTAGGCTTTCCGCCGATGCGCCGCCGGTCAGCGCCGCCACCGCCCCGGCGCTGCCGAAGCCGATCAGCATGGCGAAGCCGAGCGCGCCGATATGGGCGAGGAACTTGCCAAGCAGGATTTCCAGCCGCGACAGCGGATAGGACAGCGTCAGCGCAAGCCCGCCGCGCTCGACCTCTCCGGCGATCGAATCGAACGAGATCATCAGCGCCAGAAGCGGCGCGAGATAGACAGACAGCGTGGTCATCGAGGCGACGGCGACGGTCAGCAGGTCAACCCCCAGCGCACCGGTGGGCGCGCTGCCGGCAAAGGTCAGCGCCAGCGCGAACAGGGTCATGATGACGGTCGCCGTCAGCACCCAGCGGTTGCGTTGCGCGATGCGCAGTTCGGTGCCTGCGATGGCTAGCACTCGGCGGATCATTTTGGAGCCTCCTTGGAATAGTGGCGGTAGAGGTCTTCCAGCCGCGTCGGAAACATCTCGATATCGGTCACGACATCGCCGAGGGCGGCGATCCGGCGCAGATGTGCCATCTTGCCGGAGGCGGGCGTCATCAGTTCGACCGAGGCACCGTTGACCCGCGTGCCGCCCAGATCGCTGGCGATGCGGTCGGCGGCATCGGCTGCGGTTTTCAGGCGGATGCGGATCGGCAGGCCGGCCCGTTCCGACAGCGACGCGAGCGAGTCGTCGGCGACCAGATGCCCGTTCTTCAGGATCGCGATGCGGTCGGTGCGCGCCTCGACCTCGGTCAGGGCGTGGCTGGCGATCAGCACTGCGGTTCCCTGCGCGGCCATCTCGTCGATGATCGCGTAAAGCTCGTGCCGCGACACCGGATCGAGGCCGCTTGTCGGTTCGTCCAGCAGCGCCACCTTCGGCCGCCCCAGCAGCACCTGCGCCAGGCCCAGTCGCTGCCGCATCCCCTTGGAATAGGTGCCGATGCGACGGTCGGCGGCCTCTGCCAGCCCGACGCGATCCAGCAGTGCGTCCGTCTCGGCCACGGGCACAGAGGCAAGCCGCGCGAAAAGCTTCAGCTGCTCGCGCCCGGTCAGCGATTTGTGGAAGGCCACCGCCTCGGGCAGGTAGGCGGTCGCGCGCCGCGCGGCGGCTGCCCCGGGGGCGTGGCCGTCGATGGCGACCCGGCCCGAGCTTGCGGGAAGCAGGCCGAGGATGATCTTCATCAGCGTCGTCTTGCCCGCGCCGTTATGGCCGAGCAGCGCGACCCGTTCTCCGGCCGCGACCGAAAGCGTCACGTCGCTCAGCACCGCTTGCGACCCTCGCAGCTTGCCGACCGCGGCGATATCCAGAAGTCTATCCGTCATGTTCGGTGTCCAGTTCAGGCAGCGCGATCTCGACCGGCTGCATCAGGGGATAGCTGTCGATCACGCCTCCGGGCAAGAGCGCCGGAAAGGCGGCCTGCGACCAGCGCACAAGCTGGACCGCGGGAGAGCCGAGCAGCAGTTTCGCGGCCGGTTGCGACCACAGGATCTGGTCCATGCTGTCGTTCGGCCGGTAAGGGGTGTCGGCGACGCCGTCGCCGTTCACGTCATAGGTGGCAAAGTCACTCCAGTAGTTTCCTTGCCCGTTCTCCGACCACTCGACCCACCCGGTCGAGACATACTTGACCTGGGTGCGGTTGCCGACAAAGGCGTTGCCGGTGATGGCGTTGCGTTCCGAGCCGGCGGTGAAATGGATGCCGACGCCACATCCCTCGAACCGGTTGCCACGCACTTCGTTCTTGTGGGCGTTATAGACGAACAGGCACTTGTCTTCGGTGCCCTTAACGAGATTTCCGGAGATCTCGGACATGTTGGTGTAGTTGAGCATGACGCCGTGCTCGCTGTCGTTGATCGAGACATTTCCGATCACCTTCACGCGGTCGGAATACATCAGCGCATAGCCCAGATCGTTGCCGACCGAGACATTGCCGGTGACCTCGCTGTCATTGGCATACATGTAGTGCACCGCGAAGCGCAGGTCGCGGAACAGGTTGTTGCGGAAAATATTCTTCTTCGACGTGTTGATGAAGATGCCGTCGCGGCCCCAGCGGATATCATTGCCCTCGACCACAGCCCCCGGCGCGTTCCAGACATAGACGCCGTTGCCACGGTCGTTCATCCGCCGGTCCTGGCGGCCGAGGATCACGTTGCCCGCGACCAGCGTGTCATCGGCGCCGTGAATGTCGATGCCGTAAAGGTTGCCCTCGATCCGGTTGTCCCGCACCACCGCCCGTTCGGCGGTCTTGGTCAGCTGCACGCCGGAATCGATGGTCTGATGGTCCGACCCCGAACCGCGGATCGTCAGGCCTCGCACCGTCACTTCGGTTCCGGTGATGGTGATGACGCTGCCGGTCTCGTTGCCCTGAAGCACGGCCTTGCCACCGCCATCGACGGTGATCGGCCGGTCCAGAACCAGCACCTCTTCGTAGGTGCCGGGCCGCAGACGAAGTACATCCCCGTCTGCGGCGTTTTCATAGGCTGCCATGATCGCCCCCTCGCCCGGACGCACGTCGATCTCTGACGCCGGGGCGATGCCCGGCAGCATGATCAGCGCGAGGAGGAGGGGGCGCAGCATCATGGCGTCAGACCCCGGCCGGCTCGACCAGCATCCGGCCGCGCATCTCCATGTGAAGCGCGTGGCAGAACCACTGGCAGTAGAACCAGTGCACGCCCGGACGGTCGGCGGTGAAGGTGACCGAGGCGGTCGCCTGCGGCGCCACTTCCATCGCGATGCCGTAGTTCGACAGGCAGAAGCCGTGCGTCACGTCGTCCACGTCGTCGAGGTTGGTGACATAGATCGTCACCTCGTCGCCCTGTTTCACCGTGAACTTTTCCAGGCTGAAGGTCGGCGCCACGGACCACATATAGATACGCACCTTGTTGCCGTCGCGGATCACCTCGTCATGGCCATCCTCCAGCACCACGCCGTCGGCTTCGGCCTGCAGCCGCGCCTCTTCCCACGTCGGGTCGTTGCGGTCCCAGACATTGACCGGGTTCACGATGTCGCGGCGCACGATGATGCTGTCATGCGGCTCGGCAAAGGTCGGGCCGTCATGAACCACCTTCATCTCGTCCGACGAGATGTCGATCAGCTGCTCGTTCTCGGGCTTCAACGGGCCGGTATTCAGGAACCGGTCCTTCGAGAACTTGTTCATCGAGATCAGCCATTTGCCGTCCGCCTCGGCAGTTTCGCCCATCGAGGTGGAGTTGTGGCCCGGCTGGTAATGCACATCGACCTTCGAGACGATCGGATCGACATCCGAGCCGCCATAGGCCTCGATCGCCTTGGCGATGTCCCACTTCACCACCTGGCTGTCGAGGAACAGCGTCGTGTAGGCAAAGCCCTTGCCGTCGAAGGCGGTGTGAAGCGGGCCGAGGCCAAGCTGCGGCTCTGCGACGATGCAGGACCGCGGATCGGCATCGCTTTCGAACAGGGCATCGACCTTTTCGACGTCGATCACGGACACGGTCGGCGACAGCTTGCCGTTGATCATCACGTGCTTCTTGTCGGGTGCCGTGTTGACGCCATGCGGGCTGTTCGGGATCGGGATGTAGCGGGTGTATTTCTTGTTCTTCTCTTTCCGCCCGTCGATCACCGGCACGCCGTTCAGCATCTGCACGTCGCCCTCGGCCACGCCCTTTTCGATCTCGGCGATGTTGAAGACCACGACATGGTCCATCTCGTTCTCTGTCATCTCGGCCAGGTTCATGCCCATTTCCGAGTTGTAGGAGGTCGAGAAGGCGTATTTGCCCTGATAGTCGCAGTCGGTGTTGTCGAGATTGCCCGACACCATCACCTGCCAGGCCACCTTCATCTCGTCGCCGTCGATGGCGGTGAAGATGTTCACGTACTGGCTGGGATCGTCCAGCACCGTGCCGTCATTGACCAGCGGCGCCTCGTGTTCGCCATTGGCGAAGACATAGCCGGTGCGGGGGTATTTCTGCGGCCGCATGCCGTGGATGTCATGCGCGTTCGGGATCTCGATGATCTTGTCGCATTTCATCACGTCGCAGCGCACCCGCGCCACGCGGGTATTGGCCTTGTCGTTCATGAAAAGGTAGCGACCGTCATAGGTGCCGTCGGTGAACGACATGTGCGGGTGGTGCAGGTCGCCGTTGTCGTAGGTCTTCATGCCGCGCTTGGCCAGGAATTCCTTGGTCTCGGGCAGAAGGCCCTCGGTCAGGATCTTCAGCGACTCGTTGGTCTGGCCCCAGCCGGTGGCCGAGCAGCGGTTGAACACCGGCACCCGCATCAGTTCGCGCATCGAGGGGAAGCCGAGGATGCGCAATTCGCCGGTCTGGCCCGAGGACCAGAACCCGTAATATTCGTCCAGCTCGCCGGGGGCGAGTTCGAACTTGCCCTCCTGCGCGCGGGCGGCACCGGTGCTGGACAGCAGCGCGCCGCCGCCAGCCGCCGCAAAGGCGGCACCCGCCGCGGTCGCGCCCAAAAGGCCACGGCGCGACAGGGCCAGTTGTTTTCTTTCCTCAGACATCTTGGGTCTCCTTCTTGGATGAGGCTCCAGCAAGCATCTTGTCGAGCGCCGCGGCGTTCGATTGCGCGCCTTTTGAAGCGGTGGCCCGCCGCCGCATCTGTTTGATGACGACGGGACATTTCGTGGTGGATCGGTACAGAACCTGACAATGCAGGCAGTTGACACATTCGTTCGGATTGATCTCTCCGGTCGGATGGATCGCTTGAACGGGGCATTCGTTGGCGCAGGTCTGGCAGGGGCTGCCGCATTCCTTGTAGCGCTTTAGCCAGTCGAACATCCGCATCCGCGCCGGGATCGCCAGCGCCCCGCCCAGCGGGCAGACATAGCGGCAGTAGAAGCGCTCGACGAAGAGGTTGGCGATGATGATCGCCACGGCAAAGACGACGAAGGGCCAGTCGCGGATGAATTTCAGGATGATCGCGGTCTTGAACGGCTCGACCTCGGCGAATTTCTCGGCCAGCGGCATCGAGACCAGCGACAGGCCGAACAGGCCGAGGAAGATCATGTACTTGATCGGCCAAAGGCGCTCATGCAGGCCCCAGGGCAGCTCCCATTGCGGCACCTTGAAGAACCGCGCGATCTGGTTGGTCAGCTCCTGCAGCGCGCCGAACGGGCAAAGCCAGCCGCAATAGGCGCCGCGCCCCCAGAAGATCAGCGCCGCGGCCACCGCGAACCACTGGATGAAGACCAGCGGATCCAGCAGGAAGGCATCCCAGGTAAAGCCGTCCTTCAGCGAATTGCCCAGCGCCATGAGGTTCACCACCGAAAGCTGCGCATTGGCATACCAGCCGATGAAGAACAGCGTCATGGTGAGAAAGCCGATGCGGAACCAGTAGAAGCGGCGCTCGTTCCGCGTCACCTGGTTCTGGAAGAAGAAGGTTCCGGTCAGCACCACCAGCATCGCGACCAGGATGCCGATCTCGATCTGGCGGTCGCGCCAGATCCGTTGCCACAACTCGCGCTTGGCGGCCTCTTCCTCTTCGGTCACGACGGCGGGGCTCGCCACCTGCAGCGGTTCAAGGAAATCGGTAGGCAGGCTGTAGCCGAGGTCGAAGGTCAGGAAGCTCTTGTCGACCGCGCCGACGGCGCGCTGGACCAGCAGTTGCAGGCGCCACGGCTCGGTCGGATCGAATTCGGCATCGGCGGGGATCCGGAACAGATCGACCTCGTCGAAGCTCGGCGCGTCAGAGGGCGCCAGCGCGCCCAGGCGGCGATGCCGCTTGTCGGTGAAGCGATACGAGCGGTCGCCCTGGATCAGCTGGATGCGGTCGAAGATGCCGCCGCGCACATAGCCGGACCCCTTGAACGAATACCGGCCGCGCCCCGCAACCACGATCGCATGCTCGCCCTCTTCCAGCCACTTCTCCATGTTCGCATATTCCGGCCCGCCCAGCAGGTTGCGGCCGATCGAGGGCACGCTGACCAGCGCCGTGTTGAGGTCGATGAACGTGTCTCCCGGCTCTCCTGGTTCGGGCCGCTCTGCGGCGCGGGCGTCGCCGGATTCCTCATAGGCGCGGTTGACCTGCCCGACATCCAGCGTCAGCCGCCGCACGGTGCCGTTGCCCAGCATCTCGGACCAGCTTTCCGCCGCCTCGGCGGTTGGGTCGATCCGCCGCTGCGGCCCGCCCTCGACCACCGAAAGCCCGCCAAGCCCCAGCCCCCGCGCCACCTTCAGCCCGGCGCGCACCAGAGAGTCGTCGATCACCATGACCGTGACGGTCGCGCCCGAGATGATGTCGAGGTCATGCGCCGACCCGCCCGCCGCGGCCTCGGCCTTCAGGTCCAGCCCTGCATAGCTTTCGGTCAGAGCCAGCATCTTGGATTCGGGAATGCCAACAAGCACGATCGGCTCTGCGTGGTCCACCAGCTTGGCGCCCGTCAGCACTGCATCGGGCGATATCGAAGCGACGACATGGATCGGCTTGCCCGAATACCCTGTTGTGCCGACGAAATCGGAAGTCAGGAAGACATAGCCTACAGTTTCGGAACCCTGCAGCAGCGGCGCCACCGGGATGTCCTGCCGGACCGCGCCGAAACCCGTCGCGCCTTCCACGAAGAAGGCCGGGTCAAGATCGGGCAGGAAACGGTCAAGCTGGCTGGCCCCTGCTCCCGTGACCGACACTGCAAGAGCTGCAAACGAGAACAGCAGTCCGATCAGATAATGGATGACTTTCCATCGGGTGAAGACAGGGTCAGGCAGCATCAAGGGAACTTTCCGCGCGTTTAGGTTCCGACTGCTTAGTCGCGATCCCGGGCGGAAAACTTGATCTAGTTCAAACTCCGGACCGAATTCTTCCGAATCTTGAAACTGCGGAACAAATCGACCGTCCCGGCAGTTGGATTACTCAACCAAACGGAACTCGCGGCTTCCCGAGATGGGAAATACCGGGCGTTGCGCTTAGAAAACGAGGAGGACGTGATGACTGTCGCGAAGATTATCGAGATTTCCAGCAGCTCCGACAAAAGCTTTGAAGACGCTATCAACAAGGGCGTCGAGCGGGCTTCGAACTCGCTCAAGAACGTCAAGGGCGCCTGGGTGAAGGAACAGCAGGTCGCCATCGAGAACGGCAAGATCACCTCCTATCGCGTGAATCTCAACGTGACCTTCGTGCTTGGCGAAGGAAGCATGGCCGACTGACCTGCGGCCCGTTTCAGGGGCGGTAGGCGGCGTCGGGAACTCCGGTGTGGAACAGCGATCCCGCACCGGCACCGGCGTTGTGCGCAAGATACCGTTCAGAAACCTTGTTCCCCGGACCGTGGCGCTCTACATCACTCGGATGAAAAGATGGATCCCCTTTATCAAATCCAACCCGGTGGTGTCGGTCATTCGCCTCGAAGGCACGATTTCTTCGGCATCGCGCGGCCTGACGCTTAACGATACCGGCCTCGCGCCGATGATCGAGCGCGCCTTTCGGCGATACAAGCCCGCAGCGGTCGCGCTGGCGATCAATTCGCCGGGCGGGTCGCCGGTGCAGTCTTCGCTGGTCGCCGCCCGCATCCGCCGTCTGTCCGAGGAAAAGAAGGTGCCGGTCTTCGCTTTCGTCGAGGATGTGGCGGCCTCGGGAGGCTACTGGTTGGCCTGCGCCGCCGACGAGATCTGGGTCGACGCAACCTCGATCGTCGGTTCGATCGGGGTAATCTCCGGAAGCTTCGGCCTGCACGATTTCATCGACCGGCACGGCATCGAAAGGCGGCTTTACACCGCAGGCAAGTCGAAAAGCACCCTGGACATGTTCGAACCCGAGAAACCGCAGGATGTGAAACGGCTCAAATCCATCCTCGAATCGATGCACGGGACGTTCATCGACCAGGTCCGGACGCGGCGTGACGGCAAGCTGACCGACGGCACCGATCTGTTCACCGGTGAATTCTGGGTCGGACAGAAAGGCGTGGAACTGGGGCTGGCGGACGGCATCGGCCATCTCGTTCCGAAGATGAAAGAGCGGTTCGGCGACAAGGTCAAATTCGTCCCCTACACCCGCAAACGCCCGTTCCTGTCGCGGATCGGCGGCAGCTTGGCCGGCGAAGCGCTGGGCGCAGTGGAAGACCGCATGCACTTTGCGCGATACGGGCTTTAGGCCTTGGTCAAGGCAGTCACATTCTTCCTGATCGGGATCCTGATCCTAGCGATGTTCGGCAAGCTGCGCTTTCCGGGGCAAAAGCGGCTATCGGCGGCCAAATGCCCCAAATGCGGCCGTTACCGATTCGGAAAATCAGGCTGCGGCTGCGGCGCGAAATCATAGGGCTTCATGGACTTCCTGCTTGCAACAGTCGGACTGGTGATCCTCGTCGTCGCGGGCGACGCACTGGTGCGCGGCGCGGTCAATCTCAGCCTGAGGCTGGGCATCCCGTCGTTGATCGTCGGCCTGACCATCGTGGCCTTCGGCACATCGGCGCCCGAATTGCTGGTGTCGGTCCAGGCGGTCCTGCGCGACGTGCCGGGGATCGCGATCGGCAATGTCGTCGGGTCCAACGTCGCCAATATCCTGCTCGTGCTCGGCCTGCCGGCGATGCTGTTCGGCATGAATACATCGGCCTGCGAGACGCGGCAAAGCTACCTGCAGATGATCGCGGTGACGGTTCTGTTCATCCTGCTGGCATTCTTCGGCGCGTTGACCTGGATGTCCGGGCTGCTGCTTCTCGCATTCTACGCGGCGGTTCTGCTGAACGAGATCAGGAACGCGCGGCAGCATCGCAGGGAAAACGGCACGAACAATGCCGGGATGGATCTGGAAAGCGCGGATCCGCACATGCGCTGGTGGAAGATTGCCGCCTATCTTGCCGTCGGCCTCGTCGGCCTGCCTTTCGGCGCGGACATCCTCGTGGACAGCGCCACCGCGATCGCCCGCAACTTCGGGATAAGCGAGACGGTGATAGGCCTCACGCTGGTCGCGGTCGGCACCTCGCTGCCGGAACTTGCAACGACGACGGTGGCGGCCTGGCGGCGCCATGCGGAAGTCGCACTTGGCAACGTGATAGGATCGAACATCGCCAACATACTCGCGATCCTCGGCGTCTCGTCCCTGGTCGGAACGATCCCGATTCCGCCAGAGATCGTCGGCTTCGACATGTGGGTGATGCTGGCGGTCGCGCTGGTGCTGTTCAGGTTCGCCTATTTGCGCAAGGATATATCGCGGCTTTGGGGGGCGGGCCTGATGCTGGGATATGTCGCCTACGTGATTGCATTGCTGATCTGAGGGATGGCTATGGGACATGCGCATAGGCGCGCCCTGGTGACGGGTGCAGGAAAGCGGCTGGGCCGGGCGATGGCGCTCTGTCTTGCCGAGCAGGGTTATGACGTCGCGGTACATTACGCGACCTCCGCCGAGGCCGCCGAGGACGTCGCGGAAACTGTCCGTGCAAAGGGCCGGAACGCCGTGACTTTGCAGGCGGACCTGTTGGACGAAGACCAGACCCAGGGTCTGATCGGCCGGGCCGCGGACGGGCTGGGGGGGCCGCTGACGGTGCTGGTCAACAACGCCTCGATCTTCGATTACGACAATATCGCCACCGCGACCCGCGAAAGCTGGGACAGGCATATCGGCTCGAACCTGCGGGCGCCCTTCGTGCTGACCCAGGCGCTTGCCGCGCAGATGCCGGATGCGGGGAGGGATGAGAACGGAGAGGTGCTGGCTCTCGGTTTGGTCGTCAACATGGTCGATCAGCGGGTGCGCAAGCTGACCCCCGAATTCATGACCTACACGATCGCCAAGATGGGGCTCTGGGCCTTCACCCAGACTGCAGCACAGGCGCTGGCGCCGAACATCCGCGTCAATGCCATCGCACCGGGTCCGACGATGATCGGCGCGCGCCAGTCCGAGGATCATTTCGCCAACCAGCGCGCCGCGACCGTGCTGCAGCGCGGCTCGAACCCCGAAGATATCCTGCACGCGCTCCGATATCTTCTGGATGCACCTGCGGTCACGGGCCAATTGCTGCTGGTCGATGGCGGTCAGCATATGGGCTGGCGGACCCCCGATATCATCGGCCGCTCCTAGTTCCTGCGACATTCGCGCGCCGATCCGGGCTTGACTTGTGCACCATTCACCAAGCCGTCACGAAACTGTTACGATTCTGCTAATGTTTTCAGTTATTTGCTCTACGTTCAAAATTAAATCAAATGAAATCAATGCCTTGCAACCGTGCCTATTTTTTAGGCAAATCGACGAAGGGGGCTGAAAATAAGGGAAATTCTGGTACACCAAAATCTTGTCACCAGACTTATCCCCAGCTTTCGGGGAAACCTTTCCTCTTGATGCCGCCGCTGTAAGGTTGCAGCCAACCAAGGAATCATCCGCCTTCCAGATGCCGAAAAGCCCGACCTCAACAACCTCGCGGAAAACCGCCACCGGACACGCTCGCGTGCAGGGCTATCTGCGGACGCTGGATAACTCTCCGGGCGTGTACCGGATGCTCGATGACCGCGGCGCGGTGCTTTACGTCGGCAAGGCGCGGAACCTGAAAAAGCGCGTCGCGAACTACGCCAAGCCCGCCGGCCATTCCGGCCGCATCGCCCGGATGATCGCCGAAACCGCCTCGATGATGTTCCTGACCACGCGCACCGAAACCGAGGCGCTGTTGCTGGAACAGAACCTCATCAAGCAGCTCAAGCCGCGCTACAACGTGCTCTTGCGCGACGACAAGTCGTTCCCGAACATCCTCGTCGCCAAGGACCACGCCTTTCCGCAGATCAAGAAGCATCGCGGCGCCAAGACCGAGAAGGGCAGCTATTACGGCCCGTTCGCCAGCGCCGGCGCGGTGAACCGCACTCTGAACCAATTGCAGAAGGTGTTCCTGCTCCGCAACTGCTCGGATTCGATGTTCGAAAGCCGTACGCGCCCGTGCCTGCTCTACCAGATCAAGCGGTGCTCGGCGCCCTGCGTCGGCCATATCTCCGAGCCCGACTATGCCCGGCTGGTGAGCGATGCCGAGCTGTTCCTGCAGGGAAAATCCACCAACATGCAGGGCGAACTTGCCGCCCAGATGGAATCCGCGAGCGAGGCGATGGAATTCGAACGCGCCGCCGCCCTGCGGGACCGCATCCGCGCGTTGACGCAAGTTCAGCAGAACCAGGGCATCAACCCGCGCGGTGTGGCCGAAGCCGATGTGATCGCGCTGCATATGGACGGCGGACAGGCCTGCGTTCAGGTCTTCTTCATCCGCGCCAACCAGAACTGGGGCAACCGCGACTACTACCCCCGCACCGGATCGGGGGCCGAGGCCGCCGAGGTGCTGCAAGCCTTCACCGCCCAGTTCTACGACACCAGGGAACCGCCCCGGCTGATCCTCTTGTCCCATCCGATCGAGGACGAGGATCTTCTGGCAGAGGCGCTGACGCAGAAAGCCGGCCGCAAGGTGGAACTCGCCATCCCCCAACGCGGCGAGAAGGCCGAGCTTGTCGCCAATGCCGCCCGCAATGCCCGAGAGAGCCTGGCCCGCCGGATGTCGGAAACCGCGACCCAGACCAAGCTGCTGGACGGTCTGGCCGAGGCTTTCGATCTCGACGCCCCGCCGCAGCGGATCGAGGTCTACGACAATTCCCACATTCAGGGCACCAACGCGGTCGGCGCAATGATCGTCGCGGGGCCGGAAGGCTTCATCAAAAGCCAGTACCGCAAGTTCAACATCCGCGGCGACGGCCTGACCCCCGGCGACGATTTCGGGATGATGAAAGAAGTGCTGACCCGCCGCTTTGCCCGACTGCTGAAAGAGGACCCCGACCGGCAGGACGACACCTGGCCCGACCTGCTGCTGATCGACGGCGGCGCAGGGCAGGTGAGCGCCGTGGCCGAGATCCTGCGCGAACAGGGGGTCGAGGATATCCCGGTCATCGGCGTCGCCAAGGGCATCGACCGCGACGCGGGGAAAGAGGAATTCCACCGCCCCGGCAAACGCCCGACGGCGCTGCGCCACAACGACCCGGTGCTCTACTTCGTCCAGCGCCTGCGCGACGAGGCCCACCGCTTCGCCATCGGCACCCATCGCGCCAAGCGCGCCAAGGCGGTGGGCGCCACGCCGCTCGACGAGGTGCCGGGCGTCGGCGCCGCCCGCAAGCGCGCGCTTCTACAGCATTTCGGCAGCGCCAAGGCGGTCGCCCGTGCCGGTCTTACCGATCTGAAGGCGGTCGAAGGGATATCGGAAAAGGTCGCGCAGACGGTCTACGATTTCTTCCACGCGGCCGGGTGAAGACCCTTCAGGCCGTCGTGTAGGAAATCGCCGCGTAATATTTCTTCGCATAGGACGCGATCAGCGCCTTCTTGTCGGTCCCGTTGACGATTCGGCGCGCGTCTTCCCATCGCTGCTGCACGTTCACGAAATAGTCGGACAGCTTCTTGCCCGTGAACGTGCCGTGGATCATGCCCTCGAAGATGATCTCGGTCGCCCGCGCCAGATCCAGCACCCTGTCCGCACAGGATCGGTTGCTCGTCAGATCGACGTTCAGCCGGTTCTGCCAATCCGCGTAGTTGTAGCGGCCGGTGATCTGGACGAAGCCGCGCCCGTGAAACCTCACGCCATCGCCGGTAGCAAGATTGCCAAGCCGCCTTGCGACCGCGGGGCGGTCACCGTCGATATCGTACATCCGGAAAAAGTAGGCGTCGCCGCCATATTCCTTGATCGGTTGCATCTTGCGGTCCACCTCGTGATGGGCGGTCGCCAGAACATAGGCCAGCCAACGGTCATCCCGATCCGCATGACGCTTTTCCCAATAGTCCAGCAGCGATGTCAGTCCGGTCACCTGCGTCTGACGCAAAGAACCGTCGAACAGGGTCAATCTGACGGTATCGAAGAAGAATTTTCGGTTGATTTTGCTCATCTCGATCCCACTTTCGACACCAGGCCCGCAGGCGATCCGAGGTGATGCAGGCTCACCTATCCGGTTCCAGTGTAAACGAAATCGCGGTTTTTTTCCACCACGACATCGACTCTCCCGCCGCCGCGACACTCCCAGGATGGGCGCCGCACCCGCGTGCCGACCGCAACATCGCCGGAACCGGCGCGCCCGCGGCCCCCCTTCCCCCTCTCCCCCGCATCCGCTAGTCATGCCCCATGAGCTGGACGATCCCGAATATCCTCACGATCCTGCGGCTGCTCGCGGCGCCCGGCGTCGCGGTCATGTTTCTCTATTTCAACCGTCCATGGGCTGACTGGCTGGCGCTGGTGCTGTTCCTGGGGGCCGCGATCACCGACTATTTCGACGGCTATCTGGCGCGGCTCTGGCGGCAGGAAAGCCGCTTCGGCGCGATGCTGGACCCGATTGCCGACAAGGCGATGGTGGTGATCGCGCTGCTGGTCATCACCGGCTTTTCCGGCATGGATCCCTGGATCCTGCTGCCGGCCACGCTGATCATCTTCCGCGAGGTCTTCGTTTCGGGACTGCGCGAATTTCTCGGCGCGACTGCGGGGCTTTTGAAAGTGACGAAACTGGCGAAATGGAAGACCACGGCGCAGATGGTCGCGATCGCTGTCCTATTCGGCACCGGTATCTTCGGCCACATGATGCTGGACCGGACCTACGGGATGGACGACAGCACGATCGTCGACATCCTCAGCGGAGAGATCGAGGATACTGTCGGTCTGCGGCGGCTCGACTTCTTTGCCTGGCTCAGTTGGTGGCTCGGCGTGTGCCTGCTTTGGGTCGCTGCCACGCTGACCTTCCTCACCGGCTTTGACTACTTCCGCAAGGCGCTGCCCTATCTCAGCGACAAGGAGGCGATATGATCGACGTGCTCTATTTCGCCTGGGTCCGCGAACGCATCGGTCTGCCGAAGGAACGGCTGGACACCGATGCCGCGACCGTGGCCGATCTGATTGAGGAACTGCGCGGCCGCGAGGACCGCTACGCCGCCGCATTCGCCGATCTCTCGGCGCTTCGGGTCGCGGTCGATCAGGAGTTGACGGAATTCGACGCATCGCTGAAGGGCGCGCGGGAAGTGGCGTTCTTTCCGCCGATGACCGGGGGCTAGGCCGTGGCGGTCCGGGTGCAGTCGGACGCCTTCGAGCTTGGCGCCGAGGTCGCGGCCTTCTCGAAGGGCCGGGCAGACATGGGCGCGATTGTCACATTCACCGGCGTCGTCCGCGACCTGGGCGGCGATCTGAAACACATGCTGATCGAGCATTACCCGGCGATGACCCAGCCCGCCATCGAAGCGATCGAGGCCGAGGCCCGCCGCCGCTGGTCGCTGGGTGACTGCCTGATCATCCACCGCCACGGGCCTCTGAAGCCCGGCGAAGAGATCATGATGGTCGCAACCTCCGCGCCGCACCGGGCAGATGCCTTCGAGGCGGCGGAGTTCCTGATGGACTACCTGAAGTCCCGCGCGCCCTTCTGGAAGAAGGAAGTGACGGAAAGCGGCGAGAACTGGGTCGAGGCGAAGGACGACGACGAGGAGGCACTGAAGCGCTGGTAGCCCCGGTAGCGGCAGCGCTCAGACGCTGTTGCGCACCCTGTCCAGATGGGCGCGCAGCTCCTCGGCCTCGTGGCGCGCATCGCGCAGCCCGTCCATCGCGGCGCGCAGCTCTGCTTCGGTCTGGGCCAGCTGGTTCGACATCTCCGCCTCGCGCTGCTGGTAGAACGCCACCGCCTGATCGCGCTGTTCCTCTGCCTCGTGCAACTGGTGCGCCATGTGGTCGATCTCGCCCATATCGGACTGCGACACGCGCATGAAGCGATGAACGATCCAATGCGCGAACCAACCCAGCATGAACGCCACGAACAGAATGATCGCGGTCGCGATGACAAACTCTATTCTGTTCATCCGGCTACTCTGCCTCTTCGCTGTGGGGTTCGGGCTCTTCGGCCGGGGCATCTTCTGGTTCCGCCGTCGCGTCGTCTTCGGCTCCGGCTTCTGCGGTCTGCTCTTCTTCCGGCAATATTTGCCTGAATTCAATACGCCGATTGGCTTCGCGGCCTTCTTCGGTGTCGTTATCGGCGATCGGATCGGCCTCGCCATAGCCCTTGGCGACCATGTTCGAGGTCAGCACCCGCCGCGCCATCAGCGCGTTCAGCACCGCGTCGGCCCGCGCCTGGCTCAGCGCCTCGTTCATCACCTCGCGGCCCTGGCTGTCCGTGAAACCGGCGATCTCGATCGGGAAATCGGTGCAGTCGGCCATGATCTCGGCGATCTCTTCCACGGTATCGCCGGACTCGCCGTCGATATCGGCGGAACCGGGATCGAAGGTGATCTTGCGGATCGCAAGCACCTGGTTGATCTTCGCGACGCATTCCTCGGCTGTCGGAAGGTTCAGCACCGGGTCCAGCTTGCGCTCGTAGACCACTTCGATGCGGAAATCCTCTGCCTCGCCCAGCTTCTCGGACAGGATGCGGGAAATCTCGGCGCTGGCGTCGGGATCGCCGGTGGTGCCGCGGATCTCGACGACGTCGGGCTGCATCACGACCGTGCCGTTGTTCAGCAGCCCCAGCACCTGAAGCGAGGCCAGCACCCGCGTCGACCAGCCCTTCGGCAGGCCGTCATCGAGCCGCATCGCGCCGTTGACCTGGCCGCTGCCGAAATTGGCGCGGGCAAAGCTCTCGGCGGCGATCCGGGCGCGGTCGTCAGTGATCCGGCCGCGCAGCTGCACGGTGCCTTCGGGGCTGAGCGTGGCGATGAATTCGGGCGGGCCCTTGCCCTCGCCGGTGCCGTCGATCTCGACCGGTTCCGGCAGCACGGAATGCAGCGAAAAGACATCCGGCAGCGCGGCGGTCAGTTCGCCAACGAGCGTGTCGAACTTGTCCTGAGTCGTATCGGCAGGCGCGATCAGGGTCACATCCGCATCGCTGTAGGTTATCGAGCCGCCGCCCAGCTCCGCAATCTTGCTGATGCCGACCACGACCGCCTCGTCCCAGGTCGGGCTGGGGATGCCAAGCCCGATGGTGCAGCTTGCCTTACCTTCCAGTCCGGCCTCGGCGGCGGCCTTCAGGATCTTCGCCTTCCCCGCCTCGGTATCGGTGGAACAGGCATCGAACCGCGCGCCGCGCTCGTCGATCAGGAACCGCAGCGTGAAGGGCGTGATGACAGGCCGGGGCGCGGTGATCTCGACGGCGACAGGCATCCCGTCGGGCGCGCTGCGGGCAAACTCGGCTTCCAGCCGGCGTTTCTCGGTGGCGCTGTCGCTGATCGCCTTGATGTCGATCCGGTCCGCCGCGATCGAGATCTTCGAGCGCGGCAGCCGCGTCAGCGCGTCCAGCCCGTATTCCAGCGCATCGTCCCAGCGCTCCGGTGCCTTGTAGTCGGCAACTTCCATCAGGTCGGTCACCTCGGTGCCATCCGCCAGGACTGCGATCCGTCCGACAACCTCCTCGCGATCCATCGTGGCCGGGATCAGCCCGATCAGCGAAATGCCGTCATCGTTTCGCAGGATTTCGATGGAAAAGCGCGGCGGCACGATCGGTTCGGGATCGGTCACCTCCATCATGTCGATGACTCGTGCCGCATCGACCACCGTTCCGGCCAGGCTGAGCGCGCGGAACCGCGTCGCCTCGTCCTCGGCATCGCCGGTCAGAAGCACTTGCAGCCCGTCCACCTCGACCGCGACCCAGTCGTGGCCGTTCAGTTCAAGCACCCGGCGCACATCCTCTTCGGACCGCGACTCGATGGCCGAAACCGCGATGACCGAGGTCACCGTGGCCAGCGTGATCGCCAGACCGAGGGCGATCAGGGCGGGAAGAAATGTTTTCAGGCGCATATGTCGACTCGGGGCAGCGGCGGTTCGGCCCTAACTAGAGCCTGTCGGCTCCTGCCGCAATCATAGCGCCAAGGCAATGGCGACAAACAGCGCAGGGATCAGCCCGGCATTGCGGTTCGACCGGAACAGCCGCAGGCAGGTCTGGGGATCGTCGATGTCGAGCGCGCGGATCTGCCAGGCCAGGTGCCAGCCGAACGCCCAGGGCGCACCCAGCGCCACCGCCAGCGCCAGGGGGTTGCCGGTGGGCAGAAGCGCCAGCAGCACCGCCACCGTCATCAAGAGGACCGAGGCGATCAGGAACCACCGCAGCCAGCGGTAAGTGCCTGTTCCGAAAAGCCTTGCGGTGGATTTCACGCCGATCAGCGCGTCGTCCTCCTTGTCCTGATGGGCATAGATCGTGTCGTAGAACAGCGTCCAGGCGATGCCCGAAAGATATAGAAAGACCGCCGGCCAGCCCAGCCCGCCCGTCACCGCCGCCCAAACCAGGAGCGCGCCCCAGTTGAACGCGAGGCCCAGGAAGACCTGCGGCCACCAGGTGAACCGCTTCGCGAACGGATAGACCGCCACCAGCGCCAGCGAGACGATGCCGAGCCAGATCGCGGTAATGTGAAACGTCAGCAGGATCGCGAAGGCGGCAAGCGCCTGGATGACCAGCCAGACCGCCGCCTGCCGCACCGTGACCTGCCCCGACGGGATCGGCCGCGACCGGGTGCGCGCCACCGCCGCGTCGAAGTCGCGGTCGGTGATGTCGTTCCAGGTGCAGCCCGCGCCCCGCATCAGCCAGGCGCCAAGCCCGGAGGCCGCCATGATCCAGACTTCGCGTAGCCCGAAGGCGCCTTGCGCCGCCGAGGCCAGCAGCGCCGCCCACCAGCAGGGCAGCAGCAACAACCATGTGCCGATCGGCCGGTCGGCCCGCGACAGCCGCAGATAGGGCCGCGTCCAGGCCGGCGCCCACCGGTCGACCCAGTTGCCGCCCACCGCGTCGAACACGCGGCCTTCGGTCTCTGGCGTATTGCCGGTGCCGGTCATAGATTGCCTTTCATGTCGGATGCGAAGATCAGGCTCTGTGTAGAGCACCCGCTTGGGCCGGGGCAATCGGTTCCTCTGTCGCGCGACCAGGCGCATTACCTCTTCGGGGTGATGCGGCTGACGGAAGGCGCGCGGGTCCTGCTGTTCAACGGGCAGGACGGCGAATGGTTGGCCAAGGTCGCAGAGGCGGGCAAGCGCGGCGGCAGCCTGACCTGCGTGGAGCAGACGAAACCCTTGCAGATGCCGCCCGATCTCTGGCTGCTCTTCGCCCCGGTCAAGAAGGCGCGCACCGATTTCATCGTCGAGAAGGCGGTCGAGATGGGCGCAGCACGGCTGTTGCCCGTCCAGACCGAGTTCACCAATTCCGAACGCATCCGGCAGGACCGTTTGCAGGCCCATGTCCGCGAGGCTGCGGAACAATGCGGCGCGACCTACGTGCCCGAGGTGGCGGACCTGCAGCGGCTGGATCGGGTTCTGGCCAATTGGCCCGACGACCGCCAGCTTCTGTTCTGCGACGAGGCGCGGGCCGGCGCGCGCGACACGTTGCAGGGCGCCACCCGTGGCCCCTGGGCCATCCTGATCGGGCCAGAGGGGGGTTTCAGCAACAGTGAACGCGAAAAGCTGCTGAAAATGCCGCAAATGACACAAATTTGCCTAGGTCCTAGGATACTAAGGGCCGATACTGCCGCCGTAGCGGCGTTATGCCTGTGGCAAAGCACACTCGGTGATTGGTGATGCAACTGGTTAGACCGGAAGTGAAAGAAGCGATCCTTCGGTGCCGAGAGGCGCTGATCGGCGTCTTCGTGTCGATCCTCGGCATGTACTGGGCGATCGGCGGCACCGGCATTATGACGATGATCGGGACCTCGCTGGCGATCGCCGGCGCAGTGCTGTTCTTCGCCGGCATCCAGCGCGCCCGGTTCCGCACCGGCGCCGGCGGCGCCGGCGTCGTGCATGTGATGGAAGGGCAGGTCGCCTATTACGGTCCGCATGAAGGCGGCGCCATGGCGGTGGCCGATCTTACCAAGGTGGAACTCGACCCGACTGCCAAGCCCACCTCGCAATGGGTGCTGCATGATCCGCATTCGCCGCCGCTGCGCATCCCGACCAATGCCGAGGGCGCCGAGTCTCTGTTCGACGTATTCGCCAAGCTCGATGGTATCCAGCTTGACCGGATGCTCGGCGAGTTGACCGGCAAGCCCGAACGGCAGGTGACCATCTGGCAGGCTTCCGCACCCGCCTTGCATTGACTTCCCCGATCTTTCGCACCAAGCCTGACGGACCCTGACAGAGGCAGTCCGGAGCGCGAACATGTCCATTCCACAGTCCGGCGGCGGGCCGATCGAGCGGCACCAGCAGCTCGTCGAATATCTCTCTTCCGGCTGCAAGCCGAAATCCGCCTGGCGCATCGGCACCGAGCACGAGAAGTTCGGCTATTGCAAGGACACGCTCCTGCCGCTGCCCTATGACGGGCCGCGTTCGATCAAGGCGATGCTCGAAGGGCTGCGCGACGGTTTCGGCTGGGAGCCGGTGCTGGAAGGCGGCAATATCATCGGCCTGGTCAAGGACGGCGCCAATGTCAGCCTGGAACCGGGCGGTCAGCTGGAACTGTCCGGCGCGCCGCTGGAGACGATCCACCAGACCTGCGACGAGGTGAACGACCACCTGCGCGACGTGCAGACCGTGGCCGACCGCATCGGCGCCGGGTTCATCGGCCTCGGGGCGGCGCCGATCTGGACGCACGAGCAGATGCCGCTGATGCCGAAGGGCCGCTACAAGCTGATGGACGCCTATATGCAAAAGGTCGGCACCCACGGCACCCAGATGATGCGCCGGACCTGCACCGTGCAGGTCAATCTCGACTTCGGCTCAGAGGCCGACATGGTGCAGAAGATGCGCGTGGCCCTGGCGCTGCAGCCGCTCGCGACCGCGCTCTTTGCCAATTCGCCGTTTTTCGAGGGCGAGCTGAACGGCCACAAGAGCTGGCGCGCCCGCATCTGGCGCAGCCTCGATGACAGCCGCACCGGAATGCTGCCCTTCGTCTTCGAGGATGGCTTCGGTTTCGAGCGCTATGCCGACTGGGTTCTGGATGTGCCGATGTATTTCGTCTACCGCGACGGCAAGTATATCGACGCGCTCGGCCAGTCGTTTCGCGATTTCCTCAAGGGCGAATTGCCTGCCTTGCCGGGCGAAAAGCCGACGCTGTCGGACTGGGCCGATCACCTGACCACGGTCTTCCCCGAGGCGCGTCTGAAGAAGTTCATCGAGATGCGCGGCGCCGATGGCGGCCCGTGGCGCAGGCTTTGCGCGCTGCCCGCCTTCTGGGTCGGTCTGACCTATGACCAGACTGCGCTCGATGCCGCCTGGGACCTCGTCAAGGGCTGGGACGCCGAGACCCGTGACGCCCTGCGCGTCGCCGCCTCGGTCGACGGATTGCAGGCAGAGGTCGGCGGGCTGAAGATGCACGACATCGCGCGGCAGGCCGTGGCAATTTCCGAAGCCGGGCTGAAAGCCCGCGCGATGCCCGGCGCCGGCGGCCTTGTGCCGGACGAGACCCATTTCCTGAACGCGCTGAAGGAAAGCGTCGAGTCGGGCATGGTCCCGGCCGACGAGTTGCTGGCGCAGTACCACGGCGACTGGGATGGTGATATCTCACGCGTCTATGCGGAGTATTCCTACTGACGGAACGCCGCCAGCGCGCTAGTCGCGGCGCGGCACCGAGGGGATCGAGGAGCGCGCGGTGAAGCTGTCGTCGTACCCGCTTGAGGGTCCGTCAAGCGGGTCGGGACCGAAACGGTTCGGTCCGTCGGTGCCTTTCGTCGCGTACCAGACGATCAGGACGATCCACCCAATCAGCGGGATCAGGATGATCCACCACCACCAGCCGGAGCGGTCGGTGTCATGCAGCCGCCGCACCGCGACCGAGATCGAGGGCAGGAACATCACCAGCCCGAAAATGCCGTTGAGGAATTGTGGATCGTCGCTGGCCCAGCCGAACAGGATCGCATCGACAAGGCCCAATACGAAGCTGCCGATGAAATTGAACAGCACGAAATACCAGAACTCCGATCTTTGCGCACGGCCCGAAAAGGTGACGTATTTCTGAAAGCAGGTGCGGACTGCGGTGGTGAAATCCATGACTGTCCCTCTATTTGCCCTTTTGTCCGATCCTCGGTTCGGTCCGGTTCATCAATCGTCTGATATTGTCACCGTGACGGTAGAAAATCAAAGCGGCGAGCAGCAGCACCAGCACCGCCCCTTGCCGGTGATAGAAGTAATAGGCCAGAAGCGGCGAAACCGCCGCGGCGACCAATGCCGAAAATGACGAGTAGCGCGTGAGGACCGCGATCACGAGCCAGGTCAGGCACGCCCCCAGCCCGACCGGAAAGGACAGCGCCAGCAGCGTTCCGAGGAAGGTGGCCACCCCCTTGCCGCCGCGAAACCCGGCGAAGACGGAGTAGAGATGGCCGAGCATGGCGAAGAGCCCGGCCAACCCTGCCGCGTCCTCGCCGATCATCGCCCGCGCCAGCAGCACCGCGATCGCGCCCTTTCCGGCATCGAGGATCAGCGTCAGGAACGCCGCCAGCTTGTTGCCGGTGCGCAGCACGTTGGTCGCGCCGATATTGCCCGAACCGATCTTGCGGATATCGCCCAGCCCGAAGACCCGCGCCATCACCAGACCGAAGGGCACCGATCCCAACAGATACGCCGCCACCGCCACCACGATATAGATCATCCGAACACCCGCTTGCCGCCCACCCAGCTTCCCAGCACCTTGCCCTGCATCCGCTGTCCGTCAAAGGGCGTATTCTTCGATTTCGACTGCAGCGTGAACCGATCCAGCACGAAAGGCGCGTCCGGGTCGAACAGGACAAGGTCCGCCGGCGCGCCGACCGCCAGCCGCCCCTGCGGCAGGCCCAGCCGGTTCGCCGGGTTCAGCGACAGGGCGCGGAAAAGCTGCGGCAGCGTGAGGTCGCCGGAGTGGTAGAGCCGCAGCGCGGCGGGCAGCAGCGTTTCCAGCGCGACGGCGCCGCTGGCGGCTTCCTCGAACGGCAGGCGCTTGGATTCCTCGTCCTGCGGCGTGTGCATCGAAGAGATGATGTCGATCAGGCCTGAAGCGACGGCCTCGACCATCGCCACCCGATCATCCTCGGACCGCAGCGGCGGCTTGACCTTGAAGAAGGTGCGATAGTCGCCAACGTCGAGCTCGTTCAGCGTCAGGTGGTGGATGCTGACCCCCGCGGTCACGTCCAGCCCGTTGGCCTTGGCGCGTTCCAGCCGCGGCAGCGACCGGGCGCTGGTGATCTGGTCGGCGTGATAGCGGACGCCGGTCATCTCGACCAAGGCCAAATCGCGGTCGAGCCCCATCCGCTCCGCCATCGGCGACACCTGCGGCAGGCCGCGCAGAGAGGCGAACTTGCCGCTGGTGGCCGCCGCGCCGCGCGACAGGCCCGGATCCTGCGGATGGGCGATGACCAGCGCGTTCAGGGATCGCGCGTAGGTCAGGCAGCGGCTGGCGACCTTGGTATCCTCGATGACATGGTCGCAATCGGTGAAGGCGACGGCGCCGGCATCGAGCATGAAGCCGATCTCGACCATCTCGCGCCCGGCCCGCGCGCGGGTCAGCGCCGACATGTGCAGCACGTTGACTTCGGCCGCCGCGGCCGCGCGGCGGGTGACGAATTCGAGGATCTCGGGATGGTCGATCGCGGGCGTCGTATCGGGTCGCGTCACCATCGTTGTGACCCCGCCCGCCGCCGCCGCCAGCCCCGCCGAACGGAACGATTCCTTGTGCCGCTCACCGGGTTCCGAAACCTTCACGCCGATATCGACGATGCCGGGGGCAAGGTATTTTCCGGCGCAATCGAGAATTTCGTCCCCGGTGTCAGGGGCTTGGCCGGATTTGTTTCGCGCGCGAAACATCTCTTTGTTTTCAGTACGTTGCGTTAGGATTTCGGTAATCTTTCCGTCCGATATCCGAATCGCTCCGAGGGTCTCGGTCTCGGACCCGGCCTCGGGGTCGATCAGGCGGGCGTTGGTGAGGAGGATCGTCATGCCTTCCCCCGCTGGACCTGCAACATCAGGTCGTAGACGTCCTGGGTATCGGCAAGCAGCTCAAAGCCGATGCGCTGCCGCTCGGTTTCATCCTCAAGCTCGATATACCTGTCGGCGAAAAGCACGCTTGGCGGCCTGGTCGCGCGCAATTCGATCTCCATTTCGGCGGTAATCGCGAAGGAGGTCACAATGGGCGTTCCGAACCGGTTCAATGCCACAATCGCGCGTTGGTCGGTCAAGGCATAGCGGGTGTTTCTGCGGTCGTATGTGCTGCCCAGATGGATGCCCAGAGCAAGATGCAGACCAAAAAGCAGGAAGGTCACGGCGAAGGCGGCGGGGATCGCGCCAAAAAGCGTCAGGCCAGATTCGAAAGACTGAACGTAAACCAGTTCGAAGATGCCGACGGCCATGAATACGATCCCGAAAAGGCTTGGGGCGATGTTATACATGTCCACCCGGAAACGCCCGTCCGGCCGGCCCTGCCAAAGCAGCCGTTCGGTCTTGTCCAGCGGGCCGATCCATGGGTCGGCTGTGGCGTCTGCGCTCACACCCACACCCCTTCCGTCTTTTCCGTCCGGTTCCGCGCCAATAACTCCATCGCCGCCATGCGCACGGCAACGCCCATTTCGACCTGTTCCTGGATGTGGCTGCGGTTGATATCGTCGGCCAGCGTGCCGTCGATCTCTACCCCTCGGTTCATTGGGCCTGGGTGCATGACGATGGCGTCGGGCTTGGCATGGGCCAGCTTTTCGGCATCGAGCCCGAAGCGGTGGAAATACTCGCGCTCGGACGGGATGAAGGCGCCGTCCATGCGTTCCTTTTGCAGCCGCAGCATCATCACGACGTCGGCTCCCTTCAACCCCTCGGCCATGTTGTCGTAGACCTCGACGCCCCAATCCTCAGCACTCGCGGGGATCAGCGTGGGCGGGCCGATCAGGCGGATGCGGTTTTCCATCTTGCCCAGAAGGATGATGTTCGAGCGCGCGACACGGGAATGCGCGATGTCGCCGCAGATCGCCACGGTCAGCCGGTGCAGCCGGCCCTTGGCGCGGCGGATCGTCAGCGCGTCCAGAAGCGCCTGCGTGGGGTGTTCGTGCCGCCCGTCGCCGGCATTCAGCACCGCGCAGTTTACCTTTTCCGCCAGCAGGTTCACAGCGCCCGAATGGGGGTGGCGGACGACCAGCAGGTCGGGATGCATCGCGTTCAGCGTCAGCGCGGTGTCGATCAGGGTCTCGCCCTTCTTGATCGACGAGGCCTGCATCGCCATGTTCATCACCGTCGCGCCCAGCCGCTTGCCGGCCAGTTCGAAACTGGCCTGGGTGCGGGTCGAATTCTCGAAGAACATGTTGACCTGGGTCAGCCCGGCCAGCGATTGCTCGGTCGGCCCGCCCTTGCGGTTCAGATCGGCATAGTGGTCGGCGCGGTCCAGAAGGCTGCGAATCTCGTCGGGGTGAAGCGGTTCGATGCCCAGTAAGTGCTTCTGCCGGAAGGTCATGGCGCCCCGTCGATCGGTTTTCCGGCTTATAGGCGGCAATGAGTGCTGCGGCAAGCAGGACGGCCGAGGCCTCCGGCGGGGATATTTGCAAGACAATGAAGCCGCGAGTTTGCGGTTTCCGTGGTTTCGGCGGCGCGGTAGCCTGTGGCATGGATTCGCATCGGGATCAGCAGGCGGCGCTGGCGCTTCTGCATTGGCAGATGGAACTCGGCGCGACCGAGGCGATCTGCGACGCGCCGGTCAACCGGTTCGACCTGAGCAAGTCGAAACCGGTGGTCAAGGCGGCCCCTGCCGAGGCGGTGCCCGCTTCGGAAATCTCCGTCGCCGCGCCCGATCCCGTCGCGCCCGTCGCGCTGGCGCGCGAGACCGCGGCGCTGGCCAGCGATCTTGAGGGGCTGGCCGCCGCGCTTGCGGCCTTCGAGCAATGCGAGTTGAAGCGCGGCGCGCGGAACACCGTCTTCGCCGACGGCAATCCCGCCGCGCGGGTGATGGTGATCGGCGAGGCGCCGGGCCGCGACGAGGACATCGCCGGCAAGCCCTTCGTCGGGCGGGCCGGGCAGCTGCTGGACCGGATGTTCGCCGCGATCGGCATGTCGCGGGCCGCGCCGGACCCGGATGCGGCGGTCTACATCACCAATGTCCTGCCCTGGCGTCCGCCGCAGAACCGGGAACCGACGCCCGAGGAAATCGCCATGATGCTGCCCTTCGTCGAGCGTCATGTGAGGCTTGCCGAACCGGAGCTGCTGGTGCTGGTCGGCAACGTCTCGTGCCAGGCACTCTTGGGACGCAAGGGCATCACCCGGATGCGCGGGCAGTGGACCACGGCGCTGGACCTGCCGGCGCTGCCGATGTTCCACCCCGCCTACCTGCTGCGCCAGCCGCATCACAAGCGCGAGGCCTGGAACGATCTGCTGATGCTGCAGGCGAAGCTGAGAGAGCCGTCGTGAAGCTGCTGGCCTTTTCGGATATCCATCGCGACCTCGACGCCTGCGCCGCCATCGTCGCTGCCGCCGAGGAGGCCGACATGGTGATCGGCGCGGGCGATTTCGCCAGCGGTCATCAGGGGCTGGCCGAGGTCATGCGCGCGCTGGAGCCGGTGGCGGCGAAGGCCGTCTACGTGCCGGGCAACAACGAAACGCTCGAGGCGCTGCGCGGCGCGACATCCGCACGGGTGCTGCATGGCGAAGCGTTCGAGGTCGGCGGCAAGACCATCTACGGGATCGGCTGCGCGGTGCCGCCGCTGCCGCCGCTGTCATGGCAGTCCTATGACCTGACCGAGGAGGCGGCGGAGGCGCTGTTGGCGACGCTGGAGCGCGCCGACATCCTGATCACCCATTCGCCGCCGAAGGGCGTGGCGGACGACCTGGCGGGCAGGGGGTCCATGGGGTCGCGGGCGGTGCGCGGCGCGGTCGAAAGGGTGCAGCCGGCGCTGGTGCTCTGCGGTCATATCCACGATTGCTGGGGGCGGTCGGGGCGGATCGGACGGTCCTCGGTGCATAATCTGGGGCCGACCGTGAACTGGTTTGAGCTGTGAGCCGCGCCGATGCCGGTTGATCCCGTCGTGCTGCTGGCCTTCGTTCCCGCGGCGCTGGCGCTGAACCTGACGCCCGGGGCGGATATGATGTTCTGCCTTGGCCAGGGGCTGCGGGGCGGGCCGCGCGCCGCATTGGCTGCCGATGCCGGGATCGCGCTGGGGGCGATGCTCCATGTCGGTGCGGCCGGTCTGGGGCTGGGGGCGCTGGTCGGCGCGTCGCCGTGGCTGTTCGACGCAATCCGCTGGGTCGGCATCTGCTATCTGCTGTGGCTGGCGGTGCAGGCGGTCCGGCACGGCGCCGTCGCGCCCGACCTGCCGCAGGTGCATCCGTCGCGGGCCTTCCGCGAGGCGCTGGTGGTAAACCTGACCAATCCCAAGGTGATCCTGTTCGTGCTGGCCTTCCTGCCGCAATTCGTGGACCCCGGCAGGGGCGCCATTCTGCCGCAGTTCCTGGTTCTGGGATTGATCCTGTCCACCGGCGGGCTGATCGTGAACGGGTTGGTCGGCGTCTTTGCCGGCGGTATCGGGCGCAGGCTGGCCCGCTCGCCGCGCTTCGGGCTCTGGCTGGGTTGGGTCAGCGCCTCTGTCTTCGCCGCGCTGGCGCTGCGGCTGGCCCTTGTGGAACGGAGTTGAACGGATGAGCCGCATCGACGAAACCAAGGAATTCATCCCGGTCAGGATCGCGGTGCTGACCGTGTCCGACAGCCGCAGCGAGGCCGATGACAAGTCGGGCCGGACGCTGGCCGACCGGATCGAGGCAGCGGGCCACCATTTGGCCAAGAGGGCCATCCTGCGCGACGAGCGGGACCTGATCGCCGCGCAGCTGCGGGAATGGTGCGCCGATCCCGAGATCGACGTGGTGATCTCGACCGGCGGCACCGGGCTGACCGGGCGCGATGTGACCGTCGAGGCGCATCGCGATGTCTACGAGAAGGAGATCGAGGCCTTCGGCACGGTCTTCACCATCGTCTCGATGCAGAAGATCGGCACTTCTGCGGTGCAATCCCGCGCCACCGGCGGCGTGGCGAACGGCACCTACCTCTTCGCGCTGCCCGGAAGCCCCGGCGCCTGCAAGGACGCCTGGGACGAGATCCTGGCGCCGCAGCTCGATTACCGGCACCGGCCCTGCAACTTCGTCGAGATATTTCCGCGTCTCGACGAGCACAAGCGACGGAAATGACCGCCGGCCACGTAAAGCCATTGTGTTTTGGACATTCAATCTCGGCGACCCTATTATTCGGGGTCTTCTGACGCGTCGAACGGAACCGGAGTAACATGCGATTTCTGCGCCGCAGCCTTGTCGGCCTTTTCCTGTTGGCGGTCACCGTCGGCCTGTTGGCCTGGGCGGGTCAGACCTTTTACGCCGCCCTGCAGGCGCGTTGGGCCGAGGAAAACTTTGCCCCGCAGGCGCGCGAGAGGGTGTTTGCCGTCAACGTGACCACGGTGGACCCATCAGAAATCACCCCCGTCCTGACCTCCTTCGGCGAGGTGCGCAGCCGCCGCACGCTCGACCTGCGGGCCAGTGCGGCCGGGCGGATCGTGGAACTGGCCGACGGGTTCGAGGAAGGCGGGGCGGTCGAGGCCGGGCAGCTTCTGGCGCGGATCGACCCGGCGGATGCGCAGGCGGCGCTGGACATCGCCCGCACCGATCTGGCGGAGGCCGAGGCCGATCTGCGCGAGGCACGGCGCGGGCTCGATCTGGCGCGCGACGAGCTGGGTGCCGCGGAGCAGCAGGCGCGGCTGCGCGAACAGGCGCTGGAGCGGCAGCGCAACCTTGTGGCGCGCGGCGTCGGCACCGATGCCGCTGTCGAGACCGCCGAGCTGGCCGCTTCGGCGGCCGAGCAAGCGGTGCTGGCGCGGCGGCAGGCCATCGCGGCGGCCGAGGCGCGGATCGACCAGGCCGGAACCGCGTTGGAACGCAGCCGCATCGCGCTGACCGAGGCCGAGCGCGGACTGGCCGATACCGAGATCCATGCCGCCTTTGCCGGCACCCTTGCCGAGGTCGCGGTGGTCGAGGGCGGACTGGTCGCGGCCAATGAACGGCTGGCGCAGCTGGTCGATCCCGACACGCTGGAAGTGGCCTTCCGCGTCTCGACCCCGCAATATGCGCGGCTTCTGGACCGCGACGGGCGATTGCTGGATGCCGAGGTCGAGGCCGCGCTGGATGTCTATGGCGTCGATCTTGCCGCGATGGGCCGGGTGACGCGCGAAAGCGCCGCCGTGGGCGAGGGCCAGACCGGGCGGTTGCTGTTCGCGCGGCTGGAGGACCCCAAGGGCTTCCGGCCCGGCGATTTCGTCACGGTCCGCCTGCGCGAGACGCCGCTGCAGAACGTCGCGCTGCTGCCCGCGACCGCGATCGGCCCCGCCGAGGGTGTTCTGGTCGTCGGTCCCGAGGACCGGCTGGTAGCCGTGCCGCTTGGCGTGCTGCGACGGCAGGGTGACGAGGTGATCGTGCCCGCCGCCGATCTGGTGGGACGGCAGGTCGTGACCGAGCGCACCCCGCTGCTCGGCGCCGGGATCAAGGTGCGACCGGTCGCGCGGGCCGAGGATGGCGCGGCGGCAAGCACCGCGCTGCCCGAGATGCTGGAACTGACCGATGAACGCCGGGCGCGGCTGGTGGCCTTCATCGAGTCGAACGATGGCATGCCGTCGGAAGCCAAGGCGCGGGTTCTGGCGCAATTGCAGGAAACCATGGTGCCGGTCGAGGTCGTCGAGCGGATCGAAGCCCGGATGGGAGGCTAGGGGATGGCGCTGCGGATCGGAGGCTATGCCGGCGGCATCCTGTCCTATTTCGCCCGTCACCGGACGGCGGCCAATCTGGTCCTGGTGATCATGCTGGCCGCGGGGCTGGCCGCCTTTCCCCGGATGCGCGCGCAATATTTTCCCGACGTCATCATCGAAGATGTGGAGGTCAGCGTGGCCTGGAGCGGCGCCGGCGCCGAGGATGTGGACCGCGCCATCGTCGCGGTTCTCGAACCCGCCCTGCTGGCCGTCGAGGGCGTGACCGCCAGCGACGCGGTGTCGCGCGAGGGCTCGGCCCGGATCGAGGTGGAATTCGAACCGGGCTGGGACATGTCCCGCGCGGCCGACGATGTTCAGGCCGCGGTGGATGGGGTGAACACGCTGCCCGAAGGCGCCGAGGATCCCGAGGTCCGGCGTGGGGCATGGCGCGACCGGGTCACCGATGTCGTCATCAGCGGGCCGGTGGGCGTCGACCAGCTTGGCCGGTTCGCCGACGAATTCGTGACCCGGCTGTTCGCCGCCGGGGTCACCCGCACGACGATACAGGGCATTGCCGCGCCCCGGATCGTGGTCGAAGTGCCGTCGCAGTCGCTGATCCGCAACGATGTCACGATGGCCGAGATCGCCGAAGCGGTCGCCGGCGCCGCCGAGGCGGATCCCGCAGGCGATGTCGGCGGCGGCACCGCGCGGGTCCGCACCGGCACGGAGGCGCGCAGCGCCGAGGCGATTTCGCGCATCGTGCTGCGGTCGAACCCGGATGGATCGAAGCTGACCATCGGCGATGTCGCGCGGGTCCGTGTCGAGGGGATCGACCGCGAGCGGCAATATTACGTCGGCGACAATCCGGCGATCGCGGTGCGTGTCGACCGGTCCGAGGATGGCGATGCGGTGCGCATCCAGCGCCAGGTCGAGGACGTGGCCGCCGAGATGCAGCTTGGCCTGCCCGAGGGTGTCCAGCTGGACCTGATCCGCACCCGTGCCGAGCAGATCACCGCCCGGCTGAACATCCTGCTGGACAATGGCGCATTGGGGCTGGCGCTGGTCGTGGGGCTGCTGTTCTTCTTCCTCAATGCCCGCACCGCCTTCTGGGTGGCGGCGGGCATCCCGGTGTCGATGATGGCGGCGGTCGCGATCATGTATGCGTTCGGGCTGACCTTCAACGCGATCTCGCTCTTCGCGCTGATCATCACGCTGGGCATCGTGGTGGATGACGCCATCGTCGTCGGCGAACACGCCGATTTCCGCGCCCGGCGGCTGAAGGAACCCCCGATTGAGGCCGCCGAGAATGCCGCCCGCCGGATGTTCGCGCCGGTCTTTTCGTCAAGCCTGACGACGATCATCGCGTTTTTCGGGCTGGTCGCCATCGGCGGCCATTTCGGCACCCTGATCGCGGATATTCCCTTCACCGTCATCATGGTCCTGATCGCGTCGCTGGTCGAATGCTTCCTGGTGCTGCCCAATCACATGGCCCACGCGCTGACCCCGTCCGCAAGGCAGCACTGGTACGACCTGCCGAGCCGGGTGGTGAACCGGGGGTTCTCCTGGCTGCGCGAGACCCTGTTCCGCCCGCTGATCCGGCTGGTGATCTGGGCGCGCTATCCGGTGCTGGCGGGAACCATCCTGGTGCTGGCCTCGCAGGTCGCCCTGTTCGTCCGCGGCGATCTGGAATGGCGGTTCTTCAACTCGCCGGAACAGGGCAGCGTGACCGGCAATTTCGCGATGCTGCCGGGGGCGACGCGCGAAGACACCGTGGCGATGATGCGAGAGTTGCAGCGCGCCACCGCCGAGGTCGGCGCGCAATACGAGGCGGAACACGGCACCAACCCGCTGACCTATGTGCTGGCCGAGATCGGCGGCAATGCCGGTCGCGGGCTGTCCGGGGCCGATACCAAGGAAAGCTGGCAGCTGGGCGGTATCTCGATCGAGCTGATCGACGCCGACCTGCGGCCCTACTCCTCGTTCGAATTCGTCGCCGCGCTGCAGGATGCGGTGCGCAACCATCCGCTGGTCGAGACCGTCAGCTTCCGCGGCTGGCGCGGCGGCCCCGGCGGCGATGCGCTGGATGTCGAATTCTACGGCGCCGACAGCACCACGCTGAAGGACGCGGCCGAAGCGCTGAAGACCGCGCTGGCGCGCTACCCCGAGGTTTCGGCGCTGGAGGACAGCCTCGCCTACGACAAGGACGAGCTGGTTCTGGACCTGACGCCGCAGGGGCAGGCGCTGGGAATCACCATCGACGCGCTTGGCCGGGTGCTGCGCAACCGGCTGAACGGGATCGAGGCAGCGACCTATCCGGACGGTCCCCGATCCGCCGAGATCCGGGTGGAACTGCCCGAGGACGAACTGACGGCGGATTTCCTGGACCGGACCCAGGTGCGCACGCCCTCGGGCGCCTATGTCGCGCTGTCCGATATTGTCACGGTCGACCGGCAAAGCGGGTTTTCCACGGTGCGGCGGGAGAACGGCCTGCGGCTGGTCAATGTGACCGGCGATCTGTCCGAAGACGACCCTGCCCGCGCCGCCGAGATCATGGCGGAGCTGGAAGACTCGATCCTGCCGCGCGTCGAAGAGGAATACGGCGTGGCCTGGCGTCTTTCCGGCCTTGCCGAGCAAGAGCGCGAATTCCTCAGCGATGCGGCGCTTGGCTTCATGCTGTGCCTGCTGGGCATCTACCTGACGCTGGCCTGGATCTTCGGCAGTTGGACCCGCCCCCTAGTGGTGATGGCGGTGATCCCGTTCGGACTTGTCGGTGCGATCCACGGCCATGTCGCCTGGGAGGTGCCGCTGTCGATGTTCTCTGTCATCGGGCTGATCGGCATGACCGGCATCATCATCAACGACTCGATCGTCCTGGTGACCACGATCGACGAATATGGCAGTGACCGGGGTCTCATTCCCTCGATCGTCGATGGCACGGCCGACAGGTTGCGTCCGGTGCTTCTGACCACCGCGACGACGGTCCTCGGGCTCACGCCGCTTCTGTTCGAGACATCGCAGCAGGCGCAATTCCTGAAGCCGACGATCATCACGTTGGTTTACGGACTTGGTTTCGGGATGCTGCTGGTGCTGCTGGTGGTGCCGGCGCTGATCGCGATGCAGCAGGATATCGGCAAGCAGATGACGGCCCTGCGGCGCGCCCTCGGCGCGGGGCGGCGGGGCTACGGGATCGGCGCGCTGTCCATCACGGCGGCGCTGGCAGTGGCGGCGGTGTTCGCGGCGACGCTGGGATCCGCGATCCTGACCGGCGCTCTGCCCGGCATGCTGCCCGCGCCCGTGGGTCTGCCGCTGATGCCGCTGTCCTTCGGGCTGTTCGTGGCCGGCTCGGCCGCGATCCTTTTGGCGGTTTTCGGCTTCGGGCTGCTCTGGATGGCGATGCGCCGCCGCGTCTAGCCGCCTGTGCAGCCCCGGATCTCGACCGCGCGGTCGCGGCCGAGGACGGTGATCGTCACGTCCGAGCGGTCAAGCAGGAACGGCGCGGCATTGGCCGGAACCATGTCGGCGCTCGCGGTCAGAACGCCGCCCTGGCGTGCCATCGCGGCCTCCGAAATCCAGATCGACTTGTCCTTCAGTTCGATCACCGCCAGTTCCGATCCGATATCGGGCATTTCGATCCGCGCGGTCATGCGCAGACCGTCGGCAATCGGGTCGACGGCGCAGGTCGTGCCCGTCACGCCCATCGCCCGCGCAGTTTCCGGCTGCCGCGCAAGGCTGGCTCTGATCGCCGGGTCGACGCTGCCCCCCGGCGTCAGGCTTGCATCCAGATCGACCTGCATCGGCAGGCAGACCTCCTCGCAGATGCCGAGTTCGACGCTGGCCCGCAGCGCGATCTTCTGCCCCTCGGTCCTGGGCACGACTTCCATCGGCAGGATCAGCTCGTCGTGATAGCCGATGCTCTGCAACCCGCCGGCCGAGAATACCTGTGGCACCGGCCAGTGAAACGCCACCGCTTTCAGGTTGTCCGAGCCGCTCCAGTCGAAGCGCGGCGGGATGCCGCCCTGACCCGGCGCGCGCCAGTAGGTCTTCCAGCCCGGCGCCAGCCGGACGCGCAGCGCCGCCATATGGGTGCCGCGGTCGGTTCGCCAGCCCGGCAGGATATCGACCTGGGCGATGTCTTCCAGAACGATGACATTGCTGGCCGCCCGCGCGGGCGCGGTGACGAGGGCTAGAACGCAGGCCAGTGAAAGAAGCACGGCTTTCGACATGCCGTGACCTTAGGGATGCTGGCCCGGTTGGGAAATCACAAATCAGCGATAGACTGCCGTTCCGGCGCTGTCGCGCCCTTGTCTCGACGCCGTGCAATGGCCATCATCAAGAGATGACCCGCGATCACGATTCCAGCGATCTGACCGGCAAGCTGCTGGTGGCCATGCCCGGCATGGGCGACCCGAGGTTCGAAAAGGCCGTGATCCTGGTCTGCGCCCATTCTGCCGAGGCATCAATGGGGCTGATCGTGAACAAGCCGGCGCCGGGGGTCGACGTGGTCGACCTGCTGGAGCAGCTCAAGATCCCGAAAGCCGAAGCGGGGCGCGACATCCGGGTGCATTTCGGCGGCCCGGTCGAGAATGCCCGCGGCTTCGTGCTGCATTCCGGCGACTACACCGCCAATGATACGACATTGCGGATCGGCGAGGGTTTCGGGATGACCGCGACGCTCGACGTGCTCGAGGAGATCGCCGATGGCCGGGGACCGCATATGGCGCTGCTGATGCTGGGTTATGCCGGTTGGGGACCGGGCCAGCTTGAGGCCGAGATCCTGCAGAACGGCTGGCTGACCTGCGACGCGACGCCCGAGCTTGTCTTCGCCCGCGACAGCAGCGCGAAATGGGGCCGGGCGCTGGGATCGCTGGGGATCGATCCGACGGGCCTTTCGGGCGCGGCGGGGCGGGCCTAACCGCGCGGCGCGGCGGCGCGGCGCAGACGGTCGTTGATGGCGCGGCCAAGGCCATGATCAGGCACCGGCGAGACCGCGATACGCCCTGCGCCACACGCGTCGAGATCGTGCAGGTGCCGAAACAGGTTTGCCGCCGCTTCGGTCAGATCGCCAGAGGCCGACAGGTTCAGGTCGCAGTCCACCGGGCCGAATCCCAGCATCAGTTCATCGGCGCGCCGATCCGTCGCATCGAGGCGCAGCGCCGCCTTCGGCGCGTAATGCGAGGCAAGCTGGCCGGGTGCATTGGGGCGTTCGGTCGACTCCGGTGATGCCAGCGGAAAGCCGAGGCAGCTTTCGATCGCCTCGGCGGGCAGGCCACCCGCCCGCAGCAGCGTCGGCTTGCCGACCAGTCCCACGATGGTGCTTTCGACGCCGACCTCGCAGGGGCCGCCATCAAGGACCGCGTCGATCCGGCCGCCGAGACCCTCGATCACATGACCCGCGGTCGTCGGGCTGATCCGGCCCGAGGGATTGGCCGAGGGCGCGGCCACCGGTCCCCCGAAAGCAGACAGCAGGCGATGCGCCAGCGCATGTTCGGGCACCCTGATGGCGACACTGGGCAGTCCGGCGCTGATCAAGGGCGAAATGCCGCTTTGGGCGCGGAGCGGCAGCACCAGCGTCAGCGGACCGGGCCAGAAGGCCGAGGCCAGCCGTTCCGCAGTGGCGTCGAATTCGGCGATCCGACCGGCCTCGGCGGTCGAGGCGACATGGACGATCAGCGGATTGAACTGCGGCCGGCCCTTCGTCGCGAAGATTTCCGCCACCGCGAGGTCGTTCCGCGCATCCGCGCCCAGACCGTAGACGGTCTCGGTCGGGAACGCGACAAGCCCGCCGTCCCGCAGGATCCTCGCGGCCTCGGACAGGCCGCTGGCGTTTGGCTGCAACAGTCTTGTTTCGATGTCGTTCATTCGGCGTGACGTCGCGTTCTGGTTGCTGGACATCCCTCATCGGGTACCTTTGAAGGATTGAAGATGTTTCATAGGGTCGAGCCGGGCGGATGCCAAGCCGACATTGATTGGGGGCAGCATGCCTTACCGAGTGCCATTGAATGATTTCAGCTTTCTCTTCGATCATGTGGTCGATCTGGACAGCGTGCGGGGCACCGAGCTTTTCGCCGAAGCCGGAAAAGACCTGACCTCGGCCATCCTGACCGAAGCCGCGCGACTGTGCGAGGATGTTCTGGCGCCCCTGCAGCGCCCCGGTGACGAAAACCCGGCGCATCTGGAGAACGGCGTCGTCCGCACTTCGCCCGGATTTGCCGAGGGCTACCGCGCGATCGCGGAAGGCGGCTGGATCGGCATGGCCGCGCCCACCGAATATGGCGGCATGGGCCTGCCGCAGACGCTGACGACCGCCGTCAACGACATGATGGCCTCGGCCTGCCTGTCGCTGCAACTGAACCCGCTGATGAGCCAGGGCCAGATCGAGGCACTGGAACACCATGCCAGCGAAGAGCTGAAGGCGCTTTACCTTCCCAAGCTGATTTCCGGCGAATGGTGCGGCACGATGAACCTGACCGAGCCGCAGGCCGGGTCCGATGTCGGCGCGCTGCGGACGCGGGCGGAGCCGCAGGACGACGGAAGCTATTCGGTGACCGGCCAGAAGATCTATATCAGCTGGGCCGACAATGATTTCACCGAGAATGTCTGCCACCTCGTGCTGGCACGGCTGCCGGGCGGTGCCGAGGGAACCCGGGGCATCAGCCTGTTCATGGTGCCGAAGTTCATTCCCGATGCCGAGGGCAGGCCGGGCAAGGCGAACAGCCTCAAGGTCGTCAGCCTCGAGCACAAGATGGGCCTGCACGGCTCGCCCACGGCGGTGATGGAATATGACGGCGCGACGGGCTGGCTGGTCGGAAAGCCGCATGAAGGCATGAAGACGATGTTCACGATGATGAACAATGCCCGTCTTGGCGTCGGCGTGCAGGGCATCGGCGTGGCCGAAGGCGCGTGGCAGCACGCGCTAACTCATGCGCTGGAGCGCAAGCAGGGCAGGACGCCGGTGGCGGATGGCGGCGGCGCGATCGCAGATCATGCCGATGTGCGCCGGATGCTGGCCACGATGAAGGCCGAAACCTATGCCGCCCGCGCGATCGCGCTGGCCTGTGCGGTGGCGATCGACATGGGCCGCGCGACAGGCGATGCCGACTGGCAGGCCCGCGCCGCCTTCCTGACCCCGATCGCCAAGGCGTTCGGCACCGATACCGGCATCGCCGTGGCGGATATGGGCGTGCAGGTGCATGGCGGCATGGGGTTCATCGAGGAGACCGGCGCCGCGCAGTATTTCCGCGATGTCCGCGTCACCGCCATCTACGAAGGCACCAATGGCATCCAGGCGATGGATCTGGTCGCGCGCAAGCTGTCGGACCGGGGCGAGGCCGCGTATCGCCTGCTCGACGAGATCGAGGAGCTTGCCGAAACCGCCCGCGGCGACTTCCCCAAGATGACGCAGTCGCTCTGGAGCGCCGCCGAGACGCTGCGCGAAACGACGGAATGGCTGGTGGCGCAGGACGATCTGAACGAGCGTTTCGCAGGGGCGGTGCCGTTCCTGCGGGCCTTCGCACGGGTTCTCGGGGCGCATTACCATCTGAAATCGGCGATGGCCGAAGGCGCCGACGGTCCGCGCACGCGGCTGGCGCGATTCTACATCAAGCGGCTGCTGCCGGAACACGCCGGGCTTCTTGAGCAGGTGCGCGCGGGGTCGGTCCATCTCTATGCGCTGAGCCTCGATGATCTGACGGGATGACCGCGCCCGGCGAACGATCCATCCGTTACCCCGTTGAGACCCCGCCTGAATTCGGCGCGCCAAGCGAGATTGCCGAAGGCGTGCAATGGCTGCGGCTGCCGCTGCCGATGGCGCTCGATCACGTCAACTGCTTCGTGCTGGACGATGGCGATGGCTGGACGCTGGTCGATACCGGCTTCGACACCAAGAAAACCCGCGGCCTCTGGCAGGCCGCGCTGAACGGCCCGCTTGCGGCCAAGCCGGTGCGACGGGTCATCGTGACCCACCACCATCCCGACCATATCGGGCTGGCAGGCTGGTTCCAGACCGAGTTCGGCGCCGAACTTGTCACGACCCGCACCGCATGGCTGACGGCCCGGATGCTGGTTCTGGACGAACATGACCGTCCGAAGCCCGAAACCCTGGCCTTCTGGCGCGCCGCTGGCATGGCAGCGCAGATCTACGAAAAGCGCCTGAACGAGCGACCGTTCAACTTCGCCGACATCGTAACGCCGCTGCCGTTGGGCTTCAGCCGCATCCGCGAGGGCGACACCCTGACTGCCGGTTGCCGCCGCTGGATCGTGCGGATCGGCGAGGGCCATGCGCCGGAACAGGCCACGCTCTGGTCCGAGGATGGTGAACTGGTGCTGGGGGCGGATCAGCTTCTGCCGTCGATCTCGCCCAATCTCGGGGTCTATGCGACCGAGCCCGAAGCCGATCCCGTCGCGGAATGGCTGACCTCTTGCGAACGGCTGGCCGACCACGCGACCGAGCGCCAGCTGGTCCTGCCCGGTCACAAGCTGCCCTTCACCGGCCTGCCCACGCGGTTGCAGCAACTGATCGGCAACCATCACGGCGCGCTGTCGCGGCTGCTCGACCATCTCGACCGGCCCCGGACCGCCGCCGATTGCTTCCTGCCGCTCTTCAAGCGCGAGATCGGCGAAGCGGCCTATGGTCTGGCGCTGGTTGAATCGGTGGCGCATCTGAACCATCTGTTCCAGCAGGGAAAGGTCACTCGCACCCGGCGCGAAGATGGGGCATGGTTGTGGCAGCGAAAGGAGCCGTGATGGACGACGAGATTGCCACCACCGCCGAGGCGCATGAACGCTCTGCCATGCCGTCTGCGCGGGTGATCCATGCCAATCCCGACGCGCCGGTTTCGGCCGAGCAGAAACCGCTCCCCGCGGCGCTGTCCCGCAAGCCGATCGACCAGAAAAGCCCCGCCGAATGGGCTTACGAGCGGCTGATCCTCTACATCCAGAATTTCGAGGAGCAACTCGACAATGAGCACGAGATCGCGGTCGGGTTCGCGGGCGGCGGCGCCGGCGTGCTGCGGATTGAGGGTGTGGGCTATTTCGATCCCGATATCGTCACTTTCTACGGCACCGACCCGACCGGTGCGCGGACCCAACTGATCCAGCATGTCAGCCAGCTTGGCGTGACCCTGCGGGCGATGCCGAAGAAAGAGACCGAGGAAGCCCCTCGCCGGATCGGGTTCCGGCTGGCGGAAGATCTGCAAAAGGACTGAGCGTGGCGCGGCGGGGGCGTGACAGACCGGCCGGAATCGTCTAATCCCGTCACGACAAATGAATCGAAGGCAATACCATGGCTAAGCACGAACAAGGCAAGATGGACATCGAGGTTCAGGAAAGAACCTTTCAGGGCTTCGTGAAGACAGTGACCTGGACAGCGGTTCTGATCCTTGTCTTCCTGGTCTTTCTTGCCATGGTCAACGGCTAGATTGAAGCCTTTGACATGCTGAACCTTATCCGTTCCTGTGCGGCGCTTCTCATCAGTGCCCTTCTGGCGGCCTGCGCCACCACGGCAGAACCGAAATGGGCGCCGGATTCCGAAGTCACGCGCGCGGCCTACCGCCATGACGGACCGGCGGCGCTGACGCTGTTCACCGTCATCGACAACGATCGCAATACCGGGGCCCATGCGGCGCTGATGATCAACGGGTCGCAACGGGTGATCTTCGATCCCGCCGGCACCTGGTATCATCCGAACCTGCCGGAACGAAACGATGTGCATTTCGGCATGACCGACCGTGCGGTAGAGTTCTACATCGACTATCACGCGCGTACCCAGTACCGCGTGCTGGTCCAGGAAATCGTGGTTTCGCCCGAGGTCGCGGAAATTGCGATGCAGCGGGCGCAGGCGTATGGCGCGGTGCCCAAGGCTCAATGCACCAGGGCGATCAGTGCCGTCCTGCGCGGGGTTCCGGGGTTTGAGTCGATCTCCTCCACCTGGTTTCCCAAGAAGATGGCCAAGGAATTCGGCGCGCTTCCGGGCGTGACCGAGCGGCTGGTCTATGACGATGATCCCACCGACAATACCGGTTTCGTGGAAGCCTACGGCATCTGACGCACCGACTCAGAACAGGTAGAGCCCCAGATAGAGCGTCGCCGCGCCGCCGACCAGCGCGACGATCACGTTCCTTGTCCAGTAGCCCAGGCCGCCTGCAGCCAGCGCCGCCAGCAGTCGCGCGGCATCCGGCTCTCCACCGGTCGCGGCGGGCCACAGGACCATCGGCGCGATCAGGCCGGGCAGCACGGCCACCGGCGTATAGCGCAGCAGGCGCATGACGAAAGCCGGCAGCTTGGCCCGGCCGAGGGGCCCGAGAAAGGAAAACCGGATCAGATAGGTGCCCAGCCCCAGCCCAATGATGATCACCCAGATTTCCGCCGACGAATAACTCATCGCGCTGGTCCCGTCATCCGCCGTTCGACCTCGGCGCCGACCAGCATCGCCAGCGCCGCCGCGATCAGGAGACCGCTTGAATAGGGCAGGAAGGCCAGCGCGAGCGCCATCACGATCGAGGTGAACGCGGCGGCGAGATGCGCCAGCGTCCGCAGCATCGGCGCGACGACGGACAGGAACGCGATCGGCACGGCGAAATCCAGCCCGAATTCCGGCGGGATCGACTGGCCCAGCAGGGCACCCGCCAAGGTCGCGAAATACCAGACCACCACGGCCGGCACCGCATTGCCGATATAGAAGGCGAGCTTTGCCGCCACCGTTTGATCAGGGCTGCGTTCGTATTCCACGGCGCTGACCGCGTAGACATTGTCGACCAGCAGGTAGGCTGCAAAAGCCCGTTTCCAGAACGGCGCGGCGCCGAGATGCGGCGCAAGCGCCGCGGAATACATCGCCATCCGCATGTTGACCGCCAGAGCGGCTGCCAGAACCATGATGACGGGCGCGTGGTCCTGCATCTGCGCCAGGGCGGTAAGCTGCGCGGCCCCGGCGATGACAAGTACCGCCATGCCCATGACTTCGGCCAGGTTCAAGCCCGCCTCGGCGCCCAGCACGCCGAAAATCATCCCGAACGGACCGACACCCAGAACGAAGGGCAGCCCTGCGCGAAAGCCGCGCCAGAAGGCGGATTTGGTTGTGGTGAGCCGCACGCTGTGATCCTAATATCGCAAGGTCCGGACTGGATAGCGTGAGGATGCCGGGGGCACAAATGGCAAATGCCGATGACGAATGGGAGTATCTGGTCGCGCCCGATCCGGGCCGCGCCGGGCTGACCCGTGCGGTTCGCGGCATCGACCACACCGGGGCGGAAACTGGGATATCCGTGGTCGAGGAGCGTCCGCTGACGATCTATCTCAACAGCCAGGAAATCGTGACGGCGATGACGATCGGGGATTATCCCGAATACCTGGCGCTGGGATTCCTGCGCAATCAGGGGATGCTGAAATCGGCCGGGGATGTGACCGCTGTCCAGTATGACGACGAGACGCGAACGGTCGTCGTGCGCACCGCCAGCCGGACCACCTATGAGGAGAAGCTGAAAAAGAAGACCCGCACCTCGGGCTGCGCCGTCGGCACGGTGTTCGGCGACATGATGGAGGGACTCGAGGGCCTGCGCCTGCCCGCTGCCGAGGTCCGGACGTCGTGGCTCTATGCGCTGGCACACCGGATCAACCGCACGCCGAGCCTCTATCTCGAAGCTGGGGCGATCCACGGAACGGTGCTGTGCCACCGGGATCGTCCGCTGGTCTACATGGAGGATGTCGGCCGCCACAATGCGGTGGACAAGATCGCCGGCTGGATGCTGTCCGAAGGCGTCGAGGCGGCCGACAAGATCCTCTACACGACCGGCAGGCTGACCTCGGAAATGGTGATAAAGACCGCGATGATGGGGATCCCGGTGCTCGCCTCGCGCTCGGGCTTCACCGCCTGGGGCGTCGAGATCGCCCGCGAGGTCGAAATGACGCTGATCGGCAGGATGCGGGGACAGCGGTTCGTCTGCCTGGCCGGAGAGGAGCGGCTTGTCCGCGACGCGGATATCGCGACCGTGCCCGAGGAGGATAAGCGCCATCGCCGCAAGAGCGCCGAGGCATGACCCGGCCGCACGGCATCATCCTGGCCGGGGGCCTGGCCACCCGGATGGGTGGCGGCGACAAATGCCTGCTGCCGCTCGGCGATGCCCGCGTGCTCGATCACGTCATCGACCGCATCGCGCCGCAGGTGGCAGAGCTTGCGCTGAACGCCAACGGCGATGCCATACGTTTTGCGGACACTTTGCAGATGGTTCTGCCCGACACGATTCCGGGCTTCGCCGGGCCATTGGCAGGGGTGCTGGCAGGGCTCGACTGGGCTGCGGAACAGGGCGCCAGCCATGTGGTCTCGGTCGCCGCCGACACGCCGTTCTTCCCCCGCGATCTGGTCGTCCGACTGCAGCGGGCGGTGGATGCGGACCATCCGATCGCACTGGCCGCGACCCCGCATCCCGATCGCGGCAAGACCCGGCATCCGACCTTCGGCCTCTGGCCCGTCGCGCTGCGCGACGATCTGCGCCAGGCCCTGCAGGACGGGCTGCGCAAGGTGGTCCTGTGGACCGACAGGCACGGAACCGCGACGGTCATTTTCGACGCCGGTCCCAGCGACCCGTTCTTCAATATCAACACGCCCGCCGATCTCGATCATGCGCGGCAGATGCTGGCCGAGGGCGTCTGATGCGGATCTATGGCGTCGTTGGCTGGAAGAACGCGGGCAAGACCGGTCTGATGGAACGCCTGGTGGCCGAGATCACCGCGCGCGGCTTCACCGTCTCGACGCTGAAACATGCCCATCATGCTTTCGACGTCGATCAGCCCGGTACCGACAGCCACCGGCACCGCATGGCCGGCGCGCGGGAAGTGCTGCTGTCCTCGCGCAAGCGGTTCGCCCTGATGCACGAGAACCGGGGCGAGGACGAGGCCACCTTCGCCGAACTGCTGGCGCGGCTTGGCGCGGCCGATCTGGTGCTGGTCGAGGGGTTCAAACGCGAGCGGCATCCCAAGCTGGAAGCCTACCGGGCCGAACCCGGCAATCCGCTCATAGCAAGCGAGGATGAGAGCGTCCGCGCGGTCGCCAGCGACGTCGCGCTCGACGGGCTTGCCGTGCCGTTATTCGATCTGGACGATACCGCCGCGATCGCGGATTTCGTGCTTCGCGAAGTCGGGCTGAACGCCGAGATCGCGCCTGCCCCGCGGATCACTCCACCGAAACTGCGGAACGACTGTTTCGCGCTGCCGCCCGGGGTCGACTGGATGCCGGTCGACGAGGCGCTGAACGTACTGCGCGCCAGTGTAACGCCGGTGAAACCGGCGGAATGGCAGCGACTCGACGCGCTGGCCGGACGGGTGCTTGCCGAAGACATCACCGCACGGCGGTCGAACCCGCCCGCAGCGAACTCGGCGGTGGATGGCTACGGATTTGCTCATGCAGGCATCGGCAGGGGGCCGCAGGTCTTGCCGCTGGTCGAAGGCCGCGCCGCAGCGGGCGCCCCCTATGCCCACACTTTGCCGCGCGGCCATGCGGTGAGGATCCTAACCGGCGCGCTGCTGCCCGATGGCGTCGATACCGTCATCCTGCAGGAGGACGTGACGGCGACCGGCACGCATATCGCCTTCGACCACGGGATCAGGCCCGGTGCCAACACCCGCAAGGCCGGCGAGGATGTAGTGGCCGGGTCGCTGATTCTGCAAGCCGGCCACATCCTGCGGCCGCAGGATTGCGCCTTGATCGCGGCCACCGGCATCGGCAGAGCGCGGGTCTTCGAGCCGCTTCGGATCGGCGTGCTGTCGACCGGCGACGAACTGGCCGCACCCGGTCAGGGCACCGATTCCGCCAAGACCTATGACGCCAACCGCCCGATGCTGCTAAGCCTCGCGCGGGCTTGGGGCCACCAGGTCGTCGATCTGGGACGTGCCGCCGACGATCGCGCGACACTGCGCACCTGCCTCGATTCCGCCGCCGACGCGGCGGATGTCATCCTGACCTCGGGCGGCGCTTCTGCCGGCGACGAGGACCATGTCTCCGCCCTGCTGACCGAGGCCGGGTCGATGTCGGTCTGGCGCATAGCCGTCAAACCGGGCCGCCCGCTGGCGCTTGGCTTCTGGAACGCGACCCCGGTCTTCGGCCTGCCCGGAAATCCCGTGGCGGCGCTGGTCTGCGCCTTGCTGTTCGCCCGCCCGGCACTGGCGGTCATGGCGGGTGGCCACTGGCTGCAGCCTCAGGGTTTTACCGTTCCCGCCGCCTTCGAGAAGCGCAAGAAACCGGGCCGGCGCGAATATCTGCGCGCGCGGCTGACCGCCGAGGGTCATGCCGAGGTGTTCCGCTCAGAAGGGTCCGGCCGCATCTCGGGGCTCAGCTGGGCGACGGGTCTGGTCGAACTGGAGGATGGCGGGCGCGAGATCAGGCAAGGCGATCCGGTGCGTTACCTGCCCTATGCCAGTTTCGGCATCTGACCGGACCATATCATCATTTGTCCCGAAATATCCCCGCCGGAGGCCCGCCCGTCAGGGCGGATCCTCAGTCGAACGTGCCCGTCACGCGGCCCAGCAGCATGAAAGCCCGGGCGGTCCGCGTGTCCATCAGCTCGGCGATTTCCTGATCGCTGGCATTGGCCTCGAACCCGGCGAAGGTGTGATCGAATTTGCGCAGGAAGTGATGCACAGCGTCGCGGAAGATCGGATCCTGCCGCATCCGGCCGGCGGCCAGCGCAAGGCTTGACCGGTCGCGCACCCCGCCAAGCGCCGCCATCGACTTGCCGCGCTCGCCCTTTGCGAACTTGCGCCAAATTTCGGGCCTTGCACGGTCGGGGCGCAGGTCGTCCATGTAGATCCCGTCCTGGCTGAGCAGGGTCAGCACGTCCTGCGCGGCCTGCACAAGTTGCGACACGTGGCGGTCCTGCAGGGCGCGGCGCAGGGCGCGGAACCCTTCCTTGTCCTCGGCTGTTTCGGGGAAATGCAGCGCCCGGATGAAATCCTCGATCGAAAGCGGCGGCACCAGCGCCTCGGCCGGGGTTCCGAGCGCGAGCGATGCCTGTTCTTGCCCCTGCATGGCCGTGGTCGCGCCAAGCGCGGCCTTTGCCTGCGCGGCGGCAGTTTCCGCCGCCGTAGGCCGGATCGAGGTGAAGGTCGCGATCGTGGCATCGGTCTTCCGCTGCGCGGCGGCAATTTCCTCCAGCTTGCGTTCGAACGAGGGCCCCATTCCGGTGGCGCTGGCCTGTTGCTGCTGCAGGTAGCTGTGCCGAAGCGCGCTGATCGCCGCCTGAAGCCGCGCGGATTCCTCTTTCATGATCCGGCTGCTGCGGGCTGCCGCCGCTGCGACCCAGATCAGGGCGATCGGCATGAATATGGCGATCAGCGTCATCACGAACCGCAGGGTATCGACAGGTGGCGCATCGCCGTCGCCGCTGCGGCCGGCGAAAACGATGAACAGCGTGACGCCGAGCAGCCAGAGCACCGACAGGATCAGCGCGATCGCTTCGGTCGAGGTGACGCCCGCTCGTTCAACGGCCCGGGAGTAGATCCCTAGGTCGATGTCTTTGTCCTCTTTCGGTTCCGACATGCCTCAGGCCCCCGCCCATTGGCGCCATTTCAGATGAAATTGACGCTAAGAACCTCATAGCTCCTCGTGCCGCCCGGTGTGCTGACATCGATGCTGTCGCCTTCGTCCTTCCCGATCAGCGCCCGCGCCAGCGGGGATTTCAGGTTGAGCTTGCCAGCCTCGATATCCGCCTCGGGCTCGCCGACAATCTGGTATGTCTTCTCTTCGTCGGTGTCCTCGTCGACAAGCTTGACCGTGGCGCCGAACTTTATGCTGCCGGACAGCGTCTTGGGGTCGATGACCTCGGCCAGTGAGAGAATACCCTCGAGCTCTTTGATGCGGCCTTCGATGAAGCTCTGCTTCTCGCGCGCCGAATGGTATTCGGCGTTTTCCGACAGGTCGCCGTGTTCGCGGGCTTCCGCTATGGCGCGGATGATCGCGGGCCGCTCAACGGATTTGAGCGTCTTCAATTCCTCATTCAGCGCAGTGTGACCTGCGCGGGTCATTGGTATCTTTTCCATGGAGCGGGACGCTGTTCTTTGAATTCAAGGTCGAACCGACCCAAGCAAATTCACGCTGCCTTGGCAAGCCGACAAAGGCCTGAGCGCGACTATCCGCCAAGAAACCATCGAAAATCCGAACCCGCGCCTTAAACACGCCTAATTCGAAGGCCAGTTTTGGGGGAAGTACGTATGGTTTGGGCTGAAGCGGGCGACACTGGCGATGTTGAATTTTCTCAGGTTTTCGGTGCTGTATTTCGCTTGCGCGGCCGTATTCTCGATCATCGTGCGCGATGGCGAGATCGTTCAGGTGTTCGGCGGGGTCCGCCAGCTTGGCCTTCTGGTCTGGTCCAACGTGCTTGGGATTTCGGTTCTGCTGACGGTGGTCGGCGCCTGCTATTATTCCAGCGGGCGCAACCGGGCGGTCATTACCGAAGCGGCTTTGGCGCTTGTAGCAACCGGGTTCTTCAAGGTCGGCTTCACGACATTCAAGGGCTCGATGCCCTTCGCCAAGGATTTCTACGCGGATGAATTCCTGGCCAAGCTGGACAACTTTCTTCATTTCGGTGTGGATCCTTGGGAGCTCACGCATCAACTGGCACCGTTTATCAATCCAACCCTGGCAGGGGTCTTTTACATCAAGGTCTGGCTGATGCTGTCGCTCGGCTTTCCGCTTCTGCTTGCGGTGACCGACAATGACAAAGTTCGGCGGGTGAGATATCTCGTGCTCTACAGCGTCACCTGGATCGGGATCGGCAACGTCTTTGCATTGATCGGCATGTCCGGTGGACCGATCTTCTACGATAACATCATCGGTGGCGACAGGTTCGCCGGACTTCACCGGGCGCTTGACGAGGGCGGTGTCTCCATGTCCCTCGTCGGGTGGGTGCAGCAATATCTCTGGGCGAACTACACAACTGCGCAGAACGCGATCGGGTCCGGCATATCGGCCTTTCCAAGCGTTCATGTCGCAATGGCGACCGTCCTCGGGCTGTACCTGGCAGAGCGCCAGCCGAGGCTGCGTCCGCTCGCGGTGGCCTATGTCGCCAGCATCATGTTCCTGTCGGTTTATCTGGGATGGCACTATGCGGTTGACGGATATTTCTCGATCGCGGTCGTGATCTGCGCTTCCATCTGGCTAGGGAGGTCGATCGAAAATACTGGGCGCGCAGATCTGTCGGCAGGATTGACCCATTCCACCATGGTAAGGTAACCCGGCTGCAAAGGTCGGTGAATGACAGACGCCTTGTGGCGTCTGTTCCGTTTTGGGAGCATGGAAATGACGGACGTCACGCGGGAATCGATGGAATATGACGTGGTGATCGTCGGCGCGGGGCCAGCGGGCCTTTCCGCTGCGATCCGCCTGAAGCAGCTGGATCCCGATCTGAACGTCGTGGTGCTGGAAAAGGGATCCGAGGTCGGCGCCCACATCCTGTCGGGCGCGGTGCTGGACACGTCGGGGCTGGATGCACTGATCCCCGATTGGAAAGACCGCGGGGCGCCGATCAGCGTGCCGGTCCGCAGCGACAATTTCTTCATGCTGGGCGAAAGCGGCCGGTTGCGGATTCCGAATTTCCTGATGCCGCCGCTGATGTCGAACCATGGCACCTATATCGTTTCGATGGGCAATGTCTGCCGCTGGATGGCCGAACAGGCCGAGACACTTGGCGTCGAGGTGTTTCCTGGCATGTCCTGCTCTGAGCTCGTCTATGGCGAGAACGGCGAGGTCAAAGGCGTGGTTGCCGGTGAATTCGGTCGGAACCCGGACGGCACGCCGGTAGAGAATTACGAACCCGGCATGGAGCTGCACGGAAAGTATGTGTTCCTGTCGGAAGGCGTGCGCGGCTCTTTGTCGAAGCAGGTCATCGCGAAATACGATCTGGCCAAGGACGCGGATGTGCCGAAATATGGGCTGGGCATGAAGGAGATCTGGGAGATCGATCCGGCCAAGCACCGCGAGGGAACCGTGATCCATACGATGGGATGGCCGCTTGGCGGCAACGCCGGGGGCGGGTCGTTCATCTACCACATCGACAACAATCAGGTCTATGTCGGCTTCGTGGTGCATCTGAACTACAAGAACCCCTATCTCTATCCCTACATGGAGTTCCAGCGCTTCAAGCATCACCCGATGGTGGCCGAGCTGTTGAAGGGCGGCAAGCGCGTGGCCTATGGCGCGCGCGGCATCTCCGAGGGTGGCTGGCAATCCATACCCAAGGTCGCCTTCCCCGGAGGCGCGTTGCTGGGCTGCTCGGCGGGATTGGTGAATGTCCCCCGCATCAAAGGCAACCACAATGCGATGCTTTCGGGCATCGCGGCGGCCAACGCCGCGCACGGGGCGATCGAAGAGGGCCGCTCCGGCGACGAGCTTTTGGCCTACGAAACCGATCTCCGCTCTGGCCCGATCGCGAAGGACCTGCGGCGGGTGCGTAACGTCAAGCCGATGTGGTCGCGCTGGGGATTAGCGGCGTCGCTGGCTCTTGGCGGGTTCGATATGTGGACGAACAACCTGTTCGGGCTGTCGCTGTTCGGAACGCTGAAGCATGGCAAGAACGACGCCAAATCGACTGAACCCGCAGACAAGCACAAGCCAATTGATTACCCCAAGCCCGATGGCGTGCTTTCGTTCGACCGGCTCACCAATGTCAGCTTCTCGATGACCAATCACGAGGAGAACCAGCCGACCCATCTGAAACTCAAGGATCCTTCGATCCCGATCGACGTCAACCTGCCGGAATATGCGGAGCCGGCGCAACGCTATTGCCCCGCAGGTGTTTACGAAGTCGTAACCGAAGAGGGCAAGGACCCACGCTTCGTCATCAACTTCCAGAACTGCGTTCACTGCAAGACCTGCGACATCAAGGATCCCAGCGAGAACATCGTCTGGACGGTGCCGCAGGGCGGCGACGGACCGAATTATCCGAACATGTAAAACCTCCGTCATCGCGGCGGCCAAATCGCCGCGGCTCATTGTAACCGGTGCGGTGACGGACTAGGTTCGAAGCCAGACCGACGGCAGAGGTAAAGCACAGGTGTTCAGAAGATCTCTTTCGGCAATGCTGGTATCGACCGCCCTTACCGTGGCGGCATCGCAGCCGCTTCACGCCGAAGGGCTTTCGGGGGCATATCTGGCGGGCCGCATCGCCAGCGGCGTCTATGATTTCGACGAGGCCGCACGTTACTATTCCCGCGCTCTGGCCGACGACCCGTCCAATCCATCGCTGATGCAATCTGCAATCCTTTCGTATATCGGCGCCGGCGATACGGATCTTGCCGTACCCGTCGCACGGCGATTGCACGAAATCGACGCCGCTGATCAGGTGTCAAACCTGGTGCTTTTGGCCGACATGATTGAACAGGATGATTTCAGCGCGGCTCTCAACAGGCTTGAAGAGGGCGAGGTCGTCAGCCTTCTCGTCGACGGGCTGGTGCTGGCCTGGGTGCAGCTTGGCGAAGGCAGAATGTCCGAAGCGCTTGAATCCTTCGACAAGATTGCCGAAGCCCCCGGATTGCAGAATTTCGGCCTGTATCACAAGGCGCTGGCCCTCGCCGTCGCCGGTGATCTGGAGGGCGCGGACCAGATCCTGTCCGGAGAAACCGGCGTCACCCTGCCGGCCACGCGTCGCGGCGTCATTGCACATGCCGAAATCCTGAGCCAGCTGGAACGCAACGATGCGGCGCTTGAGCTGATCGAAACCGTCTTCGAGGGCAGTCTTGATCCCGTCATGGAAGATCTGCGCGCCCGGCTGGAAGCCGGTGAGGTTCTGCCTTTCAACACCGTGACGGACGCCAAGCAGGGCGTGGCGGAGGTTCTTTTCTCGATCTCCAGCGCATTGCTGGGCGAGGGAGAGGACGCCTACACCCTGCTTTACGCGCGGATGGCAGAGTATCTTCGCAGCGACCATGTCGAAGCGATGCTGATGTCGGCGCAGTTGCTGGAACGGATGGGACGCTACGAACTGGCGACTGAAACCTACGACCGGATACCCGCGGACGATCCTGCCTATTACATCGCAGCACTCGGCCGGGCCGCGGCGCTGGACGATTCCGGAGATCCCGAAGCGGCGATAACCGTTCTGCAGGATCTTGCCGAGAGCCATCCCGATCAGCCGAATGTCCATGTCGGACTGGGCGACATTCTACGGACCGAGGAAAGGTTCGACGAGGCGACGGCTGCCTACGACGCGGCAATCGCGCTTTTCGAAGAGGATGCCGCCGCGCAATGGCCGGTCTACTACACGCGGGGCATCACGCATGAACGGACCGATCGGTGGGAACAAGCTGAAGCGGATTTCCGAAAGGCATTGGACCTGTCGCCGGATCAGCCGCAAGTGCTCAACTACCTCGGATATTCCTATGTCGAGATGAAGCAGAACCTCGACGAGGCGCTGGACATGATCGAACGTGCGGTCGCGGCAAGGCCGGAGGACGGATATATCACCGACAGCCTTGGTTGGGTGCTCTACCGGCTCGGCCGTTACGAGGAAGCCGTCGACGTGATGGAGCGCGCGGCGGAATTGACCCCCGTGGATCCGATCGTGAATGACCATTTGGGGGATGTCTACTGGGCGGTCGGACGCAACCGCGAAGCAGAGTTCCAATGGCAGCGTGCGCTATCTTTCGAGCCCGAGGATGAGGATGCAAAGCGCATCAGGCGCAAGCTGGAGGTGGGTCTGGATGTCGTTCTGGAAGAAGAGGGCGGGGTTCCGATCGCGACATCAAGCGACGGTTAGGGTCTTCGCGCCCGCGAAGGTCAACCTGACCTTGCATGTCACCGGCCAGCGCCGGGATGGGTATCACACGCTCGACAGCCTGGTCATGTTCGCCCCAATGTCGGACGTGTTGACCATTCGCGCGAACAAGACCTTGACGCTGGAAGTGGACGGACCCGAACGAATGGACGTTCCGGACAATTTCGACAATCTCGTTGTGAAAGTGGCGCAGATGCTCGGGCCAGACCGCGGTGCGTCGCTGGTCCTGACCAAGAACATTCCCGTCGCGTCCGGGATCGGAGGCGGGTCCGCGGACGCCGCCGCCGCCTTTCGTGGTTTGCTGCAATTCTGGAAGATGGGCGATCTTGCTGGAATGCCCGACGAGGATCTCCGCCCCTATGCCCAGAAGCTGCTGGAACTAGGAGCCGATATCCCCTTGTGCCTGACCTCGGTCCCGGCTCGGGTGACCGGCATCGGCGAAACGGTTGAGCCGCTAAGCGGGCTACCCGACCTTCCGGTTCTGCTGGTCAATCCGCGAAGGCCCGTCTCGACGGCCGAGGTGTTTCGCGAACTGCGGCCCCGCATCAACGCCGCGATGCCCGAAGAAATACCTGGGTTCGTCGGCCCCGAGGATTTTGCCATCTGGCTAGCACAGCAACGCAACGATCTTCAGGCGACCGCGATCAAGCTTCAACCGACAATTGCGGACGTTCTGGATTGCCTAGAGAAATCCGACCGCGTGATGTTGGCGCGAATGTCGGGTTCCGGCGCGACCTGCTATGGCGTCTTTCCGGACAAAGCCAGCGCCATCGTCGCCGGAGAGCTGATACGGCGCGATCACCCGGACTGGTGGGTGTCGGCCGGTATCCTTGGAAATCAGCAGGCCAGGGCGATGCCGGTCGTCAGTTGATCCGCGCGACGACGTAGTCGGCGAGGTCCATAAGCATGTCGCGCAGGTCGCCAGCGGGCAGAACCCCGAGTGCGTCCTTGGCCCGACCTGCCCAGTCGAGCGCGTCCTGCCTTGCGGCATCAAGCGCGCCGTGCCGGGAAAGCAGCTTCAGCGCCTGCGCCAGATCGCCCTCGCGCTGATCGCCCTTCTCGATGACACGCACCCAGAATGCGCGTTCCTCGGCATCTGCCTTGCTGACCGACTTGATCACCGGCAGCGTGAGTTTACGCTCGCGAAAATCGTCGCCGACATTCTTGCCGATCGCACCGACCGATCCGCCATAGTCCAGAAGGTCGTCGACAATCTGAAAACTTACGCCGAGGGCATCGCCGTAGGTTCGGAGCGCCTTGACCTGATCCGAGGGCGCGTCCGCAATGACACCGCCCACTTCGGCCGCGGCGGAAAAAAGCGCTGCGGTCTTGCCGCGAACGATCCTGAGATAGATCGACTCGTCCGTCGCGAGATCCTGTGCCGCGCTGAGCTGCAGCACTTCTCCTTCGGCGATGGTGGCGGCGGCATCGGCGAGGATGTCGAGCACCCGCAGCGATCCGGTCTCGACCATCAGCTGGAAGGAGCGCGCGAACAGGTAATCGCCGACCAGAACGCTCGATTTGTTGTCCCAGAGTAGGTTCGCCGTCGGTCGGCCGCGCCTTTTCCGGCTGTCATCGACGACGTCGTCATGCAGCAGCGTCGCGGTGTGAATGAATTCCACTGTTGCAGCAAGGTGCACATGGAACGGCCCCGGATAGCCGCACATGCGCGCGCTGGCCAGCGTCAGCATAGGCCGCAGGCGCTTTCCGCCGGCCTCGACCAGATGGGCAGTGACCTCGGGAATCCGCGGGGCATGTTCGGACGTCATGCGGTCGCGGATCAGCGCGTCCACTTCGGCCAGATCCTTGCGCAGAAACGCAGCTAGCCGTTCGTGCGGTTTCACTGCTAGCTCGTCCAACCCCATCACGCTATCGTCACTTCTCTCGACAAAGTCGGGCGACTGCCCTTAAGTCCCGGATGATGAAAGAGCTTCTGCGCACAAACGACCCGACGATCATTGCATATGCCACCGCTCTGTTACAGGGCGAGGGTATAGACTGCTTTCCGATGGACGTCCACATGAGTGCACTGGAAGGATCGATCGGCGCGTTGCCGCGCCGGCTGATGGTTCGGGCTCAGGACCATTTCCGCGCAGATGCCGTTTTGCGCGACAACGATATAGATACCGGGTTTTGAGTGGCGGGGTTCGAAGACAGCGATCTAACCAATGACCGCTTCCTTGGTGGCCGGCTGATCATCGCTCAGCCACGGAAGGGCTACCGCGCCGGCGCCGATCCGGTGTTCCTTGCGGCGGCGGTTCCGGCTAAATCGGGCCAGGCGGTGTTGGAACTGGGCTGTGGCGCCGGTGTGGCGGCGCTTTGTCTGGCGCGGCGGGTATCCGGGCTGCGTCTTGCCGGGATCGAGCTTCAGCCTGACTACGCCGCGCTGGCGCGGCAGAACGCGGCCGCGAATGGCCTTGAACTCGAGGTTGTTTCGGCGGACCTTCGCGACCCGCCGAGAGAGCTGGCCAACCGGTCCTTCGACCATGTGCTCGCCAATCCGCCCTATTTCCGGCCCGGAGCGGTGATCGCAGCGGATCAAGCGCGGGAAGTTGCCCGGTCCGGCGACACACCGCTTGCCGACTGGATCGCGGCCGCGCGCCGACGGTTACTGCCTAAGGGGTATCTGACCATGGTGCAGCGGGCGGATCGGCTGGACGAACTGCTTTACGGCGTGCGAACAAGCTTCGGCAGCGTGGTGATCTTGCCCTTGTCACCACGAAGCGGCCGAGCGGCCGATCTTGTCATAGTGCAGGCGCGGAAGGGCGGCCGGGCGGGACTCAGGCTTCTGTCACCCCTTGTCTTGCACCGTGGCGATACACATCTCAAAGATGGAGAGAGTTACACCGCAGCGGCCCAGGCGATCCTGCGCGATGGATCGCAACTGCCCCTTGTCGGTTAACCATTCGACAACGGATCGGCTGGTAGCCTTGGCGCTGGCCCCGAGGATCGTCACGGAGCGTGACACGACTCGGATTTTGTGGTCCGATCAGGCCACGGCAAAAACAACGCGAGGAGGACTAACATGACCATGAGTTCGCATTTGCAGGAGCTCCGGAAAAAGCATCAATCCCTCTCGGAGAAAGTCGAACAGGCGCAGCGCAGCCCTGCGACGGATGATCTTGAGATACGCGAACTGAAGAAACAGAAGCTTCACATCAAGGAAGAGATCGAACGGCTCTCTCACGTCTGAGGGGGCTGGGCGGCACGGCTGGTCCTCGCGGCCAGCAGACCGCCGCCTGCGATCAGGACAGCAGCCACCAGCAGCGACCGTCGGGGCTCGGCCACACCGGCCCCGACAAGGGCAAGTGTCGACAAAAGCGGTGCCGCGTAAGAGGCAACGCCAAGCAGTTGGATGTCGCCCTGTTTGACCCCGATATCCCATACATAGAACGCCAGACCCACGGGTCCGATGCCCAAGGCCAGCACGGCAAGCCAGCCCGGCCCATCCTGCGGCCAGGCCGTCTGTTCAACGGCGAGATGCGCGAGCAAGGACAGAAGAGCCGTCAAAAGACAGAAGACGGCAACGCTTTCGGTCGGAATTCGGCCCAGCCGACGTGAAAGAACCGAATAGCCCGCCCATGTCAGCGCGCATCCGCCAGCCAGCAGGTAGCCCGGCAGATAGACCGCCTCGAACCCGGTCCGGCTGCCCAGCACGACGAGAGCCGCCCCAGAAAAACTGAGAACCGCACCGATGATATGGCCCCGGCGAAGGCTTTCGCCCGGGAGCAGGCCGGAAAACAGCACGATCAGCAACGGCCAGAGATATGCGATCAACCCCGCCTCGGCCGCAGGTGCGGCACGAAGGGCTGAGAAGTAAAGGAAATGGTAGCCGAATAGGCCCGTCGTCCCGAAAAGATACACTTTCCATCCGATGCCGCGAAGCCGCTCGGTATTGCCGCTGACCCGCATCCATACCAGCCCGATCGAGCCACCGATGGCAAAGCAGATCGCATTCAGCTGCAGCGGCGGAACGGGTGTCGCCAGAACCGTGAAGAGCGCAAGCAGGGCCCAAAGCAGGACCGCCGAGAACCCGATCAGGGTCGCGCGTGCACGGGTCACGGGCGCGACCCGTCAAGCCAGTACATGGTCTTCGTGATCGGATCGCCTCCGCAAACGGGTGATGCCGGCCTTGGCGGCCGGCATCGTCATTTCTAGACGAAGAACTGCGCGCCGTTCGCCGAGATCGTCGAGCCGTTGATGAACTCGGCATCGTCCGAGGCGAGAAAGACCACGCAGCGCGCGATTTCGGACGGTTCGCCCAGACGCCCCGCGGGGATCTGCGCGATGATCGATTCGCGCACCTTCTCGGGCACGGCCATCACCATCTCGGTCGCGATATAGCCCGGGCAGACAGCGTTCGCAGTGATGCCGAACCGAGCGCCTTCCTGTGCCAGCGACTTGGTGATGCCCAGATCGCCCGCCTTCGATGCGGCATAGTTCACTTGCGCAAACTGACCCTTCTGGCCGTTGATGGAACTGATCGTGATAACCCGGCCGAACTTGCGTTCGCGCATTCCCGGCCAGATCGGATGGGTCATGTTGAACACGCCGGAAAGGTTGGTGTCGATCACCTCTTTCCACTGTTGTGGTGTCATCTTGTGAAACGGCGCGTCACGGGTGATCCCGGCATTGTTGACGAGGATTTCGACCGGGCCGACCTCTTCTTCGACTTTCTTGATCCCTTCGACGCAGGCATCGTAATCAGCGACCGACCATTTGAAGGTCGGGATGCCGGTCTCTTTTGTGAAGGACGCGGCGGCTTCGTCATTGCCGGCGTAATTGGCTGCGACGGTGTAACCTGCATCCATCAGCGCCGTGCTTATCGCGGCGCCGATCCCCCGGCTTCCCCCGGTTACGAGTGCAACTCTGCCCATTTCGATAGTCCTCCTTTTTCAGTTCATCCCATTGTCTGCGAGAAAATCGCGTCCGTCCACCTCGCCGCGGTCCCATGTCATCTGAATCTTTTCCGGATCGGTGAAATCGATCTTGTCGGCCGGCGATTCCCGTTGTGGCCAGAGATACAGTCGGCCCTCGATTTCGGGAAGACGACTGTAGGCGCGCGTCAGAAGAACCAAGGTCCGCCCATGATCCGGATCGGGCATCGGGGCCTGGTCCGCCATGCCGCCGTCGATCACCGGCGTGCCGTCCCATTCCGGCAGGTCGAAAAGCGGCGGAATCACCGCTGCCGCGCAGACCAGGTCGATCAACCTGCCGTCGCGGGCGGCCTTGTTCGCATCGACGAGAGTGCTGGTGACGCCGCATTTTTCGGCCCAGTTGAAATGCGGAGCATTGATCAGGTGCAGCTCGGCCTCATAAGCAAGCGTCGCGGCAGTTCCGGTAAGCTTGGTGCCAGTCTTGCCGCCCGGGGGATGGCCGATCAGGATCTGTAGCTGTGGACCGTTTATCACATCCGAGATTGTCCTATCGGTCAGCGTTTCCTCAGCTACCTCCCGGTAGATGCGCTGATGAGGCGTCAGGCCCGTGTCGGGATCAACTTCATGCCAACCGATATTGCTGGCGTTTCGAGCGAAGCGGCGCGACATGATCGAGAGAAGCGCATGACCCCGATGGGCGATGTAAGCGGCGGCACCAAGTGCGCCGCCGCTTACTGCCGAGATCCGATCTGGCTCTAGCTTGATGACGTCGCGGACGATGTTCAGGAAGCCGCCCTGCCAGAAACAGCGGGTGCCGCCCCCCGAAAAGACCAACTGCTCGAAGCGGAGGTGCTTCGGGATCACCGTTTCAGGCCCGGTCGACGGGCCGGGTTCAGTCCCGCTCGATGCACATCGCGACACCCATGCCACCGCCGATGCACAGCGTTGCAAGGCCCTTCTTGGCGTCGCGTCGTTGCATCTCGTAGAGCAGGGTGTTCAAAATCCGTGCCCCGGAGGCGCCGATCGGATGTCCGATCGCGATGGCGCCGCCATTGACGTTCACGATGTCCGGGTTCCAGCCCATGTCCTTGTTGACCGCGCAGGCCTGCGCCGCAAAAGCCTCGTTAGCTTCGACAAGGTCGAGATCCTCTGCCTTCCAACCGGCTTTCTCGAGCGCCTTCCTCGAGGCGTGGATCGGTCCCACGCCCATGATCGACGGATCGAGACCGGCCGTCGCGTAGCTGGCGATCCGGGCCAGCGGCTTGATGCCACGTTTTTTCGCGTCCTCCAGGCTCATCAACAGGGCGCCCGCAGCGCCATCGTTGAGGCCCGAGGCATTGGCAGCGGTCACCGACCCATCCTTGGTGAAGGCGGGACGAAGTTTCTGCATCGCTTCCATCGTCGCGCCGTGACGGATGTATTCATCCTTGTTCACATCGATGTCACCCTTGCGGGTCTTGACGGTGAACGTGACGATCTCGTCGTCGAACTTGCCGGCCTTCTGAGCGGCTTCGGCCTTGTTCTGGCTGGCGACGGCGAATTCGTCCTGCTGGTCGCGGCTGATCTGCCATTTCTGAGCGACGTTTTCGGCGGTCTGGCCCATGTGGTAACCATTGAAGGCGTCCCAAAGCCCGTCCTTGATCATCGTGTCGATGAAGGACAGATCGCCCATCTTCTGCCCCTGCCGCAGGTTCTGGCAATGCGGAGACATCGACATGTTCTCCTGCCCGCCGGCGGCGACGATCGTGGCATCGCCAAGCTGGATGTGCTGCGCAGCCAATGCTACGGCGCGCAGACCTGATCCACAGACCTGATTGATCCCCCAGGCCGCGCTTTCCTGCGGCAGGCCCGCATTGATATGCGCCTGGCGGGCCGGATTCTGTCCTTGTCCAGCGGTCAGAACCTGGCCGAGGATTGTTTCGGAGACTTCGGCCTTGTCGATGCCGGCGCGCGCCACCAGCGCCTCGAGTACCGCGGCCCCAAGATCGTGGGCAGGCGTGTTGGCGAAGGAACCGCCGAAGCTGCCCACGGCGGTTCGGGCTGCGGATGCGATGACGACATTGGTCATGATGGCTTTCTCCCAGATGAATTCCTTGGCCGGGAGTGTAATTGGCGCCATGACAATGGAACAGCCCCAATCCCAGCCTGAAAATCATGGATAGGATGCGATTGCAGCATTTGCAACCTGAAGGCGGTTGACGACCGGCGCGCCGCCGGCCCGCCTAGCCAGCCTGCCGTTGCCGAGTCTGGGGCGACAGCCAGTCCGGCCGCAGCTTGGGGACGCCGAAGTGATAGCCTTGCAGGCAATCCAGCCCCATCCGCGTCAGGCAGGCCGCGTCTTGCGGGCTTTCCACCATTTCAGCGACCGAGAACATATCGAAATGCCTGGCGATGGAAACGAGTGCCTCGCAAAGCACCTGATTGTCGGACGACTTATGGATGTCCCGGATGAACTGTCCATCGATTTTCAGAAAATCGAAGTAGAATTCCCGCAGGTATCGGAACGAAGTGAATCCCGAGCCGAAATCGTCGAGTGCGAAGCAGATCCCGCGCGCTTGCAGCCCGGCCATGAAGACACGGGTAATATCGGGCATGACCATCGCCGAACTTTCGGTGATCTCCAGGATCAGCCGTTCGCCCAGGGTCGGATCCGACTTGAGACCACGGGACAGTGTGCGATTCCACCGTGGATAACCGATCGAGCGGGCGGACATGTTTATCGAGAGCCGAAGGCCGGGGTTGTCGCGCAGCGACTCCAGCCCCAGTTGCAGAGACAGCGTGTCTATGATCCGGCCGATTTCGTCGGTTTCCACCACGCTGATGAATTCCCGGGCGGGAATGATGCGCCCGCTGCGGTCCATGATGCGGATCAGACCTTCGTGGAAGGCGATCCTGTCGGGATGGTCGGCCCGGACCACCGGCTGGTAGGCCAGCATCACACGTTCTTCCAGAAGCGCACGGCGGACCATCGACAGGATATCGCGGTCGCGCTCGCGCACTGCCGCGCTGACCGGATCATCGAGCTGAGGACCGGATTCGAGCGTTGTAAACTTGGCTTCTGACATGTGAACCCCTTTCATCCGACTGGCTGCACATTGCGCGCGGACGGATTAAGATCGAGTGAATGTTCCCATTTAGTTCCAATTCGACTAATATCGCTCGAGGGGGCCGGCGGCGCGGCCTTTCGGGAGCTGGCTCATGGAGAATAGATGCACCTGGTGCGGCGATGATCCGCTCTATGTCGCTTATCACGACACCGAGTGGGGCGTTCCGGAATATGATAGCCGGGCGCTCTGGGAAAAGCTGATGCTTGACGGGTTTCAGGCAGGCCTGTCGTGGATCACGATCCTGCGCAAACGGGACAACTTTCGCGCGGCGTTCGAGGGATTCGATCCGCCGAAACTCGCGAAATGGGGCGAGGCCGAGGTAACACGCCTGCTCGGCGATCCGGGCATTATCCGGCACAGAGGCAAGATCGAGGCGACGATCGGCAACGCCCGCGCCTGGGAGCGGATCGAGGCGGGACAGGGATTCTCGGCATTCCTGTGGGATCATCTGGAGGGCAAGCCGCTGCAGAACCGGTTTGCGAGCATGGCCGAGGTGCCGACCGAAACGGCGCTGTCACGGCGCATTTCGAAGGAGTTGAAGGCCGAAGGTTTCAAGTTCTGCGGCCCGACCATCGTCTATGCCTTCATGCAGGCGACCGGTATGGTCAACGATCACATGGTGACCTGTCCGTGCCACGCGAGAGTCGCGGCTCTGGCGCGGTAAGACCGGGTTAACCATCAGCGTACGGTGGGTCACGGACAGGGAGGAACGCGACCCGGCGTGAACGAGCGTCAATGGGCTTGTTTTCATCGAAAATCGCGGTCTGCAACGCGTCTGCACACTGTCTGCAAAGTGTATGGCAACGGGTATGACGGCGGCCCAGTCAATCGGGTGCGCCCTGGTGCCGGTGGAACCGTCTTTGAGGTGATCGTCGACGGGGTAGTGCCGGACCGATTGCATCGTCGGGCGGGTGATGCCGCTCAGCCGGCCTGCCGGGGCTTGCCCAATTCGTCCAGAACCGCCTTGGCCTCTGCGGTGATGGCGCGGTTCAGCTTACGGGCGCTGACGCGGCGGCGCAGCCAGAGAGCCAGCCATGCCAGCACGAAGAGGACAATGGCCACCGGCCAGCCCGAGATGCGCTGATAGTTGCTGACCACCACCTCGACGACGAGATAGGTGCCGAACGCCGCGGCGCCCGCCGAGAGGGCGAGCATCATCATCGGCCTGGGCACAATGTACAGATGTTCGGCGACCTGCGCCGCGTCGGTATATAGCGGCCAGCTGCGGCGGGCATTGTGGTTGACGAGCGCGCTCATGCGGGCGCGTTTGCCGCGCGTGGCGCGGATCATCGTGACCGTCTGGCCATCCGCCAGCGGCACGTCGAAGCCCCACATCTTCACCGGTTCGTCGATGCCGTCGTGACGCTGCAGGAAGAATTGCTGATGCAGCACCGATTCGGAACGGATATCGACATTGACCGGGCCGCCGTGAACCCCAGAGCCGGTGCCGGTGACGATCGTTTCGGCATGCCGGCCGCTGCCGCGCACGATGCCTGTGACCCGGCTGAGATCTGCGCCTTCAACCCGTCGGACGCCCTGCGCGCCGGACGCCGCCGCGGCTTTGCGCCGGCGCAGCAGAAAATAGGCCGCGACAAACGCGACCGCTGTAAGAATGATCAGAATATCCATAGTGCCAGCTTTCCACGACCAGGCCGAGCCGCCCGGGCGGGATTAGGTCAGGGATTCAGGGATTTGAGAAGACGAAATCTGCCGCTTCGGTCAATTCAGTCGCCCGCGATCAGCGCCGCCACGATCGCCTTGGCGCTGTCGCTGTCCCATTCCGCATCGCCCCGAAGCCGCGCGATCTCTTGCCCGTCGCGGTTCAGGATCACGCTGATCGGCAGGCCGAGGACCGCCATGTCGCGGGCGAGGTCCTGCTTGGGATCCAGCAGGATCGGCAGGTTTGTCACCTCTACCTCGTCGAAGAACCTCTGGATGCCGGGCAGGGGGTTGCGGCCGGTGGCGATCGTCACGACCTCGAAATCCTCGCCGCCGAACTCTGCTTGAAGCGCGTCGAGCATCGGCATCTCCTTGCGGCAGGGCGCGCACCAGGTGGCCCAGAAATTCACCAGCACCACCTTGCCCTGCCAATCGGCCAGTTGATGCTCGCCGCCCTGGGGGTCGGTGAAGACGACCTGCGAAACCTCGGCGGGCTCCGAGAACACGAGCTTCTTCATCGTCCCGTCGCGCAGCGCCTCGAGCGCGGCCTGATCCGCGAAGGCGGCATTTGCACCAAGGGCAAGGGCCGTATAGAGAACGGCGGAACGGAACCAGCGCATGAAGCCTCCGGGGGCAGACTATGACCAAGACGACCCAGAACGCCATGTGGGGCGGGCGTTTCGCCGCCGGGCCGGACGCGATCATGGAGGCGATCAACGCCTCGATCTCGTTCGACCAGCGGCTGGCCGCACAGGACATCGCCGGGTCGCGCGCCCATGCCGCGATGCTGGCGGCGCAGGGCATCATTACCGATAGCGATGCGAAGGCGATACGGGAAGGCCTGCTCACGGTGTTGTCAGAGATCGAGGCGGGAGATTTCCCGTTCTCGGCGGCTTTGGAGGATATCCATATGAACGTGGAATCGCGGCTGCGCGATTTCATCGGCGAACCGGCCGGGCGGCTGCATACGGCGCGGTCGCGGAACGACCAGGTGGCGCTGGATTTCCGGATGTGGGTGCGGGAGCAGGCCGATGCGGCGATCGAGGGGATCGAGGCGCTGCAACGCGCATTGCTGGCGCAGGCCGAGGCGGGCGCGGACTGGGTGATGCCGGGCTTCACCCATCTGCAGACCGCGCAGCCCGTCACATGGGGGCATCACATGATGGCCTATGTCGAGATGCTGGGCCGCGATGCCGGGCGGTTCCGCGATGCGCGGGTGCGGATGAACGAGTCGCCCCTGGGCGCTGCGGCGCTGGCCGGCACGTCATTTCCGATCGACCGGCAGATGACGGCTGAGGCGCTTGGGTTCGACCGGCCCGCGGCAAATTCGCTCGATGCTGTGGCGGATCGCGATTTTGCGCTGGAATTCCTGTCGGCGGCGACGATCTGCGCCATGCATCTGAGCCGGTTTGCCGAGGAATTGGTGATCTGGTCCTCGGCGCAGTTCCGCTTTGTCGCGCTGTCGGACCGGTTCTCGACCGGCTCTTCGATCATGCCGCAAAAGAAGAACCCCGATGCCGCCGAACTGATCCGCGCCAAGATCGGTCGGATCATGGGCGCGATGGTGGGGCTGTTCACAGTGATGAAGGGCCTGCCGCTGACCTATTCCAAGGACATGCAGGAGGACAAGGAGCAGGTCTTCGACGCCGCCGACAGTCTGACACTGGCGCTTGCCGCGATGGAGGGCATGGTCCGCGACATGACCGCCAACCGCGACGCGCTGAAGGCGGCGGCGGCGAGCGGGTTTTCGACGGCCACCGATCTGGCCGACTGGCTGGTGCGAGAGTTGAACCTGCCGTTCCGCGATGCGCATCATGTCACCGGCACGCTGGTGGCGCTTGCCGAGAAGAAGGGATGCGACCTGCCCGATCTCTCGCTCGATGAGATGCGCGGCGTCCACCCAAGCATCACCGAAAGTGTATACAGTGTGCTTGGCGTCGAGAATTCGGTGGCGTCGCGGACGTCCTACGGCGGCACCGCGCCATCGGAAGTGCGCAAGCAGATCGCGCGGTGGAAGGAGGCGCTGGAATGAAAGGGCTGCTGGTCTGCCTGACTTTGGCGATGGTTCTTTCGGGCTGCGGAGTGGACGGCCCGCCGGTGCGGCCCGAGCCTGAGCCCGCCACCACCACCATCGGTCTTAGCGGAACAGTCAAGGCCGGGATCGTCGGGGGCAGCGGCTGATGTCGCCGTTGCGAATGGTCTACCTGGCATTGGCGGTCTGGGGGGCGGTTCATCCGATGTACTGGTTCGTGACCTGGTTCAACGCGAACGGCTGGTCACTGTCCGACATGGTCGATGCCTGGCACGCAAATGCGGCGACGACCGGCCTGACCTGGGATCTGACCATCGCGGCTTTCGCGCTGACTGTCTGGGCGATCGCCGAAACCCGGGTGCGGCGCAACTGGTCGGCGCTGTGGTGCATCCCGGCGACCTACCTGATCGGAGTCAGCTGCGGCTTGCCGCTATACCTGTTCCTGCGAACGCGTCGGGTGGACTGATAAGACTAGGCGTCCGGCTTGGTGGAGAGCTGCGCCAGAAAATCGTTGCTCATCTCGATCAGCTTGCCGGTTTCCGCCGCATATTGATCGAAGGCGTCGCGCATGAACCGGGTCTGGATTTCCTGGACTTCGGTGAGATCCTTCGCGTGCAAGATCTCCTGCTGGGTCCGTATATCCTCTTTGACCCGATCGGAAATGAACTGAAGCACTTCGGTGTTCAGATTGTTCATGTTCTCCACCCAGCCGGCCCCCAGCCAGGCCAACGAGCCAAAACCCATCTTCTGCAACTCTGCCGTTGCGCTCATCGAGGCGGATTCGGTTCCTTCGGTCTTCTTGCTGGTGGTTGATTTCTCTGACATTTCGTTAGTTTCCCCCAGATTGTGGCAGCTTTGGCAACAATATCATCTTACATCAACTTTCGTTTCGCGCATTGATTGAGCGCAAATGGCCACTCACGATCGGCGTTAAGGTGCCGACCGGGAAGACGCCCTGGCAGGGGCGAAGTCGTCTGGTGAATCTGCCAGAGGTCTTTCATGTCCGGCAGGACCGATTATAAGGTCCGACCAAAGGGCTGGAGCGCTTATGGACCATTTCCTTTATCGCAACGGCATCCTTCATGCCGAGGATGTTCCCGTGCCCGAAATCGCGGCAGCGGTCGGCACGCCATTCTATTGCTACTCGGCCGCGACGCTGACCCGGCATTACCGGCTGTTCGACGAGGCCCTGACGGGTCTCAACCACCTTGTCTGCTTCGCGATGAAATCGAATTCCAACCTCGCCGTGCTGCGTCTTCTGGGCAATCTCGGCGCGGGAGTCGACGTCGTGTCCATCGGCGAATACCTGAAGGCGAAGGCCGCGGGCATTCCCGGCGAGCGCATCGTGTTTTCCGGTGTCGGCAAGACCCCGGCAGAGATGCGGATGGCGCTGGAAGGCGGCATTCGGCAGTTCAACGTCGAGAGCGAGCCGGAAATGGCCACGCTCAACGAGGTCGCGCTGTCGATCGGGAAAACTGCGCCGATCACCATTCGGGTGAACCCCGATGTGGATGCCAGGACGCATGAGAAGATCGCGACCGGCAGGAAAGAGAACAAGTTCGGCATACCGATCGCGCGCGCCCGCGAAGTCTATGCCGAGGCAGCGATGCTGCGCGGATTGAAGATCGTCGGTATCGACGTGCATATCGGCAGTCAGCTGACTGAGCTGGAACCCTTTGAGCAGGCTTATGCCATCGTCGCCGATCTTGCCCGGCAGCTTCGCGCCGAGGGGCACAACATCCAGCGGCTCGACCTTGGCGGCGGTCTGGGCATTCCTTACGAACGTTCCAACACCGCGCCTCCGCTGCCGATCGAATATGGCGAGGCCGTGCGCCGCGCGATCGGAGATCTGGACGTGGAAGTAGAGATAGAACCGGGCCGTCTGATTTCCGGAAATGCCGGGATCCTGGTCAGCGAGGTCATCTATCTGAAGGCCGGAGAAGAACGGAATTTCCTTATTCTCGATGCCGCGATGAACGATCTGATCCGGCCCTCGATGTACGGGTCGCACCACGACATCGTGCCCGTGGTGGAGCCAGATGCCGGAACCGACCTTGCGCCGATCGACATTGTCGGACCGGTCTGCGAGTCGGGCGACACTTTCGCAAGGCAACGGGCGATGCCGCCGCTGGCCGCGGGCGATCTTGTGGCGTTCCGCTCTGCCGGGGCTTACGGTGCGGTCATGGCGAGTGAGTACAATTCCCGCCCGCTGGTCCCCGAAGTCATGGTTCAAGACGATCAATTCGCTGTCATACGGGCGCGGCCGACCTTTGACGAGATGATAAACCGGGATACCATCCCGACATGGCTCTGACCCGGAACCCGTTCCGGAGGGGCGCAAGCGCAGGGCAGATGGCGAAAGACCTGATCATCCCTGACGCGGCGGCGCGAAAGCTGCGCTGGCCGCTTGGCCTGACCCGCGCCGGTATGGTGGCGGAGCGCCTCACCCGTGCCTTCTGGCCCTTCGCCTCGGTTCTTCTGCTTGTCATGGCGGCGCTGATGTTCGGGGCGCAGGACAACCTGTCGCTCGAGATTGGCTGGAGCGTGTCGGTCCTTGCGATCTTGGCCGGGCTGGTCGCGCTCGTGATCGGCCTGCGGCGCTTTCGCTGGCCCGGCAGGGCCGAGGCGCTCGACCGTCTTGACCGAACGCTGCCGGGTCGTCCGATCACCGCAATCCTCGATCATCAGGCGATCGGCGCAAGGGATGCCGAGTCGCGCGCGGTCTGGAACGCCCATGTCGCGCGGATGGCAGAACGCGCGGCGCGAGCAAGGGCGGTCGAGCCGGATCTTCGGATTTCCTCTCGCGATCCTTATGCATTGCGCTACGTCGCACTTCTTGCCTTCATCATGGCGCTGGTTTTCGGATCGATCTGGCGGGTGGCCAGCGTCACCGAACTGGCGACCGGGGGGTCCGGCGCCTATGCAAGCGGGCCGGCATGGGAGGGCTGGGTGGAGCCGCCGGCCTATACCGGAAAACCGTCCATCTATCTCGCCGATATCTCGCAAGAGAGCCTGTCCGTCCCCGAGGGCAGCCGGATCACGCTGCGGCTTTACGGCGAGATCGGCGCGCTGACCGTGGCCGAGACCGTTTCTGGCCGAACCGGAGAGGTCACCAGCGCCGCCGATCCGTCTCAGGAATTCGAAGTCACGCAGTCGGGCAGCCTGTCGATCGACGGGCCGGGCGGGCGCGATTGGCGGATCGAGGTGGTTCCGGACATGCCGCCCGCCATCAGTTCGGACGGTGAGGTCGAGCGCGGCGTCGAAGGCGAAATGCGGCTGCCGTTCAGCGCCGAAGACGATTACGGCGTGGTAGCGGGCACAGCCCGGATAGAGCTTGATCTTGCTTCGGTCGATCGCCGCTACGGTCTGCAGCCGGACCCCGAGCCGCGCGAGCCGATTGTCCTCGACCTGCCGATGCCGATCACCGGTGACCGGACCGAGTTCACCGAGACGCTGATCGAGAACCTGGCCCAGCATCCCTGGGCGACGCTGCCGGTGACGGTGACCTTGCTTGCCGAGGATGCCGCCGGCCAGCCGGGATCCTCAGAGCCGGTCGCGATCGAGTTGCCGGGCCGGCGCTTCTTCGATCCGCTGGCCAACGCGCTGGTCGAGCAGCGCCGTGATCTTTTGTGGAATAGCGGGAACGGGGCCCGCGTGTCGCAGGTGCTGCGGGCGGCCAGCTATCGGCCCGAGGAGATATTCGACAGTTCGACCGCCTATCTGATGCTGCGGGTCGCGATCCGGCGGTTGGAGATGGGTGTCGAGTTCGACCAGCTTTCCAACGAACGGCGAGACGAGATTGCGCAGGCGCTCTGGGATATCGCGGTGCTGATCGAGGATGGCAACCTTACCGATGCACTGGAGCGGCTGCGACGCGCCCAGGACCGGTTGTCCGAAGCGATGGAGCAAGGCGCAAGCGACGAGGAAATCGCCGAGTTGATGCAGGAACTGCGCGAAGCGATGCAGGATTACATGCGTCAGTTGGCCGAACAGGGCCAGCAGGATGGCAACCAGCAGGCGCAGAACGAAAACATGCAGGAGATCACCGGCGACCAGTTGCAGGAGATGCTGGACAGGTTGCAGGAACTCATGGAGCAAGGCCGCATGGCGGAGGCCGAGCAGTTGTTGGAACAACTGCGCCAGATGATGGAGAATATGCAGGTCACGCAGGGACAGCCCGGCGAGGGCCAGCAAAGCCCCGGCCAGCAGGCGATGGAGGGATTGGCCGATACGTTGCGCCAGCAACAGGGTCTGAACGACGACACGTTCGGCGATCTTCAGGAGCAGTTCGGCGATCAGGGCCAGCAGCAGGGCCAGCAGGGCGAGCAGGGGCAAGGTCAGCAGGGCCAGCAAGGACAGCCGGGACAGGGGCAGCAGGGCCAGCAAGGCCAAGGTCAGCAAGGTGAAGGACAGCAGGGGCAGCAGGGACAACCTGGGCAGGGAACAGGCCAGAACCAGGGCGATCAGCCCGGCATGGGACTTGCCGACCGCCAGCAGGCCTTGCGGGATCAGCTGAACCAGCAGACCCAGAATCTTCCCGGCGCGGGAACGCCGGGCGGTGACGCGGCGCGCGACGCGCTGGACCGTGCGGGCCGGGCAATGGACGGGGCCGAGGAGGCGCTGCGCGACGAGGACTTTGCGGGCGCGCTCGACAATCAGGCCGAGGCGATGGAGGCGCTGCGCGAAGGGATGCGCGAACTTGGCCGGGAACTGGCGCAGCAACAGCAGCAGCAGAGCGGCCAGCAGGGCGAAGCCTTCGGCCAGAACGAAAGCCAGAACCGCCGCGACCCGCTGGGACGCGACACCGGCGCGGATGGCCGCATCGGCACCGACGAGCAACTGTTGCAGGGCGAGGATGTCTATCGCCGCGCCCGCGAATTGCTGGACGAGATACGTCGCCGATCCAGCGACCAGACCCGCCCGGACGTCGAACTGGATTATCTCAAGCGGCTGTTGGACCGGTTCTGAGCTTTGGAAGCTCCCGGCGGGTTCGCCGGGATCGGTTCAGCGGACTGCCGGGCCTTGGCGCTTGGCCCGGTCAGGTGCTTCGGCTCAGGACTGGTTGCCGCTGACCTGGCCAAGCAGCGCGGTCAGCTTTTCCACCGCAGATTGCATCAGCCCGTCGACCCAAAGCCGCAATGCGTTGACGGCAGCGACATAGGAAGACAGCACCGGTTCCAACGCCGGGACAGCCTCGACGATGCGGGGCGCATAGGCGTAGATCAGCGCGAGCACCGCGAAAAACAGGACGGCAATGATGAAGCCGCGGCGGAATCCGCTTTTGGCGCGCTCTTCCTCGCGCTCGTCGGGATCAGCCTCGTCGCGGTCCGATGTCGCAGTCAGGGTCGAATTGATCTCTTCGATATCGGGCAGAAGATCGCGGCGCGCCGAGGCTGCGACGACGGCAGAGACGGTCATCTCCCCCTCGTCCTCCTCGATCTCGGCGGAGGGGGTGGACTGGTCGTCTGGCGTGTCGTCGTCATGTCGGGCGTCGTCGGCGCCGCTGTCGAGCCCGAGTTCGGTTTGCGTTTCGAGACCCACCGGATCATGTTCACGCTCGGCCTTTTCGCGCTCTGCCTCTTCGCGAAGGATGCCGGCGACGGACGGATCGAGTTCGCGCCGTGTCAGGTCGCGTTCAAGGGCGCCATCGGCCTCTTCCTCGAATTCCTCGTCGGACAGGTCGTCGTGCTGGCGCTCTGCCGCTTCGTCCTCGTCCTCGTCGTCCAGGGGTTCGGTTTGTTGGTCCTCATCCGGCCGGTCCTCGGCCATTTGGCGGTCCTGGCCGGTAGAGCGCTGAAACCAGGTATGACCGCAGTTGGAGCACTGCACATCGCGGCCCGCGGCCGGGATGACATCATCATCGACCTCGTATTGCGCGCCGCAATTCGGACAAATCAAACGCATGCTGCTCCCTCGAATGCTCTTGTTATCCCAATTGTCCCTTATTCATCATCATAAAATAGGGGGCCGAGTTCTTCATTTTGTTAGATTTTTAGCAAAGTTGACGTGACAAACCAAGCATTTGCACCGGGCTGCATTGAAAGACCGCGTGGCGTGAGGCAAAACTGTCGCGGCAGGCGAGGGGCAGAAGCAACCGTGATCAGGCTTGAGAACGTGACTTACGGTTTCGATGCGGCAGAGCTGCTCTCGGATGTCTCGCTGCATCTGCAACCAGGATCATTCCACTTTCTGACCGGACCTTCGGGATCCGGCAAGACCACCTTGCTGCGGCTGTGCTATTCCGATCTCAGGCCGAGTTCAGGCAAGGTCGTCCTGTTCGACAGGGATGCCGCCACGCTCACGCGTGATGATGTAGCGCGCATGCGGCGGCGGATCGGGGTGGTGCATCAGGATTGCCAGTTCCTCGATCATCTGCCGACCGCAGAGAACGTGGCGCTGCCGCTGGCCACGGCCAACCGGCACGACGGGGGCGGCGATTTGGCGGAGCTTCTGTCGTGGGTCGGGCTGGCCGACCGCGCCCATGCCCGGCCGCCTGAACTTTCCGGCGGCGAGCGTCAGCGCGCGGCGCTGGCGCGGGCGGTCATCATGTCGCCCGACGTCATCATCGCGGACGAGCCGACCGGAAACGTCGATTGGGAGATGTCATTGCGCCTGATGAAGCTGCTGATCGAGCTGAACCGGATGGGCAAGACCATCCTGATCGCCACCCACGACCTCAATCTGATCCGCAACACCAAGGCCCAGGTTTCGGCGCGGGTGCTGCGAATCCGGGACCGCCAGCTTCAGCTTGCGGGGGCCGAGCTTTGAGGCCGCTTCGCCTTCCCGCGGCACTTCGGGGAAATGCGCAGGCGGATCGGGTGGTGCCGCCTTCGGGCTTCACCGCGCGGCTGACAATCTTCTCGGCCGCGGCGATGGCCTTTCTGGCGGTGTTCGCCCTGGCGTTGTCCTTCGCCACCGGTCGGCTGGCCGACCGCTGGTCCGAGGAACTGGCGCGCACGGCGACGGTGCGCATATCGGCCCCCGCCGGACAGATCGCGGTGCAGACGGCGGTCGTGCTGGCGGTGTTGAACGCAACGCCGGGCATCGCCTCGGCCCGGGCGCTGGACGAGGCAGAGGAGCGCGCGCTGCTGGAGCCGTGGTTCGGGCCGGACCTGCCGCTGGACGCGCTGCCGATCCCGAAGCTGATCGAGATCATCGAGGACGAGGCGGGGTTCGATGCCGAGGGGCTGAGGCTGCGGCTGCAGGCCGAGGCGCCCGGCGCGGTGCTGGACGATCACACGCGATGGCGCGAACCTCTGGTCGCGGCGGCGGACCGGGTGCGGACGCTGGGGCTGGCCGCAGTCGTCCTGATCGCGGCCACGACCGCCGCGATGGTCGCGCTGGCCGCGAATGCCGCATTGGCCGCGAATGGGCAGGTCATCCGGGTTCTGCGGCTTGTCGGCGCGCTGGACAGCTACATCGCGCGCGCTTTCGTGCGCCGCTTCACGCTGCGCGCGCTGTCCGGAGCGGTCGCCGGCACCGCTCTGGGCGCTGTTGCCATCGCCCTGGTGCCTGCGGTCCAAACCCCGAATGGCTTTCTGACCGGTCTGGGTTTTCAGGGCGCGGAATGGCTGTGGCTGTTCGTATTGCCGCTTGCGGCGGCGATGGTTGCGTTTCTGGCGACCCGGTTCGCCGCGTTCCGTACCCTGCGGAGGTTGACCTGATGCAACACGCGATCCAATGGCTTCGTTCGCTGGCTTTCATCATCCAGATGTATCTGGTGATGTTCGTGATGGCACTGTTCTTCACTCCGCTTGCGATCTGGAAGCGCGATTGGGCGTTTCGTGCGATACATACCTATTGCCACTGGGTTCGGTGGACTGCGCGCTGGATGGTCGGACTGAAATCCGAGGTGCGCGGCAAGGTCCCGATGGACGAGGTTATCGTGGCCTCCAAGCATCAGAGTTTCCTCGATATCATCCTGATCGTGTCCGTCGTGCCACGGCCGAAGTTCATAATGAAAAAGCAACTGAAATGGGCGCCCATCGTTGGCTACTACGCGCAGCGGATCGGTTGCATCTCGGTCGATCGCGGCAAGCGCAGCCAGGCGATCAAGCAGATGGTGGCGGATGTCAAATCGGGCGGTCAGCTGCCCGGTCAGCTGATCATCTTCCCGCAGGGCACCCGCGTGGCTGCCGGAGCTTCGGCGCCCTACAAGGTCGGCACCGGGGTTCTCTATCGCGAGACCGGCGAGGATTGCGTGCCTGCCGCCACGAATGTCGGTGTCTTCTGGAAACGGCATGGAATCATGCGCTATCCCGGACTGGCCGTGGTGGAATTCCTGCCGCGCATACCGGGCGGCAAGGAGATCGGTCCGTTCATGGCGGAGCTGGAGGAGGCAATCGAAAGCGGGTCGAACCGGCTGATGGAAGAGGCGGGTCTGCAGAGAGAGATTGCCGATGCAGCCGATTGAAACGCTGGAGGAGTTGCACGCGCTTTACGGAACGCCCGCCGATACGGCCTTGCGCAAGGTCGCGGATCGGCTGACCGCCGACTATGCAGCCTGGATCGGCCGATCGCGGTTCTGCATCCTCTCGACGATCGGACCGGAAGGAACCGATGCCTCTCCGCGCGGGGATGACGGTCCGGTTGTCATGACGCTGGATGAACGGCATCTGGCCATGCCGGACTGGCGCGGCAACCAAAGGCTGGATTCGCTGCGCAACATCGTGCGCGATCCGCGGGTGTCGCTCTTGTTCATGGTGCCGGGTTCGGCCAATGTCATCCGGTTGAACGGCAATGCCATCGTCACGGCCGACCCCGAATTGCGCGGGCGCTTCGCGAAAAAGGGTATCGAACCCGCAACGGTTGTCGTCGTGGAAATTCTTGAACTCTACAGTCAATGCGCGCGCGCGATCCTGAGGTCCGGGTTGTGGTCGTCCGGTGACGAAAGCGAGGGCTTGCCCACGGTGGGAAAGATACTGGCCGGAATGACCGACGGGACTGTGGGTGGTGAAGCCTACGATGCGGAATGGGGCGACCGCGCGGCCAGAACCATGTGGTAGGGTCAGTCGCTGGTTTTCTCCACGACCGACAGTTGCGAGCCATCGCGCTCGGATTGCGGGACCAGCAGATCCTCCAGGAAGAAGCCGGTCAATTGCGCGCGGCTGGTAAGCCCGGACTTGCGGTAGACAGATGCGGCGTGCTGACGGACCGTCGCCTCGGAGCAATCGCGCAGCACCGCTATCTCCTTGTGAGACAGGCCCTTCAGCATCAGCACCGCCACATCGCTTTCGGATTCGGTCAGTTTCCACTCTCGAAATTGGGCGGCGATCGCATCCGACAGGCCACGCACATGGTTGCGCGCCGCGTCGCGCCAGCGCTTGCCGTCCCGGCGGGCATTTCCGAGGTCGACGATCAGGTCGCGGCGCTCGTTCCGCATCGCCCGCGTTTCGAACGAGAAGAACGAGGTGAGCACGACTGCGCCCACCAGAAGCCCTGTTTCAAAGGCTTCCTCGGCAAGATTCACATAGGTGAAGGGGTCGTCGGACTGAGCGAATTCGAGGGCCATGAGCGCGCCGAACAGCGTTACGGCGCCAAGCCCGAAGATCCATGCGCGCGGCATCGGTGTCCTTTCTGAAGCCCAGGCGACCTTCGACGATCAGTGGATCGACCGCCATCCGACAAATGTAGGACAGCCTCAGGCTGCCAGCGTCTTGCGGCCCATGTCGAGATATTTCTGCCGCCGTTCCTTCACCAGCGCATCGGGCTTCTTTTTCGACAGGTCCTTCAACATGGCGTCGATTGCCTTGCCGACATCCGCGATGGCGGTCTTGCGGTTGCGCTGCGCGCCGCCCACGGGCTCGGGGATGATCCGGTCGATGACGCCGAGCTTCAGCAGATCCTGCGCCGTCAGACGCAGCGCCTCTGCGGCCTCGCGCATTTTCTCGGAGTCCTTCCAGAGGATGCTGGCGCAGCCTTCCGGGCTGATCACCGAATAGACCGAATGCTCCAGCATGGCGACGCTGTTGCCGGTCGCGAACGCCACCGCGCCACCCGAGCCGCCCTCTCCGATGATGACAGAGACCAGCGGCACCTTGACCTGAAGGCATTTCTGCGTGGACCGCGCTATGGCCTCTGATTGGCCGCGTTCCTCGGCGCCCTTGCCGGGATATGCGCCCGGCGTGTCGACGAGGCTGATGATCGGCAGGCCGAAGCGGTCGGCCAGGTCCATCAGGCGGATCGCCTTGCGATAACCTTCGGGCCGGGCCATGCCGAAGTTCCGCTCGATCCGGGTCTTCGTGTCATTGCCCTTTTCATGCCCGATCACCATGACCGCTGTGCCGGCCAACCGGGCAAGCCCGCCCATCACCGCATGGTCGTCGGCAAAGTTCCGGTCACCGGCAAGGGGTGTGTATTCGGTGAAGAGCGCCTCGATGTAATCCTTGCAGTGGGGCCGGTCGGGATGCCGCGCGACCTGGCATTTGCGCCAGGGATCGAGCGATTTGTAAAGGTCGCGCAACATGGTGTCGGCCTTCTTGTCCAGGGCCGCCGCTTCCTTCTCGACATCCATCTCCTTGTTCGAGCGCGCCATGGCGCGAAGCTCCTCGGCCTTGCCTTCGATTTCGGCCAAGGGTTTCTCGAATTCGAGATAGTTGGTCATCACGCGCTCCGCTGCCTTCGGTCGGCGCATTATATGGCGGCACCACGGGACAGATGCAACACGCCGCCCCGAGCGGCGTATCCGCGCTTTTCGTCGCCATTCGAATCTGCGAGGAATTGCGGGGCGCCTCTGCCCTTGGCGGCGCGTTCGGGTGCATGACCACGACAGGACAGCCAATTGACCGACACGATCCCCGTATTCGATGGACATAACGACTTCTTGCTGCGGCTGCTCCGCGATCCCGGCAACCGCGAAAGGATCTGGCTGGAGGGCGAGGGCAAGGGGCATCTGGACCTGCCGCGCATGCGGAAGGCGGGCTTCGCGGGCGGGTTTTTCGCGATCTACATCGCCTCGCCCGAACCCCATGACGCCCCGGACCGCGATGCGATCATGGATGCGCCGCCCTATGACCTGCCGCTTGATACGCTGATCGGCCATTTCGCGGCCCAGCCGGTTGCCCTGGCGATGGCTGGCCACCTTTTGTGGATGGAGCGCGCGGCGCCCGATCAGTTCAGGATATGCCGCTCTGCCGCCGAGGTGCAAAGCTGCATCGAGACCGGCACGATCGGCGGCATCATGCATATGGAGGGGGCCGAAGCGATCGCACCAGATCTCGATGCGCTGCATGTCTGGCACGCGATGGGCTTGCGAAGTCTGGGCCCGGTCTGGAGCCGCCCGACCGTCTTCGGCCACGGCGTGCCGTTCCGCTATCCGGGGGATCCGGATACCGGTGACGGCCTGACCGCTGCCGGCAAGGCGCTGGTCCGCGAATGCAACCGGCTCAAGATCATGTTGGACCTGTCGCATCTGAACGGAAAGGGATTTGACGATATCGCCAGGATCAGCGATGCGCCGCTGGTTGCCACCCATTCCAATGCCCATGCCGTCTGCCCCAGCACGCGCAACCTGACGGATCGCCAGCTTGCCGTGATCCGCGAGTCGGGCGGCATGGTCGGGCTGAACTTCGCGACCGCCTTCCTGCGCCCCGATGGCCGGAAATCTTCGGATATGACGCTGGAACCGATGTTGCGCCATCTGGATCACCTGATCGAGCAACTGGGCGAGGATCATGTCGGCCTGGGATCGGATTTTGACGGCGCGACGGTGCCGAAGGGCATCGGCGACGTCACCGGTCTCGCAGCGCTGCGGCAGGCCATGGCAGAGCACGGCTACGACGCCCCGCTGATGCGGAAGATCTGCCATGAAAACTGGCTTTCGGTGCTGCGACGGACATGGGGAAGCTGATGGAAAACAGGATCGTCATCCTGGGTGTCTTCGTGGCGGATACGACCTATCGCGCCGACCGCGCGCCGCGGCTGGGCGAAACCATTCTAGGCAACAGCTTCGCGCTTGGTCCCGGGGGCAAGGGCAGCAATCAGGCGGTGGCCGCTGCACGGGCGGGCGGCGACGTGCATTTCGTGTCGAAACTCGGGCGCGATACCTTCGCGGAAATGGCGCTTGCGACCTGGGCGGAAGCCGGGGTGACCCCTGCTGTCTCGCAGCACGACGACAACTATACCGGCGCGGCCTATATCTTCGTCGAAGAGGCTAGCGGCAACAATGCGATCATCATCTGTCCCGGGATCGGTAGCACGATCTCGCAGTCGGATATCGACGCACGGGCCGATCTGATCGGAGGGGCCAGCGTGTTCATGGCGCAGTTGGAACAGCCGGTTCCCGCCGCGCATCGTGCGTTGCAGATTGCCCGGTCGGGCGGTGCGACGACGATCCTCAACCCCGCGCCAGCCACCGAGATCCCGCGCGAGATGCTGGCGCTTTGCGATTACGTGACGCCGAACGAAACCGAAGCCGAGGGGCTGACCGGGATTCGGGTCGCGGGACTGGAGGATGCGCAGCGCGCGGCCGAGACCCTGCTGGAGGCAGGCGTCGGCACGGCGATCATCACGCTCGGAGAGAATGGCGTTCTTTTCCACGACGGCAACCGCATCGAGCATATCCCGGCGATCACGGCGGGTGAGGTTGTCGAGACAACCGGCGCGGGCGATGCGTTCAATGGCGGCTTCGCGGCCGCGCTGGCAAGCGGTCGTGATGCGTTCGAGGCGGCCCGCTTCGGCTGCGCGACCGCGGGCATTTCGGTGACCCGGCCGGGCACCGCGCCGTCGATGCCCGCGCTCGCCGAGATAGAGGCGCTGCTGGCGTCGGTCTGAAGCACGGTTTCCCGGGGCGAACCGGCGTTTGGCGAAGGGTTCAGCCAGCGATAAGTTCGGATTGCTTCACGATCACCTCGGCCTGCCGGACCGAAGCGATATCGACCAGCCGGCCCTTGTAGACTGTCGCGCCGGCGCCTTCGGCCTTCGCCTTTTCCATCGCGTCGAGGATTTCCCGAGCCTCGGCGACCTGAGCCTCGGACGGGGTGAAAACCTCGTTGGCCAGCGCAACCTGCTTGGGGTGGATCGCCCATTTGCCGACCATCCCCAGTGTCGCCGACCGCCGCGCTTGCGCCCGGAAGCCTTCGTCATCCGAGAAATCGCCGTATGGGCCATCGACCGGCAGCACGCCATGTGTGCGGCAGGCCGCCACGATCGCCGCCTGCGCCCAGTGCCAGGGATCCGACCAGTGTTTCGTGCCCTCGTGCAGCATGTAGTAGTTTTCCTGCGTTCCGCCGATGCCGGTGGTCTGCATTCCCATCGAGGCCGCGAAATCCGCAGCACCCAGGCTGATGGCCTGCACGCGCGGCGAGCTTGCCGCGATCTCCTCGACATGGGCGATGCCCGCGGCACTTTCGATGATAAGCTCGAAGGCGATGGGTTTCTTCCGGCCCTTCGCAGCTTCGACGGCGGTCACGAGCGCGTCGACGGCATAGACGTCTGCCGCACAGCCGACCTTCGGGATCATGATCTGGTCCAGCCGGTCATCGGCCTGTTCGAGCAACTCAACCACGTCCCGGTACCAATAGGGCGTGTCCAGGCCGTTGATCCGCACGCTCAGCCACTTGCGGCCCCAATCGACGGCGCCGATTGCCTCGATGATACTCGCCCGCGCTTCGGGCTTGTCGTCGGGGGCCACGGAATCCTCCAGGTCGAGGTTGATCACATCTGCAGCACTTGCCGCCATCTTCTCGAAGATCGTCGGCCGAGAGCCAGGACCGAACAGCTGGCACCGGTTGGGGCGGGCGGGCGGAGTGGGCTGGATTCGGAAGGACATGGGTTTCCTGACGTAAGTTTATTGCGTGGACGATTTCGGTTTTGGTAGATTGATGCGCGAGCCTGCGCAAGACCTATTTCGCACGTGCAGCATAGCCCCGAACTCTTGACCCGATGAGACATCTGGCCGAATACGCTGTCAAAGCGGACAGGAGAGAGCGATGGGTCGGATCGTCTACGTGAACGGAGAGTACCTGCCGGAAGATGAGGCGAAGATCTCGGTCTTCGACCGCGGTTTCCTGATGGCCGATGGCGTTTACGAGGTTACCAGCGTGCTGGACGGCAAGCTGATCGATTTCGAGGGCCATGCAAAGCGTTTGCAGCGCTCGCTCGACGAACTGGACATGATCGCGCCGGTTCCGATGGACGACCTGCTTGCGATCCACCGCGAAATGGTGGAGCGCAACCAGCTGACCGACGGCCTGATCTACCTTCAGGTGACCCGGGGCAATCCCGGCGACCGGGACTTCGCGTTTCCCGATCCCGAGACGACGCCCGCCACGCTGGTTCTGTTCACCCAGTCGAAACCGGGCCTGGCCGACAATCCGGCGGCGCAGGAAGGCATTCGCGTGATCTCGATCGAAGACATCCGCTGGGGCCGCCGCGACATCAAGACGGTGCAACTGCTCTATCCCTCCATGGGCAAGATGATGGCCAAGAGGGCGGGCGCCGACGACGCGTGGATGATCGAGGATGGCCATGTCACCGAAGGCACGTCGAACAACGCCTATATCGTGACCGGCGGCAGGATCGTGACCCGGCATCTCGGCAACGAGATATTGCACGGCATCACACGTGCCGCGGTTCTGCGATTCGCCAAGGAAGCGCAGATGACCGTCGAAGAGCGGGCCTTCACCATCGACGAGGCGAAGCGGGCGGATGAGGCGTTCATCACCAGCGCATCCGCGTTCGTGATGCCGGTGGTGGCGATCGACGAGACCACGCTCGGCGATGGCAGGCCGGGACCTGTCGCCAAGCGGCTGCGCGAGATCTATCTTGAGGAAAGCCGGAAGATGGCGATCTAGCGCAGGCTAGTCGCTGCCGCCGCCGACATTGCGGCGGAATGCCTCCTCGAAGTCCGCCTTCTTGGCGTCGCTCGCCTCGGCCTGGTTCTTTGACCGCCACTCGTCATAGGGCATGCCGTAGAACGCCTCGCGGCCCTCTTCCTTCGACATCTCGATGCCCCGCTCGTTCGCGGCTTCCTGATACCAGCGCGATAGGCAGTTTCGGCAGAATCCGGCAAGGTTCATCATGTCGATGTTCTGCACGTCCGGGCGCTTTTCCATCAGGTGTTCGCGCAGGCGGCGGAAGGCCGCGGCTTCAAGTTCGGTTTGCGTCTTTTCGTCCATTCGACAACCCCTTGACTATACGCCGCTGGCCACCAGTGCCGACCTCAGGATCGGCGCAAGTCGCGCGGCCCATTCCGCCTGACCGGTCTCCTCGACGATCAGGTCCTGCCTGATCTCGATCAGAGCATTGGGCCTGCCGGTTTGCAAGGCGTGACGGTCGACGGCATCGCCGGGCAGATGTCCCGCATAGGGTTCGTTGGCGCCGACGCAAAGGTCCGCCTTGCGTTCGAGGCCGTCGATGATCGGACGGGCAAGCCGTGCGTCCCAGTCCGCGTAGAGGATCCCGACATGCCAGGGTCGCGGGGCGCGGCTGTAGAGTTTCGGCGTGAAACTGTGGATCGCCACGATCACGGTGTCATCGCGACGCGCGGCAAGTTCGGTATAGGCGGCGTGATATGGCCGGTGATAGGCGTTCAGCCGGCGTTCGATTTCGGCCGCGTCGGCATGCCGGTTTCCGGGAATGATCGTGCCGTCATAGACCCGCATCATCAGCGTCGGATCATGCTCGCCCCGGTTCGGGTCGATTACCAGCCGCGAGAAGCGCGACAGCAGCGCCGGCGCATCCAGAAGATCGGCAAGTCGCCGCGTCACGCCCGCCGCGCCGATATCATATGCGATGTGGCGGTTCATCTCGGACGGGCGCAGGCCCAGTTTGCCGCCGCAGACATCCGGCGGGACCCGGTTGGTGGCGTGATCGCAGGTGATAAGCCAGCGGGACCGCCGTTCGTTGCCGATGATTTCGAAAGCCGCGTCTGTCATGAAGGCGCCAATGAAGCCGATGACGACTGCATATGCAACCAGACAAGCAAGCGCCAGTTGTCAGCTTGCACGAATTCATCCATATAGACGGCGGCCCACCGAAGCATCGCAACAAGAAAAAGGAATGCGGCTAAATGAGACGCCTTCGGAACGTGAAGATCGTTGCCACTCTGGGCCCTGCCTCTAACGACTACGAGACCATTCGCGCGCTGTTCGAGGCGGGGGCCGACGTGTTCCGCCTTAACATGAGCCACGGCGATCATTCCGACATCCGCGCCCGGCACGAGATCATCCGCAAGATCGAGAAGGACACCGGGCGTCCGATCGCGATTCTCGCCGATCTGCAGGGGCCGAAGCTGCGCCTGGGTACATTCAAGAATGGCGGCGAAGAGCTGGAGGACGGCCAGAAGTTCAGGCTGGACCTGAACAAGGCCGAGGGCGATGCGACGCGTGTCTGCCTGCCCCATAAAGAGATCTTCGATGCGCTAGAACCGGGAGCGGCGCTGCTGGTGAACGATGGCAAGGTGCGCCTCCGCGTCGATGACTGCGGTTCCGATTTCGCGGATTGCACCGTCATGGCCGGCGGACCGGTTTCCGACCGCAAGGGCGTCAACGTGCCGGACGTGGTGCTGCCGCTCAAGGCGCTTTCGGAAAAGGACCGAAAAGACCTGGAATTCGCCTGCCAACTGGGCGTGGACTGGCTGGCCCTATCCTTCGTGCAGCGTGCCGCCGATGTCGAAGAGGGCCGCGCCCTTGCCGCTGGCCGTGCCGCGATCATGACCAAGGTCGAAAAACCCGCTGCCGTGCGGGCGTTCGACAGTATCCTTGCCGCCTCCGACGGCATCATGGTGGCGCGCGGCGATCTGGGCGTGGAACTGCCGGTCCAGAATGTGCCGCCGATCCAGAAGCGCCTGGTCCGTGACTGCCGTGCTGCCGCCAAGCCTGTGATCGTGGCGACGCAGATGCTTGAAAGCATGATCGAAAGCCCGATGCCCACACGCGCCGAAGTCTCGGATGTCGCGACCGCCATTTACGAGGGTGCGGATGCGGTCATGCTTTCGGCTGAAAGCGCAGCGGGGAACTACCCCGTCGAGGCCGTCACGACGATGAACAACGTCGCGATCGAGGTCGAGAACGATCCGATCTATCGCGAGGTCATCGAGGCCAGCCGCGCCGGCAAGAAGGATACGATCGCCGATGCAATCGTTTCGGCGGCAAGGGAAATCGCCGAGACGACGGACATCCAGGCGATCTGCTGCTTTTCGGAATCCGGCACGACCGCGCTTCTTACCGCCCGCGAACGGCCCCGGGTGCCGATCATCGCGCTGACCTCCCGCGTCGGCACCGCACGCCGGCTCGCGCTCAGCTGGGGAATGCATTGCGTCATCACCGGCGAGGTCGAACGGTTCAAGTCGGCAGTGGTGAGCGCCGCCCGGGCGGCCCGGTCGGAAGGCTTTGCCAAAGAGACGGACCATATCGTCGTCACTGCCGGGATTCCGTTCAATCAGCCCGGCTCGACCAATATCCTCAGGGTAGCGCCCTGCGAGGAAAGGTTGATTTTCAGCACCGATCCCGAGTAATCGTCTGCAACGGTCTAAGGATGTCGGGTTCATGACGAACGATCTTTTTCTGGTTCTGGGCCTTGTCATCGGCACCCTTGCGATTCCGTCGCTGATCGGCGCCTTCTCGGAAAGCCGGCCGCCCCGGGCGGCGGCGATCCTTGGAATGGTCGGCTGCGGTCTGATAGCGATCGCTGTCACGCAGCAACCGGGCGGGTATTCGTTCGCGGAGATTCCCCAGGTATTCGCGCGGGTGGCGGCACATTATATGCGTTGAGCAAGGTAGTTTTGCCCTTGCCAGTATCGTCGCGCGCCCTTATACGCCCCCAGTCTAACTGTGCGTCCGGCCGAAGTGGCATGCCGAGTCGCGCATTCAACCGACCTTGAGGAGACGGAAATGCCCAAGATGAAGACCAAGTCGAGCGCCAAGAAGCGCTTCAAGATCACCGCCACCGGCAAAGTGCTGGCGGGCCATGCCGGCAAGCGGCACGGCATGATCAAGCGGACCACCAAGTTCATTCGTGATGCACGCGGGATGCGAGTGCTGTCCGATCCGGACGCCAAGATCGTAAAATCCTACATGCCCTACGACCGTTAAGGAGGTCCGATAAATGTCTCGAGTCAAAAGCGGAACCGTCACGCACGCCCGTCACAAGAAAGTCCTGAAGGCCGCCAAGGGATATTACGGCAGCCGCAGCCGGACCTTCCGGACCGCGACCCAGGCCGTCGACAAGGCCAACCAGTATGCGACCCGCGACCGCAAGAACCGCAAGCGCAACTTCCGCGCGCTGTGGATCCAGCGGATCAACGCCGCTGTGCGCAGCGTCGACGAATCGCTCACTTATTCGCGTTTCATCAATGGCCTCTCGCTGGCCGGGATCGAAGTCGACCGCAAGGTTCTGGCCGATCTGGCGGTGCACGAGCCGGAAGCCTTCGGTGCGATCGTCGACAAGGCGAAAGCCGCGCTGGCCTGACAGCCTTCCATTGCCGCAACATCAGGGCCCGCCGGTTTCGGCGGGCTTTTTGCTAGCCGCGCGTCGGCGCCGGCATCGGTTTTTTCGGGGTCAGGCGCGGTTTCGTCAGGATCGGCCAGTATGCCAAGGCAAAGAGTCCGAACGCGCCAATCCAGAGCAGCCCCGACAGATTTAGCGTCAGCCAACCCCCTGTCATGCCCGCTACTATGCGCGCAATGACGGCGCCCGTTGCCATAAGGTAGATTGCCGTCTCGACCGGCCGCGCACGCAGCTCTCGCCCGGAATGTCCAAGGCTTGCCCGGGTCATCATCGCCAGCGTCATCAGACCGACCGCACCGGTCATCCATGCATGCAGGCCGACGATGTGGCTGACCTCGGGGCGGACGAGGCTCAGCGCTGCCAGCAGGAAGCCGATCGGCACGAAGGCATAGGCAACATGCAGGACCAGAACCAGCGGCTCTGCCAGTGTCCGGTCGCCGGCCCACCGCAGCAGGCGCAGAACCTGCAAGATACCCGCGATCGCCAGGATGATGCCGGTTGTCGGAAGCTCGGGCAGTCCGACCCAGCCGATCAGCGCGGCGCCAGAGACAAGAAGTGTGACCTGATCGAAACGGTTGGGGGGAACCGGCAACCTGCCCGGGTCCTGCCTCGCCAGCCAATTTCGGGTGAAACTCGGTACGACCCGTCCGCCGATGACGGAAATCAACATGATGAGAACCGCCGCGCCCAGCCGTCCGCCGGTACCGGCCGATGCCAGGCTCCCCCATGCCGCGATGTAGTGGAATACACCGTTGGCGGCCAGAAGCACGCCGATCAGAACAACCACCACCAGGTTGCGCCAGTTGGCGCCGGCCCAGATCTCTCGAGCGACAACCGCGGCCAGCGCGCCAAGAAAGGCCAGATCGATGAGTGCGACGGCCAGAGCCGGAAGCCCGCCGCCGAAGGTGACGGCCAGACGTCCGGCGATCCAGAGCCCCGTCAACGCCGCCAATGGCCAGCCCATCACCGGCAGCCTGCCCGTCCAGTTCGGCACGGCGGTCAGCAGAAAGCCGCAGACGATCGCCGCGCCATAGCCGAAGATCAACTCATGTGCGTGCCAGTCGACAGGGTCGAACGCCGTGGGCAGGGCAAAGCCGCCGGCGATGATCCCGATCCAGAGGGCCATGGACAGCGCGGCCCATATCGCACCGAAAAGGAAGAACGGGCGGAACCCGCCGCTCAGGAAAACCGGGCCGCTGTAGCCGCGCCGTTTTTCCGCCGTGCCAGACATCGCGCTTCTCCTGAAGAATTCGCGATGGTTCTGCGCCTGGGGGCGGCCGGGATCAAGTCCTTTGACCGCGACAAATTCACGCCCAGATCAGGTTTCCGGCGTGATCCTTCTGATCGTGCTTTTCGCGCCTGATGCTGCGCATCAATAGGCGCCGACGCCGTTCATGTGCCGATTTGTAGGCGCGCTGGCTGAACTGGGTGATCGGGAAAAGGGTTCGTTCGCCCAGCCCGTCGATCACGACCAGCCGATTGTCGCGCTCGGTCGCCCGGACGATGTTTCTGGCGTGAAGATCACCCACGATGATGCGCGCCTCGTAAAGATCGGCCAGCAGCTCTTCGACCTCGTCGCGCAGGATGTCTCGCATTCTGCTGCCTTGCTCGGTGGCCCGGATGAGATCGCGCAAGGTCGGCGCCATCCTGCCATCGGGTCCGGTCAGCTTCTCGACCAGAAGCCCGGGCCCGCGGCTTGTCGGCACGAAACCGTAGAACCCCGACAAACGTTCGATGCCGCGAGCGCCGCGATTGAGGACAGCGAGGTATTCGCTGGCTTCGCGATGCCAGGGACGGAAGGAGCCGTAGCGAAACTCTCCATAGCGCGGGATCAGCCGCCGCTTCTCGGGCTCTTCGGTGAGAACCTTCACCAGCATGCGCGGGTTTTCAGGATGGGCATAGACAGACTGCTTCGCCCCGGCGGCAACCGGGCGATGACCGGAAAGGTCAAGAATAGTGGATGATCGCGTTCTGTCTAACATTTGTCGGCTGCCGATGAGACTAACATAAGTATGACACGGGCGCAGCCCGTCAAGTCAACTTCCCGCATTTGCTTGCGTTTGCATTCATTGGGCCGTGTGGTATCCCGCGCTCGAGGTGAAACCATGGGGGTCCGGATGGACGATCTGAGGCAGAAATATCTGGGCGCGATTGCCGGTGCGGACGATGAAAACGCGCTGGAGGAGATCCGCGTTCAGGCCATGGGAAAGCAGGGCGAGGTCGCGTTGAAGATGCGCGAGCTGGGCAAGATGACGCCCGAGGAACGCAAGACGGCAGGGCCTGCGCTGAACGCGCTGAAGGACGAGATCGCCTCGGCCCTTGCGGCGAAGAAATCCGCTCTGGCCGATGCCGCGCTGGATGAACGGCTGCGGCATGAATGGCTCGACGTGACGCTGCCGGGGCGGCCGCGGCCGCAGGGCACGATCCATCCGGTCTCACAGGTCACCGACGAGGTTTCCGCGATCTTCGCCGATATGGGCTTTGCCGTGGCCGAGGGGCCGCAGATCGAGAGCGACTGGTTCAACTTCGACGCGCTGAACATCCCGCCGGAACATCCGACCCGGACCGAGATGGACACGTTCTACATGCATCGCGATCCGGGCGACAACCGGCCGCCGCATGTGCTGCGGACCCATACCAGCCCGGTGCAGATCCGGGCGATGGCGAAACATGGCGCCCCGATCCGGGTGATCGCGCCGGGGCGGGTCTATCGCGCCGACTACGACCAGACCCATACCCCGATGTTCCATCAGGTCGAGGGGCTGGCGATTGACCGCGACCTGTCGATGGCGAACCTGAAATGGGTGCTCGAGGAGTTCTTCTCGGCCTTCTTCGGGACCGGCGTGAAGACCCGGTTCCGGGCGTCGCATTTTCCGTTCACGGAACCTTCGGCCGAGGTCGATATCCAGTGTTCCTGGGAAGGCGGCATGGTGAAGGTCGGCGAGGGCGACGACTGGATGGAAGTGCTGGGTTCGGGCATGGTCCATCCCAAGGTTTTGTCGGCGGCGGGGGTCGATCCGGATCAGTGGCAGGGCTTTGCCTTCGGGATGGGGATCGACCGGATGGCGATGCTGAAATACGGGATTCCGGACCTGCGGGCGTTCTTCGATTCAGACCTGCGGTGGTTGCGGCATTACGGGTTCCCGGCGCTGGACGTGCCGACCCTGCATGGCGGGGTCAATCGGTAGTGTCCACATGTGGACGCAAAGCCAAGGTGTTGGGATTATTGATGATAGCGGTAACATGTTCATACAATATTAACCACATTTCCGGGAAAAGGCGGGCCGAGCATGATTGAGGACCTGAGGCGGAAACACCCCGATGCCGTCACCTTCCGTTACGGGGATTCTGACGTGATGAACCGCGCACTGATTGCCCTTGTCGAAGACCTTGGGAAATGACGATTGTGCTGCACGGAACAGAGGATCGCGCCCGGCCCGAGGGTGGGTGCATCGCACCCGCCGTCGTGCCGCAGGCACGCCTTCGGCGTGACGGGGGCGGGTCGGGTGCGATCCGGACCGCAAGCGGTCCGGGTGAGTTTTGGGATCGTGGGTTGTCGGTGCTGGTCATGCGGCACTTTCATGCTGGGGTTGATCGGTGATCGAGTGGAACTGGGTTGAGTTTATCGGAGTTGGAGCAAATGCGGTTACGGCTGTCGCCGTTGCTAGTGGCGTCTGGATTGCGCAGCGCCAACTTGGCAATTGGCGAGTTGAGGCTCAAACTAAGCGGCGGGCCGAAGTTGCAGAAGAGCTCTTGACGGCGAACAGTAATGCAGACTCAGCTTTGCGTTTCATTCGGTCCCCTTGGGGAAGCCTGCCACCGGAAGACGATAGCGATAAGAAAAGCTATCAATGGCGCGAGCGGCTAGCACGAATGGAGCAACGCTCGGAAGACTTCGACAGACTTAGGCAGGCGCAAGTCAGGGCAAAGGCCTATTTGGGTGACGAGACTCTCGATCGTGCGGTTCAAGAGTTTTTCGATGTTCGCCAAGAGCTTTGGGCTGCGCTTGGTACTTTGGCCGCTGGTTCAGAGGCCGACGGCGATCAAGAACTGAAAAAGTTCTATATCGGGCTCCGCTGGAAAGCGTTTGGGACATATAGCGATAGGGATGAATTGGGAAAGCGTCAGCAGAACGCAAAGACGACCATAGAAGATCGGCTCTACCCGGTCATTCGGCTTGAGGCTGCACGGGGAAGAAAGTGAACGAAGTGATCTCAAAAAAATACCCTAACGCCGAAACCTTCCGCTTCGGCGATTCCGACGCGATGAACCGCGAGCTGATCGCGCTCGTCCGCGAGGGCAAGAAGCGCGCCACGATGGGGCGGCTTGTCGATTTCGAGGAGGGTGGCGAGGCGAAGCCGATGGTCGGGCGTTGCGATATCGTCACCCATTGGGACGGAACGCCGGCGCTGGTCATCCGCACCCTGCATATCGAAGAGATGCCGCTGAACGAGATCGGCGAGGATTTCGCTTTGGCCGAGGGCGAAAACGAGACCTACGAGGAATGGTACGACGACCACCGCCGCTATTTCGAGCGCAATGGCGGTTGGGCGCCTGATATGATGATGATTTGCGAACGGTTCGAGGTTGTCGAAGACCTCGGGTCGCAGGGACAGGAAGAATGACGGTTGCCGCTAAGCACTATGCCCAAGCTTTGCTTGGGCCGCGCCTGACCTGCCCCCACGGGGCAGGCGCGTTCGCGCCCGCCCCTCAGGTCAGGCGCGGGGCGGCGGGTAGGCAACGGATGGAATACAAGGATCGAGCACGATGAAATTCACGCTGTCATGGCTGAAAGACCACCTCGACACGACCGCCTCGGTCGAGGACATCACCGAGGCGCTGACCGATCTGGGGCTGGAGGTCGAGGGGGTCGAGAACCCTCTGGACGCGCTGAAGGATTTCACGCTCGGCAAGGTGAAGACCGCCGAGAAGCATCCCGATGCCGACAAGCTGCGGGTTTGCATCGTGGAAACCGACGAGGGCGACAAGCAGATCATCTGCGGCGCGCCGAATGCGCGGGCGGGGATCACCGTCGTCATCGCCAAGCCCGGCATGTACATCCCCGGCATCGACACGACGATCCAGGTCGGCAAGATCCGGGGCGTCGAGAGCCACGGCATGATGTGCTCGGAACGCGAGATGCAGTTGAGCGAGGAGCATGACGGCATCATCGAACTGCCCTCGGGCAAGGTCGGCGAGCGGTTCGTGGACTGGCTGGCGGAACATGACCCGGCAAAGGTCGATCCGGTGATCGAGGTGGCGATCACGCCGAACCGGCCCGACGCTTTGGGCATCCGCGGCATCGCCCGCGACCTGGCGGCGCGGGGGCTGGGCGTGCTGAAGGAGCAGCAGATCGAGCCGGTGAAGGGCAGCTATGCCAGCCCGATCGGGGTGACGATCGACGCTGGCCTCAAGGAGAAGGGCTGCCCGCTGTTTGCCGGGCGGGTGATCAAGGGCGTGAAGAACGGGCCGTCGCCCGACTGGCTGCAGAGGCGGTTGCGGGCGATCGGCCTTAGGCCGATCTCGGCGCTGGTGGATATCACCAACTTCTTCACCTATGACCAGAACCGCCCGCTGCATGTCTTTGACGCCGACAAGGTGAAAGGCGGGTTGCGGATTCATCCCGCGACGGGCGGCGAGGAATTTCCGGCGCTGGACGAGAAGACCTATCGGCTGGAAGCCGGGACGATGGCGATTTCCGACGATGAAGGTGTCGAGAGCCTGGCCGGGATCATGGGCGGCGAGCATTCCGGCGTGACCGGCGAGACGGTGAATGTCTTCGTGGAATCGGCCTATTGGGACCCGGTGACGATCGCCGCGACCGGGCGCAAGCTGAAGGTGAATTCCGATGCGCGCTACCGGTTCGAGCGCGGCGTCGATCCGGAGTTCACCCTGCCGGGGCTAGAAGCGGCGACGCGGATGGTGCTCGAGCTTTGCGGCGGCGAGGCGTCGGAGGTGGTGATGGACGGCGCGGTGCCGGATCATTCGCGCGCCTACAAGCTGGATACCGACCGGGTGCAGAGCCTTGTCGGGATGGAGATACCCGCCGATCAGCAGCGTCGCACGCTGGAGGCTCTGGGCTTCCGGATGGAGCGCGAGATGGCGCATGTGCCAAGCTGGCGGCCGGATGTGCAGGGGTCTTCCGATCTTGTCGAGGAGGTGGCGCGGATCGCCTCGCTGACGCGGTTGCAGGGCCAGCCGATGCGGCGGGCGCGCCCCGGCGTGCCGGCGCCGATCCTGACGCCGATGCAGGTGCGCGAGCGCGATGCGCGGCGGACCTGCGCGGCCTTGGGCTACAACGAATGCGTGACCTATTCGTTCATCGATGCCGGGTCAGCGGCGCTGTTCGGCGGCGGTGAGGAGGCGACGCGGCTGGAAAACCCGATCTCGTCGGAGATGAGCCATATGCGTCCGGCGCTGCTGCCGGGCCTGTTGCAGGCGGCGGCGCGGAACCAGGCGCGGGGGTTCATGGATCTGGCGCTGTTCGAGGTCGGCCCGGCGTTTCACGGCGGCGAGCCGGAGGAGCAGCATATGCTGGTGACGGGGCTTCTGGTCGGCCATAGCGGGCCGAAGGACGTGCACGGGTCGCGGCGCTCGGTGGATGTCTTTGACGTCAAGGCCGATGCAGAGGCGGTTCTGGCGGCGATCGGCGCGCCGGCCAAGGTGCAGATCCTGCGCGGGGCGCGGGATTGGTGGCATCCGGGGCGGCATGGCATGATCTGCCTTGGGCCGAAGAAGGTGCTGGGCGTTTTCGGCGAGTTGCATCCGAAGGTGCTGCGCGAGATGGATGTGAAGGGACCGGCGATGGCCTTCACGATCTGGCCCGAAGAGGTGCCGATGCCGCGCAATGCGACGGCCACGCGGCCGGCGCTGGCGGCGAGTGACCTGCAGCCGGTGGAGCGGGATTTCGCCTTCGTCGTGGATGCGCGAGTCGAGGCGCTTGCGCTGCTGAACGCGGCGCAGGGCGCGGACAAGGCGCTGATCGAGAGCGTCCGGGTGTTCGACGAATTCTCGGGCGAGAAGGCCGAGGCGCAGATGGGCGCGGGCAAGAAATCGCTGGCGATCTCGGTGCGGCTGCAGCCGGTCGAGAAGACCTTGACCGAGGCCGAGATCGAAGCGGTGGCGGCGCGGATCGTGGAAAAGGTCGGCAAGGCCACCGGCGGGGTGCTGCGCGGCTGAGCGCGGAGCCTCCGGCGGGGATATTTAGAAGACAATGAAAGGAAAGCCGATGGCGCTGAAGGTCTATTTGTCGGGAGAGATCCACACCGACTGGCGCGAGCAGATCACCGACGGGGCGGCGGGGCTTGATGTGAGCTTTTCGCGCCCGGTGACTAATCATGCCGCCTCGGACGATTGCGGCGTGGCGATCCTGGGGGCGGAGCCGGACAAGTTCTGGCATGACCACAAGGGCGCCAAGGTGAACGCGATCCGGACCCGGAAGGGGATCGAGGAGGCGGACGTGGTCGTGGTGCGGTTCGGCGAGCAATACAAGCAGTGGAACGCGGCTTTCGATGCGGGCTATGCGGCGGCTTTGGGCAAGTCGCTGATCGTGCTGCATGGGCCGGACCATGCCCATGCGCTGAAGGAGGTCGATGCCGCGGCGCTGGCGGTGGCCGAGGAGCCGCGGCAGGTGGTGGAGATCCTGCGCTACGTGCTGACGGGCGACCTGCCGGGCTAGTCCCTGGCCGGCACGGTCTTGCCGCGCTGGACCGCGTCGCGGGTGTAGAAGCGGTCGAGATAGGCCACGACATTGCCGTGATCGGCCCAGCCGACCGCCTGTTTCGCGCCGTAGAAATCGAGCGCGTTGAGCCAGGGCACCAGCGCGATGTCGGCGATCGAATAGGCGCCCGCGATCCAGTCGCGGCCGTCGAGCGCGCCTTCGAGCACGTTCAGCAGGCGTTTGGCCTCGGCGACGTATCTTTCGCGTGGATAGGGGTCCTCGACCTTGGCGCCTTCGAGCTTGTAGAAATGGCCGAGCTGGCCGAACATCGGACCGACGCCGCCCATCTGGAACATCAGCCACTTGATCACGTGGTAGCGGTCCGGCCCGTCCTTCGGCAGAAGCTTGCCGGACTTGTCCGCGAGGTAGATCAGGATCGCGCCGCTTTCGAAGAGCCCGATCGGCGCGCCGCCGGGGCCGTTCGGATCGATGATCGCCGGGATCTTGTTGTTCGGGTTGAGCGAGAGGAATTCCGGCGTCTCGGTATCCTCGCCGAGGCGCATCCGGTGCGCCTCGTAGGGCAGCTCCATTTCCTCGAGCGCGATGGCGACCTTGACCCCGTTGGGAGTCGGCGAGGAATAGAGCTGGATCCGGTCGGGATGCCGGGCCGGCCATTTGCGGGTGATCTCGAAATCGGACAGGTCCGTCATGGAATTCCTTTCTGTGTTCGAGGTGAAACATAGCCCGACTTTCCCCGCAAAAAAGTGCATGCCAAATGTCCGAATTGTGCTATGGCGCAACTCTTAGCGCGCGACAGGCGCCAGCAGATACTGGAAACGGGGACAACCAACATGATCAACGAGTTCAAGGACTTCATCGCCAAAGGCAATGTCATGGACATGGCCGTCGGCATCATCATCGGCGCGGCCTTCACCGCGATCGTCACGTCACTGGTGGATGATCTGATCAACCCGATCATCAGTCTTTTCACCGGCGGCATCGACTTTTCGGGCCTCGGGTTCCGGCTGAGCGAAGGCGAGGAAGGCGCGGTCTTTGCCTATGGCAATTTCATCATGGCGCTGATCAACTTCCTGATCATCGCCTGGGTCGTCTTCCTGCTGGTCAAGATGGTGAACAGGGTCAAGTCGATGGCCGAGAAGCCCGAGGATGTCGCGCCGGAAGTCGATACCGGGCCGTCCGAGAAGGACCTGCTGGTCGAAATCCGCGACGCGCTGAGAAAATAGGCGCGACGCAAGGGAGACAGGAAAGGGCCCGCGGATCGCCGCGGGCCCTTTTGTCGTTCCGCGAAGGAAGCCTTCAGCCTTTCAGCGCCGCCTTCGGGTCGATCGTGGGCAGGCCGAGCGCCTCTCCGACGGCGGCATAGATCAACTGGCCGGCATGGACGTTGAGCCCGTTCAGCAGATGCGGATCGTCCTCGCAGGCCTTTCGCCAGCCCTTGTTGGCGAGCGCCAACATGAAGGGCATCGTGGCGTTGCCGAGGGCGATCGTGGAGGTGCGCGCCACCGCGCCGGGCATGTTCGCGACGCAGTAATGCATGATGCCGTCGACCTCGTAGATCGGGTCCTGATGGGTCGTCGCCTTCGAGGTTTCGAAACAGCCGCCCTGGTCGATCGCCACATCGACCAGCGCCGCGCCCGGTTTCAGTTCCGACAACTGCGCGCGGCTGATGAGTTTCGGCGCGGCGGCGCCCGGGATCAGCACCGCGCCGATGATCATGTCGGCCTGTCGGGCAAGCTCGATCAGGTTGCCGGAACTGGCGAAGGCGTTCTTGAAGGTTCCGCCGAAGACGTCGTCGAGATAGCGCAGGCGTGGCAGCGAGCGGTCGAGCACGGTGACATCGGCCCCCATGCCGGCCGCGATCCGGGCGGCATGCGTGCCCACGACGCCGCCGCCGATCACCAGCACCCGGCCGGGTCCGACGCCGGGAACGCCGCCGAGGAGGACGCCGCGCCCGCCATTGGCCTTCTGCAATGTCCAGGCGCCGACTTGCGGCGCAAGGCGGCCGGCGACCTCTGACATCGGCGCGAGCAGCGGCAGGCCGCCGCGATCATCGGTCACGGTTTCATAGGCGATGCAGGTCGCGCCGGACTCGAGCAGGTCGCGGGTCTGGTCGGGGTCGGGCGCGAGGTGCAGGTAGGTGAAGAGGATCTGGCCCTTGCGCAGCATCTGGCGCTCTGCCGCTTGCGGTTCCTTGACCTTCACGATCATGTCGGCGGCGGCAAAGACATCCTTGGCGGTGTCCGCGATCCTGGCGCCGAGGGCGGTATAATCTTCGTCCGGGAAGCCCGATCCGATGCCGGCATTGGTTTCGACGAGCACCTCGTGGCCGGCCTCGATGGCCTCGCCGGCGGCGTTCGGGGTCAGCCCGACGCGGAATTCCTGTGGTTTGATTTCTTTCGGGCAACCGATGAGCATGACTTTCTCCCTCCATGATGCGCGGGAGATTGCACGAATGTCGGCGCAAATGCTTTGAATTCATCGGTCTGTCATGGCAGTGATATGGCTAGTTTCTTCGACGAAACGGGTCATAGGCGCGGATTTCTTGCATGAATGATGAATTGGACCGGATAGATCGCCAGATACTTGAGGCGATGCAGAAGCAGGGACGGATCTCGAACGCGGCATTGTCCGAGCAGGTCAACCTGTCGCCCTCGGCCTGTCATCGCCGGGTGCAGAGGCTGGAACAGGCGGGCTTCATCCAAGGCTACGTGGCGCTGCTTGACCCGCGCAGGGTGCGCCGCGCCGCGGTCGTGTTCGTCGAGATCACGCTGGCGGCGCAGGCCGAGGAGGTGCTGGATGCGTTCGAGCGCGAGGTGGCGAAGATGCCGGACCTGCTGGAATGCCACCTGATGGCGGGAACCGCCGATTACCTGCTGAAGATCGCGGCGCAGGACACCGACCATTTCGCCCAGATCCACCGCCGCTACCTGACCCGGCTGCCGGGCGTCGCGCAGATGCATTCGAGCTTTGCGCTGCGGACGGTGTTCAAGACGACGGCGCTCCCGGTTTGACCGGGGTGAAAGCGCGGCGGACCGAGGCTTAGCCCATGCTTGTCCGATCAACGCGACGTGCCGCCCGTTTCCGGTCGTCATGCCAGCTCCAGACAGAGATCGAGCCCCAGGCGAGGCAGTAGAGCACGCCGATCGCGAGGACATAAAATCCGGGGACCGGCCCGACCGCCGCGCGCTCGTAGAGCTGGTCGAAGCGTTCCAGCGGCTCGGGATGGACGACGATCTTGCCGATATAGGCGACGGTCTGGATCAGCAATATCCAGAAATAGTTGCGTCGGATACGACGTCCGATCGCGACCCACATCGTCACGTGGTAGCGCGGTTTCCAGTAATCCTCGGCCAGCCGCCGCTGCCAGCCTTCCTCCATGTGCAGATCGCCGTCCTGCAGCATCGGGGCGAAGAAATGGACCTCCATCCAGCGGCAGCGGGCGCGCCAGACGTTGAAATAGCGGTAGCGGCGCGCTTCCAGCATCAGGAAGAAGATGATCAGGATGCCGACCAGGACCAAGGGCAGCGGCGAGGCGACGGGCGAGGAAAATGCAATCGACAGCGCGATTCCGAGCGTGACGACGGCCCAGTTCGTCGTGGTGTCGAGCCGGGTGCGCCACAGCGTCGATCGGTAGACCTCGCCGCGGTAGAGATGGGCGATGGCGCCGATCTCGGCGGCGTTGAGGGTCTTGCGCGGGTTCAGAGCAGTTTCGGACATGCCGCCTCCTGCACAAATCCTTGCATGACAGGCGATCTTTCGGCAAGCGCGCAGCAAGAGCCGCGGCGCGCAATCCCGAAACGACAAACCCCCGAGCTTTCGCATCGGGGGTTATCTTTATGGCGGGTCGCCCCGCCCAGTGTCGAAGACCTGGCTTAGAGCCCGCCTTCGCGCTGAGCCTTCTTCCGAGCCAGCTTGCGTGCGCGGCGGATGGCCTCGGCCTTCTCGCGCGCTTTTTTCTCGGACGGTTTCTCGAAATGCTGCTTGAGCTTCATTTCGCGAAACACACCTTCACGCTGCAGCTTCTTCTTCAGGGCACGAAGCGCCTGATCGACATTGTTGTCACGAACACTGACCTGCATGTGGTTTTCACCACCTTCCTAAGTTAGAGTTTGCATAAATTGCAGGAACTGGCCGTATATCAGCCGCGCCCTAGCTTGTCTACTGGTCAAAGCAATCAAGGACGGTCGCAAATGACACGAGATATCAAGGAGATGCTGCTGGATGCCGCACTGCCGCATGTGCCGTTCGACGGCTGGAGCGAAGCGGTTCTGCGCGCCGCCGCAGAGGAGGCGGGGATCGACGAGCGCGAGGCGAAGGCCGCGATGCCGCGCGGCGCTGCCGATCTGGCCGCGGCCTATCACCGGCGCGGCGACGAGGCGATGCTGGCACGGATCGAGGCGGAGGACCTTTCAGCGCTGCGCTACAGCGAGAAGGTGGCCGCCGCGATCCGGTTCCGGCTGGAGGCGGCGGGAGAGAAGGAGATCCTGCGGCGTGGGGTCAGCTTCTACGCGCTGCCGCATCACGCACCGGAAGGCGCGGCGCTGATCTGGGGGACGGCGGACAGGATCTGGAATGCTTTGGGCGACAGGTCCGACGACCTCAACTGGTATTCCAAGCGCGCGATCCTGTCGGGGGTCTATGGCTCTGCGGTGCTGTATTACCTTGGCGACCAGTCCGATGGCCATGCGGCGAGCTGGGCCTTCATCGACCGGCGGATAGACGAGGTGATGCGGTTCGAGAAGTTCAAGTCGCGGGTGCGGGAGAACCCGGTGCTGAAACCCTTCACGGCGCTTGCCGATTCGGTCTTCAGCCATGTTCCCGCGCCGCGCCGCGACAGGTCGGATCTGCCGGGACGGTGGCCCCGCCGGCGCAGGCCGCGCGACGAGTCGCGGTCCGCCTGAACGGGGATCCGCTAGCGGATCGGATCGAAGAGAGCGTCCGACATCGTGCAATCGCGCACCACATCTGGCCCGCAGATGCGTGGCTCAAGATCCTTCGTCAAGCAGATCCGGGCCTCCTGGATGCGACCCGATTTGCAGGTGATGGTGACCATATCGGCGCTCCAGCCGCGATTGGCCTGAAGGAACGCCGCCTCGACGACCGAGGCGGGGAGCTTGACGGGGTCGTCCAGCTTGCGGAAGACCTCGGGCCGGTTCACCGCCTCGTAGGCGCGGCGCGCGGCGGCGAAGTAGTTCGCCGGGGTCGATCCGACGCAGCGGCCATGCTTCTTCCACTGATACCAGGCCGCGTCGGCGCTGCCGAAGACATCCGCCATTGCGGCGGTCTCGGCCCGGCTGGGGTCGGCTTGCGCGCTGCGGCAATAGCTGGGCCAGCCGGTTTCGTATTGCGGCCAGAGCCCGTGCAGCACCCATCCCAGATCCCGGTCCGGATCACATTGCGGCGCGGCGCGAGCCGCGCCTTCGAGCGCGCACCAGTTCGGCGACCATGACAGCGACAGCACGAAATAGTCGAAATCGCCGGCCTGTTCACCCTCTGCGTGCAGCAATCGCGTGCTCAGGATCAGGGCCAACAGCCAGCGCATTTTCTCTTTTCCTTTGCGGTGAGGATGACTATATAGGCGCCAACTTCCCCGAAAACGTGGAAAGGGTCCAGACGGACCAGCCGTTTTCCCGGCGCGGGAGAGATTTGTCGAAGGAGACCGAAATGGCCAAACCGATCATGGCGAAAGCGACCGCCGTCTGGCTGGTGGATAACACGACGCTGACATTCAAGCAGGTGGCGGATTTCTGCGGCCTGCACGAGCTTGAGGTGCAGGGCATCGCCGATGGCGACGTCGCGGCCGGCGTCAAGGGATTCGACCCGATCGCCAACAACCAGCTGACCGCCGAGGAAATCGAGACCGCCGAGAAGGACCCGCTGCACAAGTTGCAGCTGAAGTTCAACGCCGCCGCCGTCGGCGAGGAAAAGCGCCGCGGCCCGCGTTACACGCCGCTGTCGAAGCGGCAGGACCGTCCGGCTTCGATCCTGTGGCTGGTGAAGTTCCACCCGGAACTGAGCGATGGCCAGATCGGCAAGCTGGTCGGCACCACGAAGCCGACGATCCAGGCGATCCGCGAGCGGACGCATTGGAACATCCAGAACATCCAGCCGATCGACCCGGTGGCGCTGGGTCTCTGCAAGCAGTCGGAACTGGATGCCGCCGTGCAGAAGGCAGCCTCGAAAAAGGCGACCGAGGGCGAGGTGATGTCGGATGACGAGCGGCGCAAGCTTGTATCCACCGAGCAATCGCTGGGGATGTCGTCCGAGCCGAAGATCCCGACGGCGATCTCGGGACTCGAGACCTTCACCCTGTCCGGCAATGAAGACGAGCCGGAAGAGGAAGAGAGCGACACCGATGTGGATGCGGACAGCTTCTTCAACCTGCCCGACGACGATGGCGACGACGACGAGGATTGATCCTCGCGGCCAGTAAGACATGCGAAACCCCGGCCCCCGGCCCCAGCCCCTGACGGTAAATGTTGAAGCCCCGCCGGATCACCGGTGGGGCTTGGTCTTTTAGCGAGAAAAGTCTCCGAAGATATCTTCGAGTGATCAGTCTGCTATCTGCCGTAAGGTCGCCTCTGGACACAGCGGCTGATGGTGCGCAACCGCACCATCAGCGCGGTCATCGCGCGGTACTCGAGATGCAGAACGCGCAGCAAGTTTGCGGCGAGATGAGGAACAAGGACGGCACCCAGGGTGTGTTGGAGAACTATTTGAGCGCCTCTTCGAGCTTGTGCAGAAAATCCTCAACTAAGACCTCGATGCCGCCGTTCCGATCGATCCCGGCGGTGACTGCCGCAAAGATCAGGAACACAAAGACCACCAGTGCAAACTTGTCGAGAGCCCGCCCCAGAACAGCAATGTAGGGATCGGGTTTTTGAGGGATCTGGGGCGCCTCGGACTGCGCAGCATCCGCGGCCTTGGAGCGAATTTTTACCCTGATTGCGCTGAAAAGATAGAGCGGCCAGAAGAGAACCATCAGGACGGGAAGTCCTATCACAGCAACGACCAGGAGGAACAGAAGTGCGATGAACGCAAATCGCACCAGATTGACTCTGTGAGATAACTTGATCCACTTAAAGAATTCCGTGCGCCGAAGCTCGCGATATTTCCTGCGTATCTCGGCTCGTTCGTGTTTCGGCGGCAGGTTGAACAAACCCTTGGAAATCTTCTTGCCCGTCGGCGCTTTAAGAACGGCGACGAGAATCGCGGAGGTGGGGGCCCAGAATACTTGCCAGAAAACGATGAGTATGCCGTTGACCGGCAGAGCCGCTCGGAGCATCCGCCGCACTCCCAAGAACGTTGAGGTCCAGAAAGGCGCGCCAAGAAGCAAATAGTGGAACAGGAGCTCCGGCGGTGCGACTTGGAGATTCTCCGAAATCCGATCCATGACCCACCGGGAGAGCGTAAGATAGCTGGCGATGAGTTCCGCCGCGAGGTCGCTGAGCCCGACAAAACCTTCGACCGCGCCGGAGAGACCAAGAGCAGACAGCACAACCTGCGTTCCGCCAAAGACCCTCCCTGTCAATGTCCTTTCGAGCTTCGCCATTTCCGCAACCCCAGCGCTACTGCATCAGGCGACAGCATAGATTATCGATCCAGACCTCACTACACCCGTGACGTCATAGGCCTCAACCTACAGGTCGGTGTCTCGCTCGAGTTCTTGAAGAAGCCGCGGAGGATGATCGATCAACAGTCTCTTTGAGCGAGGCTGTCGCAGAGGCATGGCGCCTGCGGTTTTCCTGCCCCGAAGAAGTGCGCACCTTTTGTCGCGAGCTTCAACATTTAGCGTCAGGGGCTGGGCCCCCGGCCGGGGTTTTTCTGTCACAGGCTCTCGATCCCGTGTCGGTCTTCGGACAGTCCGAGCGCGCGAATTTGACAGGCCCGCGGCAACATACCAAGATCAGGTTACCATGCCGGGGGGCGCTTTTTCCGTTCTCGATCTAACTTGTCAGGGTCGCAGAAGATGACTGTCGAACGTCGAAAGAGCAATTGGGACCTGAGCAAGGGCGAGTCGATGCTGCAAGCCATCGGGCATGCCCGGCTGGCGCTCTGCATCACCGATCCGACGCTGCCGGACAACCCGATCGTCTATGCCAATCTGGCGTTCACTGAACTGACCGGATACGAGCCGGACGAAGTCATCGGCAGGAATTGCAGGTTTCTTCAGGGCGAGGAGACCACGCCGGAAAGCGTCGCGGCCGTCCGGGGCATTATCGAGCATCAGATCGTCGATACGGTCGAGATCGTGAACTATCGCAAGGATGGGTCGACCTTCCTGAACGCGCTGCAGATCGGTCCGATCCTCGATGACAACGGCAAGCTGGTGTTCTTCTTCGGCTCGCAGCTTGATATCTCGGCGCGGCGGCAATTTGAGACCGAAGCCCGGGACCTGGCGAAGGCGGAACTGGTCCACCGGCTGACCAATATCACCAATGTCATGTCGGCGATCATCCGGCTGACCGCCCGCGAAGAGGAGGATGCGGCGGAATTCGGCAGGACCCTGGCGCAACGTCTTTCGGCGTTGGGGGAATTCCACATCAACACCATCCTGAACACCGGAACGGACGAACCCACCCTGAGCGACCTCGTGCGCGCGATTCTGGAAGCCTATGCGCCCCTCGGGAGCGAGCAGATCAGCCTGTCGGGGCCGGCGTTGGTGCTGCCCTTCTCTTTGCGCTCGACCCTAACGCTTGTGTTGAACGAGGTGGCGACGAATGCGGTCAAGCATGGCGCGCTCGGCTCGGAAACCGGGGTCGTTGATGTGGGCTGGACCGTCGAGGATCGCGACGGCGACAGGCAGGTTCGGCTGACATGGCGGGAAATCAATGGCCCCGAGGTTCGGGAGCCCCGGCAACAGAGCGGGTCGAAGATGATTGCGCAGGTATTGGCGGCTATGGGCGGCCAGATCGGTTACGAGTGGTCCGCGAGCGGCCTGATCGCGACGATGGAATTCACCGTTCCCACGTGATGCCGAGGGTGTGCCGGCCTATTTCGATTGGGTGTCGCCGACCACTTTCAGGACCATGCGCCGCGGCAGGAGCGGCATAAGCCACTGCATGACGAAGCTGAGCGACCGCTGGTTGATCGTCACCAGCTTGCCTGCCATCAACGCGTCATAGCCGTGCCGCGCGACGCTTGCGGCGGTCGCGCCGCCGGATTTCACCATGCTCGTGCCTTCGAGTTTCGCGGTCTTGGCGAATTCGGTTTCGACATAGCCCGGTGCGAGAACGGTACAGGTTACGCCCCTGGTTCTGAGTTCATGATCGACCGCCTGGCTGAAGGAATTGACGAAGGCCTTCGTCGCAAAATACACGGCCTGGTTCGGGCCCGGCGCGAAGCCTGCGGTCGACCCCACGTTCAGTATCCTGCCGCCGCCCTGCGCGGCCATCCTGCGGCCAAAGGCATGGGTCAGGGCGACGAGGGCCTTGATGTTCAGGTCGATCATCGCCAGTTCCGAGGAGAGGTCGCGTTCGATATGCAGGCCATGGCCGCCGAACCCGGCATTGTTGATCAGGATATCGACGCGCAATCCGGCATCCGTCACTGATTTAATCAGCGCCTCCGCACCGCCTTCGGCACCGAGATCGAGAGCAAAGACATGCGCGCTGATCTTGTGGTCGGCTTCAAGCTCGGCCTTCAGCGCCATAAGCTCTGCTTCCCGGCGGGCGGTTAGGATCAGGTCGCCGCCCTTGGAGGCATGATAGCGCGCCAGTTCCTTGCCGATACCGGATGAAGCGCCGGTGATGAGGGCCGTGTTCGACATGGGATGTCCTTTCGGAACTGACATTGGTCAACAACTGTTGACGCGCTCTCTAGCAGGTTGCCGAACCATGTCAACATCCGTTGACAATGCGGGACGCGGCGTTATTGGGGGCTTATGGATGATCAAGCGACGACACAGGGCAAACTGCTGCAGAATGCGCGTCGGTTGTTCTGGTCACGGGGCTATTCGAATGTCTCTGTCAGGCAGATCGCGTCTGCAGCGGGCGTCGATGTCGCGCTGATCTCGCGGTATTTCGGCAGCAAGCTGGGACTGTTCGAAGCGACGCTGGAAGGCGCGTTCGATCTGGGTGGTTTGCCATCCCTGGGCGAGGATGCCCTGGTCGAGGCCTTTCTGAAGGTCTTCGTCGAGGCCCCCCGCGGCGGCGATGCGCCCTCTACCCTGCGGATGCTGTTGACGAATGCGCATGATGAGGATGTCGGCGCGCTGGTTCGCGGCGCGTTCCAGGAAGAGTTTCACCGCCAGATTTTGAAGACCCTCGGAAGCGAGGAACGCGCGGCGATGTTCATCGCGGTGCTGCTTGGCATGAGCGTGGCGGAAAAGACGCTGCATCTGCCCGGAATCGGCGCACCGGACAGTTCGACATACGAAGCCCAGCTGCGATACCTGATGAGAGCGGCGCTGGACTTTCCGCAGCCGGATCAGTCTTGAAGCCGTCGACCCGTCAGATCAGCCGGACCTGTGTGCCGACCGGGGTAATCTCGAACAGTTCGGCGATCTTCTCGTCATAGAGCCCGATGCAGCCCGAGGACGGCCGCCGCCCGATCTTGCGGGTGTCGTGGGTGCCGTGGATCAGGTAGGCCGGCCAGTCGAGATACATCGCATGGGTTCCGAGCGGGTTGCCCGGCCCCGGCGGCATGTAGTGCAGCGAGGGGTCGCGTTCGAGCATGTCGGGGGTCGGCGTCCAGTCGGGCCCGACCTTCTTGCGCACGACTTTGGTATAGCCGCGGCGCGTCAGGCTTTCGGTGAGCGGCACCGAGGTCGGGTAGACGGTGCAGGCGGCTGACCTGCCTGGAATCAGAACGATTTCCGGGCCCGGAGCGCGGCCGAGATGGTGCCATCGTCGAGATAGTCCAGTTCGCCCCCGATCGGCACGCCTTGCGCCAGTGAGGTCACGCGGACCCGGCCTTCCAACTCGTCGGCGATGTAGTGCGCGGTGGTCTGGCCATCGACAGTGGCGTTGAGCGCGAGGATCACCTCGGTGATGCCCTCGGCCTCGATCCGGTCGCGCAGCTTGGGAATCCGAAGCTGATCGGGGCCGATCGCGTCGAGGGCCGAAAGCGTGCCGCCGAGCACGTGATAGCGACCCTTGAACGCCTGCCCGCGTTCCATCGCCCAGAGGTCGGCGACATCCTCGACGATGCAAAGCTCTCCGGTCGCGCGCTTTTCCGAGGCGCAGATGTCGCAGATATCGGTGGTGCCGATATTGCCGCAGTTCAGGCATTCGCGGGCGCTTTCCGCGACCCGGTGCATGGCATCGGCAAGCGGCGTCATCAGGGCACCGCGCTTCTTGATCAGGTGCAGCACCGCGCGCCGCGCAGAACGCGGCCCGAGGCCCGGAAGCCGCGCCATGATCTCGATCAGCGCCTCGATGTCGCGCGTCGCGTCCGACAAGGTCGCGCCTAGAACGGCAGCTTCATGTCGGCGGGCAGGCCCATGCCTTCGGTGATCTTGCGCATCTCGGCCTGCGAGCGTTCGGCGCCCTTCATCTGCGCGTCCTTGATCGCGGCGAGGATCAGGTCTTCGACGACCTCCTTCTCGTCCGCATTGAAGATCGACGGGTCGATGTCGAGCGCCACAAGCTCGCCCTTGGCGGTGGCCGTCGCCTTCACCAGTCCGGCCCCGGATTCGCCGGTGACCCTGAGGTTCTGCATCTCCTCCTGCAGCGCCGCCATCTTGGCCTGCATCTCTTGCGCGGCTTTCATCATCTTGGTCATGTCGCCAAGACCGCCGAGTCCCTTCAGCATTTCAGTCTCCCGTGAAAAAAAAGGTTAACCCTAGATACGGACGCCGGCCGCGGCAGACAAGGGCCACGGCTTCAGACGATGCGGACGGATTGCAGCCCGTCTGAATCGGTGGCCGAACAGCAGATGCTTTTCAGCGTGCGCGGCTGGTCGTAGGGCCAGGGGCGTCCGCGGTGCAGAGTGGCGCGTTCGTCCCAGATCAGGACATCGCCGACCTGCCAGCGATGCGAGTAGACATAGTCGGGCCGGGTGCAGAAATCGACCGCGGCGTCGATCAGGGCCTGACCCTCTTCCAGTCCCATGCCTTCGATGGCGAAGGAATGGGATGCGATGAAAAGCGATTCCGCGCCCGTCTCCGGATTGGTCCAGATCGCCCGCCAGGGCCGGTCGGGCCAGCGATTCATCACCGGCAACGCGCCGAGTTCGGCCGATATCTTCCTGCGGGAATGCGACAGCCGGTGCCATATGATCGCGTTTTGCAGTTTTTCCCGCATCTCCCCCGGCATCTCTGCCCATGCGACGCGAGTCGAAGCAAGCTCGGTCTCGCCGCCCGTCTTCGGCAGAACCCGCGCCGTCAGAAGATTGACCAGCGCCGGCACCGGCAGGAACGTGCTGTCGGTATGCCAAAGCATGTTGCCCTGCAGATTGAGCGTGTCGAGGCTGTCGGCAGCGGCAACCGTGCCTTCGCCGGTTTCGTTCGATACCGCCGAGACCTCGAATGCGACATCGCGCCCGGCAGCCATCGCGTCGCGGTTTTCCAGCGGGCCGAAAAGCTCTGCCAGACGGGTATGGTCGGCGTCGCTGATCGACTGCGCCGGGAACAGCAGGGCGGACTGCGTATCGAAGGCCCGGCGGATTTCCGGAAACAGGTGGTCCGCGGTGACCTCACGCAGGTCGACGTCGTGGACGATCTGACCGAATTTCGGGTGCAGAGGAGAAGTGTTCAGTTCCATGCCGCAACCCCGTTGGTTTTCGCCGAGACTGGAGTGGAATCCTTCGTCATGCAACCGTCGACGCCTAGTCCTCTTCGAACGGGTCCCATTCGTCATCGACCTCTGGCAGTGCCTCGGTCGCGGCTTCGGCGACGATGTCCTCGGGGGTGCGGATCTCGGTGATCCTGGCGTCGGGGAAGGCCTGGAACACCGCGGCGACCAGCGGGTGCTGGCGGGCCTTGGCCTCGGCTTTCAGCTGGTCGGCGTCGCGAACCTCGGCGATGGTCTTGCCGCCGCCGGAATTGACCACCGAGACGCCCCAGCGCACGCCGGTCCAGCCCTGCAGCCTTGCGCCAAGCCGTTGCGCAAGATCCGCGGGGGCGCCTTCGGCCGGCACGAATTCGATCCGGCCTGGGCTGTAGCGGGCGAGGCGGAGCATGGTTTCCACCTCGATCAGCAGCTTCACGTCGCGGTTATGGCGGATCAGCTCGACCACTTGCTCGAACGTCGCGTAGCGCGCCAGAGCCTGGTCGGGGGCCAGCGCCATCGCGGTTGCCGCGCCCGACGCGGTCGGGCCGTGGGTCGGCTGAGGCGCATGGTTGCGCGGGGCCGTTTGGCCCGCCGTCGCACCGCCTTGCGGGGCTGTCGCGCCGCCGCCACCGCCACCGGGGGGTTGGGGGGCCGGGGCCGGCGCGTCCTGAAGCCGGCGCACCAGATCCTCGGGCGAGGGCAGGTCCGCGACATGGGTCAGGCGGATCACCGCCATCTCGGCGGCCATCATCGCGTTCGGGGCCAGCGCGACCTCTTCCAGCGCCTTCAGAAGCATCTGCCACATCCGCGTCAGCGCCCGCATCGACAGCCGGTCGGCCAGGGTCCTGCCACGCGTGCGTTCGTCGGGCGAGACCGTGGGATCCTCGGCGGAACCGGGGGTGATCTGCACGACCGAAATCCAGTGCGTCAATTCGGCCAGATCGCGCAGCACCGCCATCGGATCGGCGCCATCGGAATATTGCGCGCCAAGCTCGGTCAACGCGCCGGCGGCGTCGCCCTGCATGATCAGTTCGAACAGGTCCATGACCCGGCCGCGGTCGGCCAGACCCAGCATCGCACGGACCTGCTCGGCGGTGGTTTCGCCGGCGCCGTGGCTGAGTGCCTGATCCAGAAGCGAGGTCGCATCGCGCGCAGAGCCTTCGGCGGCGCGGGTGATCAGCGCCAGCGCCTCGTCGTTGATCTGGCCTCCCTCGGCCCCGGCGATCTTCTTCAGCAGGCCGATCATCACCTCGGGCTCGATCCGGCGCAGGTCGAACCGCTGGCAGCGCGACAGGACCGTGACGGGAACCTTGCGGATCTCGGTCGTGGCGAAGATGAATTTCACATGCGCCGGGGGTTCTTCCAGCGTCTTCAACAGCGCGTTGAACGCGCTGGTCGAGAGCATGTGAACCTCGTCGATGATGAAGATCTTGTAGCGGGCAGAGGCGGCGCGGTAGCTGACCGTGTCGATGATCGCGTCGCGGACGTTCTGCACGCCGGTATTGGAGGCGGCGTCGATCTCCATCACGTCGACATGGCGGCCTTCGGCGATCGCGACGCAATGTTCGCAGACACCGCAGGGGTCGGTGGTGGGGCCGCCTTTGCCGTCGCGGCCGATGCAGTTCATCCCCTTGGCGATGATCCGCGCGGTGGTGGTTTTCCCGGTGCCGCGGATGCCGGTCATGATGAAGGCCTGCGCGATCCGGTCGGCCGCGAAGGCGTTCTTCAGCGTGCGCACCATCGCGTCCTGGCCGACGAGGTCGGCGAAGGTCTCGGGCCGGTATTTGCGGGCGAGAACCTGGTAATTCGGGGTCTGGGAGTCTGTCATCGGGGGGCAGGGATTCGTGTCATGGCGCCAAGGTAAGCAACGCCCGCGCCCGCGTCCACCTGCTTAGAGCCACCACAGAAGCGCGCCGGTGCCGAGCGCGCCGATCGACAGCAGGATGGCAAGTGTGGCCATGCGGCCATGCGACTGCGGTTCGGAGGAATGGTTGTCGATCCGCTTCTGCGCCTCGCGGGATTGCGTCGCCGCCGCGGCGAAGATCAGGACCGCTATGACGATGAAGATGGATGCCACGGCCTTGGCCATCCAGGTCGGCTCGAAATCGCCGAAGATCGCCTTGAGGCCGACTGCGACGGCGAGCGATGCCATGCCGGTGCGCATCCAGCCCGCGAAAGTGCGCTCGTTGGCGAGCGTGGTGCGGTCTTCGGCCCAGTCGGTGCGGTCTTCCGCAAGGTCTTCTTTCTCGCCCATCACCCGAAACTAGCCGCCAGTGTCACGAATTGCGAGGGCTGATGCGCAGTCTTTTAACCGTTGCGGCGTTAACGGTCGGTTAAACGGGCGATCCTTGCCGACCGACGAGCCGAAAGCTACTCTGTTGGCCTTGGCCAAGGAGGGTTCGGGTGGCGCAGACCGACGAGACGCGAAAGTTTGCGCTGATGGTGCTGCTGGCGCTGTGGGTTGCGGCCTGGGGATATTCGTTGGTGCCGCTGTTCTCGGAACCCGAGGGCGTAGGCGGCGATCCCGTGGTCGAAGCGTTCGCCCGCGGGCTGAACCGGATGAAGGGGTTTCTGGGCTGGCAGGGTATCGCCGGGATGATCGCCCTGGCGCTTTGGGGCGTCGGGCGCGGTCTGCCGAAAGGGTCGGGGGCGCGGCGGATCAGCGCGGTGCCGCTCGGCATCACGGTGGCGGTGCTGTCGGCGTTGATCGGCGCGGTTTTGTGGCCGTAGCGCGGTCATTCCCGACCGTCAATCCGGATCACCGCGCTTGGCTTTTCCGCGTTTTTGTCCTTCACGGTACATCTTTTGCAGACCCCGCGACCGCGCCCGGTGCTCGGCGACGCTTTCGGTGTTGTGGCGGTCCTCGCGCAGCAGTTTTTGCCAGCGCTTCAGGCGCTCGGGGTCGAGCGTGCCCGCCGCGATCGCCGCCTGAACCGCGCAGCCGGGTTCGGTGTCATGGGCGCAGTCGCTGAACCGGCAAGTACCGGCAAGGTCGATGATATCCTCGAACACCTCATCCAGCCCCTCGCCGGCATCGAAGAGCCGCAATTCGCGGATGCCGGGCGTGTCGATCAGCCAGCCGCCGGCGCGAGTGCGGTGCATCGAGCGGGCGGTGGTGGTGTGGCGGCCCTTGGCGTCATCCTCGCGAACCTCTTGGGTGGCGGCCTCGTCACCGGTCAAGGCATTGGTAATCGTCGATTTTCCGACGCCGGAAGAGCCCAGCAGCGCGACCGTGCGGCCCTTGGCGCAGAACGGCGCGAGGCGGTCGGCCACGTCGTCGGATTTCGCATCGACGACCTCGACCAGCACGCCGCGCATGATCGCCTCGGCGCGGTGGCGGTAGTCGTCCGGGTCGTCGGCCAGATCGGCCTTGGTCAGAACGATGACCGGGTCGACCCCGGCCTGAAGCGCGAGGGCAAGGTAGCGTTCCAGCCGCGCCGGATTGAAATCTGCGTTGCAGGAGGAGGTGATGAACAGCGTGTCGATATTGGCCGCGATCAGTTGCGCCGAGGGTTCGGTGCCGGCTGCGCGGCGTTGCAGCAAGCTTTTGCGTTCCAACACTTTTTCGGGATGAGCACCGGCATTGGCGACCAGTATCCAGTCACCGACGGCGACGCCATGATCGGCGAGATCGCCGGTCATCGGCAGCTCTGCCGGGCCATCGGTGCCGAGCGTGTCGAGGCGGTTGCGATGCACCTCGGTGACGCGGAGGGGGTGGTGGCTTTCGCATTCTTCCAGCGAAAGCTGAGCTTGGTAGAACGGGGTCCAGCCGAGATCGGCAAGGGAAAGGGTCATCGGAAACAAGCCTTTGGAGAGAAAGGGAGATCGCGCCATGCTCCCGGCACGGGCGATCGGGTCATCGGGCTTGTGACGATGGGGACGCTATGCGGCCAACCGGCACGCCCGGAGGGATACAGAGACAGTCATCAATCGCCCTCCTCTGTCGGCGTGGGGTTGGGTGAGAGGCTGGACAACGACCCAAACGGGACTCGTTACGGCTGCTTCCTTCCGGACCTGACCGGGTTGGCGAGGCGTTCGCCCGCGCCAACCTCTCGACTCATTATTTAGGGATTGGAGGCCGGAAACGCAAGTCTGCAACGCGTCTGCGAAGCGTCGGCAAAGCGTATGGCACGACCGCGCGCGGCCGCAGGCAGCGGTTAACCCCGGTCTGCCAGCCTGTCCGGGTCCGAAACCCGACTGCCGAGCGACCATGGAACCGACACCGCGCCTTGCCAACGAAACCCGCCCCTCTGTCCCTGAACGCTTCAGCCAGAGCCGCACCGCCAAGCTGGCGCGGCAGAGGCTGGGCCGCTACCTGGAGGGTCTGGTCCGGCCCGAGGACATCTACTGGACCGTGCAGGATCTGGCACCGGAGGCCTGGGCGACGCTGGAAGAGGATGTCGCCGTCCACGAGCCGAAGGTGAAGATCACCATCCGGCTGGATGAAAGCGTCGCGAAATTCTACCGGGCGATGGGCAAGGGCTATCAGGCGCGGATGAACCGCATCCTCGGCACCTATGCGCAGATGAAGATAGCCGAGATCGACCGCGAGAAGCAGCTTTACCGCGAGTTGATCGAGGCGCATGGCCTGAACCTGGAGGGGTGGCGCCGGGAGTTCTGCGAGGAGGAGCTGGAGAGATCCACCGATGCGAAGGAGCGGTTCGAGTTGCGGACTTCGCTGGAGATGGGGAAGGGGATTTGAGCGGGCGGCGGGGCGCGGAACCAGGGCGCCGCTACAGGCCTATCGGTGAGATCCCGCCCGCGAAAGCCGCCAGGATCGGCGCGACCAGGGCGATGCCGTCGCGCAGGTAGTCCATGGCGCCCTCTTTCAACCCATGCGCTTCGCGCCAGTCTTCGGCATCTACCCGCTCGTCGGTCCCCTCGCTTTCGCTGGCCTGCTCGGCGAGCGTTCGGACCCGGTCGTCGAGGACCAGGGCCACGGGCAGGAAGAAGCTCAGGATCAACAAGCTGAAATAGGTGCCGGTATAGAGCGCGGCGGACGTCACGACGGAATCATAGGCCGACTGTTCCGCGTCCGAGACCATGGCGGCCGGCCAGTACATCCAGCTGGTCACGAAGAACATGCCGAAGGTGAGGGTCAGGCTGGAAAGGTAGAGCTGCTGCCGCATCTGTCTCAGGTTTTCCGCCAGCAGGGCGGCCTGTTGCTCCGGGTCCTCGTCGTCGCGGCTTTGCAGGCAGAGGATCATGCCGACAGCCAGCGCGCCGACGCCAAGGCCCGCGAAGATATTGACGATGTCCAGTATGCGGAGGAACAGGGAAATGACCGGTATGTCGCCGCATCGGCCCAGCAGCCACTGGTCGTCCGGTGCGTCACAGCCCGGCAGGGTTCCCTGCGACAGCGCGCCCTCGAAGACCCCCGCACCGAGGTAATGGTAGACCCGCGGCCCGTCCGGCATCGCATCTTTCTGAAGTGTCGGGACGATGACCAGCAGCAGGATGAAGGCGATCGTGACGAGCGCCGCCACCCGTGTTTCAAGGGCCGTCGGGCGCGCGAGATTGCGGACCAGAAGGGCCAGCGCAAGCACCGTGAAGGAGAGGAAAAGCCATGTCGCGGCAAGGAACCTGTAGCGGCCCGCCACTTCCAGCCATTGGCCGCCGTCCTGGACAACATCGGGCGGCAGAACGAGGTCGGAGGCCATCAGGTGACTCATGACGATGGCGTTCGTCGCGAACATGGCGACAGGAAGCAAGGCGATGGCGAAGTAGCGCACCTTTACTCGACGGATCTGCAATCCCGACCCCTTCGGCTTGTTCACTGTCACGAGGACTGCATATCACAAAAGCGGTTTGTGCGCAGGACGTTGACGGCAGCCCATCGGCACGCGGCGGGCAGGGGAGGGGGAGGCCCCGGAGCGAGGTCCGGGGCCGCGTCGGCGGGATCCGCTTAGAGCTGGATCCGGTAGAGGCTGAAGCCCGCGTCGTTCGAGCCCGCTTCCTCCATCGTGACGCCCTTGACGTCGCTGACATATTCGGTCGCCTTCGGGCCGGTCTCGAAGATGACGCTGGTGCCCGGCAGCGGCGCGAAGGTCCAGTTGGCGTCGGCCGAGGGGTTGATGGTGCCCTGTTCGACGATGTAGCGCACGATGATGTCGCGGTTGGTGTCGGGGCCCTCGAAGATGATCGTGTCGCCCTTGGCGCCGGGGAAGTCGCCGCCGCCGCCCGCGCGGTAGTTGTTGGTGGCGACGACGAACTTCATCTCTGGCGTCACCGGCTGGCCCTCGTGCTGGAGGTTGACGATGCGGTTGGCGTTGGGGTTCAGGTCCTCTCCCTTCGGGCCGTATTTCGAGGGCTGGCTGAGGTCGATCTGGTAGGTCACGCCGTCGATCACGTCGAAATTGTAGCTGGGGAAGTCGGGGTTCAGCAGGGTCTGGTCCTGTTCGCCTGGCGTCACCTGGTTGAACATCCCGGCCGAGCGTTCCAGCCAGTCCTTGAGCTGCTGCCCGTCGATCAGCACGGCGCGGATCGTGTTGGGGTAGAGGTAGAGGTCGGCGACGTTCTTGATCGCCACGTCGCCGGCGGGGACATCGGTGTAGTATTCGGCGCCGCCGCGGCCGCCGGCCTTGAAGGGTGCTGCGGCCGAGACGATGGGCAGGCCCTCGTATTCGGTGCCTTTCATCATCTCCTCGATATACCATTGCTGGGCGATCGAGACGATCTGGACAGACGGATCATCGGCCACCAGCGCGAAATAGCTGTGCAGCGGCGCCGAGGTCTTGCCGACGCCGCGGCGGACATATTCCAGCGTCGCCTCGTGCACGTCCTCGACCGATTGCAGCACGTCCTCCTGGCTGTCCACCAGCGCCGAGACCGAGCGGTCCTCGTTGCGCTTCGAGATCGGGCGGGTTTCGACGGAATGGGTGAGCACGCGCCAGGCGTCGCCGTCGCGTTCCAGCATCAGGTCGATGACGCCGAGATGGCTGCCCCAGAAGCCGCCCATGACGGCGGGCTTGCCGTGGATCGTGCCGGCCGCCACGTCGATGCCGGCATAGTCGGCATAGGTGTCGGACGGGAAGACAAGGTGGCTGTGGCCGGTCATCACCGCGTCGATGCCGTCGACGGCGGCGAGCGGAACGGAGGAGTTTTCCATGCCCTCGCTATGGTCGGCGTCGCCGATGCCGGAATGCGACAGCGCGATGATGATATCGGCGCCTTCCTCGCGGATCTGCGGCACCCAGGCCTGCGCGGTCGCCACGATGTCGCGGGCGCTGACATTGCCTTCGAGGTGGCGGCGGTCCCAGGTCATGATCTGCGGCGGCACGAAGCCGATGATGCCGATGCGGATAGGATGCTCGGTGCCGTCGCCGTCCTTCACCATGCGATCGAGGATGACATAGGGCGGCACCAGCGTTTCGTCGGCGGTGGGGCTGGCGCCTTCGGTCTTGACGACATTGGCCGAGACGATCGGAAAATCGGCGCCGGCCAGCGATTTCATCAGGAAGTCGAGGCCGTAGTTGAATTCGTGGTTGCCGAGCGTCGAGGCGTCGAAGCCCACGGTGTTCATCGCGGTGATGACGGGGTGCATGTCGCCCTCTTTCATGCCGCGCTCATAGGCGATGTAGTCGCCCATTGGATTGCCCTGCAGGAAGTCGCCGTTGTCGAGAAGCATGGAATTGGTCGCTTCGGCGCGGATATCGGCGATATGGGCGGCGGTGCGGGCGAGGCCCACGGTGTCGATCGGCTGGTCGGAATAGTAGTCGTAGGGATAGACATGCACGTGCAGGTCGGTCGTCTCCATGATCCTGAGATGCGCCTGGTTAGCGGCGGCGCGGGCGGAATAGGGATGCAGCGCGATCAAGCCCGCCCCCGCGATTCCGGACGAGATGAAGCCGCGGCGGCTGAGATGAGTTGGCGTTCTGGACATCGGATCATTCCCCCTGTGGCTTGAGTCTTTCGAATATCCTACACTCCTTTGCTAACGCTCCGATGACAAATCTGCCCACGGGCCGGATCCCGCCGGATACCTAATGGTTGTGCCGGTGAATGAAAATCCCGATTGGGTTGTACCGTCGCCGATCGAACGGGCTGATCGTCTTCGTCGCGGTCTTCGCCATGTCGCGGTTCTTCATCCGGCAGGCGTCGGAGCATCGCTGATCCGGTGGGGCTGGGCCATGCGCCGCAATTGCATCGCATCCGGCCGCGTGGCAGACAGGCGAAAACGGGAACGCGATGAAACTGGCCGAGACGGTGACATTCGGCGGCTCGGGGCTGGACCGGGCCGCGCAGCTGCGGTTTGACGCGGATCAGGTCGCGGCGCGGCTGGCCGACCCGTCGGCGCGGGCGCTGGCGATCTGGCGCGGCAAGCCGCTGATCTGCGGCGAGGCGGATTGCGCCGCCGTCTGGCTGCCGGTCGATCATCCGCTGCTGGGTCTGGCCGACGAGGCGCCGACCTTCCTGGGGATGAACGGGTCCGGGGCCTGCTTTGCCTACGACATCTCGGGCTGGGAGCCGCAGGAATTGCCCGACACGCTGGGCGCGCTGTTCGACGCGACCGAGCAGCGGCATCCCGACCTGCCCGCCGACCAGCGGTTCGCCGAACTGCGCGCGGTGATGACCCGGCTCGCGCCGCGCGACGCGGAACTGCTGGCGACGGCGCGGGCGATCCTCGGCTGGCATGAGAGCCACGGCTTCTGCGCCAAATGCGGCGTGCGGACCCATGTGGCGCAGGCCGGCTGGCAGCGCGACTGCCCGGCCTGCGGCGCGCGGCACTTTCCCCGCACCGATCCGGTCGTGATCATGCTGATCACCCATGGCAACAGTGTGCTGATCGGCCGGTCGCCCGGCTGGCCCGAGGGCATGTTCTCGCTGCTGGCCGGATTCGTCGAACCGGGCGAGACGATAGAGGCGGCGGTGCGGCGCGAGGTTTTCGAGGAAACCGCCGTCAGGGTAGGCGAGGTCGGCTATCTGGCCTCGCAGCCCTGGCCGTTCCCGTCGTCGCTGATGCTGGGCTGCCACGGCCGCGCGACCAGCCGCGAGATCACCGTCGATCCGGTCGAGATCGAGGATGCGCTCTGGGTCAGCCGCGAGGAGATGATGCAGGTCTTCGCGGGCGCGCATCCGAGGATCAAGACGCCACGACGCGGCGCGATCGCGCATTTCCTTCTGCGGAACTGGCTTGCGGACCGGCTGGTTTGACCGCAGAACCGGAAGCGCGGAGGGACGGCAGGGAAAGATGAAGTTTTCGACCAGACAGGATATCGAGGCACCGGTCGATTTCGTCTTCGGCCGGGCAACCGATTTTTCCGCCTTCGAGAAACAGGCGCTGCGCCGGGGGATCGAGATCGCCCGCACCGACGATCTGACCGTTGCCGCCCCCGGAATGCGCTGGAACGCGACCTTCGCCTTTCGTGGCAAGCCCCGGCGGATCGACGCGGAACTGGCCGCCTTCGACGATCCCAACGCGTTTCTCATCCAGTCGGCCACCGGCGGTGTCGAGAGTGATCTGGTCGTCGATTTCATGGCGCTGTCGCGCAGCCGGACGCGGGTTGTCGTGGGGCTCGACATGCGGCCCAAGACCCTGTCGGCGCGGCTGTTCATCCAGTCGCTGAAATTCGCGAAGGCCAATCTGTACGGACGGTTCGAGACCCGCGTCGCGCGGTTCGCCCGCGACATCGAAGAGCAGTACAACCGGTCGTCGGGCCTGCGCCCCTGACCGCTACTTGCGGCGAGGGTCGGCGGGGTAGACCCCGAGCAGCGTCATGTGCGTGGTGAAGAAATCGAGCTCTTCCAACGCAAGCTGCACGTTCCGGTCGTCGGGATGGCCTTCGATATCGGCATAGAACTGCGTGGCCGAGAAATTGCCGTCGACCATGTAGCTTTCCAGCTTCGTCATGTTGACGTTGTTGGTCGCGAAGCCACCCATCGCCTTGTAGAGCGCGGCGGGGATGTTCCGGACGCGGAACACGAAGGAGGTGATCATTCCCGCCTTGCCGCGGCGCTTGAAATCGGGTTCGCGCGCCATGATCAGGAAGCGGGTGGTGTTCTTGTCGTGATCTTCGATATGGCGGGCAAGCACGCTCAGCCCGTAGATCTCTCCGGCCAGTTCCGAGGCGAGCGCGGCCTGCCGGGGATCGCCGAGTTCGGCGATATGCTGGGCCGATCCCGCAGTGTCCGCGCCGATGACGGGTCGGATCCCCTTGGAGCGCAGGAAATCGCGGCACTGGCCCAGAAGGACGGTGTGGCTCATCGCGCTTTGGACATCCTCGATCCGCGTGCCGGGGATGCCCAGAAGGTTGATGTGGACCCGCACGAAAGCCTCGTCGACGATATGCAGCCCCGAGGAGGGCAGAAGATGATGGATGTCGGCGACCCGGCCATAGGTCGAGTTCTCGACCGGCAGCATCGCCAGGTCGGCCTCTGATTTCCGGACCGCCTCGATGGCATCCTCGAAGGTGGGGCAGGGCATGGCTTCAAGCTCTGGCCGTGCCTCGCGACAGGCTTGATGCGAATAGGCGCCGGGCTCTCCCTGGAAGGCGATACGTGCGGTCATCGGAATTTTTGCCTCTGTCACGGGTGCTGCGCGCGTCGTGGCGGTCTTATACCTTGAATCTTGCACGGGGAACCGGATAGATAACCCGAAATCCAGGACAAGACGGAACGCGACATGTTCGACACAATGACAATGACCAAGATCATCGGCGGCCTCTGTGGGACGTTCCTGATCTTTCTGCTGGGCAATATGGCGGCGGAAAGCCTTTACCATGTCGGTGCCGAAGCCCATGGCGACGAAGAACTTGCGATGGCCTATCCGATCGAGGTGGACAGCGCAGGCGGTGACACGGGCGAAGTAGAGGAAGCCGTCGATTTCAGCGTTCTGCTTGCAGATGCCGATCCGGCGGCCGGTGAAAAAGTCTGGGGCAAATGCCAGGCCTGCCACAAGCTGGACGGCACCAACGGCACCGGCCCGTATCTGGATGGCGTGGTCGGACGCGAGATCGCGGCGGTCGGGGATTTCAGCTATTCCGACGCGCTGGCCGGTCTGGAAGGTGCCTGGACCCCCGAGAAACTGAGCGACTTCATCGAAGACCCGAGAGGGTATGCGCCCGGCACCAAGATGACCTTCGCGGGGATTCCCAAGGCCGAGGATCGCGCGGCGCTGGTTGCCTATCTGAATACGGTCGGCGGCTGATCCGCCATCAAGGCCGGAACGCCGAACGGGCCGCCCTTGCCGGGCGGCCCTTTCTTTTTCGTCGTCGTCACGCCGAGAGCCAGGCCTGGAACAGCAGCCCGCTGGCCAGCGCCCCGGTCAGCGACAGCGCGATGTAGAGCGCGAAGACCCGCGGCTTGGCCAGCGCCCAGACGGCGATCGCGGCGGGCAGCGAGGTGACGCCGCCCGCGACCAGGAAGGCGAGACCGGCGCCGGGCGCCATGCCCTGTTCGATCAGCCCGCCGACAAGCGGCAGCGCGGCATAGCCGTTGAGATAGGCCGGCACACCGACCACGGCGGCAAGGGCGATGGGGCCGATCCCGGTGCCGCCCAGAAGCGACGTGATCGTTTCCGCGGGAACGAGCACCAGCATCAGGCTTTCCAGAAGGAAGGCGAGGGTCAGCCATTGGCCGAGGAACAGCGTGGATTTCCAGGCCTCGCGGCCGAATTTCGCCCGGCGTTCGGGATCGGTCCAGAACCGCCAGACCACGGGCCCCGGCGCGCGCAGCTTCGCCCCGCCGCAGCCGCCATTGCCGATGCCGTCGCGCAGCGGATCCGCCAGCGCGCCGCCCTTCGACAGCGCCAGCACGGCAAGACCGCCGAAAATTCCGAGCCCGATGGCGGCGGCGGTCTTGGCCAGCGCGAAGTCGAGGCCGAGCACGCCGGTGGTAAGCGCGAACATCGACGGGTCCATGATCGGCGAGGCGAGCCAGAACGCCATCACCGCCGAGAGCGGCACGCCCATCGCCAAGAGGGCGGCAATGAGGGGAATCACGCCGCAGGAGCAGAACGGCGACAGACCGCCCGCCAACGCCGCCATCACGATCATCGGCAGCGCCGCGCCGGTAAAGGCGCGGGCGATCAGGTTGTCGGCGCCGGTCGCCCCGGCCCAGGCCGCGATGCCGACCGAGAGCACGAGGAACGGTGCCGTACGCCAGAGCGCGGCGGCGGCGAAGATCGCGCTGTCGAGCGCCTGGCCGGGGGATGCGACCGCGATCAGTGCCAGCAGCAGGGCGGAGGCAAGCCATACGCGTTGTCGTTTCAGCGCCTGCCAGAGCGGCGCGCGGGACGGGAAAAGGGAAAGGTCGGTCATGGTGATTTCACCTGGTCAGAGGGGTCGGGCGGCGGGTGTCATGCCGCGTCATCGCGGTTGCCGGCCGGGAGACCGGCGCAGCATTCCTCGGTCAGGAAAGCGACGGTGCGTTCGATCTTCCTGAAATCGGGCGTGTTCAGAACCTCGCGTCCGCGCTTCGTCTGGATGACCAGCCCGGCCTCGACCAATGTCTTGAGGTGATGGGCCAGTGTCGACGCCGCAAGGTCGGTATGCTGGCCGATTTCGCCCACCGTAAGGCCGGGCGGTCCCGCCTTTACCAGCAGTCGGAAAACGGTCAGCCGGGCTTCGTGGCCAAGCGCGGCGAGGGCGCGGGTGGTTGCGTGCATATCGGTCATACGCGACCATATAACTAGTTTTTTAGTTATGTCAACGCTCGCGTCCCGCTGCCGGTGGCGATCACCACTCGCTCACGGAGTTTCAACTTGATTGTTCGCGGGCGCGGCCATTAGCTTTGCCGGGATGCGGATGGCCGATATGGCCAGCAAAGAATGAAGGAGCGGTGATGCGACCAGTATCAGGCAACCTGCGACCGGGATCGGACCCGGCCCGCTGCCGGCGCGGTTCGGGTGTCGCGCCGGGCGCGGCGCTCTTGTTGTCGGCGCTGCTGGTGCCGGGCATGGCGGCCGCCGAGGAGATCATCGAGAGCCACGGTTACTCCTATTTCGGCGAGTTGAAATACCCGGCGGATTTCAAGCATTTCGACTACGTGAACCCGGATGCGCCGAAAGGTGGCGAGATCGCCGAATGGGCCCCCGGCACGTTCGACAGCTTCAATCCCTACACCCGCAAGGGCCGGTCCGCGGCGCTGTCGACATTGCCCTACGAGTCGATGACCGTCACGCCGGCCGACGAACCCGTCGCGTCCTACTGCTTTCTCTGCACCACGATGGAATATCCCGAGGACCTGGCCTGGGTGATCTTCAACCTGCGCGAGGATATCACGTTCTCTGACGGCAGCCCGGCGACGGCGGAAGACGCGGAATTCACCTTCAACCTGTTCATGGAACAGGGGCTTCCGGAATTCGTCGCGGCCTTCGGCGGGCAGATTGCGAGTGCGGAAGCGGTCGATACCTACCGGATCAAGTATACGTTCACCGATGATGCGCCCCTGCGGGACCGCATCGGTCTGGCGGCGACCTTTCCCTTGTTCTCGAAGGCCTATTTCGAGGAGACCGACCGACGCCTGGACGACAGTTGGACCGAACCGGTTCTGGCGACCGGTCCCTATGAGCTGGACAGCTTCGATATCAATCGCCAGCTGGTCTATTCGCGCCGTCCGGATTACTGGGGCGCCGATCTGCCTGCGAATGCGGGGCGCAACAACTTCGACCGGCTTCGCGTCGAGTATTTCTCGGACAGCAACGCCGCGTTCGAGGCGTTCAAGGCCGGCGAATACACGTTCCGGAACGAGAATTCCTCGATCCAGTGGGCGACGGGATATGAGTTCCCCGGCATCCAGAATGGCTGGGTGGTGAAGGCGGAATTGCCGAACGGCAACCTGTCTTCGGGCCAGTCCTTCATCTTCAACCTGCGGCGCGAGAAGTTTCAGGACCCGCTGGTCCGCGAAGCCATCGGACTGATGTTCAATTTCGAATGGTCGAATGAAAGCCTGTTCTACGGCATCTACGAGCGCGTGACCTCGTTCTGGGGCCAGTCCGACATGGAGGCGACGGGCGTGCCCGGTCCCGAGGAGATCGAGCTGTTGCAGCCGCTGGTATCCGAGGGATTGCTGCCGGCCGAAATCCTGAGCGAACCGGCCGTGATGCCGCCGGTATCCTCGACCTCGCAGATCGACCGCGGCAACCTGCGGCGCGCGCTTGCGCTGCTTGACGAGGCGGGTTGGGACGTTGGCGACGACGGGATGCGGCGCAAGGACGGAGAATTGCTGACGGTCGAATTCCTGGAGGATTCGCCGACCTTCGATCGTGTCATCAATCCCTATGTCCAGAACCTCAAGCGGCTGGGGATCGACGCCCGGCTGAACCGGGTCGATCCGGCGCAGATGACAGAGCGCTCGCGGTCGGCCGACTGGGACATGATGACGCATCAGTTCGGCATGTCGCTGGAACCGTCGACCGAGTTGAAGCAGTGGTTCGGGTCGGAAACCGCCGCCGACAGTTCGCGCAACCTGATGGGGCTGGCCGATCCGGCCGTGGACCGCCTGATCGCCATCGCGGTGGGGGCGCAGACTTCGGACGAGATGAAAACCGCCGTGCGGGCGCTGGACAGGGTGCTTCGGGCCAAGCGGTTCTGGGTTCCGCAATGGTTCAAGGATACCCATACGGTTGCCTATTACGACATGTTCGAACATCCCGAAAACCTGCCGCCCTACGCGTTGGGAGAGATGGACTTCTGGTGGTACAACGCCGATAAGGCCGCCGAGTTGAAAGCAGCCGGGGCGCTGCGCTAGGCGAACCGGGCAGGAAGGCCATATGGGCGCATATATCCTAAGGCGGCTGTTGCTGATCATCCCGACCCTGCTTGGCGTCATGATCATCAACTTCACGCTGACCCAGTTCGTGCCCGGCGGTCCGATCGAGCAGATCATCGCGCAGATCGAGGGTGGCGGCGATGTCTTCGAGGGGATCGCGGGCGGCACCGGCGATGCCGCCGCCGGCGTGCAGGGCGGCGAAAGGGACTATGTCGGCGCGCGCGGCCTGCCGCCCGAATTCATCGAGCGGCTGGAAGAGCAGTTCGGCTTCGACAAGCCGCCCCTGGAACGTTTCCTGTCGATGATGTGGGATTACATGCGCTTCGATTTCGGCGAGAGCTATTTCCGCTCGATCGGGGTGCTCGATCTGGTCTGGGAGAAGTTGCCGGTCTCGATCTCGCTGGGGCTGTGGTCGACGCTGATCGCCTATATCGTGTCGATCCCGCTGGGCATCCGCAAGGCGGTGCATGACGGGTCGGGCTTCGACACATGGACCAGCGGCATCATCATCGTCGCCTATGCGATCCCCGGATTCCTGTTCGCGATCCTGCTGCTGGTGCTGTTCGCGGGCGGGTCCTACTGGCAGATCTTCCCGCTGCGCGGCCTGACCTCGGACAACTGGGAAAGCCTGAGCTGGTTCGGCAAGATCGTCGATTATTTCTGGCATATCGCGCTGCCGGTGACCGCCTCGACCATCTCGGCCTTCGCGACGTTGACGCTTCTGACCAAGAACAGTTTCCTTGACGAGATCAAGAAGCAGTATGTCATCACCGCCAAGGCCAAGGGGTTGGCCGAGCGCAGGGTGCTCTACGGCCATGTCTTCCGCAACGCGATGCTGATCGTGATCGCGGGCTTCCCGTCGGTCTTCATCGGCGTCTTCTTCGGCGGCTCGCTGATCATCGAGACGATCTTTTCGCTGGACGGGCTGGGGCGGCTTGGCTTCGAGGCGGCGGTGGCGCGGGATTATCCGGTGATCTTCGGCACGCTCTTCTTCTTCGGGCTGATGGGGCTGCTGATCGGCATCCTGTCGGACCTGATGTATGTCTTCGTCGATCCGCGCATCGACTTCGAGGTGCGCGAGACATGAGGCTGTCGCCGCTGAACCAGCGCCGCTGGCGCAACTTCACCCGCAACCGCCGGGCCTATTGGTCGCTGATCATCTTCTCGGTGCTTTTCGGGCTGTCGCTGTTCGCCGAGTTCATCGCCAACGACAAGCCGATCCTGGTGAATTACCGCGGCGAATGGCGGATGCCGATCTTCCAGTTCTACCCGGAAACCGCCTATGGCGGCGATTTCAGGACCGAGGCGATCTACCGCGATATCGAGGTGAAATGCCTGATCATCTCGGGCGGGCTGGAAACGTGTTTCGACGATCCCGAGGGCATTCTGGAACAGGCCGAAACCGGGGTGGTGGACGGCGCGGAGATCGAGAAGGGCTGGATCCTCTGGCCGCCGATTCCCTACAAGTTCAACACGATCTCGGATGTGGCGGGCGTGGCACCTGCGCCGCCGAGCGAGAACCACTGGCTGGGCACCGACGACACCAAGCGCGACGTTCTGGCCCGGGTGATCTACGGCTTTCGGCTGTCGATCTTCTTCACCATCATGGTGACGGTCGCGACCTCGCTTGTCGGGATCGCGGCGGGGGCGGTGCAGGGCTATTTCGGCGGCTGGACGGATCTTCTGTTCCAGCGGTTCCTGGAAATCTGGGCCTCGACGCCGTCGCTCTACGTCATCATTATCCTTTTCGCGATCCTCGGGCGAAGTTTCTGGCTGCTGGTCTTCATCACCATCCTATTCGGCTGGCCTGCCCTCGTGGGCGTGGTGCGGGCGGAGTTCCTGCGGGCGCGCAACTTCGAATATGTCCGCGCCGCCCGCGCGCTGGGCGTGTCGAACCGGGTCATCATGTTTCGCCACATGCTGCCGAACGCGATGGTCGCCACGGTCACGATGCTGCCCTTCATCATCACCGGCACGATCGGCACGCTGGCCTCGCTGGACTTCCTCGGCTTCGGGTTGCCATCCTCTGCCCCGTCGCTGGGTGAATTGACGTTGCAGGCCAAGCAGAATCTGCAGGCCCCGTGGCTGGGCTTCACCGCCTTCTTCACCTACGCGATCATGCTGTCGCTTCTGGTCTTCATCTTCGAGGGCGTGCGCGATGCCTTCGACCCGCGAAAGACCTTTCAATGAGCGATATCCTGAAGGTTCAGAACCTGTCGGTCAGCTTCCGGCAGGATGGCAAGGAAAATCCCGCGGTCCGGAACGTGTCCTTCAGCATCGCCAGGGGCGAGACCGTGGCGCTTGTCGGCGAAAGCGGGTCCGGCAAATCCGTCACCGCGCTGTCCACGGTGTCGCTCTTGCCCGACAGCGCCACCATAACCGGCTCGGTCACCTATGACGGCGAGGAAATGGTCGGGGCGTCCGAGAAGCGCCTGCGCGCCGTGCGGGGCAACGACATCAGCTTCATCTTCCAGGAGCCGATGACCTCGCTCAATCCGCTGCACACGCTGGAAAAGCAACTGGCGGAATCGCTGGCGCTGCATCAGGGGCTGGCGGGTGCGGCGGCGCGGAAGCGGATACTGGAACTCTTGAGCAAGGTGGGGATCAACGATCCCGAGACCCGGCTGGGCGCCTATCCGCACCAGTTGTCGGGCGGCCAGCGGCAAAGGGTGATGATCGCGATGGCCCTGGCCAATGGCCCGGACCTGCTGATCGCGGACGAGCCGACCACGGCGCTCGATGTGACGATCCAGGCGCAGATCCTGACGCTCTTGGCGGACCTGCAGAAGGCCGAGGGCATGTCGATGCTGTTCATCACCCATGACCTGACCATCGTGCGCAAGATCGCCGATCGGGTCTGCGTGATGAAGGATGGCGAGATCGTCGAGCAGGGCGTGACCAAGCACATTTTCGACACTCCGCAGCACGACTACACGAAGAAACTGCTGTCGGCGGAATCGACGGGCCTGCCCGGCCCGGTGCCCGCGGATGCCGAGGAGATCGCCCGGACCGAGGATCTGCGGATCTGGTTCCCGATCCAGAAGGGGCTGCTGAAACGCACCGTCGGCCATGTGAAGGCGGTGAACGCGGCGACGATCTCTGTCCGCGAGGGCGAGACGCTGGGCATCGTCGGCGAAAGCGGCTCCGGCAAGACCACGCTGGCGCTGGCGATCATGCGGTTGATCTCGTCCGAGGGGCCGATCCTGTTCCTGGGCCAGAACATCCAGAAATGGAAGTCGAAGCAGCTTCGCCCGCTCAGGAAGGACATGCAGATCGTCTTTCAGGATCCTTTCGGCTCCCTCAGCCCAAGGATGACCGCCGAGGAGATCATCGCCGAGGGGCTGGGCGTCCATGGCACCGAGAAGGGCCGGGACAGGCGGCAGATGGTGGCGGAGATCATGGAGGAGGTCGGGCTGGACCCGGCCACGATGCACCGCTACCCGCACGAATTCTCGGGCGGTCAACGCCAGCGCATCGCCATCGCCCGCGCGATGATCCTGCGACCGCGGCTGGTGGTGCTGGACGAGCCGACGAGTGCGCTGGACATGACCGTGCAGGTGCAGATCGTCGAGCTTCTTCGGGAATTGCAGCGGAAATACAGGCTGGCCTATCTGTTCATCAGCCACGACCTGAAGGTGGTGCGCGCGCTGTCGCACAAGGTCATCGTGATGAAGGACGGCGATATCGTCGAATCCGGGCCGGCCGAGGCGGTCTTCGAAGCGCCCGAGACGGAGTACACCCGGACGCTGATGGCGGCGGCCTTCGAGGTCGCGGCGCGCAGCGCCTGAGGCCTGGCAGGGGGCTGTCCGCCCCCTCTGGCCACCGCTGGCGCGGCGGCCATTCACCCCCGAGGATATTTTCAGACGATGATCGAGAAGCCGCCTTCATCTGCCAATAGCCGCCATAGCGAACGTTCGGGCGGAGCCATCGAACCCTATCACCCGTTACACGTCCTCAAGCCCTTCGGCGACCGGTTGTGGCTGGTGGTATGTGGTATCGGGTCGAGACCAGTTCGAGCAACGTGCTACCTCGCCGCTTGCAATCGCAGAGCACGGGCTGCTCGCTATCGGCTTTGGGCTTGCAGTCTTTCAGAAGGGGGGTAGGCCAGAATGGCTAGCAATAAAGCCTTGAATTCGCTCGTTTTAGCAGCCTTTCTGTTATCTATGACACAAAACTCCGCAGCTGGATCGGGTTCCTCTACGGCGACTGACTGCCAAAGGTTCTATCCAGATGACCAAACGGTCGATCTTAATGTTTCGATGGAGTTGGAAGAACGCCTAGTACCGATGCGTATCCACGAGAGCTATCTGGAGGACCGTTGGAAGCGCGTTCAAGGAGCAACTCACGGCGCTATTCTTTTTCGGGTCAGGTTCGATGACTTCGCGCCTGTGCGAAGGGATGAGACCCCTGCCCTGCGCGTTAATGGAAAGCAGGCATACTACAGCTTTCTGCTCACCGACCATGTTGAGATGGCTGAGCTAACCGCGGTAATGCTCTCTGCCGCCAGCCCGACCTTGAAGATTTCGGCAGAGGAACTTCCGCGTGTTCAGAGGAACCCGGCAGATTTCGGCTTGGTCGAACTCGAGCCACTTCAACGCGAGCACAGACAAAAAGATGTGTATGTGTCCTACGGGGGCGACGGCGCCATTGACGCAGTGGCTGAATGCAATGCTCCTGAAACCGCAAGGTTTCCTGGGTGTAGCGTTCGATTCCGGGCTCCCGCCGGTGTGGACGTGAATATGGATTTTCCGATCGCACGATTGAGAGAATGGAAGCGACTGAAAACGAGCGTCGAAGAATTCCTGAACTGTGCAAGAAATTGACCAAGGAGATTCTCGCATGGCTTTGACTGCTCAACAGCTTCAAATACTTCGCGATCATGCCGACGCCGGAGATATCCGAAAACGCGCATCTGGGCGTCACCCGGTGTCCGGCGGCGTTCCACGAGCCAAGATATCACGGTGCCCTTTTCCGATGACCTTGGCGAAGACGCTCCGGCCGCTTGGGTGGATGAAATCGACCAGACGGTTTTCAGAGGGTCGCGTTTCCTTGACGAGGTCGTGTTTCATCACCGAGTGAGCGGCACGCTGATCCTTGCCGACCTGATAGAGGATTTCGAGCCCGAGCGCCTGACTTTCGCCGGACAGCCAGGCGCCGCTCGATCTTCGGCTGGGTTATATTGGCCGAAAGCGTCGCGCCCGCGAAGCCTTGTCGAAAGTGATGAACTGGGATCCCGAGCGCGTGATCGTGGCGCATGGGCTCAACTATGAAGAGAATGGCAGCGCCGAACTTGAACGCGCTTTTCGCTGGTTGAAATAGAAGTGGTCCGCCGGAGCGATTTGGCCCAAGGGCAGTTGAAGCCTCAGCCCGGCCCGAGCGTTTCGCAGGGCAGGCTGCGCGCGGCCAGGCGGCGGCAGGCCAGGGCGGCGGTTTCCTGTGTCATGCCGACGAAATTCGCGTCGAATCCGCCGCCTTTCTGGACGACTTTCCGCAGCGCCTCGTCAAGTGTGCCAAGCTCGTTCAGCGCGGTCTTGAGCAGGACGCGCTCTGCCTCGTAGCGCGAATTGTAGCGCCCGATATTGATGCCCCAGAACCGGCCCCCCGAGGTCGAGATCCGGGTCACGACCTCGGGTTCGTTGGTCAGCGGCTCCACGACGGTCATGGTCTCGGTGGCGTTGACCGAAGCGAGGACCAGCGATTCGGGTCTGGGTTCCGGTGTCGCCGGACTTTGCGACGCGTCCAGCGCGGCGACGACCTGTTCGACAAGGGTGGCGGGTTCCGCTGCCGGTTCGGCCTCGGCGGTCAGCACCGCCTCGATGGTATCGGTGGGCTCTGTGGCCGGTTCAGGCCTTGCCTCCGGCACGACGACGGCGTCCGGTGCGGCGGTCTCGTCCACCTGTGCGATCTCGGCCTGCGCCTCTTGCAAGGCGGATTCGATGTTGTCGGCAAGCGCCAGCAGCACCTCTTCTGTCGGCGCTTCCGGCGCGAAGCCCGGGCGCGGGATCGGACGCAGGCTTTTCGACGGTGCGCCGACGAGGCGAAGCACCTTGCCGGCGGCCGGCGCCTCGCCCGTCGACGTCTCCGGATCGGCGATGTTGGCGTAGTCCGGCAGGCCGGGCTTGCTGGTGCGGGTGCTGGACGGCGCGCGGCGGAAGCCCATATCCATCAGCTCTGCGACCTTGGCGTTACGATCGGCGGTCGAGCGGCCGCCGAACACGGTGGTGATGATGCGTTTGTCGCCAAGCTGCGCCGAGGCGGTCAGGTTGAACCCCGCAGCACTGGTATAGCCGGTCTTGATCCCGTCGGCGCCGGGATAGCTGTCAAGGAACCGGCGGTTGGTATGCGCCACCTTCCTGACGCCGGCATCCGTGGTGCGGCGCGAGAACAGGTTGTAATATTCCGGAAAGTCGAACAGCAGGTGACGCCCGAGGATCGTCATGTCGCGCGCGGTCGACAGATGCCCGGATTCGGTCAGGCCATGGGCGTTCTTGAAGGTCGTCCGGGTCATTCCCATCGCCAGCGCGGTGCGGTTCATCCGGCGGGCGAAACCGGCCTCGGACCCTTCGATCGCCTCGCCGATCGCGGTGGCGGCGTCATTGGCCGATTTCACCGCGGCGGCGCGCACCAGATAACGCAGGGCGATCTTCTGGCCAGGCCTCATCCCCAGTTTCGAGGGCGGCTCGGCGGCGGCCTTCTTGGAGATCGTCACCATCGTGTCCATGCTGATTTCGCCGCGCCGCACCGCCTCGAAGGCGATGTAGAGCGTCATCATCTTGGTCAGCGAGGCGGGGTGAAGCCGGGTGTCGGCGTTGCGTGAATGAAGCACCTCGCCGGATCGCGCATCCATGACCAGCGCTGCATAGGGCGCGGATCGCGCCTGCAGCGGCGGCAACAGCGCCAATACGGTGAGAGCCAACAAAAATAGCCCGAAACGAGCAACCTGCCCCAGACGTTTTTCCACGTCACTTGCCTTCTACTGCCTCATGATGCCGGGATCTTTTGCCCCTGACATTCGTTTATTGAGGTCACGCTAGCACAAGTCGGGCGTTCGGAAAACACTCTATTTTCAATACGTTTGAAGACGTTGCTCAGGCGTGTCCGCGAGATGTTGTGGCGTCAGGTTCAAAGCACACAAAATGCTCTGTTATGGCGAAAAGATGGCGTCAGCCGCGGTCGATCTCGGCGATCAGCGCCGGCAGGTGGCCAAGGTCGGGGATCTCGTGGAACCGTTCGTGTCCGAGCGGCGGCTCGTGATGCTCGAGCTCCCATGTCAGCTGATGCGGGATATGCACGCCCCAGCCGCCGGCCTCGATCACCGGGACGACATCGGATTTCAGCGAGTTGCCCACCATCAATGCCGAGTCCGCCCCCGATCCGTGCCGCTGAAAGATGCGCCCGTAGACCGCCGCCGTCTTCTGCGAGACGATCTCGACCCCGTCGAACAGCTCGCCGAGGCCCGATTGCGCCAGCTTGCGTTCCTGGTCTAGCAGATCGCCCTTGGTGATCAGCAGGATCTCGAACTCACCGGCAAGCGCCATGATGCTTTCGCGCGCATTCGGCATCAGTTCGATCGGGTGCCGCAGCATCTCCTGGCCGGCTTCGATGAGTTCGCGGATCACGGCGGCGGGCACGCGGTCGTCGGTCACTTCGATGGCGGTTTCGATCATCGACAGCACGAAGCCCTTGATGCCGAAGCCGTATTGCCCAAGGTTGCGACGCTCGGCGGTGAGCAGACGTTCCGACAGGTGCCCCGGCTCGGCATAATCGGCCAGAAGCGCTGCGAATCGATCCTGGGTCAGCTTGAAGAAGCGTTCGTTGTGCCAGAGCGTGTCATCCGCATCGAAGCCGATCGTCGTCAGTTTGCCGGCCATCCTGGCGCCACTCCACGTTTTTGAACGGTCACCCCGGACCGCCCCCTTTTCACTGCAGACACAGCGCTTATATAGTCCGGCCAGGGCTGCGCAAATTCAAACCCCCCGGAGACTGCCATTTGATTCCGCCGATTCACATGATGGCCGAGGAGCCAGGCAAGACGGATGGCGAAACCGGTGTCGTCACCAAGACGAAGCCGAAGACGAAGCGTCCGCCATTGTACAAGGTCATGCTGCTGAACGATGACTTCACGCCGATGGAGTTCGTCGTGCATGTGCTGGAGCGGTTCTTCGGGCTCAGCCATGCGCAGGCCTTCGATATCATGCTGACGGTTCACAAGAAGGGTCTGGCCGTGGTCGGGGTGTTTTCCTACGAGGTGGCCGAGACCAAGGTGAGCCAAGTGATGGATTTCGCGCGCCGGCATCAGCATCCGCTGCAATGCACCATGGAAAAGGAATAGGGCCCGCGGCCCGGCCATGACGATTTCAAGACTCTCTCTGGCGGTCGAGGACGGCACCGTGACGCTGCCGGAAAGCGGCCGTATCGCGGTGTTCCGGCCGCGTGCGGGCTACGACCTTTCCGCCCTGCCGCGGGACCGGGTGCAGGTGGTCCAGGGATTCCGACCGGATCACGACGCCTTCGCGCGCGCCGGGTATGACACGGTGACGGCGGCCGAGGGCGATTATGCGCTGGCGGTCGTGGCGCTGCCGCGCGCCAAGGCGGAAGCCCGCGCGCTGATCGCCGAGGCGATGGAGCGCAGCGGCGGCGGTCCGGTCATCGTGGACGGCCAGAAGACCGATGGCGCGGACAGCATCCTCAAGGAGTGCCGCAAGCGCGGGGCATCGGTCGGCACGGTGCTGTCGAAGGCGCATGGCAAGCTCTTCGTGGTGACCGGCGGCGATTTCGCTGATTGGGCCGCGGCGCGGAACGAGATCCGGCTGGACGAAGGTTATCTGACGGTGCCGGGTGTGTTCTCTGCCGATTCCGTCGACCGGGGCTCCGCCGCGCTGGCGGCGGCGCTGCCGCCGGACCTGTCGGGCCGGGTCGCCGATTTGGGGGCGGGCTGGGGCTTTCTGGCGCATCGGGTCCTGCAAAGCCCGAAGGTGACCGAATGCCATCTGATCGAGGCCGAGGCCGCCGCGCTTGACTGTGCGCGGCGGAACGTCACTGATCCGCGTGCCCGGTTCCACTGGGTGGATGCCGCAAGCTTCCGGCCCGACGCGGCGTTCGACTGCATCGTGACCAATCCGCCGTTCCATACCGCGCGCGCCGCCGATCCGGGCCTGGGCCTGGCCTTCATCCGCGCCGCGGCCGAGATGATCCGTCCATCCGGTCGCGTATGGCTGGTGGCGAACCGGCATTTGCCCTATGAAGCCGCCCTGCGCGACGCCTTTCACGAGGTCGAGCAGGTCGCCGGTGACGCGTCGTTCAAGGTGTTTCGTTTGTCCAAGCCACGCCGCCGCCCGGCCTGAACCGGCCGGATCGCAACCAGGGATAGCTCCATGACCTTTTCCATCACCGGCAAGACCGCCATCGTCACAGGCGCCGCCAACGGCATCGGGCTGGCCATCGCGCGGCATTTCGTCGATCAGGGCGCCAATGTCATGTTCGTCGACATGGACGAGGCGCGCCTGACCGAGGAATGCGGCGAGGCGGCGCGCGTCGAGGATAGCGGGCTGCGGCTGTTCTGTGGCGACCTGCGCAAGAAACTGACCCAGGCCAACCTGCTGTCGGCGACGATCGACGCCTTCGACCGCGTCGATATCCTGGTCAATGCCAGCCGGCAGATCATCCGCACGGATCCGCTCAACCCCGACGACGACTCGATGGATGAGATGCTCCAGCAGAACCTGATCACCAGTTACCGCCTCAGTCAGACCGTCGCACGCAAGATGATCGCCCAAGCGGACAAGGAAAAGGGAGAGGAGGCCGAGGGTCAGCACGGCTCGATCATCAACCTGTCTTCGATCGCGGCAGGCCATACCCATCGCGATCTGCTGGCCTATTCGGTCAGCACCGCCGCGCTGGAACAGATGACGCGCTCGATGGCGCTGGTGCTTGCGCCGCAAGGCGTACGGGTCAATGCGATTTCCTTCGGCAGCGTGATGAGCCACAGCCTGCAGAGCGCGTTGCGCGACGACGCCGACCTGCGCGACAAGCTGATCCGGCACACGCCGCTGGGCCGGATCGCCGCAGCGCATGAATTGGTGGACACGGCGCAGTACCTCGCCTCGGAGGCGTCGGCCTTCGTCACCGGCCAGGTTCTGACGGTCGATGGCGGGCGCAGCCTGCTGGACACGGTGGACGCGCCCTCGCACTGAGCGGCGTCCGGGCGGATCAGTTCGCCGGGAAGGTCGCCTCGCAAGCCGCGATCTTCGGCCCGAGTTCCGCCGCCAGCTGCTTGCGCTTGACGATCATCGATTCCAGCCGTTGCTGTTCCTCGTTCAGGTTGACCGCCGTGGGGACGCGCCGATAGCTGTCATAGGGTTGCCAGCAATACCGGAAGGCGCCGTTCGAGTTGCGTCCGCAGATCACCCACTGCCAGTTGGTCCGCCGTTCGGTATCGAGGGCATAGCCGCGCTCGATCGTGCCGCGGCTTTGCGCGATCAGCCGGTCGAGCACCCGGATATCCTCGGTCGCGCCGGAGATGCAGCGTTCGCGCGGCGTGGCGCAGGCCGTCAGCAGAAGCAAAAAGGCGAACAGGGCGAATCGGGGCATTCCGGTCACTTTGACATTGGCCATGTCTGACAGGATAAGGCGGAAACCGCAGCTTTCAATCCGGCGACGGTCTTCTGACTGACCGCCGCGCACCGGAGCCCGCCATGACCGAAGATTTCACCGCCCGCAAAGACCGTGCCTCGACCTGGTTCCGCGAGCTTCGCGACCGTATCGTGACGGCCTTCGAGGCGCTGGAGGACAGCCAGACGGAAGGCCCTCTGGCCGACCGACCGGCCGGGCGGTTCGAGGTCAGCGAGACCCGGCGTGCCAGCGACGACGGGTCGGATGCCGGCGGCGGGCGGATGAGCGTCATGCGCGATGGCCGGGTATTCGAGAAGGTGGGTGTCAATGTCTCGACCGTCTACGGGCGGTTGGGCGAACGGGCGCAACGCGCGATGGCGGCGCGCGGCGTGCCGGGGATGGAGGACGATCCGCGCTTCTGGGCCAGCGGCATCAGCCTGGTCGCGCATATGCAGAACCCGCATTGTCCGGCCGTGCACATGAACACGCGGATGTTCTGGACCCCCGGGGCTTGGTGGTTCGGCGGCGGATCGGATCTTAACCCTTGCATCGAGTACCCTGAGGACACGGCGCATTTCCACGACGTGCAGAAGGCGCATTGCGACCCGCACGGCGCCGACCTTTACCCACGCTACAAGGCGTGGGCCGACGAGTATTTCTTTATCCCACATCGCGGACGGGCGCGCGGTGTCGGCGGGATCTTCTATGACGACCACAATTCCGGCGACTGGGAGGCGGATTTCGCCTTCACCCGGGATGTCGGCCGCGCTTTCCTACCCGCCTTCCTGCCGATCACCGAAAGGCGGCGCGGCACCGAATGGAGCGAGGCGGACAAGGACGCGCAGCTGATCCATCGCGGGCTCTATGCCGAGTATAATCTGGTCTACGATCGCGGCACGAAATTCGGGCTGGAAACCGGCCACGACGCCAATGCGGTGCTGATGAGCCTGCCGCCGCTGGCCAAATGGGTCTGAGCAGGAGCGGTTCTTCTGCGAAGAACCGGCCTCCGGCGGGGATATTTCGGTCAAGAAGAAGCGGGGTCAGCCGCCCCGGACGGTGTCGATCATCCGCTGGACATTGTCGGGGTCGGCGTCGGGGGTGATTCCGTGGCCGAGGTTGAAGATATGCGGGCCGTTGCGGAAGGCGCGGACGATGGCGCGGGTCTCCTCGGCCAGCGCCTGCCCGCCGGTGACCATGTGCCGGGGGTCGAGATTGCCCTGCACGCAGCCGTCCTTCTGCACGTTCTTCGCCGCCCAGTCGGCGGAGACCGAATTGTCGAGCGCCACGCAATCCGCCCCGGTGGCCTCGGCGAAGCCGATATAGTTGTCGCCGGCCTCGCGCGGGAAGGCGATGACGGGGATGTTCGGGTGACGCGATTTCAGTTCCGCGATGATCGTCCTTGCGGGGCGGAGCGCGTAGCGTTCAAATGCGTCGCCGGACAGCGATCCGGCCCAGCTGTCGAAGAGCTTGACCACCTCGGCGCCGGCCTCGATCTGGGCCGAGAGATAGTCGATCGTGGCTTGGGTCAGCCGGTCCATCAGCGCGTCGAAGGTCTCGGGGTCCTCGATGCGCAGCTTGTGCGCGGGGCCCTGGTCTGCTGTGCCCTGGCCCGCGATCATGTAGGTGGCGACGGTCCAGGGGGCGCCGGCGAAGCCGATCAGCGTGGTGTCGGGCGGCAGTTCCCGCGTGAGGATACCGATGGTCTTGTAGATCGGGCCGAGCGTCTCGTGGATGTCGTCCACGGGTTTCAGCCGTGCCAGATCGGCGGCACCGGTCACGGTGGACAGCCGGGGGCCTTCGCCGGTGACGAACCAGAGGTCCGCGCCAAGTGCCTGCGGCACCAGGAGGATGTCGGCGAACAGGATCGCGGCGTCGAAGCCGAAGCGGCGGATCGGCTGCAGCGTGACCTCGGCGGCAAGTTCGGGGTTGTAGCAGAGCGACAGGAAGTCCCCGGCTTTTTCCCGCGTGGCGCGGTATTCCGGCAGGTAGCGGCCGGCCTGCCGCATCATCCAGATCGGCGGGGTCGGCAGGACCTCTCCGGCCAGCGCCCTGAGGATCGTCTTGTCTTTCGCCATGGTCTGCCCTTCCGCTATGCCGTCGGTGTCGTCGGGTGCCCGCAACAGTTTGTCAACCCGGCCGCTGTTGCCAGCGCCACCCGTCGCAAGTAGAGGGAGGCCATGACAGGTCAACTTCACAATGCGGCGCGTCCGCTGAAGATCGGCACGCGCGGCTCGCCGCTGGCATTGGCGCAGGCGCACGAGGTCCGGCGCCGGCTGATGGCGGCGTTCGGCCTGCCCGACGAGGCATTCGAGATCGTGGTGATCACGACGACCGGCGACCGCATCCAGGACCGGCCGCTCAAGGAATTGGGCGGCAAGGGCCTGTTCACCCGCGAGATCGAGAACGACCTGCTGTTCGGCGGCATCGACATCGCCGTGCATTCGATGAAGGACATGCCGGTGCTGCAGCCGACGGGGCTGGTGCTGGACTGTTACCTGCCGCGCGAGGATGTGCGCGATGCGTTCGTGTCGCTGGGCAGCGGCGGATTGGCCGACCTGCCCGAAGGCGCGGTGGTCGGCACCTCGAGCCTGCGGCGGCGGGCGCAGCTTTTGAACCGCCGTCCCGACCTGCGGGTGGTGGAGTTCCGCGGCAACGTGCAGACCCGGCTGCGCAAGCTGGGCGAGGGCGTGGCCAGCGCGACCTTTCTTGCGATGGCGGGGCTGAACCGGCTGGGCATGGCGGACGTGCCGCGGCGGCCGATCGATGTCGATGACATGCTTCCCGCCGTGGCGCAGGGCGCGATCGGGGTCGAGCGCCGCGCCGACGATCCGCGCGTGGCGGAGCTTCTGGAAGCGATCCATGACGGCGTCACCGGTCAGCGGCTGGCGGCGGAACGCGCCTTTCTGAAGGCGCTCGACGGATCATGCGAGACGCCGATTGCGGGCCTGGCGGAGCTGGACGGCGGTTCGCTGCGGCTGCGCGGCGAGATCCTGCGCACCGACGGGTCGGAGGCTTTGGCGGATGACCAGACCGGCGCCGTCGAGGATGGCGCCGAGCTCGGGCGAAGCATGGCGGCCGGGCTTCTGGCGCGCGCCGGCGACGGGTTCTTCGACTGGCGATAGCGGCGGCGTGCCGCGCCGTGCGTCAGGTGAAGCTGTCGGAAAACTGGTCGCGCAGCAGGTTCTTCTGCACCTTGCCCATCGCGTTCCGGGGCAATTCATCGACCACGACCAGCCGCTTCGGCAGCTTGAATTTCGCCAGACGCTCGCCGCTTTTCGCAAGGATCGAAACCGGGTCGGGCCGGCCGTCCGGCTGCGGCACCAGAACCCCCACCACCGCTTCGCCGAAATCCGGATGCGGCACGCCGATCACCGCGCTTTCCAGCACGCCGGGCATCTCGTCGAGCACCAGTTCGATTTCCTTCGGATAGATGTTGTAACCGCCGGAAATGATCAGATCCTTGGCGCGGCCGACGATGGTCACATAGCCGTCCTCGTCGATCCGCGCGAGGTCACCGGTGATGAAGAAGCCATCGGGCCGCAATTCCTCGGCGGTCTTCTCGGGCATCCGCCAGTAGCCCTGGAACACGTTCGGTCCGCGCACCTCGACCACGCCGATTTCGCCCTGCAGCAACTCTGCGCCGCTTTCGGGATCGGTGATCTTCAGGTCCACGCCGGGCAACGGCCTGCCGACGGTGCCCGCCCGGCGGGGGCCGTCGTAGGGATTGCTGGTGTTCATGTTGGTCTCGGTCATCCCGTAGCGTTCCAGGATGACATGACCGGTCCGCGCCTCGAACGCCGCGTGGGTTTCGGCAAGAAGCGGGGCGGAGCCGGACGTGAAAAGGCGGATATGGCCGGTCAGTTCCCGGGTGAAGCGGGGATCGTCGAGCAGGCGGGTGTAGAAGGTCGGAACCCCCATCATCGCGGTGGCGCGGGGCAGCGCCCCGATCACGGTGTCTGCCGAAAAGCGCGGCAGGAAGATCATCGCTCCTCCGGTCAGAAGCGCGATATTCGTGGCGACGAAAAGCCCGTGGGTGTGGAAGATCGGAAGCGCATGAAGCTGGATATCCGCCGCAGAGAAACGCCATTCCCGGGCCAGCACTTCGGCGTTGGACAAGAGATTTCGCTGGCTCAACATCGCCCCCTTCGAGCGCCCGGTCGTACCTGACGTGTAAAGAAGCGCCGCAAGATCGTCGGCATTCCTTTCGACGGCATCGTAGCTGTCCGCCATGGCGGCGGCACGGTCGGCCAGCGTGCCGCCGCCCGCTGCATCCATGGTCAGGCAGGTCGCACCAAGCGCCGTGGCGACCGGGCCGAGCTTCTGCCGGTCCCCGGGGTCGCAGACCAGAAGACGCGCGCCGGAATCGCCAAGGAAATAGCGGATTTCCTCGGCGGTATAGGCCGTGTTGAGGGGCAGGTAGACGATACCGGCCATGACGCAGGCAGCGTAGACCGCCAGTGCATCCGGAGACTTCTGGACCTGTGACGCCAGCCGGTCGCCGGGGCGCAGCCCGAGATCGTTCAGCGCATGGGCGAAGCGCGCTGCCCGCGACAGAAACGCGCCGTAGCCAAGGGCCTGGCCGCCATCGGCCGGCAGCAGGAAGGGTCTGTCGCTGTCCAGATGCGGCGCGAAGAGCGCGTCGTGAAGCGGATTTGGCATGTGCCTGCCCCCAAGAGTACTGGCGCCGTTCTAGGCGCTTCGGCCCAAGGGGGCAATCGGGTCAGACGGCGTGGCTGTGGCCGCTGGCGGTCATTGAATAGGCATCGAAATGACGCGCGATCATGCGGGCCAGCGGGCGCCCTTCCGGGCGGATCGCCAGCCGCGAGGGGGAAAGATCTACCATCTGCGGGAACGCCCGGTCGATCCCGTCGGCATAGCCGCGAAGCTGCTCTTGCGGCACGCCGAGTTCCGTCGCCAACTCGGCGAAATCCACCGCGAGGTTGCACAGCAGCACCTCGATGATCCGGCCCCGCTGGATATCCTGCTGCGTGAAGGCGTGGCCCTTGCGGGTCGCCAGTTCGCCGGCACGAACGGCCGCCTGATAGGCAGAGGTCGCCGGGGCGTTCTGGGCATATCCCTGCGGGTAGCGCGAGATCGACGAGGCGCCGATCCCGATCAGGGTATCCGATGTGTCCTCGGTATAGCCCTGGAAGTTGCGGCGAAGTTTCCCGGACGCCTGGGCGAGCGCCAGGCCGTCTTCCGGCCGGGCGAAATGGTCGATGCCGATTTCCTTGTAACCGTCCCAGAGGAAAAGCTGCCGCGCGGTTTCGTAGAGCGACAGGCGATCTTCCGGCCGGGGCAGGGCATCGGTCGGGATCAGTGTCTGGCGCTTTGCCATCCACGGGACATGCGCATAGCCGTAAAGCGCGACACGGTCGGGCGACAGGGACAGGACCTTCTGGACGCTCTCGGCGATACTGGCCTCGGTCTGGTGCGGCAGACCGTAGAGAATGTCCATGTTGAGGCTGCTTATGCCGCGTGCGCGCAATGCCTCGACCGCGTCTCGGGTGATCTCGTAGCTTTGCTGGCGGCCGATGGTGTTCTGGATCTCGGGGTCGAAATCCTGCACGCCGATCGAAGCGCGGTTCATTCCGGCCGCGGCGAGAGCGTCCAGTCTTTCATCGTCGATCTCGCTCGGATCGATCTCGACCGAGAACTGCGCGCCCCGGTCGAGCGGCACGAGATCTGCGATCGCGCCCGCCAGTTCGGCTATCAGCGACGGTTCCAGAAGTGTAGGCGTTCCGCCGCCCCAATGCAGATGCTCCAGCCGCACGTCCTTGGCGAGCAGGCCCGACAGCGTGCGCAGTTCCGACTTCAGCGACTCGACATAGGCGACGACCGGACCCGCGGTGGACGTGCCCTGGGTCCGGCACGCACAAAACCAGCACAACCTGCGACAGAAGGGAATATGCACGTATAGCGAGACCGTTGCGCCCGGTTCTATCGCGCGAATCCAGTTTTCTGTCTCGGAGGCATTGCTGCGCGCCGAGAATTGTGGTGCGGTAGGGTAGCTGGTGTAGCGCGGCACACGCGCGTCAAACAGCCCCAGGGAGCGGAGTTGCGATTGCGTCTTCATGTGCCTATCTAGGCCCCGACGCTCGGCTGCAGCCTTGACATGGATCAATCGGAAACGCGCCAATGGACGAGATTACATTCAAGACGAAAGATTGCGGCACTTGCCCGATCCGTCACAATGCGGTCTGCGCCCGCTGTGAACCCGATGAATTCGCGCATCTGGACCGGATCAAGTACTATCGCAGCTACGAGGCCGGCCAGCCGATCGTCTGGTCCGGGGATCACATGGATTTCGTGGCATCCGTCGTCACCGGGGTCGCCGCGCTGACCCAGACGATGGAGGACGGGCGCACCCAGATGGTCGGTCTATTGCTCCCCTCCGACTTCCTTGGCCGTCCGGGACGCAACACCGTCGTATACGACGTGACCGCCGTCACCGACCTGACCCTCTGCTGCTTCCGCCGCAAACCCTTCGAGGACCTGCTGGTATCGACGCCGCATGTCAGCCAGCGCTTGCTGGAAATGACGCTGAACGAACTCGATTCCGCGCGCGAATGGATGCTTGTGCTGGGCCGCAAGACTGCGCGTGAGAAGATCGCGAGCCTTCTGTCCATCATCGCGCGGCGCGAGGCGTCGCTGCATCTGGCCCGCTCGCCCGACGGATCGCGATTCGAACTGCCGCTGACGCGCGAGGCGATGGCCGATTACCTTGGCCTGACGCTTGAAACGGTCAGTCGCCAGATTTCCGCGCTGAAAAAGGATGGCATCATCGAACTGAACGGGACACGGCGCGTGCATATCCCCGATTTCGGCGCATTGCTTGCAGAGACCGGCGACGATTCCGATGGCGGCTTTCTGACCTGATGGCTGATCGGGCGGCGGTCCGGCAGGGCGGGCCGACATTCCTTTTCGTGCCGATGTCCGATCTTGACGCGCTCGGCTCGACCCGCCCGATGGAACCCGGCGGGTCGCAACTGAAGCGGTCGGCGGGGACCGGCAGCGCCTATCTGTACACGCCCGCGACGGATGCCGATTATCAGACCCGGATGTTCTCGCCGAAAGAAGGAATTCCCGAGGATCCTGCGACGGGGTCGGCCAGCGCCATCCTGGCGGCGCAATTGCAGGCGGCAGGAGCGCTGGATCTGGGCAAGAACCGTCTGAGGTTGCTTCAGGGTGTCGAAACGGGCCGGCCGAGCCGAATTGGCCTGACGGTAATCGTTACCGACGGCGGCATCGCCGAACTCCGTGTCGATGGCGGCGCCGTGGCAATATCTTCGGGACAGATCGTTCGGCCAGACTGATCGGCGCCGCTTCAATGCGCCATCAGGACCGGAACCTTGGCCAGTTGCAGCATGTTGCGTGTCGCGCCGCCCAGGATGGATTCGCGGAAGCGCGAATGACCGTAGGCGCCCATCACGAGCATGTCCGCGTTCTGGTCCTGGACATGGCGCGCGATCACGTCGGACACACGCGGCATCGTCTTGGCAAGCACCGAGATCTCGGCATCGGCACCGTGCCGGGCCAGCATTGTGGATAGCGCCCCGCCGGGATCGGACCGGGTGCTGGAATGGGCGGGCGGATCGATGACGGCGATGTTCACGCAATCGGCCTTGACCAGCAGCGGCAGCGCGCGCTGAACCGCGGTCAGGGCCTCGCGGCTTTCATTCCAGGCAACGACGATGCGGCCGATCTTCCTGGGAAGGCTGGCATCGTCCGGGATCACCAGCACCGGTGCACCGGCATCGAACAGCGAGGCTTCGACGATCGCCTCGCATTCATGGCCGCGACCCGGCCCGTAGGGCAGCCCGAGTACGACCATGTCGCTGAACCGCATGAATTGCGACAGGAACGGCCCGAGGCCCGCGGATTGCGCCGCCAGCGCGTCGGCGGCCCAGGAAATATCGCGCCGGGAAAGGTGGTCCTTGACGGCCTTCTCCAGCTCGACCGCCTGTTCTTCCGCTTCGGCCAGGGTGCTCTGCATCGCCATCGCGCCCGTACCGGCATAGTAGAATCCCGGCTGGGTGTGGTCGATCCCAAGACAGTAGACATCCAGATGTCCGTCTTCCCGCTCTGCAAGATCTGCTGCGGCGTCAAGCACATGGCGATGCAGCGCCATGTCCGTGACGACCGTACTTATTGATTTGAATGACATGCCCAATTCTCCTCGAATGCCGACGTGACACGTGCCAGGCACGCTCGGACCTCATTGTCGCAGATTGCTGCTTCGATTTGGGTATCTCTTTGACATGGATCAATGCGTGAGGGTGCGGCAGCGGCCAGATACGGCCCTGTCGAACCGGGCCCGGCCACGTCGCAAGACGAGGTCCGGGTAAGAACGAGGGAACGCGAAGATGTGGGACTACATTAAACTGGTGATTCTGGGACTCACGGCCCTGTTAGCTGCGATCGCCGCCAATTACGCGCGCGATCTGGCCTACCAGGTCCATGCCATCATCATCATGTTGGTGGCGGGCGGGGTTTTTCTCTGGACTCTGCGACGCACCGACGAGCCCAGACCTGCGGCTGAAGCCGGCTACATGGACGGCGTCATTCGCGCCGGCGTCATCGCCACGGCTTTGTGGGGTGTGACCGGCTTTCTGGTCGGGGTCTGGATCGCGTTCCAGCTGGCGTTCCCCGCGCTGAACTACGAATGGCTGCAAGGCTTCGGCAACTTTGGCCGGCTGCGGCCGCTGCACACCTCGGCCGTCATTTTCGCCTTCGGCGGCAACGCCCTGATCGCGACGTCGTTCTATGTCGTCCAGCGTACCAGCGCGGCACGGCTCTGGGGCGGCAACCTCGGATGGTTCGTGTTCTGGGGCTACCAGCTTTTCATCGTGCTGGCCGCGACCGGCTATCTGCTGGGCGCAACCCAGTCCAAGGAATATGCCGAGCCCGAATGGTATGTGGATATCTGGCTGACGGTCGTCTGGCTGGCCTATCTGGCGGTCTTCCTGGGCACGATCATCAAGCGCAAGGAACCGCATATCTACGTTGCGAACTGGTTCTACCTGTCCTTCATCGTGACGATCGCGATGCTGCATGTCGTCAACAACCTGTCGATCCCGGTGTCGATCTTCGGATCGAAATCGGTGCAGGTCTTCGCCGGCGTGCAGGACGCCATGGTGCAGTGGTGGTACGGCCACAACGCCGTGGGCTTCTTGCTGACCGCCGGTTTCCTCGGGATGATGTACTACTTCGTTCCGAAACAGGCAGAGCGCCCGGTCTATTCCTACAAGCTGTCGATCATCCACTTCTGGGCGCTGATCTTCCTTTATATCTGGGCCGGTCCGCACCATTTGCACTACACCGCCTTGCCCGACTGGGCCGGCACGCTGGGCATGGTGTTTTCGGTGATCCTGTGGATGCCCTCCTGGGGTGGCATGATCAACGGGCTGATGACTCTGTCGGGCGCCTGGGACAAGCTGCGCACCGATCCGATCATCCGGATGATGGTGATCTCGATCGGCTTTTACGGCATGTCGACCTTCGAGGGTCCGATGATGTCGATCCGCGCGGTGAACTCTCTGTCGCATTACACCGACTGGACCATCGGCCACGTCCATTCCGGCGCGCTTGGCTGGAACGGCATGATCACCTTCGGTGCGCTCTACTTCCTGGTGCCAAAGCTCTGGCAGCGCGAGCGGCTGTATAGCCTCAGCCTCGTGAACTGGCACTTCTGGCTCGCCACCATCGGCATCATTCTCTACGCCGCCTCGATGTGGGTGACGGGGATCATGGAGGGCCTGATGTGGCGCGAAGTGGATGCGAACGGCTTCCTGGTGAACAGCTTTGCCGACACCGTCGCCGCCAAGTTCCCGATGTATGTGGTCCGCGCGATCGGCGGGGCTCCTGTTCCTCACCGGCGCGATCATCATGTGCTACAACCTGTGGATGACCGTGCGGAAGGCCCCTGCCAAGGCCGCCGTCATGGCTCCGGCCGAGTGAGGGCTGAAGAATGAGCGAGAAACCCCCCATCCCCGCATCGGCAACCGGCATCGGCGAGCGCCCGAAACGGCGCAGCATCCTGGACCGCCACAAGGTGCTGGAAAAAAACGCCATGCTGCTGCTGATCTTCAGCTTTCTCGTTGTGACGATCGGCGGCGTCGTAGAGATCGCACCGCTCTTCTACCTCGAGAACACGATCGAGGAAGTGGAAGGCGTGCGGCCCTACAGCCCGCTGGAACTGACCGGCCGCGACATCTACGTGCGCGAGGGCTGCTATGTCTGTCACAGCCAGATGATCCGCCCGATGCGCGACGAGGTCGAACGCTATGGCCATTACTCGCTGGCAGCGGAATCGATGTATGATCACCCGTTCCAGTGGGGATCCAAGCGCACCGGGCCGGACCTGGCCCGTGTCGGCGGACGCTATTCCGATGAATGGCATGTCGATCACCTGGTCGATCCGCAATCCGTCGTGCCGGAATCGGTCATGCCGAAATACGGCTTCCTGCGCGACCAGCTGATCGACGCCGAGCACACGGCGGACCTGATGCGCACGCATCGCTTCGTCGGCGTGCCCTATAGCGAAGAGATGATCGAGATGGCGGCCGCCGATTTTGCGGCGCAGGCAGATCCGGACAGCGACTGGGACGGCCTCGTGGAACGCTATCCCGGTGCGGTGGTCAGCAATTTCGACGGCGCGCCGGGCATCTCCGAGATGGATGCGCTGATCGCTTATATGCAGATGCTGGGAACGCTGGTCGATTTCTCGACCTTCACCCCGGATGCAAGCCGATAGGGAGCGGAAGATGAACTATCACATATTGCGCGAGATCGCCGACAGCTGGTTTCTTCTGGCGATGTTCGTCTTCTTCCTCGGATGTGTTGTCTGGGCATTCCGTCCCGGCAGCCGCAAGGTTCACAGCGACACCGCAAATATCCCCTTCCGGCACGAGGATGCGCCCGCGCCGGAGAGCCAAGCGAAAGGGGCCGATTAGATGGCCAAGAAACCGGTTGCACCACAATCCGAGCCCGAAACCACCGGCCATAGCTGGGATGGGATCGAGGAATACAACAACCCTCTGCCGCGCTGGTGGCTCTGGACCTTCTACGCCACGATCTTCTGGGGCGTCATCTACACGATCGCCTATCCCGCCTGGCCGCTGGTCAACAAGGCGACCGCCGGTATCCTGGGCTATTCCACCCGCACCGAGGTGGCGAAGGACATCCAGAGCTTCGCCGACGCCAATGCGTCCATCGAGGCGAAGCTGGCCGCAGCCGATCTGACCGCCATCGCGGCCGACCCCGAACTGCAGGATTTCGCGAGAAACGCGGGTGCTGCGGTTTTCCGCACCAATTGCTCGCAATGCCACGGGTCGGGTGCGGCAGGTGCGCGGGGCTATCCCAACCTTCTTGACGACGAATGGCTTTGGGGCGGGGATATCGAGGCGATCGCCTATACGGTGAATCACGGTATCCGCAACGAAACCGACGAGGCCCGCTTTTCGCAGATGCCCGCCTTCGGCGAGATCCTGAGCGAGGAAGAGATCGACCAGGTCGTCGCCTATGTCCAGAAGTTGTCGGGTCAGGACCACGATGCAGCCTTGGCCGCTGCCGGCGAGACGGTGTTCACCGACAATTGCACGGCTTGCCATGGCGAGAACGGCACGGGCGACCGCGAACAGGGTGCACCAGACCTGACCGACGCGATCTGGCTATATGGCGGCGATGCGGAAACCCTGCATGAAACGGTTGTCAACGCGCGGTTCGGCGTGATGCCCGCCTGGGGCGAGCGGCTGTCCGAAGCCGAGGTGAAAGCAGTTTCGGCCTATGTCCACCAGCTGGGAGGCGGTGAATAGGGCCATCGAATCCGGGCGCGAAAGCGTCCGGGTAACGGCACCGACCCCTGATCCTGTTCGCGCGTTTCTTCGGGGTCGGTGCCACATTTTCGAACGGCGGTTGCCAGGCCGGCAGTCGCCGTTTCCTTTCGGCCCGATGACCAGCCTGCCGAAGCGTATCACGATGTCAGGAGCGGTTCCGCAAGTCGATTGCGCCACACGGTCCGGATGCCTAGGTCGATCATGCCGGAGCGCGCGTCGCAGTCCGGCGGGTCCGGTCGGCCCCTCCAGCGGCCGGTGCCCGCGGGCGGCTTGGGCTCCGGCGCCTTTGACCTAGGTCAAGGCTCGCTGCGGCCAATCCGTCGATAAACGGGCCAACGCGAACAGAGATCGGACGAATCCTTCATGTCTGCCACCGATACGCCGCCGCCGCTTTACTCGGCACGCGAGCCCGTATTCCCGCGCCGCGTCAGCGGCAAGTTCCGCACGCTCAAGTGGTGGATCATGGGGGTCACCCTTGGGATCTACTATCTGACCCCCTGGATACGCTGGGATCGCGGGCCGAACCTGCCCGACCAGGCCGTTCTGGTCGATCTGGCCAACCGTCGCTTCTTCTTTTTCTGGATCGAGATCTGGCCGCATGAATTCTATTTCATCGCGGGGCTGCTGATCATGGCGGGGCTGGGTCTGTTCCTGTTCACCTCGGCGCTGGGCCGGGTCTGGTGCGGCTATGCCTGTCCGCAGACCGTCTGGACCGACCTCTTCATCCTGACAGAGCGCTGGATCGAAGGCGACCGCAACGCACGGGTACGACTGTGGAAGGCGAACTGGGACTTCCGCAAATGGCGGTTGCGCGTGACCAAGTGGTTCATCTGGCTTCTGATCGGCCTCGCCACCGGCGGCGCCTGGGTGTTCTATTTCACCGACGCGCCGCAATTGGCGCGCGACCTGCTGACCCTGGATGCCCATCCGATCGCCTACACGACCATCGCGATCCTGACGGTGACGACGGTGCTTTTCGGCGGGTTCGCGAGGGAGCAGGTCTGTATCTACATGTGTCCCTGGCCGCGGATTCAGGCTGCCATGATGGACGAGGATACGCTGACCGTCGCCTATCGAAGCTGGCGCGGCGAGCCGCGCGGCAAGCACCGCAAGGCCGCCGATGCCGACCAGCTTGGCGATTGCATAGACTGCATGGCCTGCGTGAACGTCTGTCCGGTCGGCATCGACATTCGCGAGGGTCAGCAGCTTGAATGTATTACCTGCGCGCTTTGCATCGACGCCTGCGATGATGTCATGGCAAAGATCGGCAAGCCGCGTGGCCTGATCGACTACATGGCGCTGACCGATGAAACCGCGGAACGTGCCGGCAAGCCGCCGAAGGAGATCTGGAAACACGTGCTGCGGCCACGCACGATCCTGTATACGACGCTGTGGTCGCTGATCGGCTTCGGTCTGCTTTTCGCGCTGTTCATTCGGCCCGAGATCGACATGACGGTTGCCCCGGTGCGCAACCCGACCTTCGTCACGCTGTCGGATGGCGCGATCCGCAACACCTATGACGTGCGGCTGCGCAACAAGAATGGAGAGGACCGGCCGTTCCAACTGAGCCTGACGTCTGATAGCCTTCTGAACGTCACTCTGGAAGGCGGGGACGATCAGGTGGTCGAGGTTCCGGCGGATGAAACACTGCTGCAGCGCGTCTACGTGACCGCGCCCGCGGGCAGCGAAGCCGCCAGGACGGACCGGACCGGATTCCGCCTTTGGGTAGAGGATCTTGAAAGCGACGAACGGACCTATACAGACACCGTCTTTAACGGGAGTGCGGGATGAGACAGAAAGAGATCACCGGCCGCCACGTCTTCATCGGCACAGCCTCGGCCTTCGCCGTGATTATCGGCGTGAACATCCTGCTGGCCTACAAGGCGGTCCAGACCTTTCCGGGGCTCGAGGTCAAGAATTCCTATGTCGCCTCGCAAAGCTTCGATGCCGATCGCAAGGCGCAGCTTGGACTGGGTTGGAACGTCACCGCTACGGTCGACGGCGATCTCTTGCGCCTTTCGATCCTCGACCGGGACGGCAGCCCTGTCGAGGTCACGGACCTGACCGGCACGCTCGGTCGGGCGACACAGGTCAAGGACGATGTCAGCCCGGCTTTCCGCTTTGATGGGCGCGCCTATGTGGCGCCGGTCGATCTTGCGGCCGGCAACTGGAACCTGCGGATGGTCGCGACCGCCGCCGACGGCACGATCTTCCGCCAGCGCATCGTTCTGAACGTCCGGGGCTGACGATGTCGGGCACGCCGCAAATCTCAGCCTGCCCTGCCTGCATCGCCGCCCCTGCGGCCGAGGACATCGCCGGGCGTAGCGTGCAAGCTGCGGACATCATGCTCTCGCTGCCCGGCATCCACTGCGGCGCCTGCATTTCAGCGGTCGAGCGTATCCTGAACGCCGCGCCCGGCGTCCGTGCCGCGCGGGTCAACCTGACGCTGAAGCGCGCCAGCATCGCCGCTACGCCGGGCGTTCAGGCGGAAGAGTTGATCGGGCGTCTGACGCAGGCGGGTTACGAGGCGCATGAACTCGATGCCGCCTCGGTGGCGCTGACCGGAACCGATGAGCGTGGCCGCGCCCTTCTCATGCGCCTGGCGGTCGCCGGCTTCGCGATGATGAACGTCATGCTTCTGTCCGTCGCGGTCTGGTCCGGCGCGACCGAGGCGACGCGCGATCTGTTCCACTGGATCTCGGCGGCCATCGCGCTGCCGACGATCGTCTTTTCCGCGCAGCCCTTCTTCGCCAATGCCTGGTCGGCGCTTCGCGTCGGGCGACTGAACATGGATGTGCCGATCTCGCTGGCGATCATCCTGGCCGCGGCGATGTCGGTCTACGAGACGATGCAGAGCGGCGAACATGCCTATTTCGACGCGGCGCTCTCGCTCACCTTCTTCCTGCTGGCGGGCCGATACCTGGATCACCGCACCCGCAGCATCGCCAGATCCGCCGCCGAGGAACTGACCGCGCTCGAAGTGCCGCGAGCGTTGCGGGCTGACGGCCGGACCGTTCCGGTGGCAGAGGTTTCGACCGGCGACCTGATCCGGATCCTGCCGGGTGCGCGGATCCCGGTCGACGGGATCGTGACCGAAGGGGAAAGCGAACTCGACCGCTCGTTGCTGACCGGGGAAAGCCTGCCGGTCGTCGCAACCTGCGACACCGCCGTAAGCGCCGGTGAGGTCAACCTGACCGGCCCGCTGCTGGTCCGTGTGACCGCGGCCGGGCGGGACAGTTCCCTGCGCCGGATGGCCAATCTTGTCGCGATGGCCGAAAGCTCGCGCAACCGCTACACCTCGCTGGCCGACAAGGCCGCGCAGATCTACGCGCCCGTGGTGCATCTTCTGGCCTTCGCCGCCTTCGCCGGATGGGTCTGGGCCAGCGGCGACATCCGGCTGTCGCTCAACATCGCCGTCGCGGTTCTGATCATCACCTGCCCCTGCGCCCTTGGCCTCGCGGTTCCGGCCGTGACCACGGCGGCGTCCGGGCGGCTGTTCCGCGCCGGCATGCTTATTAAGAGCTCGACAGCGCTTGAACGGCTGGCCGAGGTCGACACCGTCGTCTTCGACAAGACGGGTACGCTGACCCGCGGACGGCCCGAGGTCGTCAACCTCGATCAGCATGGCAAGGCCGACCTTGCCGTGGCTCTGGCGCTTGCTGAAGCCTCTGCGCATCCGCTTGCGATGTCCTTGGCCAGGGCGATCCGGGCGAAAGGGATCGAACCGCGCGACCTTGACGGGCTGCGCGAGATTCCGGGCCGCGGTGTCGAGGGCAATCTGGAGGGTCAGACAGTGCAGCTTGGCCGCGCGGACTGGCTTGGCATCGACCCGATCGCGATGACCGCAACCTATATGCGGATCGGCAACGCCCCGGTTCTTGCATTCGGCTTTGCCGACGCCCTGCGCGAAGGCGCGGCCGAGGTTGTCGCCGCGCTGAAAGCACAGGGCAAGGACGTGATCCTGCTATCGGGCGACACCACGCCTGCCGTCGCCGATATCGCCGCCCGCGTCGGGATCGAGGCATGGGATTCCCGGCTTCTGCCGGCCGACAAGGCCGCCCGCATCGCGGTGCTGGCGAAATCGGGGCGCCGCGTGCTGATGGTCGGGGACGGGCTGAACGACACGGCCGCGCTCGCTTCGGCGCATGTCTCGATCTCGCCGGCCAGCGCCCTGGAGGCGGCGCGGGTCGTATCGGACATCGTCCTGCTTGGCAATTCGCTGTCGCCGATCGCCGAAGCGGCGGGCGTCGCGCGCTCCGCGACGCGCCGCATCAAGGAGAATTTCGCCATCGCCGCGATCTACAATCTTGTCGCGATCCCGGTCGCGCTTGCAGGCTTCGCCACGCCGCTTGCCGCGGCTCTGGCGATGTCGGGTTCTTCGATTTCGGTGTCGCTCAATGCGCTGAGGTTGACGCGGCGATGAACGTGCTTGTCTACCTCATCCCGGTTTCCCTGATCCTTGGCGGCCTAGGTCTGGCGGCTTTCTTCTGGGCCATAAGATCGCGCCAGTTCGACGATCCCGACGGCGACAGCCACAGAATCCTGACAGACGAATACGACGACACGCCGAAACGCTGAACCGAAGCCGAGCGGTCAGTCTGCCTGCTCGACAAGTTCGGCGACTTTCGGGCCGATGCTTTCGACGATCAGCCGGACGCCTTCGGCATTCGGATGCAGGCCATCAGCTTGAAGATACCGCGCAGCGGCGGTGCTCTGGTCCGGTATCTCGGTCAATGCCTGAAGAAAATTCGCGTGAAGCAGGGCGCCGTATTTCTTTGCCAGATCTGGGTAGATCGCTTCGAATTCGGCCTTGTAATCGGCGCCGTAATTGTTCGGCGCCGCGATCCCGATCAGAAGCACCGGGATTTGCCGCTGCCGCGCCGCATCCAGAATTCCGTCCAGATTGTCGCGCGCCGCCGCAGGATCGAGCCCGCGCAGGACATCGTTGCCTCCGAGAGACACGATCAGCGCGTCCGGATCTTCCGAAAGCGTCCAGTCGACGCGGGCCAGCCCGCCGGCTGTCGTATCGCCGGACACGCCGGCATTGAGAAGCTCCGCCTCGATGCCGTTCTGGTCCAGCCAGACCTGCATCTGCGGCACGAAACCCTGCGCCTGCGGCAGGCCATAGCCCTGCACGAGGCTGTCGCCGAGCGCCGCGACCCGTGCAGGATCAGCCTTGGCCAATGTTCCCGCGGTCAGCAGCGCGCAGGCAAGCGCCAGCGCGATTCCGTGGTTGCGGGCGATGGCAAATGCCCCATATCCAAGGGAGGCGCGGAACCCGAGGGACCAAGTGATGGCCGAGACGATCATATCGCTGAAAGACGTCCGGCTAAGCCTGCCCGGGAATGCGGGGGTCATCGAGATCCTGCGGGGTATATCGCTGAAGATCGGCAAGGGGGAAACTGTGGGTCTGGTCGGTCCGTCCGGCTCTGGCAAATCGTCACTCCTGATGATCCTGGGCGGCCTGGAACAGGCCTCCTCGGGTGTCGTGCGGGTGGCCGGGCAGGATCTGACCTCGCTTGGCGAGGATGCCCTGGCCCGGTTCCGCAGAGAGAATATGGGCATCGTGTTCCAGTCTTTCCACCTGATCCCGACGATGACGGCACTGGAAAACGTCGCGACCCCTCTGGAACTGGCCGGCGCGGCGGATGCGTTCGACCGTGCGGAGGCCGAGCTTCGCGCGGTCGGGCTTGCCGACCGGATGGGGCATTATCCCTCGCAGCTCTCGGGCGGAGAGCAGCAGCGCGTCGCACTGGCCCGCGCCGCGGCGCTTCGGCCCGCGATCCTGCTGGCCGACGAGCCCACGGGCAACCTTGACGGCGCGACGGGCCAGACGATCATGGATCTGCTTTTCGACCTGCGCGACCGTCATGGATCGACGCTCGTGCTCGTGACGCATGCGCCGGAACTGGCCTCGCGCTGCGACAGGGTGCTGCATCTGCGGGATGGCGCGCTGCAGGATGCCGACGCGGCCCGGGATGCCGCCGAATGAGCCTTGCGCTTGCCGCCCGCATCGCGCGCCGTGAAATGCGCGGCGGTGTCAAAGGCTTCCGGGTCTTCCTGGCCTGCCTCGCGATGGGGGTCGCGGCGATCGCGGCCGTTGGCACTGTCCGAAGCAGCATCGAGGCCGGTCTGGCGCGCGAGGGCGCCGTGATCCTTGGCGGCGATGCCGAGATCGAACTGACCTACAGGCGGGCAAGCGCCACCGAACGCGCCTGGATGGACAGCGTCGCGGACCAGGTCTCCGAGATCGTTGATTTCCGCTCGATGGTCGTGGTCGGACAGGGCGAGGCCGCAGATCGCGCGCTGACGCAGGTCAAGGCTGTGGATGACACCTATCCGCTGACCGGCCAGGTCTTGCTGGACCCGGCCATCGACCTGGCCGAGGCGCTCGACGGGGCGGGTGGCGCGCCGGGGGCGGTGATGGACGGCGTGCTGGTCGACCGGCTGGGACTGCGACCCGGAGACAGGTTCCGGCTCGGGTCGCAGGATTTCGTCCTTTCGGCCGCCCTGCTGCGCGAGCCCGACAGCGCCACGGGCGGCTTCACGCTGGGGCCGCGAACCATCGTGCGGACCCGCGACCTTGCCGCTTCGGGGCTTCTGCAGCCCGGCACGCTCTATGAAAGCGCCTATCGCATGACACTGCCGCAGGGCCGCGCACTGGATGAGATCCGCCGCGCCGCCGGTTCCGCCATCGAGGGTGGCGGGTTCCGCTGGCGCGACAAGCGGGACGGCGCGCCGGGCATGTCGCGGTTCGTGGAGCGTCTGTCGACGTTTCTCATCCTCGTCGGCATCGCCGGTCTGGCCGTGGGCGGCGTCGGCATCTCGGCTTCGGTCCGCAGCTATCTTGACGAAAAGGTCCCGGTCATCGCCACGCTGAAATCCTTCGGCGCGGAGCGGCGCACGATCATCCAGATCTACCTGCTTCAGATCGGCCTTCTGACGCTCATGGGCATCGCGATCGGCCTTGTCCTGGGCGCTGCGGCGCCGCTGCTTCTTGCACCGGTGATCGAGGCGCGGCTTCCGGTGCCCGCTGTTCTGGGGCTCCATCCCGCCCCCTTGGCCGAGGCCGCGCTTTACGGCGCGCTGACGGCGCTCGTGTTCACCCTCTGGCCGCTTTCGCGCGTCGAGAATATCCGCGCGGCGGCCCTGTTCCGCGAGGCACAGCTTGGTCTGACCGGCAGACCCGCGCCCCGATACCTGGTTCTGATCGGGCTGATCCTCGTCATATTGCTTGGCTCTGTCGCGCTTTTCTCGGGACTGGTCTGGCTGACGCTCTGGGCGGCGGCGGGCATCTCCTTGGCATTCGTCACCCTGATCCTTGCCGCGTCTCTGGTGCGGCGTCTGGCGCAGCGCCTTGCCGCCAGCAGGGTCGTGCGGGGCAGGGCGCCGTTGCGGCTGGCGCTGGCGTCGGTCGGCGGCCCCGGCGGCAACGCCGTCTCGGTCATCCTGTCCCTGGGCCTGGGTCTTTCGGTCCTGTCCGCCGTGGGGCAGATCGACGCCAATCTGCGCGGCGCGATCGCGCAAGACCTGCCCCGGATCGCACCCTCCTATTTCGTGGTCGATGTCCAGTCGGCGCAGATAGACGGGTTCCTTGACCGGCTGGATGCCAACCCGGCCGTCGCCAAGGTCGAGGCCGCGCCGATGCTGCGCGGTCTCATCACCCGGATCAACGGCAGGCCGGCCAGCGAAGTCGCGGGCGGACATTGGGTCATCCACGGCGACCGCGGCATCACCTATTCCGGCTCGCCCCCCGAGGGCACCAGGATCACGGCGGGCGGTTGGTGGCCCGACGGCTACAACGGCGAACCCCAGATCAGCTTCGCTGCGGAAGAGGCCGAGGAGATGGGGTTGGCGCTTGGCGACAGCCTTACCGTCAACGTGCTGGGCAGAGAGATCACCGCAGAGGTAACCAGTTTTCGCGAGGTCGACTTTTCGACCGCTGGCATCGGCTTTGTCCTGGCGATGAACCCCGGCGCACTGGCCGGGGCGCCGCATACATGGATCGCCACGATCTATGCCGATTCCGCGGCCGAGCCGGCGATCCTCCGCGAGCTTGCCAGCGCCTACCCGAACATCACGGCGATCCGCGTTCGCGATGCCATCGACCGGGTTTCCGAGGTCCTGCGCGGGGTTGCCGCCGCGATCACCTATGGCGCCATGGCGACCCTGCTGACGGGGCTGCTGGTTCTTGTCGGCGCTGCAGCCGCCGGCGAGCGCGCGCGCAGCTACGAGGCCGCGATCCTGAAGACCCTCGGGGCCACCCGTGCCGCGATCCTGCTGAATTTCCTGTGGCGCTCTGCCGTGCTGGGGATTTCCGCCGGGCTGGTTGCCATCCTCGCCGGCGGGGCGGCCGGCTGGGCGGTCTCGAGGTTCGTGATGGAAACCGATTTCAGGTTCGCATCGCTCTCCGCGCTCGCGGTCATTTGCGGGGGTTTGATCCTCTCGCTATCCGCCGATCTCTATTTCTCGTGGCGTTCGCTGAACATCCGGCCGGCACGGGTGCTTTCCGCCCGCGAGTGAAGCTGGCCGAAGCCGGTTCATGAACGGACATCCTCGGTTGTGATTCCGATCCGCTGCAACAGGGCGTGGATGTCATCGGTGGTAAAGGGCCGGTCGAGGAAGTGCCAGCCCACCGCCTGACCCGATTGATCCGGAGATCTCAGAAGCACGATAGCCGATTCCTTGCGTGCCAAGGCGTCGTCGAGCCCGCTTTCCGCAAGTTCCTTCACGGACATCGCCAGAAAGGCCGCGGTCAGCTTCGGAATGTTGTCGATGGCCTCGACGCTTGCGACCACTTTCTTCCACATCAGCACGACCGCCGTGCCGGCATATTCTTTGATTGCTTCAGCGATGTCTTCTGCGATGATCGTGTTGTCTTCGATCACAACAAAAACCAGAGGAGCTTTCATCTTTTCACCATTTCCGTCGCGGCGAACCTCGTGGGCCCGATTGAAGGGAGAAGCTGGAATGAACCACTCGGAGAAATGGCGCAATAAACTGTGACATACTCAAAAGCCGCGAACGGTTTTCAGACCTCCTGCAGCCGATGTCCGCTCAGGAAGTGTGATCTCTTCCAGGAGTTTTCCGCCGAAACGGTCAAGTTCATGCAGAAATTCAAGGTCGGTGAGCTGAAGGTCGAGGCCGGCACACAGCTTCTGATGGAGGGGCATAGCTCGCCGCAGCTCTTTACCGCCCTGGAAGGCTTGGGGTTGCGCTACAAGTCGCTGGAGAACGGCGAACGCCAGGTCGTCAACCTCGTCTTCCCCGGAGATTTCATCGGAATGCAGGCGGGCATCCTTGACGAAATGAAACATTCCGTCGATGCGACGACGCCGATGAAACTCTGCGTCTTTGACCGCAAGGAGGTCTGGCAGTTGTTCCGCACCGAACCGGAACGCGCGTTTTCGCTGACCTGGCTAGCTTCGGCAGAGGAACACCTTCTTGGCGAAGCACTGGCCACGGTCGGCCAGAAACCCGCAATCGCCCGCATCGCCTGGGCGCTGCTGCGTATCCACAAGCGTTTGACGCGGCTGAACATGAACCAGGGAAAATCCGTGCCGCTACCCTACCGGCAGCAGGACATTGCCGACGCGGTCGGCCTGTCGCTTGTCCATACCAACAAGACCCTGGCGCAGTTGCGAGATCGTCAGCTCGCCAGTTGGGTGGACGGCCGGCTCGTCATCGCAAGCGATGTGGAGCTCGCCCGGATCGCGGGTGTGGATCCGGACGAAAAAGAACCGCGACGCCCGTTGATATAAGCGCCGCGACCCCGTTTCAAGTGATCAGCAATCGGCGATGAATTCCTGACCGGCGGCATTGCGATAGCGGCACTTGCCCGGCTGGTTCGCCTGACCGATCAGTGCAGCGGTCGCAAGTCCTGCCGCTCCGCCGATGACAGCGCCCTTGGCGCGATCGTCGTCCGAAACCGCTGCACCAAGCGCGGCACCTGCCGCAGCGCCGGTAACCATGCGCTGTTCGGCCGTGTCACATGCCGAAAGCAACGCTGCACAGGGGATCGCTAGCAATAGATTTTTCATCTCTTCCTCCTCTGGTATTCGGGCAGAACGTGCGGCGAAGGCTTATTGTTCCGCTTTCCGCCGGGGCAGTTGGCCCGACTGCGTCGATTTCTGAAAACCTGACGACGGCTGCCTGCCCTGTCAACGCGCCGCGTGTTTGTGGTCGCGACTTGGCGGACTTGCGCCACTTCCTTTGGATGAGGCCGATGCCGGCCACCGACCCGCGGCGGATGATCCGCTGTTGATCCGGCGGATCATTTGTGGCCATTTGCGCTGAAACTGCGTAGTTGCGGCAGATGTTTCCTCGACCCAGTGGACGCTCCGTCGCCGAATGCGGCACTTGGCCGACGATGGGAAATGCCTTGACGAATTCCGAACAGATCGATGCGCAATCGCGAGGCCGCAGAGGTCAGACGCTGGTCCTTCACGTTGGAGCGCCGAAAACCGCGTCGACAATGATGCAACGGTCCCTGCGGGCTCAGGCGATGCGGCTTCGTCTGATGGAGGGCGTCAAGCTGGTCTCTCGCAGAGAGATGATCGACTGTGGCCTGCAAGAGGCGCTGCTCAAGGCAAGGTTGAATGGCGCGCCGCCGGCTGAATTCGACGTTACTGCCGCGGTGAACGCTCTGGCGAAGGGACGCCAACGGCTGACGCTGTTTACCAATGAGAATCTACTCGCTCGCGGTGGTCATCCTGACTTCTTTATCGGTGCAGCACGCGCGATGGAGTTGCTGAAGGCTTCGTGGGATGGCCCGATGAAGGTCATTCTCTACACCAAGAACCAGATCGCTTTTGCCGAATCCGTGTATTTGCAGCAGTATCACCTCGGCAATACGACACCTTTCGACGCCTTTCTGGAGCGATTGAACCCTGAAGAGATGTCCTGGCTGCGCGTCGCACAGGAGATCGAGGCCGCCGTCGGTCGTGAGAACATGGTGATCCGTCCTTATGAGAGCATCAAGCGATTAGGGGCGGAGGCCTATTTCCGCGATTTCGTCGCGAATATCGGGATCCGGAATCCGGACCGTTGTGGAATTCCGAAGGCCGTCCTGAACGACGGACGCGCTTCGAACCGCAGCTTCTCGGATGTGGCGCTGAAGATCGCCGAACAGAGTTACCCGCTACTGACTGCCCAGGAACGCACCAAGATGCGGCAGTTCCTGCAGAAGAACTTCTCGAACAAGACCCATGATGCGGCGCATCCAATGAGTCCGGAGCAGCGCTCGGAGTTTCGCGCTCGCTTCGCGGCGGAAAACGCCCAGCTGTTCGAAACCTACATGCCGGACCACATGGCGGACATCGAATCCTACACATGACCGGCACCAGGCGGCAGGTCACCCGCGCTGCCGCTTCAGTCCCGAAGCCAGTCGCCGCAGCAAGGATTCAGGCGGTTCGGGCGCAGCTTGCGGTTCGGGTTCGGGCAACCGGCCCATGATCCGGTGCCGTTCGTCTCTGGTCAGGCTTGCCCGCCCGTCCTTGGGCGTTATCGGCAGCTCGAAGAACGCGTCGCTTCCGGTCAGGGTCTGACCCAGCCAGCGGTTATCGGCGGCATGACGCTTCAGGAACGCCTGTCGCTCCTTCGCGGCGAACAGACCGATCCTCTCGAAGCTGGAAAGAAAGTCTGAATCCAGTTCGGTCAGTTGGGTGGAAAGGGCGTTCCGCTCCTGCTTGTCGAGTCTCGCGTTCATCTCCTGCAGGAACAGGACAAGCTGTGTCGGCAGGCCGGAATTCTTTCGCTCGATCGGGGCCAGTGCACCCGCATCCACGCCGACAGAGCGCAGAAAGGCCGCGGTCAGGTCCTCTTGCGAGAGCCGTTCGAAAGAGAGCACGGTTACCTTGTCAAAGACCTTCCTCAACAGCTCGACACGGCGGCGATAGGCCCAGAAATGGCTGTAATCCTTGGCGAATACCTTGAACGGCTTTGCGTAGCCCTTCGATTTCACATTCTCCTGAAACAGCGATTCCGCGAATGTGTCGTAGCGCCGGAAGACCACCACGATTTCGGTCTGGTAGGGGGCGAAGAATTTCGCGAGACGCTTCAGATAGGCCTGGTGATCCTTCCAGAAGCCGGTGATCTTTCCTTCCGACAGGACATGCCGATAGATCGACTCGGCGCTCAGTAGAACGGTATCCTGGTCCCCCGCCGCCTGCGCCAGTCCCGTCAGGAAGTTTTCCATTCCGTCGGCGGTGATCTTGCGCCTGGGGCTGGAGGAGAACGCCGCGGCAAGGTCGTGATGGCTGACGCTCGAGCGCGACCCGACGGCGCTGAGATCAGGATAGATCAGGCCGCGGGCTTTCAACGCATCGCGGTGATGCGCGCAGAATTCCTGTATCGTCGTCGTACCCGTCTTGTGCGCACCGATATGCAGGACGAACCTCATTCATCCCCCGCGTTGCGGCCGAATGCGGCGATCGCCGCCGGCAGGTCTGGTGACTGTCTAGAAGCCACGGATCAGCCGCTTCTTCAATGTCCGCGCCCGCTGTTCAAGCCTCACCGAGAAATCGGAATCGTCGTTCGCCCGCGCGAACCGGGCGGCATTCTTCACCGCCGAATATTCGCACCGATCCTCGAAGCGCTGCCCGTAGCGGGCATAGAGATAGGCGTATTTCCGTTGCAGGTAATCATGGCACCGGACGATCTGATACGGGTCGCGGCCCTTGTGCTGCTTGAAATAGACAGAGAGCGATCTGCGGTCGTAAGGCTGGAACATCACGCCGCCCTTCAGCGCGAAGCGGATGAAGAAATCGAGGTCTTGCAGACGCGGCAGTTTCTCGTCGAACCAGCCGACGGCTGACATCGCCCCGCGCGGCGCGAGGATCGTCCAGAGATAGGCCCGCAGGGTCCGTCCCTCCAGAAGCGGGCGGACAAGGTCGCCATCGGTCTCCTGCTTGTGGTGGCGGACCGGTCGATCCTCCTGCACCCAGTCGTAAGAGCAAGTGACCCAAAGGTGATCCGGCCGCCGGTCCCCGCGCGCCTGCGAGGCCACATCGACCTGCAGCCGCGTCTTGTCCGGATGCCATTCGTCCCCGGCGTCGAGCCAGGCAACGAAATCGCTTTCCATGTGATCGAGCAGCACATTCCGCGTAAACGGCCGCCCCCGGTTCTCGGAATTCACGACGAGTTCGGACTGGACCTTGGATTGATCCAGTATTCGACGCACGGCGTCCAGTTCCTGCGCGTCGCTGCTGTCATCCGCAACGACCACGCGGACATGTCCCTGCCATGTCTGGGACTCGACCGTGCGAAACGACTTTTCGAACCCCTCGCTATCGTTGAAATGCGGGATCAGGACATCAACGCTTTGCATCGACGGCCTCCGGGGAGAGTCGGTCGACAAGCGACAGCCACCGCTGCAGATAGATCTCCTTGCTGAACCTCTTCACCGATCCGGGGCCGTTCCGCCCCAGCCGGTCGCGAAGCTCGGTGTCCTTCAGCATCCGGTCCAGACCGTCCGCCAACGCCGCGACCTCATCGCCGCCCCTCGGCACCAGGATGGCATTCTCGCCATCGACAAGAAATTCCTTGAGACCCGGCGTGTCCTCGAAGGCCAGGACCGGCGTTTCGCAGGCCAGCGCCTCGGCGACGGTCAGCCCGAACCCTTCGAAATGTGCCGGATGGCAAAGGATGGCGGAACGGCGGTATTCGTCGGCGATGCTGCGGGTGACTCCGGCAAGCTCGATCCGGTCCGAAAGGCCCAGCTGTTCGATGCGGGACTTGAGCCTGCCGGTTTCCGGTCCCACGCCGAAGATGCGTATGCGCCAATCGGAATGGCTCGCGGCGATCTTTCCCCAGGCCTCTACCAGCGCGGCATAGTTCTTGACCGAACTCAACCTGCCGACCCCCAGGATCAGCTTGTCGCGTGGTTCGTCGTTGCGGCCTGCGGCAAGAATGTCGTCCGAGACATAGTTCGGAATTGCGACCACCCGGTCCTGCAGCCGTTTCGGGAACCACTCGCCGAAGCCCGGAAACAGCACATGAATCGCGTCGGCACGGTCCAGCATCTTCACCCGCATCTTCCGGTCGTGATCGCCGCCACCCCAACGGGCGGGATTGTCGTAATCCTCTGCCGGCACATTGTGATTGGTCACGACGACCTTCACCTTCCGGTCGCGCGCGGCAACCAGCACCGGCGTGTTGGCCGTCGGAAGAAGCGAAATCATCAGGTCCGGTGCGGCTCCGTCGATATACCGCTCCAACTGCCGGACGAACCGGTCGTTCTGAGAATGCCATTTCAGGCGGTCGCGAAAGCCCAGGGGCTTCGGCATCAGCTTGTAAAGCATCTTCCGGGCCTTGGCACCGTTGTCGCGAGCCTCGCCGTCCAGGTGGATGAGTTCGATCCGCGGGTCGAGCGCGTAGAATGGTTCCGCGCCGGGCTCGTCGAAGACAAGACAGGACACGTCGAGCCCGCTTTCGACCAGGAAGTTCGCCAGTTCGCAATAGATCCGTTCGGCACCGCCGCTGCGACCCGCCAGATGCCTGATGACCAGCGCGATCTTTCTGCGCGGCGTGAAGCGGGGCTGCGTCATGGAAGGGTATTCCCAGGTAAAAGAACACGTGCAGCAGTTGCGCCGCGCTGCACTATAGGCCGATCGCAAATCTGATCGCAACCAGCGGACCGTCCGCCAAGCGGCTTCGTACCGAGCGGGCGCGATGCATCACCCAAACACAGACTCAGCCGCCGGCCTGCCCGCCGAATTCCTTGACCAACTGCTGCGCGCCGGACATGTCGACCTCGACCGGCATTTCAGCGTTGGGCGTCGCGGATGAGACCGGTGCCGCCATGTCGGCGGTAAGCTCGGCCCTTTCGTCTTCCGGCAATAGCGCGGCGACGGCCTGCATCGCACGCCGGTTGTCGTCCCTGATCTTCTGCCGTTCTTCGGGGGTGAAAAGCACGAACTTGCGCGCGCCGACAAGGCCCTGTTCGAGATCCGACAAACGAAGCATAAGCCTTTTGTATCTCTTTCGGTCCGACAGATCGCAGCGCTCGAATACATACTGTCTCATCCGGTGCCCTTCCACCGACAGCGAGTCGTTCTCGCGAGTCGTGTATTCGTCGGACGCGATCGTGGCGCCCGCGCCCAGATCCGAGAAGAAGCTGACGAAATTGTCCGGGCCACGGCGCTTGGAAAAGTAACGCAGGCGGAAGTTGTCCTCGCCGACCAGAAAGAGAAAGCTCGCCGCGACCTGGAGGAACGGCGCGCGATGATGGCGCAGCGTCGCCGTCTTGCCCGCTCGGATCATCTGGCATTGCATGGATTCGATGAATTCTTCGGGCAGGCGCACGAAAAACTCGACCCTGACATTCATCTCCGGCCAACCGAGCAGACGCAGGAAATCGGCATGGTTCCGGATCGCGGACCGCGACGACAGCAATTCCGTCGAGATCAGCGCGGTTTCGCAATCCGAACTGCGAAACTCCTCGGAAAGCATCTTGCCGAAATCCTTCTCGGTCTCCTCGCCCTTACGGACCTTCTCGACGTGATGGGCCAGCAGGTGATGCGCCAGCGAATGCTCCGATCGGCTGCCCGTGTTGCGGCGCGATCCGGTTTCGATCCAACGCACTCCGGCAGCGGCAAGCGCCTCCCTGTTGCGGTTCGCGATGACCTGAAGCGTGGTCGTGCCGGTCTTGTAGGCCCCCGCATGCAGGACCACGTTGCGTATCGCCATGTCCGAAATCCCCGGTTTTGCATCGACAAATGCACCAGAACAATTGGTAATGTCCCGAAAATCGGCCGGGACTTGCGGATCAGAGCTTAGCCGGACGAGGTCTGAGGATTCAAGCCTCGCGCACCGATAGCAGGGGCAGCGACGACCACGCGGATGCGAGTCGGGGCCGGTACCGGGTGATATGGCTCCGGATTGCCCCTTGACGGCTCGCTGACGCTCGCTTACCTACCGGCTCGCTTCTGGCGGAGTAGCTCAGTTGGTTAGAGCAGCGGAATCATAATCCGCGTGTCGGGGGTTCAAGTCCCTCCTCCGCTACCAGTTCTCCTTTCTGATATCGGGGCTTGATCGGTCCGGACCGGTGCCGGAATCGCCCTTGCTCACTCGGGCCCTAAAGCGATGCGGACGCGACGATCGATCGCCGGTGATCGAAACGGATCAGTTGGTGTCGCGGGCAATGCGCACCCCCCTTGATCCGCCCCCCGCCATCCCTTATACGCCCCCGGTGGTCCGGTTCTGGACCCGCAATCAAGAAACGCCGCGTTCGGCCGCTCCCGTCGCTGGGGGTCGCATCCGGCAAAGGAGAAGCGACATGAAACTGCATGAACTGAGTGATAACGAAGGCGCGACCAAGAAGCGGATGCGCGTCGGCCGTGGCCCGGGCTCGGGCAAGGGCAAGACCGCGGGTCGCGGTATCAAGGGCCAGAAATCCCGTTCGGGTGTGGCGATCAATGCCTATGAGGGCGGCCAGATGCCGCTCTACCAGCGTCTGCCCAAGCGCGGCTTCAACAAGCCGAACCGCAAATCCTTCGCCGTGGTCAACCTCGGCGTGATCCAGAAATTCATCGACGCCAAGAAGCTCGACGCGAAGAAGGACATCACCGAGGATATGCTGGTCGAGTCGGGCCTCGTGCGCCGCAAGCTCGACGGTGTCCGGGTGCTGGCCAAGGGCGAGTTCTCGGCCAAGGTCAAGCTCGCCGTCACCGGCGCGTCGAAATCCGCGATCGAGGCGGTCGAGAAGGCCGGCGGCTCGCTGACGGTCACGAAGGCGTCGCCGGCGGAATAAAGGGTTGTGGCCGGTTCCCCGGCTGCTTACATCCTTCCCTAGTTTTCATGGCGCCGCCGACCGGAAAACGGTTCGGCGGCGCTGCATTGAAAGAGAGACCTGAATGGCATCCGCTGCAGAACAAATGGCCGCCAATATGAGCTGGGGGGCGCTTGGCAAAGCCACCGAACTCCGCCAGCGCATCTTCTTCACCCTCGGGCTTCTGATCGTCTATCGCTTGGGCACCTACATTCCGGTTCCGGGCATCGACGGTCTGGCGCTGCGGGACTTCATGGAGCAGGCGACGACCGGCGTCGGCGGCATCCTCAACATGTTCACCGGCGGCGCCATTTCCCGCATGGGCATCTTCGCGCTCGGCATCATGCCCTATATCTCGGCCTCGATCATCGTGCAGCTGATGACCGCGATGGTCCCGGCGCTCGAACAACTGAAGAAAGAGGGCGAGCAGGGCCGCAAGAAGATCAACCAGTATACCCGTTACGGCACGGTGTTCCTGGCGACCTTCCAGGCCTATGCGCTGGCGGCCAGCCTCGAGGCGGGCGATCTGGCGACCGATCCGGGCTGGTTCTTCCGCATTTCCTGTATCATCACGCTCGTGGGCGGCACGATGTTCCTGATGTGGCTGGGCGAGCAGATCACCCAGCGCGGCATCGGCAACGGTATTTCACTGATCATCTTCGTCGGCATCATCGCCGAAGTGCCGGCCGCATTGGCGCAGTTCTTCGTTTCAGGCCGCGCGGGCACGATCAGCCCCGCCGTCATCGTCGGCGTGATCCTGATGGTCATCGCGGTGATCGGCTTCGTCGTCTTCATGGAACGCGCACTGCGCAAGATCCACATCCAGTATCCGCGCCGCCAGGTCGGCATGAAGGTCTATGACGGCGGCACCAGCCACCTGCCGGTCAAGGTCAACCCTGCGGGCGTCATTCCGGTGATCTTCGCCTCGTCGCTGCTGCTGCTGCCGACGACGCTTGCCACCTTTTCGGGGCAGCAGGCCGGGCCGGTGATGTCGACGATCCTTGCGTATTTCGGCCCCGGTCAGCCGCTTTACTTGCTGTTCTTCGCGGCGATGGTGATCTTCTTCACCTTCTTTTACACCACGAACGTGTCGTTCAAGACCGATGACGTGGCCGACAACCTGAAAAACCAGAACGGCTTTGTCCCCGGTATCCGCCCCGGCAAGAAGACCGAGGAATACCTGAATTATGTCGTCACCCGGCTGCTGGTGCTGGGGTCGGGTTATCTCGCCGCCGTTGCGCTGATGCCCGAGATCCTGCGTTCCCAACTTGCGATCCCGTTCTACTTCGGCGGCACCTCGGTGCTGATCGTCGTCTCCGTCACCATGGACACGATCCAGCAGGTGCAATCGCATCTTCTGGCGCATCAGTACGAAGGGCTGATCGAACGCTCGCAACTGCGCGGCAAGAAGCGCAGCAAGAAGGGGACATCCAGACGATGAACATCATCCTCCTCGGACCGCCGGGGGCAGGGAAGGGCACGCAGGCACGCCGGCTGGTGGAAAAGCGTGACATGATCCAGCTTTCGACCGGCGACATGTTGCGCGAGGCGCGGACGTCGGGCACCGAGATGGGCCAGCGCGTCGCCGAAGTGATGGATCGCGGCGACCTTGTCACCGACGAGATCGTGATCGGGCTGATCGAAGAGAAATTGCAGGGCGACAAGAAGGGCGGCGTCATATTCGACGGCTTCCCCCGCACGCTGGCCCAGGCCGATGCGCTCGGAGATCTCTTGCACAGGAACGGCGAAACGCTCGACGCGGTGGTCGAGATGCGGGTGGACGATCAGGCGCTGGTCGACCGCATCACCGCCCGCTCGACCTGCGCCAATTGCGGCGAGGTCTACAACGACCAGACCAAGCCGATCCCCGAGGATGGAAAATGCGTCAAATGCGGCGGAACGGAGTTCAAGCGCCGCGCCGATGATAACGAGGAGAGCCTCAAGCAGCGGCTCATGGAATACTACAAGAAGACCTCGCCGCTGATCGGCTACTACTATGCCAAGGGCGACCTGAAATCGGTCGACGGGCTGGGTGAAATCGACGAGGTTGCTGGGCGAATTGCCAAGGCGCTGGACTAGGTTTGGCCGAAAACAGGAGCCATGCCCGATGAGCAAGTCGTCCGCTTCTTTTCGCACCGAGTTGGAAATGGGGTCTGATGGCAGCCTTCAGGAGCGTGTTCGAGCAAGCGCATTTTCTTTGATGCGAAGTAAAGGCAAGTATCGGGGTATCGGGACAGATTGGTCGATATCGCGCTCATCTTAGGACCTTTGCGCGCCCAGGACTTCACAGAAGTCGGGTGTCAAATATTAGAGGAGCTTCACCAAGTAGTTGAGGCTCTCCGTAGCGGCATCGACGTAGGCTTTGGGCACTTCAATGATCCATCCCCAAAAGTGAAGGAAAAAATCGCCAACCTAATGCTGGAACTCTTTCGCATATGTGCAGTTGCCGAGGCAAAGTACGAAAGCACCTTTGAAGACAAATAGTGAATTCAATAGCAGGGTCGGGAGGACCCCTTGACCCTCCCCCCAGAACCCCGTATGGCACCGCATCCCGCAAGGGAATCGGGTGGAATTCGGGGTCGCGCCCCATCCACACCAGACTGAATTCAGCGTGGCCCGCAGGTGGAAATACCCGCGGGCTTGGCGTTGTGAAAAAAGGTTCCGGAACTACGGAACCGCAACGAAAAGGAAAAAGCACCGTGGCACGTATTGCCGGCGTGAATATCCCGACTGCAAAGCGGGTTCCCATCGCCCTCACCTATATCACCGGAATTGGCCCCTCGATCGCCAAGACGATCTGCGACGCGGTCGGCATCGACCAGGCCCGCCGGGTCAACGAACTGTCCGATGCGGAAGTTCTGTCGATCCGCGAATATATCGACAGCAACGTCACCGTCGAAGGCGACCTGCGTCGTGAAGTCCAGATGAACATCAAGCGCCTGATGGACCTCGGCTGCTACCGTGGCCTGCGCCACCGCCGCAACCTGCCGGTCCGCGGTCAGCGCACCCACACCAACGCACGCACCCGCAAAGGCCCCGCAAAGGCCATTGCCGGCAAGAAGAAATAGGGGGTCTGATCCATGGCACGCGATAAGACTCGTATCAAGCGCAAGGAACGCAAGAACATCGCCGCCGGCGTGGCGCATGTGAACTCGTCCTTCAACAACACCAAGATCCTGATCTCTGACGTGCAGGGCAACGCGATCGCATGGTCGTCAGCCGGCACGATGGGCTTCAAGGGCTCGCGGAAATCCACGCCCTACGCCGCCCAGATGGCGGCAGAGGATTGTGGCCGGAAGGCCCAGGAGCACGGCGTCAAGACGCTCGAGGTCGAAGTGCAGGGCCCCGGTTCGGGTCGTGAAAGCGCCCTTCGCGCCTTGGCCGCAGTCGGCCTGAACATCACCTCGATCCGTGATGTGACGCCGATGGCCCATAACGGCTGCCGCCCGCCGAAACGCCGCCGCGTCTAACGATACTTCGAATGCTCGGGCTGCGGTTTTCCGCGGCCCGAAGCCGTCATTTCTGAACCCTCGGGTGTTCCCCGGCTTACGGACATGGGCCATGGGACTTGAATTGAGGAGACTCGCATGATCCATAAGAATTGGGCCGAACTGATCAAGCCGCAGCAGCTTGAAGTGAAGCCGGGCAATGAGCCATCGCGTCAGGCCACGCTGATCGCCGAACCGCTGGAACGCGGCTTCGGTCTGACCCTCGGCAACGCGCTGCGCCGCATCCTGATGTCGTCGCTGCAAGGCGCCGCCATCACCTCTGTGCAGATCGACAACGTGCTGCACGAGTTTTCGTCCGTGGCCGGCGTGCGTGAAGACGTCACCGACATCGTGCTGAACCTCAAGGGCGTCGCGATCCGGATGGAAGTCGAAGGCCCGAAGCGGTTGAACATTTCCGCCAAGGGTCCGGCTGTCGTCACCGCCGGCGATATCTCGGAAAGTGCCGGGATCGAGATCCTGAACAAGGATCACGTGATCTGCCACCTCGACGAGGGCGCCGACCTGTACATGGAACTGACGGTGAATACCGGCAAGGGCTATGTCTCTGCCGACAAGAACCGCCCCGAGGATGCGCCGATCGGCCTGATGCCGATCGACGCGATCTATTCGCCGGTGCGCAAGGTCAGCTACGACGTGCAGCCGACCCGCGAGGGCCAGGTGCTGGACTATGACAAGCTGACGCTGAAGCTCGAAACCGACGGCTCGATCACGCCGGATGACGCGGTGGCCTATGCCGCGCGGATCCTGCAGGATCAGCTGTCGATCTTCGTGAACTTCGACGAGCCCGAATCGGCCCGCTCGGAAAGCGACGATGACGGTCTGGAATTCAACCCGCTGCTGCTGAAGAAGGTGGACGAGCTGGAACTGTCCGTTCGTTCGGCGAACTGCCTGAAGAATGACAACATCGTCTATATCGGCGACCTGATCCAGAAGACCGAGGCCGAGATGCTGCGCACCCCGAACTTCGGCCGCAAGTCGCTGAACGAGATCAAGGAAGTGCTGTCCGGAATGGGCCTGCACCTTGGCATGGATGTCGAGGAATGGCCGCCGGAGAATATCGAGGATCTGGCGAAGAAATTCGAGGACCAGTTCTAGGAAACCCCGTCGGGCTGGCTTCGGCCGGCCCGACAGGTTGCCATACGTTTTGCAGACATTTTGCAGACGCCTGGCAGACCAAGCAAAACCGGGCAATCCCGCCCCAAGGAGAGCAGGCTGCACGCAACAGACTGCCGGACAAAGCATAAGCTGAAGGAGAAACAAAATGCGTCATAGTGGTGGATACCGCAAACTGAACCGGACCCACGAACACCGCAAGGCGCTGTTCGCGAACATGGCCGGATCGCTCATCGAACACGAACAGATCAAGACCACCCTGCCCAAGGCCAAAGAGCTGCGGCGCGTGATCGAGAAACTCGTGACCCTCGGAAAGCGCGGCGATCTTCACGCCCGCCGCCAAGCGGCTTCGCAGCTCAAGCAGGACGCCTATGTGGCAAAACTGTTCGAAGTTCTGGGCCCGCGCTACAAGGACCGCAACGGCGGCTACGTGCGCGTATTGAAGGCGGGTTTCCGCTATGGCGACATGGCGCCGATGGCGATCATCGAGTTCGTCGACCGGGACGCGGATGCCAAGGGCGCGGCTGACCGTGCCCGCCTCGAAGCGGAAGAATCGGCAGAAAGCTGATCCGGACCAACACGTACAGAATGACCCCGCTCGGACCGTCCGCGCGGGGCTTTTTCATGTCTGGCTAACCCTAGCTGGCTTTCACTGAACCAAAGCTGAACTTGAGCGCAAACGACGCCGCGAGGTTCCGTTCCAGTTCATCGATCTCTCGCCGTGACATCGCGTTAGCACCGAAAAATCCCAGGAAGTCCGATCGCTTGCGCTCCGGGAGCGACAGGATTTTCTTGATCAGATCATCATCGGTTGGCATCGGTTTGTCTCACTTGCAATCCATTCATCTCATACTCAATTTAAGGTTGACTACGCAATCAGCAAGCTGTCTAAAAAGACATGTCCAGACGCCCGGAAATAAGTCTCCTGTTGAAGAAGCTCGGCGAAAATGCGCCTTTGGGCTTTAGCGCCGGCCTGCATATCAGGTTCGCAGCGCCACTGATAGCGGTCAACACCTATGACCCGGAATGGTCAGAGCATTATACCGTCAACGCCTACGGTTTGCGCGACCCGATGATTTCCTGGGGGCTGAGTTGCGAGGGTAGCACAAGGTGGAGCGAGATTCAGCTCCCGGACCCTTTCAACATTTGGGGACAGGCGGCCGATTTCGGCCTGATCTACGGCGCCGCATTCGCTTGCGGCCCGATCCAATCAAGAACCATCGTGGGAATCGCGCGCGGCGATCGCGAATTCGACGACATGGAGATTGAGAAGGTCTACGGCCTGATCCTTGCACTGCATGAGATCTCGGAACCACCGACTGAGTTGACTCCCGCCCAGGTTCAGGCCCTCCGGTGCATCGCGGACGGAGACCGTCACGCAGCCGCTGCTGCCAAGCTTGGCATATCCGAAAGTGCTTTCAAGGCGCGTCTCATCTCGGCGCGCACAAGGCTCATGGCACGCACGACATCTGAGGCGATACAACGCGCCAAGGAGTATCGGCTGCTCTGACGGTTTGCTATTCCGCGGTGTGTTGAACCCAACCCACCGGAGGCAATTATGCAAACCACCACTCTTTCTTTCGACAACATGCACAACCATGGCGCGCTGTTCGCCAACATGCTGCGTGCGCGGCACGAAACCTTCATCCAGAAGGCAAACTGGGATCTGCCGCAGGCTGATGGCATGGAGTACGATCAGTACGACACGCCGGCGAGCCGCTGGATCGCCGTGCATGAGTTCGGCGAGGTCCTGGCAGGTGTCCGCCTTACACCGACCACGGCGCGCTGCGGCATCTACACCTACATGATCCGAGATGCGCAGCGGGGGCTGCTCGAATCGATCCCGTCGAACCTGCTTTACGAAGAAGCGCCTGTTGCCAGCCACATCTGGGAATCCTCGCGCATCTTCGTGTCGCACAAGGTTCCCGCGAAGCTGCGGATGCGGGTGCAGATGAGCTTGATCAACGAGATGACCATCTCGGCCCGCGAGATGGGCGCATCGACCGTGCTGGGGCTGATCCCCGAAAACGGTCCGCGCTGGGGTCGCCGGGTCGGTCTGGATATCGACGTGGTCGGCCCGGTGCTGAACATCGGTGGCGACACCAACGCCTGCATCCGAATCAATCTTCAGTCCAAACTGCACTAGTGCGGGGTTCAAAGAGGTCGGAGCGCCCGGATCCGACCTCGGAACACCCTTTCATCGGCCTGCGCCTGTCATTACATCTGGCGCATGGCCGATCTCTTTTCCCAGCCTGACACAGCTTCACCCAAAGGCGCGCCGCGGCCCCTGGCCGACCGGCTGCGCCCGGCCACGCTGTCCGAGGTGATTGGCCAGGATCAGGTGCTTGGCCCCGAGGGACCGCTGGGCGTGATGCTGGCCTCTGGCAGCCTTTCATCGCTGATCCTCTGGGGTCCCCCCGGCGTCGGCAAGACCACGATCGCGCGGCTTCTGGCCGCCGAGACCGATCTGCATTTCATCCAGATCAGCGCGATCTTTTCGGGTGTGCCCGAACTGAAGAAGGTGTTCGAGGCGGCGCGGCTGCGGCGTCAGAACGGCAAGGGCACGCTGCTGTTCGTCGACGAGATTCACCGGTTCAACAAGGCGCAGCAGGACGGGTTTCTGCCGCATATGGAGGACGGGACGATCCTTCTGGTCGGGGCGACCACGGAAAATCCGAGCTTCGAGCTGAACGCAGCACTTCTGTCGCGGGCTCAGGTTCTGGTGCTGAAGCGGTTGGACCTGGCCGATCTGGAATTGCTGGCGCAGCGGGCCGAGCGCGAGCTTGGCAAACCGCTGCCGCTGAGCGGACCGGCGCGCGAAGCGCTGTTCGAGATGGCGGATGGCGACGGACGTGCGCTGTTGAATTTGATCGAGCAGATCATGGCCTGGAAGGTCGAGGGCAAGCTGGAGACCGCGGCCCTGACAGCGCGGCTGATGCGGCGGGCTGCGAAATACGACAAGTCCGGCGACGAGCACTACAACCTGATCTCGGCGCTGCACAAGTCGGTGCGCGGGTCCGATCCGGATGCCGCGCTTTACTGGCTGGCGCGGATGCTGACCGGGGGCGAGGATCCGCGCTACCTGGCGCGGCGGATCACCCGGATGGCGGTCGAGGATATCGGGCTGGCCGATCCGCAGGCGCAGGCGATCTGCGTGCAGGCCTGGGAGACTTACGAAAGGCTGGGATCGCCCGAGGGAGAACTGGCGCTGGCGCAGGCGGTGACCTATCTCGCGCTGGCGCCGAAGTCGAACGCGGGTTACGCGGCGTTCAAGGCGGCGATGGCCGCGGCCAAGAAGACCGGGTCGAAACCGCCGCCGAAGCATATCCTGAACTCGCCGACGAAGATGATGAAGGAACAGGGCTACGGCGAGGGCTATGCTTATGACCACGATGCCGAAGACGGCTTTTCCGGGCAGGATTACTTTCCCGAGGGCATGAAGCGCGGGGTTTTCTACCGGCCCGTCGAGCGCGGCTACGAGCGCGAGTTGAAAAAGCGGCTGGATTATTTCGTCAAGCTGCGTGCCAAGCGGCAGGACGGTTGACTTTCACGCGGTCGCGGGAAATGGAAGGCGGCATGTTCACGACCCTCATTCAGGTCGCCTTGGGCGGCGCATTGGGTGCAAGCGCCCGCTATCTGGCCGGTGTCACTGCGATTCGGCTGATCGGGCCGGGATTTCCCTGGGCGACGCTGTTCGTCAACATCGCCGGCTCGTTCCTGATGGGCGTCCTGGTGGTCGTCTTGGCGCATTATTCAGGTAACCGGATGGCGCCTTTCCTGATGACCGGGCTTCTGGGCGGATTCACCACCTTTTCCGCCTTTTCGCTGGACGCGCTGACCTTGTTCGAGCGCGGCCAGACGGGACTGGCGGCGGGCTACGTCCTCGCCTCGGTCATCCTGTCACTGGGCGCGATCGTGGCTGGGCTGGCGGTGGCCCGGGAGGCCTTCGCATGAGCCGGGTGCAGACCCTCACGGTCGGCGGTGACGAGGCCGAGCAGCGGCTGGATCGCTGGTTCCGAAGGCGGTTCCCGCATGTGAGCCAGGGTCAGATCGAGAAGATGTGCCGCAAGGGAGAGATCCGCGTGGATGGCGCACGGGTGAAGGGTGCGACCCGCATCGGACCAGGGCAGCAGGTCCGGGTGCCGCCACTGCCCGAGGACGATGCGCCGGCGCCGGACGCGCCGAAGATCAGCGATGCCGATGAGAGAATGATTCGGGAAGCGGTGCTGTATCGCGACGACCACCTTATCGTGCTGAACAAGCCTGCCGGCCTGCCGACGCAGGGCGGCAGCGGCGTGAGGAGGCATGTCGACGGCCTGGCCGAGGCGCTCTGCTTCGGCTATCCGGAAAAGCCGCGTCTCGTGCACCGTCTGGACAAGGACACGTCGGGCGTGCTGCTGATGGCGCGGACCAACCGGATGGCCAGCGCACTGGCCGCGGCCTTCCGCCACCGCGCGACGCGCAAGATCTACTGGGCGCTCGTCGCTGGCGTACCGCATCCGCGCATGGGCACGATCCGGTTCGGCCTGGTGAAGGCGCCGGGGCGGGGCGCGAAGGGCGAGGGTGAGAAGATGCTGTGCGTCCATCCCGACGAAGTTGAGCGAACCGAGGGGGCCAAGCGCGCGACCACGGATTACGCAGTGCTAAGTCCGTTGGCCAACCGCGCCGCCTGGATGGCACTGGTCCCGGTGACCGGTCGGACCCACCAGTTGCGCGCGCACATGGCCGGGATCGGGCATCCCATCATCGGCGATGGCAAATATGGCGGGTCCGGGCAGGAAAATCTGGGGGATGGCTGGGGCGCGCAGATGGGTGGCGAGATCAGCCGCAAGCTGCACCTTCATGCCCGACATCTGCAGATAGAGCATCCCGAAACCCGCGCCGTGATGACGTTCACCGCACCTTTGCCGCCCCATATGCAGCGCAGTTGGGACAGCTTCGGCTGGAACGCGTCGGATGTGCCGACCGATCCATTCGAAGAGATGACATGAACGGTTCGACAGCAAAACGCTTCTGGTCCGACGTATCGGTGCACGAGACCTCCGATGGATTTGTCGTGCGACTGGATGGACGTGACATCCGAACCCCGGCCAGGGCGCCCCTGGTCTTGCCGACGCGCGCGCTGGCCGAGGCGATGGCGCAGGAATGGCAGGCGCAGGGCGACAGGATCGACCCTCAGACGATGCCAATTACGCGGACAGCCAACTCTGCCATCGACAAGGTCGCGTCGCAGCGCGATGAGGTTGTCGAGATCATCGCGGCCTACGGCGATGCCGATCTGTTGTGCTACCGCGCAACCACGCCGGAAGGGCTTGTACGCCGCCAATGTGCGGCTTGGGATCCGCTGCTTGACTGGGCGGCCGCGACATTCGAGGCAAGGCTGGTGCCGCGCGCCGGGGTCATCCATCAACCGCAGGATCCAGAGGCATTGCGGCGGTTGGAAGCTGCGATGGAGGATCTTTCGGATATCCAGCTGGCCGCCTTTCATGATCTGGTCAGCCTCTCGGGTTCGCTGGTCATCGGCCTGGCCGCGTTGCATTCCGTGGGTGAGGTTGATGACCTGTGGACAACTTCAAGGGTCGATGAAGACTGGCAGGAACAGCAATGGGGGCAGGACGAGGAAGCAGCCGCTCTTGCCAGACAGAAACAATCAGCTTTCTCGACAGCGGCGGAACTACTGAAGCTTTCTGCAAATTAGCCCTGCCGGACAACGGCTTATCTTGACGTCCTCAACTTTCCTTTACGTCGGATCATGCATCACTTTCGATGATACCACCCTTGACGGGATGCAGTGAATCCGACCACACTCGGCGTCGCTGAGGGGAAAAACCGCTCACATGATCACCCCCGGTTCTTTCGAACCGGATGAACCGCCCTTGTCGGGCGGCAACTCAGGAAGAGGTAAAAATGAAAAAAAGTGCATTTCTTGGCGCACTGGCCTTTGCGGGCCTCGCTGCCGGTGTGGCTTCGGCCGCCACGCTCGATGATGTAAAGTCGCGTGGCAAGTTGAACTGCGGCGTCGCGACCGGAGTCCCCGGTTTTGCTGCGCCCGACGCGAACGGCGTCTGGCAGGGCTTCGATGTTGCGGTCTGCCGCGCTGTTGCCGCCGCCGTTCTTGGCGATCCGATGGCCGTGGAATTCACGCCGACCACCGGTCAGACCCGCTTTACTGCCCTCGCATCCGGCGAGGTCGACATGCTGGCGCGGAACACGACCTGGACATTCTCGCGCGACACCGACCTGAAATTCGATTTCATTGGCGTCAACTACTATGATGGTCAGGGCTTCATGATCCCGAAGGCGCTTGGCGTGTCCTCGGCCAAGGAACTCGATGGTGCGACGGTCTGCATTCAAACCGGCACGACGACCGAGCTGAACCTTGCGGATTACTTCCGCATCAACAACATCAGCTACGAACCTGTGCCGGTCGAGACCAATGCCGAAGCACAGCAGCAGTATCTGGCCGGTGCCTGCGACGTCTACACCACTGACGCCTCGGGCTTGGCCGCGACCCGCGCGACCTTCGAGAATCCCGCAGATCACATCCTGCTTCCCGAAATCATCTCGAAAGAGCCGCTCGGCCCGCTCGTTCGCCATGGCGACAACGAATGGGGCGACATCGTGCGCTGGACGTTCAACGCGCTCGTCGCTGCGGAAGAACTCGGGATCACATCGGCCAATGTCGCGGACATGTCCGCCGCTCCCACCGACAACCCCGAGATCAACCGTCTTCTGGGATCCGAGGGCGAATTGGGCGCCATGATCCGTCTTGACGCCGATTGGGCCAAGAGGGCCATCCTTGCCGGCGGCAACTATGGCGAGATTTTCGAGAAGAACATCGGTGAGAACACGCCGATCGGTCTGGCTCGCGGGTTGAACGCCCAGTGGACCAACGGCGGTCTGCTCTACTCTCCGCCGTTCCGGTAAACCACCGAATCGGAAGGGCGCGGTCTGAAACCGCGCCCTTCACGTTTTGGCTAGCCGGAAACGGATTGCCTAGCGACCCGCAAGAGGTTGCAGGCAAATATCAACATCAGGGAGCATGGGGGCGTCATTCATGACGACACTGACCGATCCTTCTAAGGAATCGTTCCACCTCAGCCAGCTAATCTACGACACGCGCTATCGTTCGATGACCATCCAGGTCGTCGCTCTGATCGGCTTCATGGCGTTGTTCGCATGGCTGATATCCAATACCGTTGCCAACCTTCAGGCGCTCGGCAAGGATTTCGACTTCGGCTTCCTGACCGTGCGCTCGGGCTATGACATCAACCAGACGCTCATAGAGTACGACTCGAACTCGACACATCTTCGGGCGACGATCGTTGGTTTGCTGAACACGCTGCTTGTCGCGTTTCTTGGCTGTATCCTTGCAACGATCGTGGGCGTCATAGCCGGTGTCTTGCGGCTGTCGAAGAACTGGCTGACCGCGCGGCTCATGAGCTTTTACATCGAGAGCTTCCGAAACATTCCGGTCCTGCTCTGGATCATCGCATTCTTTGCGGTCCTGACCGAAGCAACACCCGCACCCAACGCGTTCCGCGGCGAAACGCCGACCGCATCGATGTGGTTGAACGAAACCATCGCGGTAACGAACCGCGGCACCTACGTGCCGCTTCCGGTCTGGCACGAAGGTTCGACGATCCTCGTTCTGGTTTTCCTCGCCTCGCTCGTCGGCATCTGGGTATTCGGCCGCTACTCCCGCAAGCGGCAGGAAGCGACGGGGGACATCCTGCCGAATTTCTGGATCAAGCTGGGGATATTCCTCGTTCCCTCGCTGCTCGCCTATTTCATTATGGGTCGTCCCGTGACGCTGGACTATCCTGCGCTCCAGGGCTTCAATTTTCAGGGTGGCCTGCACATGCGCAACTCGCTTCTTGCGCTTTGGCTCGCCCTGTCCTTCTACACCGGCGCCTTCATCGCAGAGAACGTGCGGGGCGGTATCCTAGCAGTCTCGCACGGTCAGACCGAAGCAGCTTTCGCTTTGGGATTGCGCCCCAATCGCACCATGAGATTGGTTATCCTGCCTCAGGCGCTTCGAGTGATCATCCCGCCGCTGATTTCGCAGTATCTCAACTTGACCAAGAACTCCTCGCTCGCGATCGCCGTGGGATATATGGATCTGCGATCGACCATCGGGGGCATCACCTTGAACCAAACGGGACGAGAGTTGGAATGCATGATGTTGATGATGCTCATCTACCTGATCATCTCGCTTCTGATTTCCTCCTCGATGAACGTGTATAACAAGTCCGTCAGACTGAAGGAGCGGTGATATGAGTGATCTTCACGCACATACCGTCGCCTTCGTCCGCGAGACGATGCTGCCCGAGGCGGAGCCGCCGCTGACCGAACGCGGCGTGATCAAATGGATGCGCGAGAACCTGTTTTCGAACTGGTTCAACGGCATTCTGACGGTCGTTTCGCTGTACCTGATCTATGCCCTGCTGTCACACATCCTGCCGTGGCTGCTGAATTCCATCTGGGTCGCGGATTCGCTGGACGAATGCCGTCAGATCCGGGATGCCGTGAACGACGGGGAACCCAGCGCCTGTTTCGCCGTCATCACCGAGCGGTGGAAGCAGTTGCTTTACGGCTTCTACCCCGAGCGGTTCTATTGGCGGCCCAATCTCACAGCCGTTCTTCTGATCGTCGCGCTCGCGCCGATACTCTTCGATTTTCTGCCCCGAAAGCTGCTGTGGTTCTCTGCACTGTTCCCGTTCGTGGCCGTCTGGCTGATCTGGGGAGGATCGATCTGGCTGCCCGTGACAGTGCTGGCCGGCTTCATCATCGGCTATTTCGCCTTCACATTTCTTGGATCGGTCAGCAGCCTGGTCGCGGTGATCGGTGCGTTTGTGGTGCCCGCGCTTTGGTGGTTGTTCTTGGCCGCACCGGTGGCGGATGCCTTGCAGTCGGTCCTGCCGTACAGCCTGCCATCGGTGAATTCCAAGCAGATCGGCGGTTTCATGATCTCGGTCGTCATCGGACTTGCCGGCATCGTTCTGTCGCTTCCGATCGGGATCGTCCTGGCCCTTGGCCGGCAGTCGGATTTGCTGATCGTCAAGACGATCTGCGTCGGGTTCATCGAATTCATCAGGGGTGTTCCCCTGATCGCGCTGCTGTTCACCGCATCGCTCTTGCTGAACTACTTCCTGCCTCCAGGTACGAATTTCGACATCGTGCTGCGGGTGATCATCATGGTCACTCTGTTTGCGTCGGCCTATATGGCAGAGGTGATACGGGGCGGTTTGGCCGCGTTGCCGAAGGGTCAGTACGAGGCGGCTGACGCGCTCGGCCTCGACTATTGGAAGGCGCAGCGATTGATCATCATGCCGCAAGCGCTCAAGATCTCGATCCCAGGCATCGTCAACACGTTCATCGGCCTCTTCAAGGATACGACGCTCGTCATTTTCATTGGCATATTCGACATGCTTGGACTGACGAACACGATCCGGGCGTCGACCGACTGGAACGGCGTCTACTGGGAACTCTTCATCTTCGTCGCGCTGGTCTTCTGGGTCTGTTGCTTCTCGATGTCACAATATTCGCAATGGCTGGAGCGAAAGCTTCTGACCGAGCGCCGCTAGGGAGACCGAGCTATGTCTGATACTGCAATCGAACGGCCCATTGACCGCAGCCACATGAAGGTCTCGGATGAGGTGGCTGTTCAGATCGAGAACATGAACAAGTGGTTCGGGACGTTCCACGTTCTCAGGGATATCGATCTGACGGTCTATCGAGGTGAGCGGATCGTCATCTGCGGACCGTCGGGATCCGGCAAGTCCACGCTTATCCGCTGCATCAACGCGCTGGAAGAGCACCAGTCAGGGCGCATAGAGGTGGACGGAACCGTGCTGTCCTCTGACCTGAAGAACATCGACAAGATCCGTTCCGAGGTCGGGATGTGCTTCCAGCATTTCAACCTGTTCCCGCATCTAACGATCCTGGAAAACTGCACGCTGGCGCCGATCTGGGTTCGCAAGACGCCGAAAAAGGAAGCCATCGAGACCGCGATGCATTTCCTTGAAAAGGTGAAGATTCCAGAGCAGGCGAACAAGTATCCGGGTCAGTTGTCGGGCGGTCAGCAACAGCGGGTGGCGATCGCGCGGTCGCTCTGCATGAAGCCCAAGATCATGCTGTTCGACGAACCGACATCGGCGCTCGACCCTGAGATGATCAAGGAAGTGCTGGATACGATGATCGAACTCGCGGAAGAGGGCATGACCATGCTCTGCGTGACGCATGAGATGGGCTTTGCCCGACAGGTGGCCAACCGCGTGATCTTCATGGATCAGGGGCAGATCGTCGAACAGAACGAGCCGGAAGAGTTCTTCCTTCATCCGAAGTCCGAACGGACCAAGCTGTTTCTCAGCCAGATTCTCGGCCACTGACTTCGGCCATGCAGTAGCTCGGCCGGGGGCGGTGCTCCGGCTGCAGCCGTCACGCTTCGCCGCGCGGCACAGCAAAGTCCAGGACGTCGCCGGTTTCCCATTTCACGTCGCGCCAGTCCGAAACATCGAACTGGAAAACGGTCGTGGCCGCAGTCGGATAGTGGCTGAAGCGGGGATGATGCGGTGGATTGCCGGCAAGAGCCCCGGCCATGCGCGCCATTCCTGGATTATGACCCAGCATCAGCACGGTCTGGGCCGATCCGGACCCTTGCAAGACTTCCAGCATCTGTTCGGCAGACGCGTGGTAGAGCGACTTGTCCAGCCTGAGCTCTGCTTGCGCTGAAAGTGCATTCTCGATGATTTCCCAGGTTTCCCGTGTGCGGGCGGCGGTGGAGCAAAGCACCAGATCCGGGCGGTAGTCATGCTGCGCCAGCCATTCTCCGATGTCGAGTGCCCCGTCCCGCCCGCGTCCGTTAAGGGGCCGATCATGGTCTTCAAGCTTCGGATCGTCCCAGCTCGATTTCGCATGGCGGATCAGAATGAGGCGATGAGTCATTTGTGAAAGGCCTTCATGTGAAAAGCCGATTGGTCATGCAATCGGCCGTAGGCTGCGGAAACGGGACAGGCCCGGCGAACCGCGCAGCCCTGTGACATGCAGGCAAGGCCCGGTTCTGTGTTCAGAAAAGCATGGCAGCGCTCAAGTTGATAGCCTTCATCTGAGAGGGCGTGAACCGGGCAGGCGCTGCGACAGGGCTGGTCGGCGCAGGTGTCGCAGGGCCTCTGCGACGGGTCGGGCAGGGTCACCGGATAGGGCAGCAACAGCGCTCCGCGGTAGGACACGAAAAGGCCTGCAACATCGTGAACCAGCAGCCCGACAGGCGAGGTCCACGACCGCCCGCTTCGAAGCGCCCAGGTGACGAAAGGTTGATACGGTGGCCCGCCAAACGGGAAAGCGGCATGCCCGCCAGCCTCCCTTGCAAGGCGCTCGATCACGCGGGTGGACCAGCGGTCAAGGGGGTCGGGCGTGTTGTCGCGAAACTCGGGGCTTTCAAGTGCGCGTGGCCAGAAACCGGGTTCCCTGGGTCCTAGCAGCAGCAGCGTGCGGGTTTCCGCTGGAAGCGCGTCGGCGGGTTTGGCGTTGAAGCCACCGAAAATGTCGAGACCGTCAGCGGCGATCATCTTGCGCAGGCCATGATAATCGAGTGACGACATGGCCCCGCCCGATCTAACTTGCCCGGATCAAGGAACCGGCGCCGTGTTCGGTATAAAGTTCCAGCAGGCAGGCATTCGGCGCCCGACCGTCCAGGATAACCACGGCGCGGACGCCGCCCTCCAACGCGTCCAGGGCGGTTTCGGTTTTCGGGATCATTCCACCTACAATCACACCGTCAGCGGTCATTTGCCGGATCTGCCCGGCGTTGAGCGCGGTCAGGACCTCGCCCGCTGCATTCTTGACGCCGGCGACATCTGTCAGCAACAGCAGCCGGTCGGCCTTCAGGGCCGCGGCGATAGCGCCGGCCGCTGTGTCGCCGTTGACGTTGAAGGTCTCGCCATTCCTGCCAACTCCGATCGGGGCGATGATCGGAATGATCTCCGCGGCGGCGAGCGAGCGAAGGAATTCCGGATTGACCTCCTTCGGGTCACCCACGAGCCCGAGTTCCGGATCGGCATAGTCGCAGATCATCAGATTGGCATCCTTGCCGGAAAGCCCGATCGCCTTGCCGCCCTGAGAGTTGATCGCCTGCACGATCCTCTTGTTGACGAGGCCCGACAACACCATCTCGACGATTTCCATCGTCGCGGCATCGGTCACGCGCTTGCCACCTACGAATTCCGACTTGATGGCAAGCCGCGCCAGCAGGTCATTGATCATCGGGCCGCCACCATGAACGATCACCGGATTTACACCGACCTGCTGCATCAGAACCACATCCCGGGCAAAGCTGACCATAGCCTCGTCGCTGCCCATCGCATGTCCGCCCAGCTTGATGACCACGGTAGCGCCATCGTAGCGTTGCAGATACGGCAGGGCCTGCGACAGAGTGCGGGCGGTGGCGATCCAGTCCCTGTTCATCATGTCATGCTTTTTCATTGCGCTCTGTCCCGGTTCGGCGGTCAGTTAGGCGGAAGTTCAGCATGGATGCAAGGTATCGCCGTCAGTCGAGATCGGCGATGATGGCACGAAGGGTGGGAATACCTTCACCCTTTTCCGAAGAGGTCAGCACGATCTCCGGAAAGGCCGTGGCATGGCGCGACAGCGCCTCTCGAACCTGCGTCAGCACCTTCTGCAACTCGGCGGGTTTGACTTTGTCAGCCTTGGTCAGAACCGTCTGGAAAGCGACGGCCGACTTGTCGAGCAGATCCATGATCTCCTCGTCGACAGACTTAACACCGTGTCGTGCGTCGACAAGAACGAAGGCGCGGCGAAGGGTCTGGCGCCCCGACAGATAAGATTTGAGCAGCCGTTGCCACTTCTCGACCACCTTGATCGGAGCATTGGCGAAACCATAGCCGGGCAGGTCCACGAGGTAGCGATCCTCGCCGCAGGTGAAAAAGTTGATTTCTTGGGTTCGGCCCGGTGTGTTCGAAGCGCGGGCCAATCCCTTGCGACAGGTCAGGGCATTGATAAGCGTTGATTTCCCGACATTGGATCTGCCTGCGAAGCAAACCTCCAGGCGATCGGCGGGCGGAAGGCCCTCCATCGACACGACGCCTTTGACGAACTCGGTCTGACCCGCGAACAGGATCCGACCGCGCTCGATCTCCTCTGGCGTTGCCTCGGCGATGGGGAAAGGCAGGCTCATGGCATGATCTCCAGCAAGTCGCCTACCGACACGTTGCCGGAGGTGACGACCTCGGCATAGATGCCGAAATCCTGATGTCCCCAGCCCTGCCGTAGCACTGCCAGCGTATCGGCATCCCTGACACCGGTTTCCGGGTTGGCGTTCGTCGCCTTGCACCGCTTGATGCTCTCGCGAACATGCAGTTCTGCACTTCCGATCCTAAGGCGCTTGCCGATCCACTGGAATTCTTCCCAGGGTTCCAAAGCCTCCAGAATGAAGTTGCCGCGCCAGCGCAGTGGCGAAAGTTCCTGACCCAGATGGTCGGACACCGCCTTGTGCGAGGCGAGGTTGATCAGGCTCACTGATGGAAAATCGCTATCGGTCATGCCTCGTCCGGGCACCCTGATGATGTCGGTTGACGGCGGATGATCGTTGGTCAGCAGTGGCGCGACCCAGTCGAGGAAACGTTGCTGCTCAGTCTCGGGATCGAAGCAAAGGTCGGGTCGGTCGGGGTGGTTCAGCGTCACTGTGCCGGAGGCTTCGTCGACCATCGCATTGATTGCCTGCAATCGCGGAACCTTCGCGCCGATGGTGAAATTGGCGCAGGGCGCCCAAGCCGAGCCATCCGCCTTTGTCCGCGCATGTGTTACCGCCCAACGCCGGTCGTAGGGCATTGTGCAGCCGGCGGTGAGGCAGACGTCGGTCAGCTGTTCCCGGCCATGCGACTTGATCGGATGCCGCCAGATCCGGGCGACGCGTCCGGTCATTTGGCCGCCGGCTTCTTGCGCTTGAAGGTGGACTTGATGTTGCCGAACACGTCCGGCTTGTGGCCGTGGCTGCGCATGATGATGTATTGCTGCGTGAAGGTGATTGTGTTGTTCGCGATCCAGTAAAGCACCAGACCCGAGGCGAAGCTGCCCAGCATGAACATGAACACCCACGGCATCCAGGCGAAGATCATCGCCTGCGTGGGGTCGGTCGGGGCCGGGTTTAGCTTTTGCTGCAGCCACATCGAAATGCCAAGCAGGATCGGCAGGATACCGAGCGACAGGATGAAGAAGATCGAGCCGGGCTCGGGTGTGGCCCACGGTAGCAGACCGAAGAGGTTCAGAATCGACGACGGGTCCGGCGCCGAGAGATCCCTGATCCACCCGACCCATGGGGCGTGGCGCAATTCGAGCGTGACGAAGATCACCTTGTAGAGCGAGAAGAAGATCGGGATCTGAAGCAGGATCGGCAGACAGCCCGAGGCGGGATTAACCTTGTTCTTCTTGTAGAGTTCCATCATGCCTTGCTGCATCTTCTGCCGGTCGTCGCCCGCACGCTCTTTCAGCGCCTCCATCTCCGGTTGAAGCTCTTTCATCCGGGCCATCGAGACATAGGATTTGTAGGCAAGGGGGAAGACGATCGCCTTGATGATCAGCGTAAGTACGATGATCGACCACCCCATGTTTCCGATCACGCTGTTCAGCCAGTGAAGCACCGCGAAGATCGGCTTGGTCAGGAAGAAGAACCAGCCCCAGTCGATCGCATCGACGAAATTGTAGATCCCGCCGGCATTCTGATATTCGCGGATGGTGGCCCATTCCTTCGCGCCCGCAAAGAAGCGGGTCGAGAAGCTGGCCGATTGTCCGCTGGCGACCTCGACCGCCGGCAATCGGGCCTCCGTCGTGTAGATATCGCGGGCCTCGTCGTACTTCAGGACGGATGTGAATGGCTGGCTTTGATCCGGAATGAGGGTGGTCATCCAGTAGTGATCGGTGAAACCTAGCCAGCCGTTGGAGTCAACCTCCACAACCTCGGCATTGGCGCCCCAGCGGCTGTCAGAACCGAGCCCGCGCATGTCCTTGTAGTCGAGTTCGTTAAGTTCGACGCCCGACTGACGGATCGGCCCTTCGTGAATGATGAAGAATTTCTTGCGATCCGAGGGCTCGCCGTGACGGCGGATCTGGCTGTAGGCAGCGAGGCGGGCAGGGGCCTCGCCGGCATTCTCGACCGATTGGCTGACGGTGAACATGTAATCGTCGTCGACTTCGATCTTGGTGCGGAAGGTCTGGCCCTTGTCATTGCGCCAAACCAGCGTGACCGGCTTTCCGACCCTAAGAACATCACCGCTTTCAAGTTGCCAGACCGTGTCGGCGCCAGGCACATCGGCGAAATCCAGATCGCCGCCGGGTGCCCAGGCGAACAGTGAGTAGTAGGCCTCCGTTTCGCCAACCGGGGTCAGCAGCGTCACGTCGGGACTGTCGTCGTCAAGTGTCTCGCGATAATCGTTGAGCGTGAGCGTATCGATCCGGCCGCCCTGCAAAGAAATGCTGCCGGAAAGCCGCGGTGTTTCGACCGGTATCCGGGCCGCTTCGGCTTCCGCGACTTCAGGAGCAGGTGCGGAGGGCGACACGTCAGGCAGAGCCGCCGGCACGCCAGCGCTGGCCGCTGTCTCGGTCGCGATCGGTACGCTTGGATCGGCCAGCTGTTCTTCGGGCGGAAACAGGACGAACCAGACGAGGATGACCAGGAAGCTGAGCGCCGTGGCGAGTATGAGATTCCGGTTCTGATTGTCCATTCCGCCGCACCATATGACTATTCCGCGTCAGGGCAGGTTCAACAGGCCATGACCCGAAAGGTCAAGCGGTTTTCGGAGCCTCCGCAAGCGTCGTCGGGTTCGTTTTCAGCTTGATCTTCGGATCGCCCGCGACGCATCTCGAAGTTTGCCGCGGTAGGCTGCGACCCAGTCCGCGGCCTGTGCTTGCGGCATCGGGCGAGCGATGCTGGAACCCTGAACTTGGTCGCAGCCCAGCTCGGCGAGTTTGGCCTGCTCGGCGACGGTTTCCACGCCGTTCGCTATCGTTTCAAGTCCAAGTTTGGCAGCCATCGACAGCACCGCCTCGACCATCGTTCTCTGGTCGGGATCATGGTCCAGCCGGACAACCAGGGAGCCATGCAGTTTGATCCGGTTGACGGCAAACCGGCGGATGCTGGCTATTCCGGCGTGACCGGTCCCGAAGTCGTCCAGATCGATGCGACAGCCCAGCTTGGAGAGCGCAAGCATGTTCTGTGCGATCATATCATCCTTACGGTCGGCAATCGCCTGTTCTGCAATCTCTATGACAAGCCTGCAGGACTCGACGTCGAACCGGTCCAGTTCCCACCGGATCTTCTCGGCCAGTTTCGGATTTCGCAGTTCTCCGCTCGAGAGATTGACGGAAACCAGTGGAATGGCCAGCCCGTCGCGGTCCCAATCGCGAAGGGCCGAAAGAGCCTGGTAGAGCATGACTTCGCCCAGGCGTTCTGCCTGCCCCGCTTCACGCAGCATCGGCAGTAGATCGGCCGCCGAAAGCGGACCATGATTCGGGTGCTCCCAGTGGGGCACCGCTTCGAAACCGCAGATCTCACCGGTTTTCGCCGAAACCTGAGGTTGGAACCATGCTGCAACCTGACCATTGTCCAGCGCGGAGCGAGCTTGCCGGGAAAGTGCAGACCTCACCGCTTTGCGCCGCATCAGGTCTGGCGAGAAACCCCGAATGGATCCGGCACCGTTCGAGACGGCTTCGTTCAGCGCAGAGTTCGCGCAGTCCAGAATGCCTTGTCCCGTGGCAGGCATCGCTCTGGCGGCGGTGCAAAATCCTGCAGAAGCTGACAGATGGACCTTGGTCGCGTCGATCGAAAGCGGCTCGGCCACGGCGGCCTGCAATCTCGCGCAGAGCTGGATGAGCGTTTCCAGATCAAGCTGCCCCACCGGTGTTGTCGAAACGCCATATCTGGCATCGCCCAGCCAGGTGACCAGGTCGTCTTCGCGTACCGTTGCCTGCAACCTCTCTCCTATCCGTTTGAGGATCGCATTGATGGCGCTTTCGCCGAACTGCTCTTGAAGCGAGGGAAACTGGTCGATTTGCAGGACTATGGCGGCGCAGGACTTCCCCGTATCGGCCGCACCCTGAAGCGAGGTATCCAGGCGGCGTATTGCCGCCTTGCGAAGGCCAAGTCCGATGACGGCGTGCTGCTCAGCCCGCCAGATCGGCCCGGCGCCAGACAGGAAGCCCGCCAGGGCAAGCATGGCCGGAACCACGAAGGCGAGATAGAGCAGGGCGATTTCGCCGCCCAGCCAATAACCAGCCAGCATGAGCGCAGGAAACAAGGCCATGGCGTGTGGTCCTGCCAGCGCGGAACGCAACGCCGCGCCGAAACTTCCAAAATTGAACCGCCGATCTGAAAACATCTGCACTCACCCCCGTCTGCGGGGCAGCGGAGTTGCCCCGGTCGGACGGATGCTAGGCCAACACGGGCATCCGACAGGTTAATTCAAATCGGGAAGCTGCGCGGCATTTTCGTCAAATGCCTGCGTGTTTCTCTCGAGCCCTGCGAAATCGAACAGCCGTGGGTCCAGAAGATGCGACGGGCGCGCGTTCATCAGCGCCCGGAACATCACCTGCCGGCGGCCGGGGCTGTTCCGTTCCCAGCCGTCAAGGATCTGCTTCACCTGCTGGCGCTGCAATCCGTCCTGGCTGCCACAGAGATCGCAGGGAATGATCGGATAGTTCATCGCCCGCGCGAAGCGGTCGCAATCCTCTTCCGCGACATGGGCGAGAGGCCGGTAGACGAAAAGATCGCCATCATCGTTCAGCAGCTTCGGCGGCATCGTCGCCAGCCGTCCGCCGTGAAAGAGGTTCATGAAGAACGTTTCCAGAATGTCGTCACGGTGATGGCCAAGCACCACCGCCGAACAACCTTCCGCCCGCGCGATGCGGTAGAGGTTGCCGCGCCGGAGCCGCGAGCAGAGCGCGCAATAGGTCCGCCCCTTTGGCACCTTGTCGACGACGACGGAATAGGTGTCCCGATACTCGATCCGGTGCGGCACTCCCATACGCGACAGGAAGTCGGGCAGCACGGTGGCGGGAAAGCCCGGCTGGCCCTGATCGAGGTTGCAGGCCAGAAGATCGACCGGCAGAAGGCCGCGCCATTTCAGCTCGTGCAGGACGGCCAGAAGCGTGTAGCTGTCCTTGCCGCCGGACAGACAGACCAGCCAGCGGGCGTCGCGTTCGATCATGCCGTATTGCTCGACGGCCTCGCGCACATTGCGCACTATCCGCTTGCGCAGCTTGCGAAACCCCGTTGTCGAAGGTGCACCATGGAACAGCGGATGAATTTCGTCTGTGTCGTCGAGCATGGCCGGGGTATGCCAAATCGCGGCGTGCAAGCAAAGCCGATTCGATGCTCAGTCCGGCACGTTGTCGACACCCGAGCCGCCCCAGGGGTGGCAGCGGGCGATCCGGCGGGCGGCCAGCCAGCTGCCCTTGATCGCGCCGTGCCTTTCCAGCGCCTCCAGCGCATAGGCCGAGCAGGTAGGTTGATAGCGGCACCCGTGACCAACCCAGGGCGAGAAGACCAACCGGTAGCCGCGGACGGGCAGGGCGAGGATGCGTGCGAAGAACGTCATGCCGAGTCTGCATGTAGGCGTCGGAGGGCGGTTCGCAAATCGTCCTGCAACAGCGCGAAGTCGCGCTGCGCCGTAACGTCGGGACGGCCGATCAGGACATAGTCCCAGCCCGGTCTTGCCGCCTCCGGAAGGACGCGCCGCGCGATTTCCCGCAGCCGCCGCTTCGCGCGGTTCCGCGCCACGGCATTGCCGACCTTCTTCGAGCAGGTGTAGCCGATGCGGATCGCCTCGCCGTCTTCCGCCGCGTCGCGCGGGCGCGCCTGAAGCACGAAGCCGGGCATCGCCTGCCGCCGGCCCTTGGCGGTGCGAAGGAAATCGGAGCGGTTGCGCATGACATACAGACAAACGGAAACCGCCGGAGGCTTTGCTGCAGCATCGGCGCTTTGGCCTGCTGCAGTATCCTCCGGCGGTGTCATTGTATTGCCTTTCGGCGGCGTATCAGGCGCTCAGCGACTTCCGGCCCTTCGCGCGGCGCGCGTTCAGGATCTTGCGGCCGGCCTTGGTTGCCATGCGCGCACGAAAGCCGTGACGGTGCTTGCGCACCAGGTTGCTCGGTTGAAAAGTGCGCTTCATCGCGTCATCTCCGTCAAATTCGGCCCGAACCCTAACAGGATTCGAGGGCCGTGAATGTTCGAAGCCCGTCCTTTAGGGTGTCGTCCCTGCGATGTCAATTCGCCGAGGCGAAGTTTTCTGCCGCAAACGGACCCATGACGGGCTGCCATTGTTTCAATCTCGTAGCGACGCCCGCGCAACTGTTCACCGTGGATCAACGGGTTGTGATAGGGCTGTCTCTGCCGCAAGGAAACACGCATGTTGCAGGGATTGCAGCAGGAAAGATGACAGATGGCAGATATTGGACAGGAGCGGACGCAGGGCTGGCTGCATTACCTTCCGCTGGCCGGCATCCTGATCGTGGCGGTCATCGGCGCCTTCGCGTTTCGCGACTACCTGTCTTTCGAGACCCTCCGCGAGAACCGGGAGGCGCTGATTGCCTTTCGTGACATGAACTACCCGCTGACCGTGCTCGCGTTCATGGCGGTCTACATCCTGATCGTCGCGTTTTCGCTGCCAGGCGCCACCGTCGCCACGCTGGCCGGGGGCTTCCTGTTCGCGACCTTTCCGGGCGTGCTTTTCAATGTGCTGGCGGCGACGATCGGCGCCTCACTGATCTTCCTGGCGGCGCGCTGGGGGCTTGGCGAAATGCTGGCGGCGCGGATGGATGCCTCGGAAGGGCGGATCAAGCGACTGAAGGAAGGGCTCGATGACAACCAATGGTCGGTACTTTTCCTGATGCGGCTCGTGCCGGCAGTGCCATTCTTCATGGCGAATCTCGTTCCTGCCCTGATGGGTGTGCCGCTGGCCCGTTTCGCGATCACGACGTTTCTGGGTATCATCCCCGGCGCGCTCGTCTACACCTCAGTCGGTGCCGGGCTGGGTGAGATCTTCGAGCGAGGTGCGACGCCGGATCTCGGCTTGATATTCGAGCCGCACATCCTTCTGCCGATCCTAGGGCTCTGCGTCCTTGCCTGCCTGCCGGTCCTTCTCAAAGCGTTCAGGAAAAGGGTAATCTGATGCACCGGATCGAAACGGACATCTGCGTGATCGGCGCCGGGTCGGGCGGGCTGTCGGTGGCGGCGGGGGCAGTCCAGATGGGTGCCAAAGTCGTGCTTATCGAACGCGGAAATATGGGTGGCGATTGCCTGAATTATGGCTGCGTGCCGTCGAAGGCGCTGATCGCGGCGGCGAAGCAGGCTCAGCTGATGCGCCAGGGCGCGCCGTTCGGAGTGACACCAGTCGATCCCGAGGTCAGCTATGCAAAGGCCCAGGAACATGTCCGCCGGGTGATCGAGACCATCGCGCCGGTCGATAGCCAGGAACGGTTCGAAAGCCTCGGCGTCAAGGTCATCCGCGAGCATGCGCGCTTCATCTCCGAGCGCGAGGTCCAGGCCGGCGACACCGTCATCGCAGCCCGCCGTTTCGTGATCGCCACCGGGTCGTCGCCGCTCGTACCGCCGATCCCCGGTCTGGACCAGGTGCCTTACGAGACCAACGAGACCTTGTTCGACCTCAAGGAACGCCCGGATCACCTGCTGATCGTCGGCGGCGGCCCGATCGGTATGGAAATGGCGCAGGCGCATGTGCGGCTCGGGTCGAAGGTGACGGTCATCGAAGGCGAGAAGGCGCTGGGCAAGGACGATCCCGAACTGGCGGGCATCGTACTGGATCGCCTGCGCCAGGAAGGTGTGAAGATTGTCGAAGGCGCAATGGTCAGTACGGTCGGCGGCGAGGCCGGCCGCATAGAGGTTGGCGTAAAGGACGGCCGCAGCTTCGCCGGCTCGCATCTGCTGATGGCGGTGGGCCGCAAGGCGAGCATTGCCGATCTGGGCCTCGAGGCAGCCGGTGTCGAGCATGACCGCGCCGTCAAGGTCGGCGACGATCTGCGAAGCACCAACCGCCGCATCTACGCCATCGGAGACGTGGCGGGACGGCTGCAATTCACCCACGTCGCTGGCTACCATGCCGGCGTCATCATCCGCGCAATGCTGTTCGCCCTACCGTCCAAGGCTCGCTCGGATCACATTCCCTGGGTCACCTACACCGACCCGGAACTGGCCCAGGTCGGGCTGACCGAAGCGCAGGCCAACGAAATCCATGGCGCCAAGGTTGAAATTGCGAGGTTTCGGTACGATGAGAACGACCGCGCAGTCGCAACCCGTCAGACCGAGGGTCTGATCAAGGTCATGGTTGTCAGGGGCCGGCCCGTGGGTGCGACCATCGTTGGTGCCGATGCGGGAGAGTTGATCGGACTATGGGCTCTGGCGATTGCGAACAAGATGAAGATGTCTGCGGTCGCGAACATGGTCGCCCCCTATCCGACACTGGGCGAGATCAACAAACGTGCCGCAGGGGCCTATTTCTCACCCCGGCTCTTTGATAGTTCTATGGTCAAGGCGGTCGTCGGGTTCGTGCAAAAAGTGCTTCCCTGACCCGCAAGTAGCAGGTTGGCCATGTTTCTGAATTCACTCTCCGGCCGTTTCCTCATCCTGACGACAGTCTTCGTCATGCTTGCCGAAGTGCTGATCTTTGTGCCCTCTGTCGCCCGGTTCCGCGAGGACTACCTGCTGCTGCGGCTTGAACGCGCTCAGATCGCCTCGCTTGCGCTTCTCGCGAACGATATGATCGACGCAGAACTGGAACAGGAACTCTTGCAGACCGCTGGGGTCTACAACGTCGTTCTTCGCCGGGACGAAATGAGACAACTGGTGCTGTCCTCGCCGATCCCCTCGCCGATTTCCGATACGTTCGACTTGCGCGATGCAGATGCGCTGGAGTTGGTTCGCGATGCGATAGCCTGTCTGCTGGAGCCCGGAAATCGTGTCATCCGGGTGATGGGAAATCCGGTGCAAAGCGCCGGTCTTCTGATCGAAGTGACGATGGATACCCAGCCACTCCGCGCTGCGATGATCGACTATGGCCTTCGTATCCTTGCTCTCTCCGCGGTTATCTCGATCGTTACGGCCTTCCTGCTCTTCCTCGCCGTCCGCCGGTTCCTAGTGACGCCGATCAAGGGCGTCGTGGGTGCGATGATCTCCTATGCAGAGGCGCCGGAGGATGCGCGCCGGATAATAGAGCCGTCTGCCGGGGTGACAGAACTGCGCGAGGCCGAAAACGCCTTGCAACAGATGCAGAAGCAACTGACCGGATCGCTTCGGCAGAAGGAAAGACTGGCGCAGCTTGGCGAGGCGGTGGCCAAGGTCAGTCACGATCTGCGCAACATCCTGACAACGGCGCAGCTGTTCACCGACCGCGTCGAACAAAGCGCCGATCCCGCGGTGAAGCGTGTGGCGCCGAAGCTGATCAACTCGATTTCGCGCGCGGTCAATCTCTGCGAGTCGACCCTCGCTTTCGGCAGAGCGGAAGAACCGCCGCCTGCGCTGGCCAGAGTTCAGCTTTCGAAGCTGGTCAACGATGTGATCGAAGGCGAGCGCCTTGCCGCCGGAGAATATGACATCAGCTACGCCGAGGACGTAGCCTCGGACATGGTGATCCGGGCCGATTCCGAACAAATCCACAGAGTTCTTTCCAACCTCGTAAGAAACGCGCGCCAGGCCATCATCAACAGCGGCAAATCCGGCGAAATCGCGATCCGGGCATCGGAAACGGAAAGCGACTGGGTCATCGCGGTCGGTGACACCGGCCCCGGTTTGCCGGAGAAGGCGAAAGATCACCTTTTCCAACCCTTCCAGGGAGGCGCCACAAAAGGCGGACATGGTCTTGGCCTTGCGATCGCGGCCGAACTCGTCCGAGGCCATGGCGGGCGCCTGGAATTGACTGGCACCGGACCGAAGGGCACCGAGTTTGCCATCCGGCTGCCCAAAGCCATCGCGCTTCTGGACGAGGCGGCAGAGTAAATCGGCCCTTGCAATGCGTAGACGCTGCGTTTATCTCCCGCCTGTCCGCGCGCTGGTAGCTCAGTTGGATAGAGTACTTGACTACGAATCAAGGGGTCGGGGGTTCGAATCCTCCCCAGCGCGCCAAATTTCCCAACAATTACAGTGACTTACGGAATATCTCGGCGGATGCTGTTTGGTTCTTGAACTAGCTAGCAAGCGTTTAGCAAGCAGGTGGCGAGGTATCGTATGCAGTGCATACGGAAAGGTCGCTGTTGGCTAGAAGCCGCAGTTCGACGGGGATAGTGCATTCGATCATCGGTTTGTCGGGCTTTAATACCCCGGTCTGGTGAACGCACGCACCATGTCGGAAAATCCGTATCGGAAACTCCTCCACCGATCGCCAAGCGTGGTTTTTGCCCGCAACTGTACGTCAAGTCCGTCCGCGTGATTGCGTCTCTCAGTCGCCGAGATCTTGAATGGGATTTTGTACGGTCTCTTCTTAAGCTTATGAGAGATGTGGATTTCCAGTTTCCTTGTCTCTCCTACTTCCAACAACGTGTCACTGTGCTCGACATTGTGGATAGTCTGTCCCGAGTAGTGATGAATGCGGCCGTTATGAACGCCGTAGACGAATAGCTGCCCACTCTCACCCACTTCAATTTCGGTCTTAAATGGCTTGTTGTCAGGTTCGCCTTGCCACCGCATCAAGTGACCTTCGTATATTCTCTTTTCAGGGTCGTAAATGCGTGCGGAGATAACTGAAAGGTTGTCACGCTTTATCGGATAACCGAAAAAATCTGGCACGTTCGTGACGTTTATGCGTGCGGACCGAAAACTGTCGCCGTTGTCAAGTTTTCCGCCTCCACCGCCGCTTCCTGTAACGCGAACTTTGGGAAGCTTAATTCGATGAAGGACAAACACCACTAACAATGAAGTGGCAATTCCCAACCAATAATCAGCAGTAGAAACAGCGCCCCCGGCAGAACCGAGCAAATCAAGAATCACGGCAAAAACGCCATCTTCGCCGCCGGCGGGAACTGCATCAGTCTCCATAATGATACCTTCGCATAGATTTGTTGCCACTCTACATCTTTTACCCAAGATATAGTAGTCTAGCGCTCAAGATGAATACCTTTCATTCACGAAAAGCGCCCCAGAACTCATGTTCCCGGGGCGCCTACAGGTCACGGGGAAGGAGATGACCCGCCCTGACTGGTTCCGATGGTTTAGGGTCCGACGGTTTCCTATGGGACGTGCGGCTGGCTAGACCGCGCCGACGCGCGCCACTCCGGCGCGTCGGTCATGAGAATCCTTCATCCGCCGCAAAGTCGTACAGCGGACACGTCAGGGCTGAAGAAAGGGTTGGCACAGCACATGCATACGCGCCATCCGACATGCCGCACCATACGTGGCGGGACAAAGTCGTGATCGTAGACAGGTTCGCGGCGCTCACATCCGTCAAATTCCCATTCCGCCGGTTCAACGAATCCGAGCCAGTTTACGCGAGGCTCGCTGGTTTCGCGCGTGGGGCGGGCATTGCGTTTCGCGCGGCTACCCCCTTGGCCCGGTGTGGCCTGCGGCTGTGGTCGCGGCTGTAGCGGCGGATCGCCGGCGAGAGCGGTGCAGAGCAAGACTATTACGCGCAGGAGTGTGCGCCCTATGGGATCCAGCTCTAGAACTGGACCAACTGGGCCAACCTGCCTTGCTGGGCGCCGACCTCCGGCACCTTTTCGGCCTATGATCTGCGCACCGGCGAGAGGCTTTATGAGATGCCGTTCGGAATGACGCAGAAATGGGGTTTCTACGACCCTGAGAACTGGGGCTCGCCAACGCTCGGCGGCCCGGTGGTGACGGCGGGCGGGGTGATCTTCATCGGTGCGTCGATGGATGCGAGAGTGCGCGCGCTTGACGCCCGGACCGGCACCGAGGTCTGGTCGGATTTGGTCGAGGCTTCCTCGGTCGCCATTCCTGCGGTCTATACCCACGAGGGACGCGATTGCGTTGTCTTCGTCGCCGGTGGCAACCCGATTCTGAAGCCGCGGATCGGCGACCAGATCGTGGCCTATGCCCTCGGCGACTGACATGCGACCGAGCCTCTTTGCCTGGCCGGGAGATTGAAACGCGCGCCGAAGTCGAGCAGGGTGAGCATCAGACCACCGGAGGCGGAGAACAGGTGACACCTTACGGAATCCGGAGAATCGTGTCGCGCGCCGGGAGCATTGCCCGGCGCTGCTGCCACGGGCTTGACGCAGCCCCTTGCGCATCGCTTCCTGCCGCCATCTTGTTGGTCGTCGCATCGCCGGCGCGGGCGCACAGCGATGGTGCCCCGCCGTCACCGGCCGACTTCTGGACAATGTGGTCATTTCAGCCCTCGGTCCTTCTGCCGCTGGGGTTGGCGACCGCTCTTTACATTCGCGGTTTGCACCTGGCCTGGGCACGGGCGGGTCAGGGTCGCGGCGTACGAACCTGGCAGGCGGCGTGTTTTGCGGGCGGGATCTTGGCGCTGGTCGCAGCCCTTGTCTGGCCCCTAGATGCGTGGGGAGAGAGCCTTTTTTCCGCACATATGGCGCAGCATATCGCAGTGATGGGACTGGCGGCGCCGCTTCTGGTGCTGGGACAGCCGCTTGCGACGATGACGCGCGCCTTGCCGCGACGCTGGCAAAGGCGGTTCGGCGCGCTGGCCCGGACGGCGACCTGGCGTCGGGGACACGGTCTTCTGAGCACAACCGGTGTCGCCACCGCCATGATGCTGGGCGTTTTCCTGTTCTGGCACGCGCCGCGCGCGCTTGCCGTGGCGCTTGAGGACGATCTTGTTCATGCCGTCATGCACGGCTCGATCTTCGCTGCGGCCTTGCCGTTCTGGACCATGATTGCGCGGAGCGGGAACATGGGCTTCGGGGTGCGGATTGCCGCTCTGTTCGTCTGCTTCAAGTTTTCGCTGATCCTCGGGGCGCTGCTGACCTTTTCGGGTCGGGCGCTTTATCCGGCCTACGGAGCCCGGCCCGAAGCCTGGGGATTGACGCTGACCGAGGATCAGCAGCTTGCCGGCGTACTGATGATGACGGCGGCCGCGATGATGTATCTGGTCGCCGCGCTTGTCGTCGCGGCCGCCTGGTTCGCCGCCATGGACCGGACACGCATTGCCAGCCCCTGCGACGCGGCGGCGGCAGCGAACAGGGCCGGATCGTGAGGGCGGCGACGTCGGTATCCCTGCTTGCGGCGCTTGCCCTGGCCGGATGCGAAAACCCACGATCCGCCTTCGATCCCGCAGGGGACGAGGCGGCACGCGTCCTTGCGCTGTTCTGGGCCATGCTGGCCGGCGGCGTGGTGATCTGGACCATCGTCGTCGGCATCAGCTTCTACGCGGTCAAGGTGCCGCCTGGGCGGCATAGTGAAAAGACGGGCCTGCGGCTGATCATCTGGGGCGGCTGCGTGTTTCCGGCGGTGGTACTCGCGGCGCTGCTGGTCTGGGCTCTCGGGTTACTGAATGACCTGCGCAGGCCGGGCGATGGCCCGACCATCGCGGTCTCGGGCGAACGGTTCTGGTGGCGCATTTCTTACGGTGTGACGGGCGCACCGGGCGTAGTGCGCAGTCTGCCGAAAGGCGGCATCCCGGGCGCCAACGAGATCGTCATTCCGCTGGGGCAGCGCACGACGATCCTTCTGGGCAGCCCCGACGTGATCCATTCGTTCTGGGTGCCGCCGCTGGCCGGCAAGATGGACGCCATACCCGGCCGGGTTAACCGGCTGATCCTGGAGCCGACAGAGACCGGCGTCTTCAACGGCACCTGCGCCGAATTCTGTGGGCTGGCCCACGCCCAGATGGGGTTCCAGGTGATCGTGGTGCCGCCCGCCGAGTTCGAGGCCTATGTGCAGGCGCAGGCCCGGCCCGCCGCCGTCACCGACGACCCCGGCGTCGATCTGTTCGTGAAGAACGGCTGTGCGGCCTGCCATTCCGTACGGGGCACGCCCGCTGACGGCATCATCGGACCCGACCTGACACATCTGGCCAGCCGACGGATGATCGGCGCCGGCATCCTGCCCACCACGGCCGAGAACATCGCGGATTTCATCGCCTCGCCCGACCATCTCAAGCCGGGGGTCGCGATGCCGGCCTTCGGCATGCTGCCCGAGACAGAGACCGCCCGCATCGCCGACTGGCTGGGGAGCCTGGAATGACAGACCAGACAGCACCGGATTCCCCCGATCAGGACAACCCCGAGGTGCGCCGCGGCCAGGAAGACAGGCTGCGCAAGGTATGGGAGACGCCGAAGGGCTGGCGCTACTGGTCGGCGGTGAACAATACCGAAATCGGCGTCTGGTATACGGCGGCATCCTTCGGATTCATGCTGTTCGCCGGTGTCTTGGCGCTGCTGATGCGGGTGCAACTGGCAGTGCCCGAGAACGATTTTCTGACCGCAACCTTCTACAATCAGTTGTTCACGCTGCACGGCACGGCGATGATGTTTCTCTTTGCCGTGCCTATATTCGAGGCGGTGGCGATCATCCTGTTGCCACAGATGCTTGGCGCGCGCGATCTGCCGTTTCCACGGCTGTCGGCCTTCGGCTTCTGGTGTTTTCTGATCGGGGGAATTTTCGTCAGCGGCTCGATTTTCTTCGGTGCCGCGCCGAGTTCGGGATGGTTCATGTATCCACCGCTGACGACTGAAGAAAAATTCACGCCGGGCCTCGGGCCAGACATCTGGCTGCTGGGCCTGTCGTTCATCGAGGTCGCCTCGATCGCGGCGGCGGTGGAACTGATCGTCGGCACGCTGAAATGCCGGCCTCCGGGGATGCGGCTGAACCTGATGCCGCTTTATGCCTGGTATGTGCTGGTGGTGGCAGCGATGATCCTGTTCGCCTTTCCACCGCTGATCGCGGGCGACATACTGTTCGAACTGGAGCGGATGTTCGACTGGCCCTTCTTCGATCCGGCCCGTGGCGGCGACCCGATCCTTTGGCAGCACCTGTTCTGGATCTTCGGCCACCCCGAGGTCTATATCGTCTTCCTGCCTGCCATCGCGCTGGTGGCGATGATCGTGCCGACCTTCGCGCAGCGTCCGATCCTGGGCTATTCCTGGATCGTTCTGGCCGCCGTGGGCACCGGTTTCCTCTCCTTCGGGCTGTGGGTGCACCATATGTATACCACGGGTTTGCCCTCGGCCTCGCTGGGATTCTTTTCGGCCGCGTCCGAGGCGGTGGCGATCCCGACCGGCGTGCAGATCTTCGTGTTTCTCGCGACTCTGCTGACCGGACGGGTGATCCTTTCGGTGCCGATGCTGTTCGTCGCGGGCGCGCTGGCGACCTTCGTGATCGGCGGGCTGACCGGCGTCATGGTGGCGCTGGTGCCCTTCGACTGGCAGGCGCATGACACCTATTTCGTGGTCGCCCACCTGCATTACGTGCTGATCGGAGGGATGCTGTTTCCGCTGGCCGCGGGTATTTACTACTACTGGCCGGTGGTCAGCGGCAGGAAACTGTCCGACCGGCTGGGGCGGTGGGCCTTCTGGATCATGTTCACCGGCTTCAACGTCACCTTCCTGCCGATGCACTATTCCGGGCTGGCTGGTATGGTGCGGCGCGTCTGGACCTATCCGGCCGAGCTTGGGGTCGGGACCGCGAACCTGATCTCCAGCGGCGGCGCTTTCATTTTTGCCGCCGGTTTCCTGATCATCGTTTGGGACGTGCTGCGCCCGCGCGGCGCGGAGCCCTATGCAGACCGCAACCCCTGGCATGCCGGCACGTCGGAGTGGCTGATCGAAATGCCGGCCGAAAACTGGGGCGTGCGCTCGATTCCGATCGTCACCACACGCTATCCGCTCTGGGAACAGCCGAATTTCGCGGAAGACGTGGACAAGGGGCGATTCTATCTTCCCGACGCCGAGGAAGGGAAGCGCGAGACGCTCATTACCTCGGTCCTCGACGGCACGCCGATGCAGTGCCTGCGGGTTCAGGGGCCGAGTTTCATGCCGATGATCGCCGCCGCCCTGACCGGGGCCGTGTTCATCTTCACCACTTTCAAGTTCTGGATTCCGGCCCTTGTCGCCATGGTGCTGGCGACGATCTCGATCATGGTCTGGCTCTGGCGCGGGACGGCCGCGATCCCCGAAAAACGCGAAAAGAACGTCGGCCTGGGCCTCAGCCTGCCGCTCTATGTCTCGGGCCCGAAATCGGCCGGCTGGTGGGCGATGTTCATCACCATGGCCGGCGATGCGATGGCCTTTGTCGGGCTAGCTTTCGGCTACATGTTCTATTTCACGATCCACGCCGATTTTCCGCCACCGGGCATGGCCGGCCCCGGCGCGTACTGGCCAGTTCTGTCGCTGGGCCTGTTCGGCGCGACTTGGGCGGCGTCGCTGGGTGCGCGCAATCTCAATCGCGGCGGGCGCGTCGGTATCGCGCGCGGACTGATGGCGGGGGGCAGCCTGCTGGCGCTTGGCGCCGGTGCTGCCTTGCTCTGGGGGCCCTGGGTCTATGGTCTCGATCCCGCCGATCATGTCTATCCCGCGACGGTCTGGGTGCTCGCGATCTGGACCGCCGTTCACGCGGCGGTGGGCAGCCTGATGCTGGCCTATTGCCTGGCGCGGTCGCTCTTCGGCAGGATGACACCGCACCATGACGCCGACATCTCGAACGTGGCGCTTTACTGGCATTTCATTTTCGCAACCGCGCTGGTGACGGTGACGTTGCTGGCATTTTTCCCGATGCTGGTCTGAGGATGGCGATGCTGGGACTGAGCAAGACCGAAGATACGCTCTGGACGCTGATCGCCGCGCCGACGATCTGGGGCTTCCACTTCCTGTTCAGCTATCTGCTGGTGGCCTGGCAATGCGCTCCCAACGGCGATCCTCTCCGCGAAATCGGCGGCACGCGGACGCTGATCGGCGGCGTGACCTTGGTCTGTCTCGCCCTGATCGGTCTGATTCTGCGGCGCTCCTGGCGCGAATGGCGCGCCGGTGAAGGCGATTTCCAGAACGATCAGGATACGCCAGAGGCGCGCGAGCGGTTCCTGGAGTTCTCGACGCTGCTGCTGGCGGTATTGTCCTTGGTGGCGGTGCTGTTCGAGACGCTGCCGATGGTCATGATCGGGGACTGCCGATGAGGCTGAGGATCGTCCTGACCTGGAAGCGGCTGGCCGGCCTCGTGGCTCTCGGCATCGTCGGGGCGCTGTTTGTCGGCTGGTCGGGTCTGGTTCCCATCGCCGCCTCGTCGGGTCATTGGCCTGTAACGCGCTGGTTCCTCGGCTGGACTTTGGAAAACGCCGTCGAAACCCAGTCAACGCCGGTGGAAAAGCCCGAGGGGCTGGATCTGTCCGATCCGGCCCTGATCCAGCGGTCGGCCGGTAACTACGCGACAAGCTGCGCCGCCTGCCACGGCGCCCCCGGCGTTCGCCAATCGCCGGTCGTGGCCAACATGATTCCTTCCCCGCCGCGGCTGGAGGACAGCGTCGGCGACTGGAGCGACGAGCAACTGTTCTGGATCGTCAAGAACGGGTTCAAATACACCGGAATGCCTGCCTGGCCGGCGCAGGGCCGCGATGACGAGGTCTGGGCGCAGGTGGCCTTTTTGCGCGCCTTGCCGGACATGACCGCCGCGACCTATGCCGATCTTGCCCTCGGTGGCGGCGTCGCGGAGGACGACCTCGAGGCGGGCGGGCAGGCGCTGGCGGCGCTGGACGGCATCTTCCAGAACGCATTGGAAAATTGCGCCCGCTGTCATGGCCGCGACGGGCTGGGCCGGGGACAGGGTGCGGCCAGGGGTGCCTTTCCAATCATCGCGGGCCAGCCCGCGGCCTATCTCTTCGCGACATTGCAGGCTTTTGCGCAAGGCAGGCGCGAAAGCGGCTTCATGCAGCCGCCCGCAAGCCGGTATGATGCGCGGACCCTCTCCGAACTCGCCGAATACTTTGCCCGGCAGCCCGGCCCGGTTCCGGAACCCGGCCCCGTAGCGGGAGCCGCCAAGGACGCAGAAACATCGCCGGGGGCGACCGGGCCGCTGGTCCTGCCGCTCCACACACCGCAGGACGCGGCCGGGATCCTTGAGGGCGACACCGGTCTTGGCTATGCCACGGTACCGATGGCCGCCCCCGGCGGGACGCCCGCCACGCCCGAGGCGCTGCTGGCTCTTGGTCGGCGTATTGCCCTCGACGGCATCGCAGAGGCCGGGATCCCCTCCTGCCAAAGCTGCCATGGCCAGGGATCACAGCCGCAAAACCCCGACTTTCCGGCGCTTGCCGGGCAGCCGACGTGGTATCTCGCCGAGAGCCTTATGCTCTGGCGTGAGGGCAAGCGCGGAGGCACCGCCTTTTCGCCTGTAATGCAGGCGATTGCCCGGACCATGACGAATGAACAGATCGAGGCGGTATCTGCCTGGTATTCGCAACGGTCCCGGATCGCGCGGTGACGCACCTGTCACATTCTGCGCTCACGACGGGTTCTGCCGAGAGGAATGTCCCGCTGCTGGTCTCTTCGTTTGCTGCCCGGATCCGTAGCGATTTGAGTGGCGGTGAAACCGGGGTCATGTGCGGGAGAGTGTGGAATCCTACGCCAAGCGGTGAGGACGCGCTTTCCAGACTCGCGTAGATTTCGGGTCGACGTACCGGGAGAGCGTCACCGACTTGACTTTCAGGTCCTTGCACAGCTCGGGGACCGAGGTATCGCGGTTGGCCATCGCGGCCTGCGCCATGCGCAGCGGGGCCTTGGTCAGCGCGAACTTGCGTCCACCTTTCCGGCCCCTGGCGCGCGCGGCGGCGAACCCAGCCATGATCCGTTCCCGGATGAGCTTGCTCTCGCGCTCGGCGAGAGATGCGAAGATGCCGAAGGACCGCCGATCGTGTGTGGTCATCGTGCCGATCTGAGCGCCCTGACCCTAGCTTCCAGACGAACAGCACGTTCAGGCACGCCTCAAGGCCTGGGCGCTCGTCCTTCTTGCCGGGTGCCTGCCCGTCAGCCGCAATCTATTATCCGTGCGGTCACATCCGCCTTTGAGAAAAACAATGTGCCGCCCCTTGAAGCTATAGTAACTGTAGCTTCTATATCTCATGATAAGAACAGGAAACCTCTAACAGAAAGGAAAAAAACACATGGTTGTTACACTGAAGGAGCCAGGAAACGAGATGGAGAAGCCCAGAAGCGCCAAAGCCGGTATGATGTGTCCGGTCTGCGATGTTCCACTCAGCATGTCGGACCGACAGGGCGTGGAAATCGACTTTTGCCCACAATGCCGGGGCGTCTGGCTGGATCGGGGCGAGCTTGACAAGATCATCGAACGCAGTGCCGCCGAAATGGCCCCGCCGCCACGGCGCGAGCCCGAACCCCGGGGTTATGACGACCGGGGCGACTACAGCAAACACGGTAGCCATGGCAAACACGGGTATCGCGGCCGGAAATCGTTCCTGCGCGAATTGTTCGACTAGGTGGACAAATCATGGGACATCATCGGTTCAAACCATCCAGACACAGGCGGTATCGCGACACGGATGCGCATTATGACGAAGATGACGGTTACGGGTATCGCGAATCCAGAAGCCCGCCTGCGCTGAATATTCCGGGCTCGGTCATCGTGGCCGGGCTGGTCTTGTGGTCGGCGCTTGCGCTTGGCGTGTGGTGGCTGGTCGATCCGGTGCTGGCGTGGATTTCCGGCGCTGCCGGTCCGCTGGCCGATACCGGCACCGGGTTTGCAAACTGGTTTGGTCTGGGCGCCGAGGCCAACGCCTTGCGCAATGCGGCCAATATCGAGGGGCTGGTCGGCTGGGCGATGGGGCCGGTTCACTTCCTCGCCAAGGCGGCCCTTCTATTGGTGTGGGTCGTCGGGCTGATCGGGCTGACTGTCCTGCCTGCGGTGCTGCGCCGCCGCCGGGCGGCATGGGACTGACGGGCGGCGCGTTTATGGTGACAACAGCGCCTGAACGCCGCCCCGAACCACAGTACACATGACATCCGAACCGCCGATCGCGACCGGTCCGATCCTGTTTCTCGATGATATCGGGGCGTCCGGGCTGCAGTTCTCTGCTCTTTTCATCGCGGTCAAGGGCGCGCGCCCGGAGCCGGTCAAAACGGTCGACGGCGTCCATGCCGCGGAACGCCTTGCCGACTACGATCATGCGACCGTCTGGCGCGCAAGGTTCCACCTGCCTGCCGACAGGCCGTCCAGTTACCAATGGAGCGGGGAAAGCTACGACGTGGCAGGCGATTTGCGGGGCGATACGCGGATTGCCTATGTATCCTGCAACGGCGAGGAAATCGGCGATATGGAGCGCGAAGGGTCAGAGCGCAACGCGATGTGGGCGCGCCTGCGGGAAGATCACCGGAGCGCGCCCTTCTCCCTGCTGCTACATGGCGGCGATCAGGTCTATGCCGATCAGGTGACCGAGGGGCATCCGCTGAGCGAGGACTGGCCCGAGCATATCCCGAAGGATCCTTCACGCGCCGACCTTGCCGATCTGCGCCATCACCTGCGCGAACGCTTTCTGGAACGCTACACTGCGCTTTACCGCGCGCCGGAATTTTCCTGGATCGCGGCGCGCGTGCCTTCACTCATGCAGTGGGACGATCACGACATCTGCGATGGCTGGGGGTCGCTGCCGCGCTCGAAAACCTATTCCCCGGTTGGCCAAACCCTGTTTGAGGTCGCGCGAGAGAGCTTTCTGATGTTTCAGAACGCCGCGGCGGACGGCGATCTGCCGGGGCGCTTTCACGACCCGTCCGGTCTGCATCTAGGCTGGAGCGTCCGCACCGCCGGTCTGCGCGTTCTGGCACCCGACATGCGGTCGGAGCGGACGCGCCGCGCGATCATGGGAGAGGGCGGCTGGGCGATGATGCGCGCCGAAGCCGCGGCTCCGGTTCAGGGCCACACGTTCCTGATGTCCAGTGTGCCGCTGCTGGGTCCGCGCCTGTCGCTGCTCGAGGCGCTGATGGTTGCCGTCCCGAAGATACAGAAATACGAGGACGATCTGCGCGATCAGTGGCAAAGCCGCGCTCATCGCGCGGAATGGTGCGACATGCTGCGGCTGGTCCGGGATATGGCGCTTGCCGATGCCCATGACGTTGCCGTGCTCTCGGGGGAAATCCATCTGGCGACGCGCGCCACGATGGAGCTCGGTACGGACCACTGGCTGCACCAGTTGGTCGCATCCGGTATCGCGCATCGCGCCCCGCCCAAGGCCTGGGCGCGATTCCTGGGCACCCTTGCGCAACTGGGTGAATCGCCGCTCAGAGGGAACCCGATCCGAGTCCGGCGCATCCCCGGACAGGCATCGCGCTATATCGCGGAACGCAACTATCTGGCGCTCGAACGGCATTCGGACAGCTGGCGCGCCCGTTGGATTCTGGAACAGAGCGGGACAACGCCGCCGCTCACGCTGTGATGATGTCGCCGCATGTGGATGTGCAGCCACGCAGGCGGCTGTCAGGCGTTGTCAGGCTGCCGCCTTGGTGTCCGTGGCGGATACCCCCTCCACAGCCGCGGTCGGCGGCGTAAAGCGGAATGCGAGCAATCGCAGTGCGTTGAAGACAACGACAACCGTCGATCCCTCGTGAACTGCCACCGCGGGACCAATTCCCAGACCAAGGATCGTGGCCGGGACCAGAAAGGCGACAACCCCCAGACTGAACCACAGGTTTTGCCGGATGATCGAACTCGTCGATCGGCTCAACGCCACGGCGAAGGGCAGAAGATTCAGATTGTCCGCCATCAGCGCCACATCGGCGGTTTCCAGCGCCACATCCGAACCCGCCGCGCCCATGGCGATGCCGACCGTGGCGTTCGCCATCGCAGGCGCGTCATTGACACCGTCGCCGACCATGGCGACCTTGGCCTCGGCGCGCAGGCTCTTGATCGTTTCCACCTTGTCATCCGGCATCAGATCGCCGCGCGCCTCGTCAAGGCCGATGGCCCGCGCCACCGCGTCGGCGACTTTCTGATTGTCGCCCGAAATCATGATCATCCGGCGGATGCCGATCTCGTGCAGCGCCTTGATGACCGCCGGGGCCGCTTCGCGCGGTGTATCCATCAGGCCGATCACCCCGAGATACCTGTCCCCCTGGCGCACGACCATCGTGGTGCGCCCGCCTGCTTCCAGCGCCTCGACCTTTGCGCGCAACCTGTCGGGCATGGGCGGGCCGTCGACTTCGCCAAACAGGTCGTCCTTGCCGATATAGGTCGTCTCGCCATCGACCTGGGCCACGACACCGCGCCCGGTGATGCTGCGCAGATCGGACGCCTCGGCGGCGGGTATGTCGCCAAGCCGTTCGCGCCCGTCCCTGACGACGGCGGCGGCGAGAGGATGGTCACTCAGCGCCTCGACCCCGATTGCCACCCGCAGAAGGTCTTTTTCCTCGGCACCCTCGGCCGTCACCACATCGACCAGCTTTGGCTTACCTTCGGTCAATGTGCCGGTCTTGTCGAAGGCGATGGCTGTCAGCCGCCCCAGATTTTCAAGCGGCGCACCGCCCTTGACCAGGACGCCGCCGCGCGCGGCGCGTGCCACCCCGCTGAGAACCGCGCTTGGCGTCGCGATGGCAAGCGCACAGGGGCTTGCCGCCACCAGAACCGCCATGGCGCGATAAAACGTGTCGCTGAAGGGCTCGTCGATGACGAAGCCCGCGAACAAAAGCGCGATGGCAAGACCCAGGACCGCCGGAACGAAGATGCGCTCGAACCGGTCGGTCAGGCGCTGTGTGGGCGATTGGTTGGTTTCGGCCTCGTTCACCATCTTGACGACGCGGGCGAGGGTCGAATCCGCCGATGTGCGCGTGACCTGGATTTCCAATGCGCCGCCACCGTTGATCGTACCGGCAAAAACACGGTTTCCGGCATCCACCAGGTCGGGCTTTTCGGCGGCAACCATCGCATCCGCGACGGGCGATTTGTCCACCGGCACGCTCTCGCCGGTGATCGGTGCCTGATTGACGCTGCTTTCACCCTTGATGACAAAGCCGTCCGCGGCCAGTCGCTCGTTCGGTTTCACCAGCACAATGTCACCGACCCGCAAGGCATCGACGGCGATCTCCTGGACCTTGCCGTCACGGCGTACGGTGGCGGTTTTGGGTGCCAGGGCACCAAGCGCTTCAATGGCCCGCTTGGCGCGACCCATGGCATAGCCTTCCAGCGCATGACCAAGGCTGAAAAGGAACAACAGCAACGCGCCCTCGGCCCATTCGCCAAGTGCTGCTGCACCCGCCGCCGCCACAAGCATCAGGAAATCGATCTCGAACCGGCCATTGCGGACACTGTCGATGGCCTCGCGCAGGGCGTAGTAGCCGCCGAAGAAATAGGCGGGGACAAGGACGAACAGGGGTGCCCATGACGGCATCGCCACGAACTTCGGCAAGAGCCAGCCAATGAGCAAAAGCACACCGCACAGCGCCACAAAGATCAGTTCGGTCTGCGCCCCGAGAATACCGCCATGCGCGTGATCGTGGTCATCCGCCTTGTCGGCCCTTGCGGGACCGGGTTTCTCCCGCTCCGGCGATACCTTCATCTCCTCAAGGGATTTGCGGATCGTGTCCTCATCTGTTTGCGCCCGGTCGAACTCGATCCGCAGGGGACCGCCCGCGTTGGCGTGGGCCTCGACAACCCCCGACAGACGACGCACGCGCGCGCTGACGGTCCGCGCCCGGCGCTGATCCGCAATCCCGTCAACCTGCCAAACCACATGCCCGAACTTTGCGGCAATTTCCGCCCCGAAGGTTCCGGCGAGCTGGCGGATGCGCTCAAGCGGAAGCACGGCGGGGTCATAATGAATACACAACTCCGCACCTGCGCCGTCCTCTTCTTCGCGAACGTGCACGCGCTCGACGCCGTCGCGAGACTCAAGGCTCTCGGTCAGCCGTCGAACACAGGCGTCACGCGCGTCCGGCACATCGGGAAGCAACAGCGGGAGATCGAGACGAAGGGTATCGGCCATGGTGAACATCCTGTCAGTTTGCTGTCGGCTCAAACCTGCTCGCGGTATCACCATCAACGTTGGCCGTTTCTGGAGCACACTCCGGCCATGTAAGGGTCGTATGTCGGGTGACCTCTACAGTATTTTTTGTTTTTTTCCAATACCATGGTGTCCGTCGTCAGATAAATCGGGACATCAGAGCGGCTTAAGCACTGGAGGCTCTGGTTCGGTTTCGTGATTGATTATGCTGCTTGCTTTTTATGTTGCAAGCGGCGCCGACGGATCGTCATTTTCTTGATTTTCTCTCTTTCTTTGATGATGGCTCGGCCCGCCCGAAGTAGACGTCGGCGGGCGCGGATTTCCGTCCTGAATGTTGCCTGGCTAATTCTCCGTTGACAGGTCTCATGGGTGAACCAATAATCAAATGGTTCGAAACCAATATTCGATTGATTCGTACAAGTCGGAGCCGACCGTGCCGCTGGAAACCCCAAATACGGACAATACCAATCGGGTTCTCATGCAGATCCGGCGCATGATTGATACCGGCGACTTGCCCGATCACCCTCGACTTCCGAATGAGCGCGAGCTCTCGGCCACCCTTGGCGCCGGTCGTCGCGCTGTACGCAGCGCGCTTGAGGCGCTCGAAGCCGAGGGATTGATCTGGAGGCGTCAGGGCAAGGGCACGTTTCTCGGACTGCCACCTGACCCGGCCGGCGCTCTCGTGGCCGAAATCGCGCCGGATGCCGATCCGCTGACGGTGATGGAGGCGCGGCTCTATCTTGAACCCGGTCTGGCCGAGCTTTGCGCCCGGCGGGCGACAGGCGAGGATGTCGAGCGACTTCGGACATTGGCGGAGCGCGTCGCCGCCAGTAATGGCGCCGATTCCCGCGAATTGTGGGACGGCGCGTTGCACTGGCTGATCGCTCGCATCGCCGGCAACCGGCTGCTGCTAACAGCCTTTTCGCTGATGGACGAAGTTCGCATGAACGAGAAGTGGCAACGGGATCGGCAACGCGCCCGTTCCGCCGAGAAGCTCAAGCTCTATGAACAGCAGCACGGACGGATCGTCGATGCGATCGAGGCCCGCGACGGACCGGGCGCGCGGCAGGCGATGATGGACCACCTGTTGGAGCTTTCGGAAAACCTGCGTGCGTCGCTCGAAGAGGAGGCCGGATGATCGTCCCCGAAACGCCCCTGTTGGACGTCCGCAACCTCTCGATCCGGGTCGCCAAGGCGCGGAGCAACCTCGTCGATGACGTCTCGTTCTCGCTTCAGCCGGGGCGCACGCTTTGCATCGTCGGAGAGTCGGGCTGCGGCAAGAGCCAGACCGCGCTGGCGCTGATGGGCCTGCTGGCGACGCCGCCGCTGTCGGTCACCGGGGGGGCGGCGCTGTTCAAGGGGCGAGACCTGCTGTCGCTGCCGCAGTCGGAAAAGCAGCGCATCCGGGGGGACCGGATGGCGATGATCTTCCAGGAGCCAATGAGCTCGCTGAATCCAGTGCTGCGGATCGGCGAACAGATCGCCGAAGCGGTGCGCAGGCACAAGCGGGTCAGCGCATCGGCGGCGCGGGAGCGAGCGCTGGAGATGCTGGAGAAAGTGCGCATTCCGGCGGCGAAAAAGCGGCTGGACGAGTTTCCGCACCAGCTTTCCGGCGGGATGCGGCAGCGCGCGATGATCGCGATGGCTCTGGCAAACGATCCAGAGTTGCTGCTGGCCGATGAACCGACGACGGCGCTGGACGTGACGATCCAAGCGCAGATACTGGAGCTGATGCGCAGCCTGCAAGCCGAACTGGGGACCGCGATGATCCTGATCACCCATGACCTGGGCGTGGTCGCGGAAATGGCTGACGCGGTGGCGGTGATGTATGCCGGTCGGATCGTCGAGATCGGCACGACCCGCGATATCTTCGAGGATCCGCAGCACCCCTACACGATCGGGCTGATGAGCTCGATGCCCGCCCTGGGCCAGCGCAGCGAGCGGCTGGTGACGATCCCCGGTCGGGTGCCCTCGGCGACCGAGATGCCCGATGGCTGCCGCTTCGCGTCGCGCTGCCCGTTCCGGCGGGAGATCTGCGCGGAAACACCGGTTCTTGCAGAGGCGGGCGGATCGCACCGCGTGGCCTGCTGGCGTGCGCCGATCGAGACTGCGGATGATCGGCGGGAACAGGCGGTGCCAGCATGATCGAGGCCGAGATCATTCTGGAAGCTCGCGGCCTGGAGCGCCGTTTCGTCACCCACAAGCCCTTGTTCGGCGAGCCTACCGTGGTGCGGGCGGTCGATGGCGTCGATTTGACGGTTAGGCGCGGCGAAACGCTGGCCATCGTCGGGGAATCCGGCTGCGGCAAATCCACCCTTGCAAGGCTCTTGGTGCGGCTGATCGAGCCGTCGTCGGGCTCGGTCCGCTATGAGGGGCGGGAGATCGCGAGCCTTGGCGAGGCTGCCTTGCGGGATCTGCGCCGCGACCTTCAGTTCATCTTTCAGGACCCGTTCGCGTCGCTCAATCCGCGGATGACCGTCGGAGCGCTGATCGAGGAACCTTTGCGCGCGCACGGGATCGGCACCGCCGCCGAAAGGCGCGACCAGGCCGCCCAGCTTCTGGCGCGTGTCGGCCTTGCGCCGCAACATGCCGACCGCTATCCGCACGAGTTCTCAGGCGGCCAGCGGCAACGCATCGGGATCGCCCGCGCGCTGGCCTCGGGACCGAAGCTGGTGATCGGCGACGAACCCGTCAGCGCGCTCGACGTGTCGATCCAGGCGCAGGTGGTCAACCTGCTGGAAGACCTGAAGCAGGAATTCGAGCTGACGCTCATCGTCATCGCGCATGATCTGTCGGTGATCCGGCACATGGCCGACAGGGTGGCGGTGATGTATCTTGGACAGATCGTCGAGATCGCCCGCACCGAGGACCTGTTCCGGGCGCCGAAGCACCCCTATACCGAGGCGCTCCTGGCCGCGATCCCGCTGCCGCGCTTCGGCGCGCGCAAGGTGAAGGTCTCGATCGAGGGCGACCCGCCCGATCCGATCGCGCCGCCGCCCGGCTGCAGGTTTCACACCCGTTGCCTTTACGCGGTCGATGCCTGCCGAACGGTACGCCCGGAGCTGACGCAGACCGACGCGGGGCGTAGCGCCGCCTGCCTGCGCGCCGACGAACTGACGCTGACCGGGACCGCCGACGACGCAAGCGCACGCAACGAAGCCGCCGAGCGGCGTTTCCGCCTGTATCGCGATGCCCGCACCGAGGAAGCCGAAACGACCCAAATCTGAATCCCAACCACCAACCGGAGAGGAAAACCAATGTCACACAGAAGGATGCTTGCCCTGACGGCCGCGCTGATGCTCGGCGCTTCCTGGGGCCACGCCGCCGACCTTCGGATCGGCCTTGCCGAGGATCCGGACGTTCTCGACCCCGACCAGTCGCGCACCTTCGTCGGGCGGATCGTCTATACCTCGCTTTGCGACAAGCTGGTCGACATCACGCCGGATCTGGAAATCATTCCGCAGCTTGCGACCGAATGGGAATGGTCGGATGACGGCAAGGTGCTGACGATGAAGCTGCGCGAGGGCGTTACGTTCCATGACGGAGAGCCCTTCAACGCCGCCGCCGTGGCTGCGAATATCGATCGCAGTCAGAACCTGGAAGAGAGCCGCCGCAAGTCCGAAGTCGCCTCGATCGCTTCGACCGAGGTGGTGGACGACCTGACGATCAAGATCAATCTGACCGATGCGGACGCGACACTGATCGCGCAGTTCGCCGACCGCGCGGGCATGATGATGTCACCCAAGGCCGCCGAGGCTGCGGGGGCCGATTTCGGCAACAACCTGGTCTGCTCGGGCCCGTTCAAGTTCAAGGAACGCATACAGCAGGATCGCATCGTGCTCGAAAAGTTCGCCGAGTATTGGAACGCGGACCAGATCAATTTCGACAGCGTTACCTATCTGCCGATCACCGACGGCACGGTGCGGCTGGCCAACCTGCGTGCCGGTGATGTCGACATCATTGAGCGTCTGGCCGCCACCGACGTGGCGTCGGTCAAGGCCGATGACAGCCTGCAACTGGAAATGGCCGTCTCGCTTGGCTACCAAGGCGTGACCATCAACGTCGGTAACGGCGACCGGGCGCAGAACCCGCTGGGGCAGGACGCCCGGGTGCGCCGCGCCCTGTCGCTGTCGATCGATCGCGAGGCGCTGAACCAGGTCGTGTTCGAGGGCGTGATGGCGGCTGGCAACCAGCCCTTCCCGCCGACGTCGCCCTGGTACTCCGCCGACAATCCGATCCCGGCGCGCGATGTCGAGGCGGCAAAGTCGCTGCTGGCCGAGGCAGGGGCGGAAAATGTCGAGGTCGAACTGCAGCTGTCCACCGATCCGGTGGCCCAGCAGGTCGGTCAGGTCATCCAGGCGATGGCCAGCGAAGCCGGGTTCGACGTCAAGATCGTGGCCAAGGAATTCGCCACGCAGCTGAGTGAGCAGACCGCCGGCAACTATCAGGCCAGCCAGATCGGCTGGTCAGGCCGGGTCGATCCCGACGGCAACATCCACCAGTTCATGACCTGTGAGGGCGGTATCAACGATTCCAAATACTGCAATCCCGCGGTCGACGAATTGCTGAACGCCGCCCGCACCTCGAACAATACCGACGAGCGCAAGGCCAAGTATGACGAGGCGCTGGCGATCCTGGCCGAGGACATGCCGATCATCTACCTCTACCACCAGACCTGGATCTGGGCGCTGGCCGACAAGGTGCAAGGCTTCGTGCCGTATCCCGACGGGATGATCCGGCTGGAAGGCGTGAGCTTCGCCGAATAGGCCTCGACCAAACCGGCCCGGCGGCACTGACGCCGCCGGGCCATCCAAACCCGAACCGGAAAACGGAGCGCAAGATGCTGTCCTTCATCGGACGCCGGATCCTGATCGCGATACCGACGGTGCTGCTGATCTCGGTCTTCGTCTTCTTCATGCAGAAGCTGCTTCCGGGCGACCCGGTTCTGGCGCTTGCGGGCGAAGACCGGAACCCCGAAATCCTTGAATTCCTGCGCGAGAAATACCGCCTGAACGATCCGCTTTACGTCCAGTATTTCACCTGGATCGGGAATGCGCTGACGGGCGACCTGGGTATATCGCTGCGCACCCAACAGCCGGTTCTGACGCTGATTGCGCAGAAGCTACCGGTCACCATTCAGCTGGCCATCATGGCGCTGATCATCGCGGTGCTGATCGGCGTGCCGGCCGGGATCCTGTCGGCCTACCGCAAGGGAACGTGGGTCGACTGGTTGGCCAACATCCTGGCGCTGTCCGGCCTGTCGGTGCCGAACTTCTGGCTGGGGATCATGCTGATCCTTCTGGTTTCGGTAAAGCTGGGCTGGCTGCCCGCCTCGGGCTACCAGCCGTTCCTCGACGACCCGCTGCAATCCATCCGCACGATGCTGATGCCGGCCTTCGTGCTGGGCACCGGCCTGGCCGCGACGCTGATGCGGCATACCCGTTCGGCGATGCTAGGGGTCCTGAAATCCGACTATGTCCGCACCGCCCGCGCCAAGGGGCTGAGCGAGACGACGGTGGTCGTCAAGCACGCGCTGCGCAACGCGCTGGTGCCGATCGTCACGGTGGTGACGCTGCTGTTCGGCGAATTGCTGGCCGGCGCGGTGCTGACCGAGCAGATATTCACCATCCCCGGCTTCGGCAAGCTGGTCGTCGATGCCGTCTTCAACCGTGATTACGCGGTGGTGCAGGGCATCGTTCTGTGCACTGCCATCGCCTTCATCGCCATGAACATCCTGGCCGACGCGCTCTACCGCGTCCTGAACCCGAGGATGCGCAACTCATGAGCACCGCAAGCCACGTTCCCGCCGCCGACCTGCCGATGCCGCGCAAGCGCAGCCGGGCCTGGATGCAGCTGCGCGGCAATGTCTCGGCGATGGTCGGGGCCGGGCTGGTGCTGTTCTTCGTCATCGTGGCGCTGCTGGCGCCGGTCCTGCCGATTCCCGGCCCCGCCGAGACCGACTGGGCGGCGGTACGCAAGCCGCCATCGGCGGCGCATTGGCTGGGCACTGACGAAATCGGCCGCGACGTGCTGTCAAGGATGATCTGGGGCGCACAGGCGTCGCTGCTGGCGGGGGTGGTGTCGGTCGCGATCGCGCTCGGCCTCGGCATACCGCTGGGGGTGATTGCGGGCTACAGGCGCGGCTGGACCGATGCGGTGATCTCTCGCATCACCGAGGCGCTGCTGGCCGCGCCCTTCCTGATCCTCGCCATCGCGCTGGCGGCCTTCCTGGGCCCGTCGCTGCGCAACGCCATGATCGCCATCGGCCTGTCGGCGATGCCGATCTTCATCAGGATCGCGCGTGGCCAGACCCTGCAGGTGATGACTGAGGATTATGTCGAAAGCGCCCATGCCATCGGCCTTACCCACGGCGCGATCATCTGGCGCTATGTCCTGCCGAATATTTTCCCGCCGCTGCTGGTGCAGGCGACGCTGACTGTAGCCACCGCGATCATCGCCGAAGCGTCGCTGTCGTTCCTAGGGCTCGGCCAGCAGCCGCCCGCACCCTCCTGGGGATCGATGCTGAACACCGCCAAGGCATTCCTGGAACAGGCGCCGTGGATGGCGATGTGGCCGGGCGTGGCGATCTTCCTTGTCGTGCTGGGATTCAACCTCTTGGGCGACGGGCTGCGCGACGCCTTCGACCCGCGCGAGAACTGAACGACAAGACCGGGCGGCCCCGGCCTCAGGAGAGCGAAGATGAGCTTCACGACCAGACCAGAGATCACCGGCACGTTCGGCGTCGCCACATCGACGCACTGGATCGCCTCGGCGGTGGGGATGGCGCTGCTGGAAAAGGGTGGCACGGCCTTCGATGCGGCGGCGGGCATGGGATTCGTGTTGCATGTCGTAGAGCCGCATCTGAATGGCCCTCTGGGCGACATGCCAGCGATCATCCGGCTGGCGGGGAACGACAGTCCGAAAGTGGTCTGCGGTCAGGGCGTGGCACCTGCGGGCGCCACCATTGCGCATTACCGCGCCGAGGGGCTGGACCTGATCCCGGGATCGGGCCTCTTGGCCACGGTGGTGCCCGGAGCCTTCGACGCCTGGATGATGATGCTGCGCGACCATGGCCGCTTGCCGCTGCGCGACATCCTCGAACCGGCGATCTTTTACGCCCGTCACGGCCACCCGGTACTGGAGCGGGTGTCCGCCACGATCGGCGATCTGGCAGAGTTCTTCCGTGACGAATGGCCGACCTCTGCCGCGACCTGGCTGCCAGGCGGGTCTGCGCCCGAACCCGGCAGCCTGTTTCGCAACCCCGATCTGGCCGACACCTGGGAGCGGCTGCTGGCCGAAGCCGAAAACGCCCGCAGCCGCGAGGCGCAGATCGAGGCGGCGCGAGCGGTGTTCTACAAGGGGTTCATCGCCGAGGCGATCGACGACTGGATGCGCGAGGCCTGCGTGATGGATGCCGCCGGCGGGCGCCGCAAGGGGGTTCTGACCGGGCAGGACATGGCCGGCTGGCAGGCGAGCTACGAAGAGCCGCTGTCGGTCGACTATGGCGATTGGACCGTGTGGAAATGCGGAATGTGGTCGCAGGGGCCAACCTTCCTCCAATCGCTGCGCATCCTTGACGGCAGCGGTATCGCCGGGATGGACCCGGCAGGGGCGGATTTCGTACATCTCGTGACCGAGACGATGAAACTGTCTTTCGCCGACCGCGAAGCCTATTACGGTGATCCCGCGCACGCCTCGATCCCTGCCGAAACCCTGCTGTCCCGCGGCTATGCCGCGCGGCGGCGCGAACAGTTGGGCGACAACGCCTCGCGCGAGCAGCGGCCGGGCCGGATCGACGGGCTGGAATCCTGGGCCAGTGCCGCGATCGAGCGCGCGCGCGGCAAGACCGAGGCAGCGGGCGTCGGCGCAGGCGAACCCACCATGGCGCATCTGACCGACCGGCGCGGCGACACGGTGCATATCGATGTGATCGATCGTTGGGGCAACATGATCGCGGCGACGCCCTCTGGCGGCTGGCTGCAATCCTCGCCGGTGGTGCCGGGGCTTGGGATGCCGCTGAACAGCCGAGCGCAGATGTTCTGGCTGGACGAGGGATTGCCGACCTCGCTGGCCCCGGGTCGGCGACCGCGCACGACGCTTTCGCCGTCGATGGCGGGGCAGGGCGGGGCGCCGACAATCGCTTTCGGGACACCGGGCGGCGACCAGCAGGACCAGTGGCAACTGATCTATTTCCTGAGGCTGGTACATTGCGGGATGAACCTGCAACAGGCGATTGACGCGCCGCTGTTCCACACCGCGCATTTCCAGTCCTCGTTCTATCCGCGCGCGACCCAGCCCGCGCATCTGATGATCGAACCTGCCTTTGGCGAGGCTGTCATCGACGATCTTCGCGGGCGCGGTCACAAAGTCGAGGTTGCAGAGCCCTGGACCGTCGGCCGGCTGACCGCCGCGAGCCGCGACGCAAAGGGGATATTGCGCGCGGCGGCGACGCCGCGGCTGATGCAGGCCTATGCCGTAGGACGCTGAACAGGAGCGCATGCCATGACCTATTCCATCGTCGCTCGCGATCCCGGCACCGGGCAGTATGGCGTGGTCGTCGCCAGCCGGTTCTTCGCGGTGGGCGCGCTGGTGCCGCATGTTCGCGGCAGGCGCTGTGCGGTGGCCACTCATGCCTTCATGAACCCGATCTGGGGGTTGGAGGCGGCGCGGCGTCTATCCGAGGGCGAGGCGACAGAGGCCGTGCTGGCCGATCTCGTAGCGCGTGACGGTGGCCAGGCGCAACGGCAGATCCACATGATCGACGCCGCCGGACGATCCGCGGCGCATACCGGGGCCGAGTGCGTCGATTGGTGCGGCCACCTGATCGCCGAGGGGGTCTCGGTCGCCGGCAACATGCTGGCCGGTCGCGAGGTGATCTCGGAAACGATGGACGCCTATCGCGGCAACATGGCGCTGCCGTTCGCCGAGCGCCTTATGACCGCAATGGAAGCGGGCGAGGTTGCCGGCGGAGACAAGCGCGGGCGGCAATCGGCGGCTTTGCGCATTCACCGGACCGAGGACTACCCCTGGCTCGACCTACGCTCCGACGATCATTCCGACCCGTTGGCGGAACTGCGTCGGCTCTATGACGTCGCGCAGGAAAGGTATCTCCACGTCGCCGAGGTAATGCCGACGCAGGCAAATTTTTCCGGTCTGACCGACCGCGCGTCGGTCGATGCGGCGATTGTCGCCGAAGAGGCGCGCCGCAGAATCGAGGGCTGCAAGAGCCGGTCCTTCGCGACGGAACTGGATCCTTGAAGGGATCTGACGTCGCTGACTCGTGCGTCATTGATTCTATCGACAAACGACTGATTGGGACAGAATCGTTTCTTCGGTGATCTTCAATCTTCGATGTGTCCGGATCGTCGGTGGAACAATCTGCCGTGACCGATGCTAAGGATTCGCAACTCGAACGTGCATACCGACAGGGTTATGCTTACCCACGGCAGAGCCATTTCGTTCGATTGTCAAATAGATCGGGACCATGCTTGATCCAGGGGTGAATTGACCCTCGCCGCGAAAACGAGGCGACCACAACCTGATCGTGAGGGCCCGGGCGCGTTGACCCTGTCGAAAAAGCCCGGTTTTCGCAACATTCACAATAGTGTACCCTGAGACGATAGATCAAAATGCGCGTTTGTCTGCCATTCGACTTTTTAGATTGACGATTAACCAAGGCCGATCCATCGGCCTGTTTTGGACGCAAGGATTAGATGACCGGTAAATACTCTGAAATGCCCGAACCCCCGCGCACTCCAGGATCAGCAATGCTCTCGGAGGCCCGGCGGAACGCCCGCCAGGGCGATACTCAGAAGTCCGCAGAAGCGATCGGCAAGTTGCGCGGTTTCGGACCGCTAACACGGGTTTCGACCTCTTTCGGCGACATGCATGCCCAGACATTGCGAGAGCGCGACATGCTGCGTACACGCAACGGCGGTTTCACCAAGATCGATCGGGTCGACCGTTTCGTTCTGGATGAAGAATTCCTGAGCTATCATCCCGAGGCGCTGCCGATCCGTATCCGCGCAGGCGCATTTGGCCGCAACCTGCCATCCGCGGATGTGGTGCTTGCTCCGTTTCAGGGCATCAGCTCTGGTCAGGCGATCGCCGGAAGCCCGGTGGTCCGCGCCGCGGATGCGCTCGGCCGACCCAATGTGATGCGAGTCCCCGAAACTATCATCACCTATACGGTTATTCGCTGCGCTGCTCCGGTTGCGGCCCTGTGCGAAGGGCTTTGGGTCGATATCTGAGCCCCGGCATCGCGATAGATTCGCAACAGCTTTTCCAGATGAACTTCCGGGCGAAACCGCTGCGAAAGATCGGCGCTGGCTTCGGCTGAAAGTGCGCCGTGATCCAAATTCGCGAAGCGCCGGAACGCGACGGCCAGCGCAGCGGCATCGCCGGGGTCAAAAAGCACGCCGTCGATACCATCGCGGACAAGTTCCGGGATACCACCGATGCGCGACGCGATCACGGGGCGGCCCATCGCCTTCGCTTCAAGGACCGTCATCGGGCAGTTTTCGTTCCACTCCGACGGCACGACGATGGCCCTTGCGCGGCTGATCAGCGCGGAGAGCTGAGCCCCGCTGCAAAATCCCAAATATGCCACTTGAGGCAAAGAGGAGATGCGCGCGACGAGGTCGGGCACCCACGATCCCTCACCCGCGATCAACAGTGGGTGCCCGGTTTCCGCTACGGCATCGAGCAGGGTCGAGAGACCCTTGAGCCGCTCGATCCGCCCGGCGTAAAGCAAGTATCCGTCATGTCCGGGTTCCGCCGTGACCGGTCGGGTGAAGTTGTGCAGGGTGGCAAGGCGCTTCGCCGGCAGGCCAGCCCGGATCATCACTTCCCTCTGGAATTCGCTTACGCAGATGAAGCGATCGACAAGCCGCACGTCGCCCAGGCCGCGCGACAGGGCCATTTCGGCGACCATCACGGCGGATTTGACAACGGAGCCGTCCTTGCAGCGATATCGAAGACCGTTAAGCCAGTTGCCGGAGATACAGGCGTCGCAAGTCCGTCCCTGGCGTTCCATCGTGTAGACGGGGCAGGCCATCTTGTATTCGTGCAAGCTATGGACGATCGGAATGCCGAAGGATTTCAGCGCAGGCAGGATCGCTGCGGTCATCTTGCCGTGGTAGATATGGAGATGCGCAACGTCGATTGGCCCGACTGTCTGAAGCAAAGCGCGCAGTCGGTCCCGTGCCTCGGTGTTGTAGAAGTAGCGCGCAGCGTCCCGCAGCCGGGGCGCGCCGGTATCCGCCGCTCGAGGAAAGTAACTCGTCCAGTCCGAAGGCAGATTGCGCGCGCTTTCGGTGCAGAAGGGGATCACCTCGTGGCCCGCCTCTTGCAGAAGCGACGACGTTTCGAAGAACACCCTGTCGGAGCCGCCGGCAACGTGGTGGTTGTGGCTGATCTGCAGGACGCGCATCTTCAGTATCCCAAAGCACGCAACGTGCGATCGAACAGGGGTCTCAGATCGGGATGGATTGAGGGGGCGGATCGGGCGGGGTTCTGCTTCAGCTTGGCCTTGCCGTAATCGAGCATCGTCTGATCCTGCTCAAGCCCGCAGAAGTCACAGATGCCGGCAAGATACTCTTCGGGATGGCGGACAAGATCCTCGTAGCGGACTAGCAATGCGTTGTCGCAACTCTTGGTCAGTCGGATCGCCTCCCGCATCGAGGCGATCCACTCGACGGCGGCCCTGTCCTGCGGTGAGGTCAGGCTTTCCAAAAGCGGCGAAAGCGGCGCAAATTCAAGATCCTGTTGAAGCACGTCGCGCAGCAGCAGATCCCATTTTCGACCGTTTCTACCCCACCAGTCGGTTGTGTGGCCGTTCTCGGAGGACCCATGCGCCGCCGACCAGCTCTCCACCGATTGGCAGGTTTCGGCGCCGTGGCGCACCAGGATGATCTTGCGGGCATCGGGAAAGACCGCGTCAAGAAACCCTGAACGGAAGATCAGTTCGGGATATTTGTCGACGATCCGTTGGCTGCCGGACAGCCGCAGATACGCCCTGTAGAAACGCTGCAACCGGCGCCGCTTGGGCAGCGTGGCGTCTTCATGCCCCATGCGGTAGCGGCCCGAATTGCGGCTGTAGGAGCCCGTCAGATCGTCGTCGCCGAGCGCTGCATGCCAAAGCGCCTTGGGTTCGTTGAGATAGCCGACCTCCCTGTGCAGCGACAGGATGGAGCCGAGCACCGTGGTTCCGCTGCGCCCGACGCCCAGGATGAAGATCGGCGCACAGTCGCGCGATTTGCCGGGGACGAGGGCGCAAAGCTTGTAGCCGGCGAAGACGAACGGATTGATCCAGCGGCCCTTTGTGGTCAGCGGACGTCCCTCGAACAGTAGATAGGCAACCAGTCGTGGCCAGAGTTTCCATGGCCGGGCTGCAAGATATCTCTGATCCAGCTGCGCTATCATCATCCCTCACGTCCGTAACTTCGGCACATTTGCCTGGAACTGGTTAACGGATGCTTACGGGCGACGGATTTTGACCGGCCTTTGCGGTCGCCGGGCACTGGCGCCAGCAACGGATGAGGGAGGGCTCAGAAACGACGAAGGCCCTACCGCGAGGTAGGGCCTTTTCAGTCTTCGCGGCGGGATCAGCCGTGGGGCAGCTTGCCCTCGCCGTGCCCGGCCATGCCGCCGGCGACTTCCTCGGTTGATTCACCGGACAACTCATCCGGCAGAACGAGGTTGAGCACGATCGCGATGACCGCTGCGGGCAGCAGCCCCGAGGTCATCAGCACGCTCAGCGTTTCGGGCAGGTGCTGCACCGCGCCCGGCTCGAGTTGCAGACCAAGCCCGATCGACAGCGCGATGGCGAAGATCACCATGTTGCGGCGGTTCCAGTCCACGTCGGACAGCATCGAGATGCCGGCCGCCACGACCATGCCGAACATCACGATCACGCCGCCGCCCAGAACCTCGATCGGAACGGTCGAGATGGTCGCACCGACTTTCGGCACCAGGCCCGCGACGATCAGGAAGATCGCGCCACAAGTGACCACACCGCGGCTCATCACCCCGGTCATGGCGATGAGGCCGACATTCTGGCTGAACGAGGTGTTGGGCAGACCGCCGAAGAGCCCGGCAACCGCTGAACCGAAGCCGTCGGCATAGGTGGCACCTGCCATTTCCTCGGACGTCGCCTCGCGGCCTGCGCCGCCCTTGGTGATCCCCGAGACGTCGCCAACGGTTTCGATGGCCGAAACGACACCCATGAAGCAGAAGCCGACGATAGCCGCAAACTGGAATTCCAGCCCGAAATGCAGCGGATCCGGCAGCGCGAAGTTCGCTGCGCGTCCGACATTGTCGAAACTGACCATTCCCAACGCGAAGGCCACGGCATAGCCGACCAGCAGGCCGATCAGCACCGCCGAGATCGATAGCATTCCGCGCGTGAAGAACTTGAGCCCCAATGTGACGATGACAACGACCGAGGCCACGAACCAGTTCACCGCGCTGCCATATTCTTCGGTTCCGATCGCCGGGACGCCGCCGGCCGCATACTGGATACCGACCTTGACCAGCGCCAGACCGATCATCGTGACGATCAGGCCGGTGACAAGCGGAGGCAGGGCGAAACGTATCTTGTTGATGATGAGACCCAGCGAGCCTTGAAACAGGCCACCGATCAGCACGCCGCCCATCAGGCCGGCCATCGCATCGACGCCCTTGTCCGCGACCAGCGGGATCATGATCGGCAGGAAGGCGAAAGAGGTTCCCTGCACGATCGGCAGCCGCGCGCCCATCGGTCCCACTCCGATGGTCTGAAAGAGCGTCGCGACGCCTGCGAAGACCATCGCCATCTGGATCATGTAGATGAGCTCGGGAAAGTCGGGCGAATTGGACCCGAAGCCAAAGCCGGCAGCACCGGCGATGATGATGGCCGGAGTGACGTTCGAAACGAACATCGCCAGAACGTGCTGGATCCCCAAGGGAATCGCCTTCGTAAGTGGCGGCGTATAGTTGGGATCGCGGAGTTGCTCCGGCGTTCCGATGGATGTGTCAGTCATTACCCAGATTCTCCTGTTCGACTTAAGTGTGGTCGTCTGTCAGTCACGATAATGCCGCTTCTTTGTCGGCCTCATTCCTCGAATTGAACCACATATTGTGGTTCAAACCAATGCTCCTGCAAATTGTCGCCTTCGCCTATCCGATCCACGACAGCGAACAGCCCCGGGGCGTGCAACGGCGTCAGAACGCCGTGCCAGACGCCGCGATGCAGATTTATGCCCTGTCCCGGCTCGGTCACGAAGGCGCGCGGATGGCCCGGCGTGCCGCCCTCGTCCTCTGCCACGATCATCAGAAACGGATGCTGCGACATCGGAATGAAAGCCTGCGAGCCTTCGGGATGACGCTCGACCAATTCCAGCTTGTAGGGGAGGCTGCGCGGCTCGGCGTCAAAGATCGAGATACCGGCCCTGCCGTCCGGACCGAAGTCGAGCCGCGCCAGATCGTGATATCTGCCGCAGAGCCCCTGATTGATCATCTTGTCTGGCTGACCCCGGGCTTCAAGCACGTCGCCGAAAGGGGCAAAGGCGTCAGCGTCGAGACGCTGGATATGGATGACCTGTGTCATGCGCAGCTCAACCGCGGGTTCCGATGTGCAAAACGGGGTGCCGGTTGACATCCTTGTAAAGCAGGTAGCGGAACGGCTCCTCGCCGATCGCCTCGCAGGCCTGCGGGCAGAACGCGCGCAGCCACATGAAATCGCCGGGGCCGACCTCGACCCAATCGGTGTTGAGAAGGTAGTTGGCCCGGCCCTGCAGCACGTAAAGCCCGTGCTCCATCACATGGGTCTCGGCGAAGGGAATCCGCCCGCCGGGCTGGAAGGTGACGATGTTCACGTGCATATCGTGCCGCAGATCGGCCGGATCGACGAAACGCGTAGTCGCCCATTTGCCGCCCGTATCGGGCATGGTGATCGGTTCGACCCGCTCATCCGATGTGACGAAAGACTCCGGCGGCGCAATTCCCGGGACCTTTTCGTATCGCTTTCGGACCCAATGGAAGGTGGCCAACTCGTCGTCCCTGTTCGCGATGGTCCAGTCCGACCCAGGCGCAAGATATGCGTAGCCGCCTGGCGCAAGCTCATGCTCTTCGCCGTCCAGCATCAGGCTGATGGTGCCGCGCGTGAGGACGATGACCCCCTCGGCGTCGGAATCGGGTTCGGGCTCGGAACTGCCCCCGCCCGGTGCGATTTCGACGATAAGTTGGGCGAAAGTCTCGGCAAAGCCGGAAAGCGGACGCGCGATGATCCAGGCGCGGGTCTCGCGCCAATGGGGCAGGTAGCTGGTGACGATGTCGCTCATCACGGCGGCCGGGATCACCGCATAGGCCGTGGTGAAGACCGCGGGGGCGTAGTGCTGTTCGTCCTGACCCGGCAGGCCGCCCGCTGGTGAGTAATAGCTGCGCGTCATGGCAGAATATCCTTCAGGCGGTGATAGGCGATGCGTTCGACCTGCCGGCACGCTGTGTCGAATTCGGTGTCGCGGTCATTGTCGATGCGGGTCTTGAACGCGTCGAGGATCGACGCCTTGGTGTTGTCCTTGACCGCGATGATGAAGGGAAAGCCGAACTTCTCGACATAGCGCGTATTCAGATCGGTGAAGTTCGCGCGTTCTTCGTCGGTCAGCGCGTCAAGTCCGGCGCTGGCCTGTTCGGCGGTCGATTCGGCAGTCAGCCGCTTGGCCTCGGCCAGTTTACCGGCCAGATCGGGGTGGGCGGTCAGGACACCTAGCCGCTTTGCCTCATCCGCGGAACGGAACACCCGGCAAAGCGCGTTGTGCAAACCGACCGCGCTGTCATGCGCGGGCCCAAGTTCCAGCGCATGGGCGCCTTCGGCGATCCAGGGCGAATGCTCGAAGATGCCGCCATAGGACCTTACGAAGGTCGCCCGGTCCATCTCGGAGGGGCGCTTCGGTTGTTCGGGAGGATGGTTTTCGGCCCAGTGGCGGGCGATGTCGATGCGGCGCGGGAACCAGACCTTGTCGTGGCCTTGCGCATAGTCGATGAACCGCTTCAGCGCAGCGGCGCGGCCCGGCCGTCCGATCAGGCGACAGTGCAGGCCGATCGACATCATCCTGCCGCCCTCTTCATAGAGGGTGTCGAACGCGTCCTTGAGATAGCTGAAGAACTGATCGCCCGAATTGAAGCCCTGCGGCGTCGCGAAGCGCATGTCGTTGGCGTCGAGCGTGTAGGGGATGATCAACTGGTCGCGTCCGCCGATCCGGCTCCAGTAGGGCAGGTCGTCGTCATAGCTGTCCGAGATATAGGCGAAGCCGCCCTCTTCGGCGACGATGCGCACGGTGTTGATGGAACAGCGGCCGAGATACCACCCCTCGGGGCGTTGACCGGTGACCTCGGTGTGCAGGCGGATCGCTTCATCCACGTCCTCGCGCTCGGTTTCTTCGGGGCAATCCTTGTATTCGACCCATTTCAGGCCGTGGCTGGCGATCTCCCAGTCGGCGTCCTTCATCGCCGCGACCTGTTCGGGCGAGCGGGCCAGCGCTGTGGCCACGCCATAGACGGTGACCGGAATTGCGGTCGAGGTGAACATCCGGTGCAGCCGCCAGAACCCGGCGCGCGCGCCGTACTCGTAGATCGACTCCATGTTCCAGTGCCGCTGGGCCGGCCATTGCGCCGCGCCGACGATTTCGGACAGGAAAGCTTCCGAGCCCGCATCCCCGTGCAGGATGTTGTTTTCGCCACCTTCTTCGTAATTCAGGACGAACTGCACGGCAATTCGGGCCCCGCCCGGCCATTTCGGGTCGGGAGGGTTGGGGCCATAGCCCCGCATGTCGCGCGGATAGCGGTCAGGCATGACTCGTCCTCTTCAGCTTTTTCCAAGATACTCCGAAAGACATGCGGAGTTTTTCAAAAAAATCCGATAGCAGCTTTCAGGTGAGCGGGTAGTCGATTTTTTAGCGGAAAGCAGGCAAAACAGTTGGATGCGAGGCAACGTAAAAACAGGGGGCCGCAGATGACCGCCGGATATTTGACGACACATGTGCTCGATACGGCGCGGGGCTGCCCCGCCGAAGGGATAGAGATCACGCTTTACCGCATCGCCGGCGATAGCCGCGAGAAGATCGCAGAGACGGTGACCAATTCCGATGGCCGCACCGACACGCCGATCTTGCCGAAAGACAAATTCGCCACGGGCACCTACGAACTGGTCTTCCATACCGGCGACTATCTGCGCCGCAACGGCCAGGCGGGGGAAAACCCGCTGTTTCTCGACGATGTGCCGATCCGGTTCGGCATGAGCGAGGCGGACAGCCACTATCACGTGCCGTTGCTGATCTCGCCGTTCGGCTATTCGACCTACAGGGGGAGCTGAAATGTACGATCTCTTCGCAATGGGCGAGTGGCTGGAATTCGCGGTCCGCTGGGTTCATGTCATCACCGCGATCGCCTGGATCGGGTCATCCTTCTATTTCATCGCGCTCGACCTCGGCCTGCACCGCGACCGCAATCTTGCCAGCGGCGCGGATGGCGAGGAGTGGCAGGTCCATGGCGGCGGCTTTTATCATATCCAGAAATATCTGGTCGCACCCGAGAAGATGCCCGGCGATCTGGTGTGGTTCAAATGGGAAAGCTACGCGACCTGGCTTTCCGGTTTCGCGATGCTGATCCTCGTCTACTACCTCGGGGCCGAGCTTTACCTCGTCGACCCGAACGTGCTCGACATTCCGGTCTGGCAGGCGATCCTGATCTCGCTGGCATCGCTGGGCGTGGGCTGGCTGCTCTATGACACGCTCTGCAAATCGCGGCTGGGCGAGAACCCGATCACGTTGATGATAGTGCTTTACGTCATCCTTGTCGTCATGTCCTGGGGCTATGCCAATGTCTTTTCGGGCCGCGCGGCTCTGCTGCATCTGGGCGCCTTCACCGCCACGATCATGTCGGCCAATGTCTTCATGGTCATCATCCCGAACCAGAAGGTGGTGGTCGCCGACCTGATCGCCGGGCGCACGCCCGATCCGAAATACGGCAAGATCGCCAAGCTGCGCTCCACCCACAACAACTACCTGACGCTGCCGGTGCTGTTCCTTATGCTGTCGAACCATTACCCGCTGGCCTTCGCCACCGAGTACAACTGGATCATCGCGTCGCTGGTCTTCCTGATGGGGGTCACGATCCGGCACTATTTCAACTCGGTCCATGCCCGCACCGGCAATCCGCACTGGACATGGGCGGCGACGGTGATCCTGTTCGTCGTGATCGCCTGGCTCTCCACCGCACCGATGTTCCGCGCCGACGCGGAGGGCGAGGCGGCGCTTGCCCCGGCGGCGCAGAAATTTGCGGCGGCCGAAGGTTTCCAGGATGTGCACGACATCGTGCTGGGGCGCTGTTCGATGTGCCACGCAGCCGAGCCGGCATGGGAGGGGATGCTCTGGGCGCCCAAGGGCGTTCTGCTGGAAACCGAGGCCCAGATCGCCACCGAAGCAAGGCGTATCTACACCCAGTCGGGTCTGAGCCATGCAATGCCGCCGGGCAACCTGAGTTACATGGAGCCCGAAGAGCGCGAGAAGATCGTGGACTGGTACAAGACCGCGATGGGGGGCTGACCCTTAGCCGTCACCGCGCCGGAAGCGCCAGCCGGTCACCTGCTTGTAGGTGTCACCCGGATCCAGCCGGATATCGGGAAAGTCCGGCCGGTTCGGCGCATCCGGCCAGCCCTGGGGTTCCAGCGCGATGCCTGACAACGGGCCGTAAGCGAAACCCTGGTGGCCGGCGTAAGGTGCGGTATCCAGACCCTCTCCGTCATAGACTTGCAGACCGGTCTCGGTCGTCGCCAGTGTCATCTGAAGCCCCGAGCCGCCCCTCAGAACGGCGACATCGCGCAAGTCGCGAACTGAGTCGGATAGGCAGAAATTGTGATCGTAGCCCCCCCGCGCGTCCGTCACGACCGGGCGCGGCGAGCGGAAGTCGAAGCGGGTTCCGGCGACCGAAACGGCGGTCGTCGGAATTTTCGCCCCGTCAACGTCCAGATAGCTCTCGGCGTCGATGCGAAGGCTATGTCCGTCTGTCCCTTCGGTTCCGTCGAGGTTCCAGTAGCTGTGATTGGCGAGATTGATCCAGGTCGGCCTGTCCGTCGTCGCCGTCAGGGACAGCTGCAGCGTGGAATCGCGTTCGATGGAATAGGTCGCGAAGATGATCCTGCGGCCCGGAAATCCGCCCAAGCCGTCGGGCAGGGACAGCCGCAGGGTCGCGCTCGTGGCGGTCAGGTCGGTAGGCTCCCAGATCAGCGCCTGGGTTCCGCTCCATCCGCTGTGCAAACAGGTCGCGCCCTCGTTCGCATTGAAGTGATGGCGCTGGCCGTCAAGCACCGCACTGGCACCGGCGATGCGGTTCGCCACCGGTCCGACCACGGCGCCGAAATAGGCCATCGGCCCCAGATAGGCGGCAAGGCCGGGGCTGCCTAGCGTCAGCCCGTAGGGAACCCCCGCCAGACGGACATCCTGAAGGATCGCGCCGAGGGTCAGGATGCCCGCGGTCAGCGACCCATCGCCGATTGTCAGCTTCTCCACCTCGGTTCCGCCGGGTGTGATGCCGAAGACGGTCCGCGTCACGAGATCATCCTCCCGGGCATTCCGGTGCAAGCCACCGCGACCTCCCTGCTGATTCTTAAAGTCAGCCCGTTTCGCGCCGCCGTATCAAGGCTTCGTTTCTGGTGAGCATCGCACGATGCTCTCTGCCATGTCGCCGAGCACCTCCAGATACAGCTCGGGTCCCGGCGTGATTTGCTGGCCAAGAGGGTCGAGCACCGCAATCGGAATCGCCGTTCCCTCGAGCACGGTTTCCAGCGCGGCGGCGCTTTGCTGCGGCTCGCGGAAGGCGCAGCGGATGCCGTCTGCATCATCGCGCAGTCGGGCAAGACGGGCTGCAGATGGCGGCGCGGCATCGGCCGACAGGACCGTGTCGGACAGATCGAGACCGAAACGCGCTCCGAAGTAGGAAAAGGCGTCATGCGTGACGAGGAACCGTGCATCCGAAAGTGCGGCGATCTGGGTTTCGATCCCCTCCGCGAGGCGCCGGATGTCTTCGGCTCCCGCTTCGGCGTTCGCTTCGTAGGTCGAGCGGTTCTCCGGATCCAGTTCCGACAGCGTCCGGGCGATCGAGGCCAGCCAGACCATGGCATTCACCGGATCGAGCCAGGCATGGGGATTGATGCCGTCATACGAATGGTCGTCCTCATGGGCGTCATGATCCGCCGCCGTCCGGATAAGCCGGGTTTCCGGCATTTCCGTCAGCGCCACCGACCGCGCCGTTTCGGCCAGCGACTCGACGGGCTTTGCAAGCCAGGGCGTCAGCGTCGGCCCGATCCAGAAAATCGCGTCCGCCTCGGCCAAGACACGGGCCTGCGAGGGGCGCAGCGACAAATGATGCGGATCGGCATTCGCCTCCAGCAGCAGGACCGGCGTTGCTAAGTCACCCATGACCTGCGAAACCAGCGAGTGAACCGGCGCGATATCTGCCACGACGACAGGCGGTTCGGCTGCGGCAGGGCTGGCCGCGACGAGCCCAAGACAAATCCATTTGAAGCGCATGATCGATCCTTGTTTCCGCACCAGTGATGAAATAACATAACATTCTCATCGACAACAAGAGGCCAATCCGGTGACGTCGCGACCAAACCCAGCCATGGCTTTCCGTAGCCACGATCACGACGACTGCGCCGGTCCGGTTCTGACCCGGGCCGAAGCGATCGCGAAGCAGACCGGGATCAGGCTGACACCCGTCCGCCGCCGGACGCTTGAGATCCTTCTTGAAGAACACCGAGCGATGGGGGCCTACGAGGTGCTCGAACGGCTTGCCCGCGACGGCTTCGGCAGTCAGCCTCCCGTGGCGTACCGGGCGCTCGATTTTCTCGTTGAAAACGGCTTCGTCCACCGCATCCGCCGACTGAACGCCTTCGCCGCATGTATGCGCCCCGGCGAAGATCACGCACCCGCCTTCTTCATCTGCCGGGCCTGCGGCGCGATTGCCGAGACACCGGAAGAACATGTGCGCGGCGCGCTCGAGGACGCTGCCGCAAGACTGGGTTTTGCGATCGACCGGGTCAATGTCGAGGTGCTCGGCACTTGTCCGGGATGCAGGGACGCGGCGGAATGACCTTGATTTGCACCCGCGACATGAGCGTGCGCTATGGCGACGCTCCGGTGCTTCTGAATGTCGACTTTTCCATCGCCGCGGGCGAGATCGTGACCGTGGTCGGGCCGAACGGCTCGGGCAAATCGACGCTGATCCGAGCCCTGCTCGGTGTGCTGAAGCCGACCGCGGGACGGGTCGAGCGCGCAGCGGGTCTGCGGATCGGCTACGTTCCACAGAAACTCGCCATCGACGCGACCCTGCCGATGACGGTCGGCCGGTTCCTGTCCTTGCCCGAGAAACGCGAGGCAGCGCAGATCGCTGCCGTCGCCGAACGTGTCGGTATCGAAGGCCTGGAGCGGCGGCAGATGACGTCGCTTTCGGGCGGCCAGTTCCAGCGGGTGTTGCTGGCGCGGGCGCTGCTGGCGAAGCCGGACATCCTGATTCTCGACGAACCGACACAAGGGCTCGACCATCCCGGCGTCGAATCGTTCTACCGGCTGATCGAGCTGGTGCGGCGGGAAAGCGGAGCGGCGATCCTTCTTGTCAGCCACGATCTTCACGTCGTCATGCGGGCATCGGACCGCGTCATCTGCCTGAACGGCCATATCTGCTGCGAAGGCAGTCCGCAGGCCGTCAGCGCGTCACCTGAATATCGCACGCTGTTCGGCGACGAAACCGCCGGCGCACTGGCGCTTTATCGTCATGACCATGATCATGATCACGACCATCTGCATGAGCACGACGGGGATGACGGCGACCACGACCATTCGTCCCTCGACGCGGACAGCCATGTCCATGGGGACCATCCGGGGCGGGTTCACTGATGCTTGACGATTTCCTGATCCGCGCGGGCCTCGCCGGCCTCGGCCTGTCGCTGGCCACCGGGCCGCTAGGCGCGTTCGTGGTCTGGCGCCGGATGGCGTATTTCGGCGACGCGACGGCACATGCGGCGATACTCGGCGTGGCGCTGGCGCTTGCCTTCTCGCTCCCGGTCACGTTCGGCACGCTGCTTGTCGCTTTGGCCGTGGGCCTTGGCGTGACGATGCTGTCGGGCCGCGGTCACGCCATCGACACGACGCTCGGCGTCATGGCGCATTCCGCGCTCGCCGTGGGGCTTGTCGCGATTTCCCTGGTGCAGGGCGTGACGATCGACCTGAACGCCTTTCTGTTCGGCGATCTCCTGACGGTAACGAAACCCGATCTTGCGCTGATCTGGGGCGGCTCCGGCCTTGTGCTGGCGCTTCTGATCTGGCGTTGGTCGGCGCTTCTGACATCGACGCTGAACGAAGAACTTGCCGCAAGCGCGGGGATCAATCCGCGTCGCGAACAACTCGTTCTGACGCTGGCTCTGGCGGTCGTCGTGGCTTTGGCGCTTAAGGTGGTCGGCGCGCTTCTGATCGCTGCCATGCTGATCGTTCCTGCGGCGGCGGCGCGCGGATTTGCGCGAAATCCGGAAGCCATGGCGGGTCTGGCGGTCCTGTTCGGCATGGTCTCGGTCCTGGGCGGCGTAGCGGCGTCGCTCTTCGCCGATACGCCGACGGGGCCGAGCATTGTGGTCGTGGCCGCGGCGATATTCGTGGTCTCGATACCGGCACGCCGCGCCGCCTGATGGCAACCGTCAGATGGCGTCGAACGCGGTGTCCTTGACCGATTGCATCGAGACATGCGTCGACGTCGAGGATACATAGGGCAGGGTCGAGATCGTCTCGCCAAGGATCTGCCGATAGGTCTGGATATCCCGGCTGCGGATTTTCAGCAGGTAATCGAAGGAGCCGGCGATCATGTGGCATTGCTCGATCTCGGGCACGCGCAACACCGCTTCGTTGAAGGCCGACAGCGCATGTTCCGACGTGTCTCGCAGTTTGACTTCGACGAACGCCACGTGATCCAGGTTGAGCTTCGACGGGTTGAGCACGGCGCGGAACCCATGGATGAAACCTTCTGCCTGAAGACGCTTCAGCCGCGACTGGCATGGCGTCTTCGACAGACCGACCCTGGACGCAAGTTCTGTCACCGGCATCCGGCCTTCGTGGCTGAGCAGTTTGAGGATCTTTCGGTCGATCTGGTCGATTTGTTCGGATTTCATCATCTTCGCAGTCCATCCGCCTGGGATAATAGCGCATTTTGGTCCATATTCCACTCACGGTCAAAGAAACAGGAAAAAGACCTGCGATCTGTAGGTTATCATAAGCGAAATCTTTTGGAGAGGATGATTCCATGGCCGCTTTGGACCCCCTGCGCGCGCAAATCCGGGACGCACACCACCGGGAAGAGGCCGAACTGCTCTCTAATCTCACGCGGGATTATTCCGTCGACAAATCGGTTCGCGAAAGGGCGACGGCCCGCGCCGTCGGAATGATTGAAGGCGTGCGCAATCATGCCTCACCGGGTCTCATGGAAGTCTTCCTGTCCGAATATGGCCTGTCCACCGACGAAGGCATCGCCCTGATGTGTCTGGCCGAAGCCCTGCTGCGTGTGCCGGACAAGGACACGATCGACGAATTGATCGAGGACAAGATCGCCAGCTCGTCCTGGGACGAACATCTTGGCCATTCGTCCTCCTCGCTTGTGAACGCGTCCACCTGGGCATTGATGCTGACCGGCCGGGTGCTGCGCGAGGATCATCAGCCCGGCATCGCCGCAACATTGCATTCCGCGGTCAAGCGGATGGGCGAACCGATGATCCGCGCCGCCGTGGGCCGGGCGATCAAGGAACTGGGTCACCAGTTCGTCTTGGGCCGCACGATTTCCGAGGCGCTCAAGCGCGGCTCGAAGATGGAAGCCCAAGGCTATACCTACAGCTACGACATGCTTGGCGAGGCCGCACTGACCGCACGCGATGCCCAGCACCACTACGACGCCTATTCCGAGGCGATCGCCAAGCTGGCGCCGCATTGCCGGTCGCGGGATATCCGCGAGAATCCCGGCATCTCGATCAAGCTCTCGGCGCTGCATCCGCGCTACGAGGTTCAGCAGCGATCCCGCGTGATGTCCGAACTGGTCGACCGGACCTTTGAACTTGCGCTCATGGCACGCAAGGCCGGGATGGGGCTGAACATCGACGCCGAAGAAGCGGACCGGCTCGACCTGTCGCTCGACATCATCGAGGCGGTCCTGTCGCGCCCTGAACTGGCGGGCTGGGACGGGTTCGGTGTGGTCGTCCAGGCCTACGGCAAACGCGCGCCGTTCGTTCTGGACTGGCTGGCCGCATTGGCCGGAAAGCTTGACCGCAAGATCATGGTGAGGCTCGTCAAGGGCGCCTACTGGGACAGCGAGATCAAGAAGGCGCAGGTTTTCGGACTTGATGGCTATCCGGTCTATACCCGCAAGGTCGCGACGGATGTCGCCTATCTCTGCTGCGCCAAGAAGCTGCTTGGCATGACCGACCGGATCTATCCGCAATTCGCCACCCACAACGCCCATACCGTCGCCGCCATCCTCGAAATGGCATCCGACAAGGATGCGTTCGAATTCCAGCGCCTGCACGGCATGGGCGAGGTGATGCACTCGGCAGTGCTGCGGTCCGAAGGCACGCGCTGCCGCATCTATGCGCCGGTCGGGGCGCATCGCGACCTGCTGGCCTATCTGGTGCGCAGGATGCTGGAAAACGGCGCGAACAGTTCGTTCGTGAACCAGATCGTGAACGAAGAAGTCCCGCCCTCCGCCATCGCAGCGGACCCGTTCGACGCGTTGGAAAAAGTCGCGGGCGATCCTTCGCCGCTGCCGATGCCCGACGAGATTTTCGGCAAGCGGCGCAACTCTCGCGGCTGGGACATTCGCGACCCCCGCGATCTGGCCGATTTCGAGCAGGCGCGCGCCAGCTTCTCTGAAACGCAGTGGTCGGTCGGACCGATCATCGCCGGCAAGGTCAAGGGCGCGCGGACCGTCGAGGTCCGCAACCCTGCCAACCCGTCGGATACCGTCGGCAAGATTGTCTGGGCCAGCGCCGAAGATGCCGAAACCGCGCTTGGCGCCGCAACGGTCTGGGCAGCGCCCCCCGCCGAGCGCGCTGCGGTGCTGCGCAAGGTCGCGGACCTTTACGAATCAAATTACGGCGAGATCTTCGCGGTGCTCGCCCGCGAGGCGGGAAAGACGGCTGCCGATGCCATTTCGGAACTGCGCGAGGCGGTCGACTTCCTGCGCTACTACGCGGATCGCGGAGAGGCGCTGGACGGCGACCCGCGTGGCCTCGTCACCTGCATCTCGCCCTGGAATTTTCCGCTGGCGATCTTCACCGGCCAGATCGCCGCGGCGCTCACGGCTGGCAACGCAGTGCTTGCCAAGCCCGCCGAACAGACCGGGATCACCGCCGCGATCGCGGTGCGGCTCATGCACGAGGCCGGTGTGCCGCGTTCGGCATTGCAGCTGCTGCCCGGCGAGGGTGCGGTGGCCGGCGCCGCGCTGACGGCGGATGATCGTATCGGCGGCGTCGTCTTTACCGGCGGTACCGACACGGCCCTGACCATCAACCGGGCGATGGCGAGTACCGTCGATCCGCGTGCCCCGCTGATCGCCGAAACCGGCGGGTTGAACGCGATGATCGTGGATTCGACAGCGATGCCGGAACAGGCGGTGCGCGACATCATCGCCTCGGCTTTCCAGTCGGCGGGGCAAAGATGTTCAGCCCTTCGGGTGCTCTATCTTCAGAAGGACGTCGAAAAGCCTTTTCTCGACATGCTTTTCGGTGCGATGGACGAGCTTGTGCTCGGCGATCCCTGGGCGCTCTCGACCGATGTGGGCCCGGTGATCGATGACGAAGCGCGCGCGGGGATCGTGGCGCATGTCGAAAAGGCGCGCGCGCAGCGCCGGGTGATGAAAGAGATGCCAGAATCGGAGGCCGGGACTTTCTTCGGACCGACGGTTCTGAAAGTGGACGGCATCGGCGATCTGGAACGCGAGATCTTCGGGCCTGTGCTGCATGTCGCGACCTACCGGGCCGAGGATATCGGCAAGGTCATCGAGGCGGTCAACGCTACGGGTTATGGCCTGACCTTCGGGATGCATTCCCGCATCGACAATCGCGTGGACGAGACCGCCGCCCGGATCAGGGCCGGCAACATCTATATCAACCGCAACCAGATCGGTGCGGTCGTCGGGTCGCAGCCGTTCGGTGGCGAGGGTCTTTCCGGCACCGGTCCGAAGGCGGGTGGGCCGGATTACGTGGCCCGCTTCGTCAAGGCCGAAACACGGACATCTGCCGCACCCTCGGGCAAGGCGGCGGACCCGAAAGCCGTGCAGGCGGCGCTTGACCGGGCGCGGGCAGAGGGGGCGCTGCTGCAAGCTGAAACGCTGCCGGGGCCGACAGGCGAGTCGAACCGGCTGATGACATTCGGTCGCGGCGTCGTCCTCTGTCTCGGGCCGACCGCAGAAGACGCAAAAATCCAGGCAGAGGTCGCACGGGCGAACGGGTGTTCGGCGGTGACGGTCGTGCCGGGTGGTGACGTCGATGGCATTCTGGACCGGACAGTGCTGGAACGGCTGAACGGCGTCGATCTGGTCGCGCTGTGGTCCGACGAAAGCGATCTTCGCGCGGCGCGGCTGGCGCTTGCGGCGCGCGACGGTGCGATCGTCCAACTGGCCACCGAACTGGATTTCGGCCGGCTATGTCACCAAGAGCGGCATATCTGCATCGATACGACCGCCACCGGCGGCAATGCGGAGTTGCTGGCGACTGCTGCCTGAAACCGGTCACGCGCCGTAATAGTCGCGATACCAGTTCACGAAGCGGGCGACGCCGTCGTCGATACCGGTTTCCGGCCGGTGGCCTGTCAGGTCATGCAGAAGGCTGACATCGGCCCAGGTGGCCGGCACGTCGCCGGGTTGCATATCCTCGAATTGCTTGACCGCTTCCTTGCCGATGGCCTTTTCGATCGCGGTTATGAACTCCATCAACTGCACTGGCCGGGCATTGCCGATATTGACGATCCGGAACGGTGCGACGGGTGACAGACTGTCGTTTTCCGCGATGGCCTCGGGTCCGTCCGGGCGCGCCGGCGCGGCGCCGATCAGCCGGAAAAGTGCCTCTGTCAGGTCGTCGATATAGGTGAAGTCGCGGGACATGTTGCCATGGTTGAAGACCTCGATCGGATCGCCGTCGAGGATCGCCTTGGTGAACTTGAACAGCGCCATGTCGGGCCTGCCCCAGGGACCGTAGACAGTGAAGAACCGGAACATCGTCGTCGGCTGGCCATAGAGATGCGCGTAGGAATGCGCCATCGCCTCGGTCGCCTTCTTGGTGGCGGCGTAGAACGACATCTGGCTGTCGGCCTTGTCGGTTTCCGCATAGGGCATCTTCGCATTCGCGCCATAGACCGAAGAGGTCGACGCGATCAGCAGGTGCGGGACCGGCGTCGCTCGCGCGGCTTCCAGCAGGTTGAAGGTTCCGATCAGATTGGCATCCAGATAACTGCGCGGCGCCTCGATCGAATACCGCACTCCGGCTTGTGCCGCGAGGTGAATGATCGCGTCCGGGCGCAGCCGCTCGACCAGTTCGAGCAATGCGCCTTCGGTTTCAAGCCGCTCGATAATCGGTGTGAAATCCGGATTCTGCGACAGCATCGCATGGCGCCTCTCTTTCAGCGCCACGTCGTAGTAATCGGTCATCGCGTCGAAACCGGTGACCGACCAGCCCTCGTCAAGCAGCCGCCTGCACAGATGGTAGCCGATGAATCCGGCCGAGCCGGTGACAAGCGCGGTTGGCATGGGTCTCCAGTTCCTGTTGCGCGCGCAGTCTTAGCCGCCTCGGGGGCCGGGGCAACCCCGGCCCGAGCATTTCGTCCGGCTTGTGGTCAGGCCGACAGGGCCTGAAGCTCGGCATTGGATAGACGGGCAGGATAGTAGATCAGTGACTCTGCCACGATCTGACCTTGCGCGCCCCCGGCCGCCCGCCCGAGCCGGAGGGTCGAAAGACCGGTCGGAACGCTTCCCGCGCTATCGGTGGCCACGCCGCCGCCATTAAGCGAAACCGCGAAACTGTCGGGTGCATAGGCGAGCGCGACGCGGAACTCGGCACCAAGCGGGATCGCATCACCCGGAGGTGCGATGGCGGATTGCAGCGCGCCCCCGTTCCAGACCTGGAACTGCGGTTTGCCCAGAACGGTGTTCCACAGCAGCGACAGCCGTGTGCTGGCCGAACCGCCATCGACTTCTATGAGGCGGTCATTCGCCTCGGCACCCCGTACATAGCCGCTGAACACCAGCGTTCCTGCCGACGTATCGAACCAGGGTCCAAGCGAAACCCCGGCATTGTCGTCCGCCCTCTGACCCGGCGCCGTCGTCGTGGGAATATAGGACGAGGCCGTGCCGCCCCGTTCCAGCTGTGGCGCCTGGATCTGACCGGTCAGCGCAAGGGTAAGCTGGCCCGCCGCTGGCGTGAAGGCAAGATGCCGGCGCGCAGGATAGGCGCCGGATCCGGTCAGGGTGCCGGTATGGGCGCCCGACAGGGCGATGCTTCCCGCGCCGTAGAAAGACAGGACATGCGGCGCGGCGGTGACGGTTACGGTCTGGTTTGCCGGGGCCGCGCTGGCGGCGAAGAGATTGCCGCGCGCATTCTCCAGCAGCAGCCCGAGCCGCGCCAGATTTGACGGATCGTGGGTCATCCGCAGAGTATGGGAAGGGCTGGCGACCAGCATCCCCTCGGCATCTACGACCGAGGCTGTCGTAGGACGGCTAAAGCTGATCAACTCGTAAGGCTCGCGCGGAAGGCCACCGGCTCCAAAGGCGCCGGCGGCGAAATCCAGAACCAGACCCGCCGGAGCGGCCGTCAGCGGCGACGCCCAGGCCGAGCCCCAACGGAGCGGTGCCGCTGTCGGCCGGCTTGGGGCCGATATCAACGAAAGATCGCAGGCAAGCTTCATGCAATCACCATGGCGTGGATGTTGGCCGCGGTGGTGCCGGTCGCATGAACCCGACGTGTTCCCACCGGCAGGATCGAGTTATCCGCCACGCGCACCGTCCGCGTCAAACCGCGGACCGTGACCAGCGACACCGTGCCGCCGGTCTCGACGTAAAGCGCCACCGCGACTTCCGTCAGGTCGGTGGTGTCATTCGGGATGACCGGCAGAATATCCGTTGCGGGGCCGGACAAGGGAGACGTGCGGTTCTCGAAGGGATTTGTCAAAGCGTTGCTCCATGGTGAATTGGTCAAGCCATGACTGCGAACCCGCAATGGCGGGGGCAGCACGGATTTACTCTTTCTGGGGATGCTGCGGAAACTAGCGCTCAAGAATGAAGAATTGCTTAAGGCAATGAAAATGAAATGGCGCCTCCGGTCAGCGCCCGAAAAACGTCAGCCCGGAACGCGAAACGCCGCCCGAAGGCGGCGTTTCAACACATCGCTAACGACCGGCTTCAGAAGCCGAGGCCGGCGTATTTGTTCTTGAACTTCGATACACGGCCACCGGTGTCCATCAGGCGGGTGCCGCCGCCAGTCCAGGCAGGGTGAACCGACGGGTCGATGTCCAGCGACAGCTGCTCGCCTTCCTTGCCCCAGGTCGATTTCATCTGCACGACGGTGCCGTCGACCAGCTTGACGTCGATGATGTGATAGTCGGGATGGATATCTGCTTTCATCTCGGCTGGTCCTTATGCTTCCGCGCTTTCAAGCGGCTTGTAGTTGGAAACTTCCGCGATCCGGGCCGACTTGCCGCGACGCGAGCGCAGGTAGTAAAGCTTGGCGCGGCGCACCTTGCCGCGGCGGACAACGGTGATCGAGTCGATATTGGTCGAGTGCAGCGGGAACACGCGCTCCACGCCCTCGCCAAAGGATATCTTGCGGACGGTGAACGACCCGGCGATGCCCTTGCCGTTCTTGCGGCTGATGCAGACGCCCTCGTAGTTCTGCACGCGGCTCCGCGTGCCTTCCGTCACCTTGTAGCCGACGCGGATGGTATCACCCGCCTTGAAATCCGGAATCTCTTTACCAAGCTCGGCAATCTGCTCGGCTTCCAGCTGTGCGATAAGATCCATCGCAGTCACTCCTATATGCCCACGGTTTTCCCGCGGATGTTTCTCGCGTCCTCAGAGCTCTCGGTCTTCATCCGGGTCCCTATCGTGCTTGGCACAATAAGCCCGCCAGAGGTCAGGTCGTCGTTCCTTTGTCAGCCTTTCGGCCATCGCCCGTCGCCAGTCAGCGATCTTACCGTGATGCCCCGACAGAAGAACTTCGGGTATCTCACGGCCTTCCCAGACGGCGGGCTTCGTGTACTGGGGATGTTCAAGCAGAAAATCCGAGAAGGACTCCTCCTCGGTTGAAGCCTGATTCCCAAGCACGCGGGGTATAAGCCGGACCGTCGCATCAATCAAGGCCTGTGCAGCGATCTCTCCGCCGGTCAGAACGAAGTCACCAAGGCTGACTTCCTCGATGCCGTATTGCTCGATCACGCGCTCGTCCACGCCCTCGAACCTTCCGCAAAGAAGCGTCAGCCCCTCGGCGGCTGCAAACCGTCGCGCCATCGCCTGATCAAATCGCCGCCCGCGGGGCGAAAGGTAAAGCACCGGCCATCGCCGCCTGTCCTTCGGGGTTCCATCGGCGGCGGCGTCAAGCGCCTGAGCCAACACGTCGGCGCGCAGAACCATCCCCGCGCCGCCGCCAGCCGGAGTGTCGTCGACATTCCGGTGCTTGCCCTCGCCGAACTGACGCAGATCGATCGTCTGCAGCTGCCACAGACCGTCCTGCAGCGCCTTGCCGGTAAGGCTTTCACCCAGCACACCGGGGAAAGCAGTCGGTAAAAGGGTGATGACCTTCGCCTTCCAGGCGCCCGCCAGATCGGGGCTGTCGGTCATCAGCTCGCGCGGCTTGTGCACGGCCGAGATCGACAGTCTGCGGTGGGATTTCGGTTTGTCGGTCACGCGGAACACCCCGCGCGGATCGGGCGGTCCGTCAGGCGATCGCGATGATCCCCAGAAGCACCAGCAGGAACAGCACCAGCACGACGCCCATAAGGAATTTCGCACCGGTCAGCGCGGCCCCGGAAAGCCGGCCGAAGCCCAAGAGCGCGGCCACCGCAGCGATGACCAGAAGAATGAGAATCCATTGAATCATGATGTGAGTCCCTCGTTGAAATCGAAAGACCAACACCCGGCTTCGCGAAAGGTTCCTCGGCGGCGAAGCTGCGCCCCGGATCGATCACAACAGCCCCTCCGGCGGATCGATAACGATCCGACCCGCATTCAGATCGACCGTCGGAACGATCGCTTGGGTAAACGGCACCAGCACCGTGCCCGCGCCGTCAGGGCGGATCACCTCCAGAAGGTCGCCCGCGCCGTGATTCAGTACCGCCGCGACCTTGCCAAGCACGGCGCCTCCGGTGTCGGCGACCTCGAGGCCGATCAGATCGGCGTGGTAGAATTCCTCGTCGGGAAGGGCGGGCAACTTGTCCCGGTCGGCAAAGAGGCTGATCCCCCGCAGGGCCTCCGCCTCTTCCCGCGTGGCGATGCCGGGAATGCGGGCGGCGAAACCGTTGCTGATCTTCTGGGTTATCACCGGGGAAAAGCTGCGGCTTCCGTCTTCGGAATAAAGCGGGGCGTAATCCGCGATGGCTTCCGGATCGGCGCAAAAGCTCTTCAGCCGCACCTCGCCCTTGACGCCGAACGACCCGGCGATCGCGCCCACGCAGATCCGGTTTTCACTCATCCGACGGACCCAACTTGCAGAAGCCGCGCGGGTCGATCTGGCCGCCGGCATCCAGACAACGGTCCATGTAAAGGAACCGTTCGGCCTTGAAACCCAGCCAGATGCCCGCGCCCAGCATCAGTATCGCGATGATCCGCAAATCCTGCGCCCACCCTTCCGGGATGACAGCAAATTACTCTGCGGTCGTTTCCTCGGTGGAAGCCTCTTCTGCCGCCGCGCTTTCTGCAACGGGTTCTTCGGCGGCAGGCTCTTCGGCGACAGGTTCTTCCTTCGGCGCGGCGGCGGCTTCGGCAGCAGCAGCGGCCTTGTCGGCCTTGGCCTGCGCGCGCTCTTCCGTGGCTTTGCTCGGCTTGCCCTTGTTGGGGTTGCTGCGGGTTTTCTTCTCAAGAACCCCGGCAGCCTCCAGCATCCGCGACACGCGGTCAGTCGGCAGGGCGCCCTTGTCCAGCCAGTGCTGGATGCGCTCGGCGTCCATTTTCACGCGCTCTTCGCTGTCTTTCGGCAGCAGCGGGTTGTAGGTGCCCAGCTTCTCGATGAAGCGGCCGTCGCGGGGCATCCGCGAATCGGCAGCGACGATCGAGTAATGCGGGCGCTTCTTCGAGCCGCCACGGGCGAGACGGATTTTCATAGCCATGATGTTATCTCCTATGTCCTGACTATTTGCGACAGGGCCGGAACCCTTGTCATTCCTTCGTGTTTGTCGAACCGGAAGGTTCGCTACTCCTTGTGTTTCTTGTGGTGCCTGATGACTTCGTCGATGATGAAGTTCAGGAATTCGCGGGCGAATTCTTGGTCGAGATCCGCCTCGGTCGCCAATCGTTCCAAACGCGCGATCTGCTGTTCCTCGCGAACCGGGTCCGATGGCGGCAGGTCGTGCAGGGCTTTCAGTTCGCCGACCGCGCGGGTGTGTTTGAACCGCTCGGCCAGGGTGAAGACAAGGATCGCGTCCAGCCGGTCGATGCTGTTGCGATGCTCCTTCAGAAGCTCTGCGGCGCGGGTGGTCGGATCGTTCATGGCCGGCCCCCGTGACGCCAGACCTGCGCCTCGTCGGCCAGGGCGCCTTCGGCCTTTGCGTCGCGCTTCGCGCCAAGGCGGGCGGCGAGACGAGAGGACGCGTCGTTGCCGTGATGGATGTAGCTGACGAAGCCGCCGGGACCGAGCAGGGCGAACCCGTGTTCGCGCGCCGCTCTGGCGGCCTCGGTCGCATAACCCTGGCGACGGGCTTCGGGCAGGAACATCCAGCCAAGCTCTGGTTCCTCGTCTTCCCATTCAAGGCCGAGATGCACGAAGCCGATCGTGGCGCCATCCTCGCGCCGTTCGACCGTCCAAAGGCCATGTCCATGCAGAAGCCAGCAGGCGACATAGACGGAAAACTCGCCCCAAGCCTCTTCGGTCGAGGTCGGGCCGCCGATGAAGTGATCCTCGTCGCCCGCGAAGATCGCGGCCCATGCCGGAAAATCACGCGTCTCCGGCGCGCGCAGGATAAGCCGCTCGGTCTCAAGGCGCGCAATCCGGTCGCGGATCGCCTGCGCGGCCTTGGCCGCGGCACCCTGCGGCGCGTGGGTGCAGCGGGGTAGGGCGGTCATCGCTTCTTCCCGAAGCCCGATAGGCCGGGCGGAAGCTGCATCCCGCCCCCCAGCCCCGGCATCTTGCCGCCAAGCGCTTTCGCGGCGTCTTCCATCGCTTTCGGATCGTTCATGTCGGGCATGCCGCCCTTGCCGAACATGCCTTTCATCGCCTGTTTCAGCATCCCGCCTTTGCCCATCTTGCCCATCTTCTTCATCATGTCCGCCATCTGGCGGTGCATCTTCAGAAGCTGGTTCAGTTCCGAGACCTCAAGCCCGGCGCCCGCCGCGATGCGTTTCTTGCGGCTGGCCTGCAGGATCTGCGGATTGGCGCGTTCCTTCTTCGTCATCGACTGAATGAGCGCGATCTGGCGGCGGAAGATGCTGTCATCGAAACCCGACTGCTCGATCTGCTTCTGCATCTTGCCCATGCCGGGCATCATGCCCATGACACCTTCCATGCCACCCATCTTCTGCATCTGTTCAAGCTGCATCCTCAGGTCGTTCATGTTGAACTGACCCTTCTGGAAGCGGCGCATCATGCGTTCGGCCTGTTCGGCCTCGATGGTTTCCTGCGCCTTTTCGACCAGCGACACGATATCGCCCATCCCAAGGATGCGGCCCGCGATACGCTCTGGGTGGAATTCTTCCAGCGCGTCCATCTTCTCGCCAAGGCCGACGAACTTGATCGGCTTGCCGGTGACGGCGCGCATCGACAAGGCGGCGCCGCCGCGCCCGTCGCCATCCATCCGGGTTAGCACGACGCCGGTAATGCCGACCTTGGCCTCGAACTCCTCGGCCACCTCGACGGCGACCTGGCCGGTCAGGCCATCGACGACCAGCAGCGTCTCGCGCGGCTTGGTCACGTCGCGAACCTGCGCGACTTCGTCCATCAGCACTTGGTCGATCTGCAGCCGGCCGGCCGTGTCGAGCATGTAGACGTCATAGCCGCCCATCGTGGCCTGCTGCCTGGCGCGCTTGGCGATGTCGACGGGCTTCTGGCCCGCCACGATCGGCAACGTGTCGACGCCGATCTGCTGGCCAAGGATCGCCAGCTGTTCCATCGCCGCCGGACGGTTGACGTCGAGCGACGCCATCAGCACGCGCTTGCCGCCTTTTTCCTTCAGCCGCTTTGCCAGCTTGCCGGTGGTCGTGGTCTTGCCGCCGCCCTGCAAACCGACCATCAGGATCGGCGCAGGCGGGTTGTCGATCTTCAGCGCGCCGGGTTCGTCGCCGGCCGAAAGCACGTTTACCAGCTCGTCATGAACGATTTTCACGACTTGCTGACCGGGCGTGACCGACTTTGTCACCGCCTGACCGGTCGCCTTTTCCTGCACCGCCTTGACGAAGTCGCGGGCCACCGACAGTGATACATCCGCTTCCAGCAGGGCGACGCGCACCTCGCGCAAAGCCGTCTTGACGTCATCCTCCGACAGCGCGCCCTGCTTGGTCAACCGGTCGAAGACACCGGAGAGGCGTTCGGAGAGATTTTCAAACATGCCTGCGGCCCTTTCGCCGGTTCATCGGATGCTCCCTCCAGATAGGCGGGAACGGCTCAAACGCAAACGGCGCCAGTGGGCGCGACGCGCTGACTGACGGCGATCCCCGACTTGACCGGGGACCGGAAGCATTGCGACTTCCGGGTGTTGGGGGGGCGTTTAGGTCGTGGCGAACCCGGAGTCAAGCCGGGTCGGATGCTGCTCAAGGCCGGCGAACGTTATCTTGCGACCGAGGACAGGAAGGTGAAATTGGCATCGGTTCCGGCCGCAGTCCGGGCGATCGCATGGCAGAACGGCATCTTCGCGGCGCGTGACGGGATCATGTATTCGAAGCTGCGGCTGAACTCGGCCTGATCCTCGGGAAAGTCGGGGCAAAGCCTGTCATGGGGCGGTGAGACGCAGAATCTGACCTCGCACGATTGCGCCAGGGCTCGGGACCATGGCGACAACGACGCCAGCCCAATCAGGATAACGAACCGCGCGATGCCATGGGGCAGCTTAACACGGCATCCCGTCGCTAGAAATGGGACCAACCGGCGACCGGCATGACAGCGCCAGCGTCATCGGCCCCAGTCAGCAAGGGCGCCCGGCATCGGGCGCCCTTGCCTTGGTTGCGCTCCGTGACCGGATCAGTTGTTCTTCTCGTTGTGGTCGCCATTGCCGAAGGGCGAGCCACGCAGCGGCTTGCTGACATAGCCAGTGCTTCGCGTGACCATGTCGCCGCGCCGGCTCTTGATGAAGTTGACGATCGCGGCATCGTTGTCCTCCTCGGCCTCTAGAAGCCGTATCAGCTCCGAAGTGCTGTAGACGCCGGGTTCGACACCGGCGCTCAGGGCAAGCTGCCGTTCGCCCATGCTGACCGACTGTGCGATGGCTGCACCGGCGAACAAGCTCAGCGCTGCGGCGGTGGTGATACTGCGAACAAACATGATTATCTCCTTTTTTCATAATCTTAGCGGCCCGGATCCTTCCCGATGATGCGGGCTTCCGGCTCGTGATTCGAAGATAGGACTGGAAGTCCGCGGTTAAATTCCTCACCTTTAGCCCTACGACTGTTCAGTGCTGCACAAAACTATTGCGTGTAGAGTTCGTGAGGGTTCGCCCATGAGCATTTCCAACTGGGACGAAATCAGAACCGCCTACCAGGTGGCGCGTCTGGGCACGGTCAGCGGCGCCGCCGATGTGCTGGGTGTGCATCATGCAACAGTGATCCGCCACGTCGATGCGCTGGAGGCGCGGCTGGGCGTCAAGCTGTTCCAGCGCCATGCCCGCGGCTATACGGCAACCGAGGCCGGCGAGGAGCTTCTGAAGGTCGCAGCCGCCACCGACGACCAGTTCTCCCAGCTCGTCGGCCGGATCAAGGGCCAGCGCGGCAGCGTCACCGGAGAGCTTGTGGTGACCAGCGTCGTCGGGGTCTCGACCCTGTTGACGCCGGTCCTGGCGCGGTTCCGCGCGGCGCATGACGGGTTGATTATCCGCTATCTGACAGACACGCGCCTGTTCCGTCTGGAATATGGCGAGGCGCATGTCGCGATCCGCGCGGGCAAGACGCCCGATGAACCGGACAACGTCGTTCAGCCGCTGCAGACCTACACCGCACATCTGGTCGCCTCGAAGGACTATGTCCGCCAGCACGGTCTGCCGAAAACGGCCGATGACCTCTTCCTGCACCGCTTCGTCGCCGCCGATGGCGATCTGACCCGCGCCCCGCACTACCGCTGGCTGGCCGCGCAGGTGCCCGAAGAGGCGATCGTCTTTCGCGGGTCAGAGCCGCTGGCGCTGGAACATGCCGTGACGCTGGGTGTCGGGCTGGGTTTCGTTCCCGGTACCGTCCTGCGCAAGAACCCCGACCTGGTCGAGGTCTGCGCCCCCGATCCCGCGTGGCAGACGCAGCTCTGGCTGGTCACCCATGTCGATCTGCACCGGACCGCGAAGGTCCAGGCCTTCCTGCAGTTCCTGAAGGAAGAGGCCAGGTCTTGGCACTGACCGGCGCAGGGCGGGAGGCCCGCAATCCGGCCCGGCGGCAGGAACTGCGCGGCCATCTGGCCATGCTGGTCTTCTCTGCGCTGGTGGCCGGCTCGTTCAGCCTCGGCGGTCTCGTCGCCAACGAGATCGCACCGGCGGCGCTGAACGCGCTCCGCTTCCTGATCGCCGCGCTGGTCATCGGCGGGCTGGCGAAGGCGACCGGGCAACTGTATCCCGGTGTCGCGCGGGCGCCCTGGCGCTATCTGGTCCTCGGCGGGCTCTTCGCGACCTATTTCGTGCTGATGTTCGAGGGGCTGAAGACCGCGCCGCCGGTTTCATCGGCTGCGGTCTTCACCCTGACCCCGGCAATCTCGGCCCTGGCCGGCTGGCTATTGCTGCGGCAGCGCACCACGCCGCGTACCGGCCTGGCGCTTGCGATCGGCGGCGCCGGTGCGCTCTGGGTCATCTTCCGCGCCGATCTCGGGGCACTCCTGTCATTCCGGATCGGCACCGGCGAGGCGATCTTCTTCTGGGGCGTCGTCGCCCATGCCGTCTATACGCCGATGTCGCGGCGGCTGAACCGGGGCGAGACTCCGCTGACCTATACGTTCGGGATGCTGATCGCCGGGTTCGCGCTGCTGCTTGCCTATGGCTGGGCCGACATCCTGGCGACCGACTGGACCGCGCTGCGCCCGCTGGTCTGGGTGACGATCCTCTATACCGCGCTGATCGCGGGCGCGACCACCTTCGTGCTGCTTCAATACGCGGTGCTGCGGCTTCACGCATCGAAAGTCATGGCCTATACCTACCTGACGCCAAGCTGGGTGATCCTCTGGGAAATCGCGCTCGGCCACGGCGTGCCGCGCGCCGCCGTGCTCGGCGGCATCGGCCTTACCATCGCGGCGCTCTGGCTGCTGCTCAAGACCGACCAGCCTTGATCTGACGCAATGCACGCCCGGATCGCCGCGGCTAGCTTGGCCCTCGGAAAAGGCGCATCTGGCGCCGGAAAGGAAGACTGATGTTCAAGAAAATCGTCGTGCCGGTCGATCTGGCCCATAAAGAGGCCCTGAGCAAGGCGCTACAGGTTGGGCGCGATCTCGCGAAGGTCAATTCCGCAGAGCTGCATCTGGTCGGCGTCACCACCGAAACGCCCGGCCCCTTGGCCCACACGCCGCAGGAATACGGCGCCAAGCTGGCCGCCTTCGCCAAGTCGCTCAGCGCTGAATACGGGATCACGGTGCATCCTCACCCGGTCACGTCCCAGGACCTGAAAATCGACCTCGAGCGTGATATCATGCGGGCCTGCGACGCCATCGGCGCCGATCTGGTGGTCATAGCCTCTCACGTGCCGGGCCTTGCCGAATATGTATTCTCGTCCAATGCCGGATACCTGGCATCGCATGCCAAGATCTCGGTCTTCGTGGTGCGCTAGGCCGGTCTCCGGCCTGCGGCGACGCCTGGCTTTGCCGCTGTTCCGGCTGCCGTCATGCGTTCCAGGCACTTGCGTCTGATCTTGTTGATCTTGCGGCCATTGAGCGCGCGGAACCAGCGCCGGAACGGGATGAACTCCTTCGACCCGAAACTGTCGATCCACACGTAGCGCGCGCTGCCATCTGCGGCGGTCTGGTAGACGATGTTCTCAAGGTTCATGTTGCTGACCACGACATGCCGGGCGACGAGATCCTCGAAAAACCGTTCGATTTCGTCGATCTGCCGCGGCCCCACCGCGCCCGACCGGATCAGCCGGCGCAGCGTCGGCGACAGGCTGCCATCGGGTTCGCCGATCCGTTCATAGACCAGCCCGATCCCCAGATCGGTCTCCACGACACCGCGCACCGCGCAGATCGGAAGCGGAATCCCGGCCTTCGGTTGGCGCGTCCGAAGCTCGACATATTCGCGGAACTCGCGCAGGAAATCCCGTATGCCTTCGTCGCCGCGGCGGCGTCGCCAGCGCCGCCTGGGCGCCTCGGTGCCGGGCTTGGGCAGCTTGATCAGAGATGCCGCGTCGAAGGGATGATCATAGACATGCTGCCGCCGCCCCTGCGCGATGACAGGCCGGCCCGAAAGCTTGAGGATCTGGTCGGAAGCGCTCATTTCGGCAGCAGGATATGGCAGTTTCCCGGCAAGTCCAATGCGAAGCGAATTCAGGCGCCAGCCGGGTCCGCGCCGCCTTCGCCAAGCTCGGTCTCGAGGAACCGCTCGAAGGCATCGAGGTTGACCGGTTCGAACTGGCCGAAGCCCTGCACCCAGACCGTGACATCGCGCATCGCGTCGGGTTCCAGCTTGCACCATTTCACCCGGCCGCGCTTTTCTTGGCTGATTAGACCGGCTCGGGTCAGGATGGTCAGATGCTTGGAAATCGCCGCCAGCGACATCTCGAACGGCTCGGCCACGTCGCTGACCGCCATGTCATCTTCCAGCAGCATCGTCAGGATCGCCCGGCGCGTGGGATCGGCCAGCGCCGCGAAAAGCATGTCCAGTCGGGTTTCCATCGCGCCAGTTAGGATGGAGGGCAAGCAACCGTCAACCAGATGGTTGAATATGGTCCCGCCCGCCATTTCGCCCGGTCAGCTGGGCAGGGACGCTTCACCTCCACTTTTTCTTCATAAAAATATTCATATTTTCCAAATACTTCCACAGGGCCGCCGCTGGATTTTCCGCGCTTGACTCCGGCCCCCGCCGTTTCTAGGTTCCGCGCGACTGTCCTAAGGGGGCGCTCGCTATGATCGATCCGGCTGACAAGGACCGGCTTGCCCGGCTCGAGGCACGGATCAAGGCGGCGAAAAAGGCCGAGAAGCCGACCTCGAAGATGGAAGATCACCACTCCCAGGCGCATTTGGCCTGGCGCATGGTGATCGAGCTTGTGGCCGGCCTTCTGGTCGGTTTCGGCATCGGCTACGGGCTGGACGCGCTCTTCGGGACGCTGCCCATATTCCTGGTGCTGTTCATATTGCTGGGCTTCGCGGCCGGGGTGCGGGTGATGCTGCGCACGGCGACCGAGGTGCAGAAGGACAAGTTGGCCGAAGCGGCCAAGGACGAAGGGGACTAGACGTGGCGACAGAGACGGCAGAGCCGAGCGGCCTTCAGATCCACCCGATGGAGCAGTTCGTGGTCACGCCGCTGTTCGGCGGCGATACGATCAACTTCTACACGCCCACCAATGTCACGCTCTGGATGGCGCTCGCCGTGCTCTGCGTCATCGGCCTGCTGGTCCTGGGCACCCGCGGCCGCGCGATCGTGCCGAACCGGATCCAGTCGATCGCCGAACTGGCCTACGGTTTCGTCTACAAGATGGTCGAGGATGTGGCGGGCAGGGACGGGCTGAAATACTTCCCGTATATCATGACGCTGTTCATGTTCATCGTGTTCTCGAATTTTCTCGGCCTCATTCCGATGGCCTTCACCACCACGTCCCACATCGCGGTCACCGCGACGATGGCGCTGGCGGTGTTCTTCTTCGTCACGATCCTGGGCATCGTGAAGAACGGCGCCGGGTTCCTCTCGATCTTCTGGATTTCGGCCGCCCCGCTCGCGCTGCGCCCGATCCTCGCAATCATCGAGATCATTTCCTATTTCGTGCGGCCGGTCAGCCATTCCATCCGACTTGCGGGGAACATGATGGCAGGCCACGCCGTGATCAAGGTGTTCGCCGGCTTTGCGGGCGTGCTGGGTGTCGGCGCGATCGCACCCGTCGCGGCAATCACCGCGGTCTATGCGCTGGAGGTGCTGGTCGCCTTCATCCAGGCCTATGTGTTTGCCATTCTCACCTGTGTCTACCTCAAGGACGCCCTGCATCCGGGGCACTAAGCCGGTCACAGAAACATAACTGAATTCAAGTCGTAAGGAGACTACTATGGAAGGCGATATCGTACAAATGGGCGCATATATCGGTGCCGGTCTGGCCTGTACGGGCATGGGCGGGGCAGCGGTCGGTGTGGGCCATGTCGTCGGTAACTACATCTCGGGCGCGCTGCGCAATCCGTCGGCTGCGGCCGGTCAGACTGCCACGATGTTCATCGGTATCGCGTTTGCCGAAGCGCTGGGGATCTTCTCGTTCCTCGTGGCACTTCTGCTGATGTTCGCCGTCTAAAACCCTTCGGACCATCCTTACGGCCGGGTGGGGGCGAACGCCGCCCACCCGGTGTAAACCAGGTTCCAGGAGGACAAGATGGCAACAGTAACGCTTACGGAAGAAGGCCAGGGCCTGGCCGATGCGGTCGGCGTCGAGGGCGGACAGGGCGTCGCGGCGGCGGGGGATCAGGCGGCCGAGACCGTCGGAATGCCGCAGCTCGACTTCTCGTCCTTCGGCAACCAGATCTTCTGGCTGGTTGTCACGCTGGTCGCGATCTATCTCATACTGAACCGCGTGGCGCTGCCGCGGATCGCGGCGGTTCTGGCTGAACGTCAGGGCACGATCACCAATGATCTGGCCGCCGCGGAAGAGCTTAAGCTGCAGGCAGTGAAGGCCGAGGACGCCTATAACAAGGCACTGGCGGACGCCCGTGCCGAAGCCGGTCGTATCGTCGCCGAGGCCAAGGCCGAGATTCAGGCCGATCTCGACGCCGCGATTGCCAAGGCCGATACCGAGATCGCCGCGAAATCCGCGGAGTCCGAAAAGGCCATCGCCGAGATCCGCGCCAGCGCGGTCGACAGCATCAAGGTCGTCGCCAGGGACACCGCGAAGGAAATCGTCGCCGCGCTGGGCGGCAAGGCTGACGCCAAGTCGGTGACCGCCGCGGTCAATGCAAGGATCAAGGGGTAGGCCATGAAGAAACTCGCTCTCCTTTTCGCGCTGACCGCGACGCCGGCAATGGCGGCGGAAGGCATTCCGTTCTTCTCGCTCTACAACACCAACTTGGTGGTGCTGCTGGCCTTCCTGCTTTTCGTGGCGGTCATCGTCTACGTGAAGGTCCCGACCAAGCTGGCCGCGATGCTGGACGCCCGCGCCGCGGGCATCCAGTCCGAGCTGAACGAGGCCAAGGCCCTGCGCGAGGAAGCGCAGACGGTTCTGGCGTCGTATGAGCGCAAGCAGAAAGAGGTCAAGGACCAGGCGGAACGGATCATCGAACACGCCCGGTCGGAAGCCGCGCTTGCCGCCGAGCAGGCCAAGGCCGACCTGAAGGCCTCGATCAAGCGCCGGCTCGCCGCCGCAGAGGATCAGATCGCCTCGGCCCAGTCGGCCGCCGTGAAGGATGTCCGGGACCGGGCGATCCAGATCGCCGTGGCCGCCGCCGGCGACGTGATAGCCGCGAACATGAGCGCCGCCGATGGCAATGCGCTGATCGAGGACTCGATCCAGACGGTCGACGAAAAGCTGCACTGACGTCCTTGCCAGCACGAGGATGAGAACAGCCCCGATCTTGCGATCGGGGCTTTCTTGCCTCCGGCGGGGATATTTTCGAGACAATGAGTTCGGCGCCGACCGCCGCCGCTAGCGGCTTTTTTCGTGCTCGAAGCGCAGTTTCGCGATGGCCTCGTTCTTCTCGAACTTCTGCTGTTCGGCGAGGGCTGTCTCGACGAAGTCCATATGCGCCGCGACCGCGGCGCGGGCGGTGGCGGGATCGCGGGCCTGAAGGGCGGTGTTGATCGCCCGGTGCTGGTCCAGCAGGGCCGAGCGGGTGGTGCGCTGCCGGAACATCACCGCGCGGTTGTAGAACACGCCCTCGCGCAGCAGATCGTACATCGAGCGCATCATATGCAGCATGACGACATTGTGGCTGGCTTCGATGATCGCCATATGGAAATCTGCGTCGAGCCGCGCCTCTTCCTCGGGGTTGCGCTTGGCATGGGCCGCTTCCATCCGGTCGAAGACCGCGGCGACGATCCGAAGATCGGTGTCCGATCCCAGCCTCGCGGCGCGCTCGGCGGCCAGCCCTTCCAGATCACGGCGGAACGCGATGTAATCGAACACCGCCTCGGAATGACTGGCGAAAAGCCGAACCAGCGCCGGCGAGAAGGCCGATCCCAGCACCTCGGCCACGAAGATGCCCGAGCCGGCACGGCGGATCAGCAGCCCCTTCGCCTCGAGTTCCGCGATCGCGTCGCGCAGCGACGGGCGCGACACGTCCAGCCGTTCCGACAGTTCGCGTTCCGGCGGCAGGCGTTCGCCGGGCCGCAGGATGCCGCGCAGGATCAGCAACTCTATCTGCCGCAGGACGGATTGCGAGAGCTTTTCGGACTGGATCTTCTGGAACGGCATTTCAGCCCCCGCTGTGATCAGGCCAAAATACGGGTGGACCCCGGTTTGGACAACAGGGAAAAGGCCGGGCGCGATGGCCCGGCCTTTCCGCATCTTCCTGACAAACCGGTCAGTTCGGTCGAATCACGATCTCGACACGCCGGTTTTGCGCCCGGCCCTGCGGGGTCTGGTTGGTCGCGATGGGCTGGTCTTCGCCGCGGCCGATGGTGACGATCCGCCCCGCGCTGACGCCGTTGTTGATCAGCACACGGCTGACCGAATTGGCGCGCCGTGCCGACAGGTCCTGGTTATAGGCGGCAGCACCGGTATTGTCGGTATGGCCGATCACCTGCACCGTCGAATTCGGATATTGCTGCAGGTTGCGCGCCAGGGCCCTGAGGTCTGCGCGAAGGTCATCGCGCAGCGAGGCGCTGTCGACCGGGAACAGGATGTCCTGCGGCATCGTGACGATCAGCGCATTGCCGGTATTGACGATGCTGACTCGGCTATCGCCGATGGCCGCCTGAAGGTCGGCGGCCTGCCTGTCGAGGCTGTTGCCGATCGCGCCGCCAAGCGCGCCGCCTGCCAGCGCGCCGATCACCATGTTGCGCGGCCGTTCCTTGCGATTGTCCGCGGCGATGCCGCCGATCAGCGCGCCGGTGGCCGCACCGATGCCGATCCCCTCGGCGGTCCGCTGCCTGGGGTTGGTGGTTTGCGTGTTCACATCGGTACAGGCCGTGACCGCCAGCAGAGCGGCGGTGCCGGCCAGGACCGGAAATTTCAGAATCGTCATGAAAGCCTCATTCCATCAGCCCCGAAGCAGGGCAACAGCCGCCACCATCCCGCGCTTTGCGGTGTTATTCAATATCAACGCGTTCAGTCGGCCGGTTTGGGCGCAAATCAGCGCGGCGCAAACGGCGTCAGGCGGTGCTTTCCGCGCGGGCGCTTTCCCAGGCCAGCATGGCGCGTTTCACCGGCAGCCCCCAGTGATACCCCCCAAGCGCGCCCGACTTGCGCAGCGCGCGGTGGCAGGGGATCAGCCAGCTGACCGGGTTGCGGCCGACGGCGGTGCCGACCGCCCGAACGGCGCGCGGATTGCCGATCGCGGCGGCGATTTCGCCATAGGTGGTGACATGGCCGGACGGGATCGCCAGAAGCGCCTCCCAGACCTTGACCTGAAACGGCGCGCCGATCATGTGCAGCTTTGTCTCGCCGCCGCCAAGCGCGGCCTCGACCATCGTGCGGATCGCCTCCGGCTCCTCGACGTGGCGGGCTTCGGGCCAGCGGGACATCATGTCGGCCAAAGCCGCCTCGCGGCCGGTTTCCTCGGCGAAGGCCAGCCCGCAGATGCCGCGATCGGTCGCCATTGCCAGCGCGATGCCGAACGGGCTGTCGAACCAGCCGTGGCGGATCGTCAGCCCGGCGCCCTTGCGGCCGTATTCGCCGGGGCTCATCGCTTCCCATTTCAGGAACAGGTCGTGCAGCCGCCCGGTGCCCGACAGGCCAAGCTCGTTCGCGGCGTCGAGATTGGTGAACCGCTCGGCCAGCAGGCTGCGGGCATGGTCCAGCGTCAGATATTGCTGGTAGCGCTTCGGCGACACACCCACCCAGCGCGAGAAGACGCGCTGGAAATGCGCCGGGCTCATCTGCAGGCGCCCCGCCAGGTCGTCCAGCGACAGCGGCGCGCTGCCCGCCGCGTCGATCTCGTAGATGGCGCGGCGCATTACGTTGTAGTGATAGCCGTCCTGACTTGCGATATGGTTCATGGCGGACTCTCCTTGACTGGAGAGAGACTAAGCCCGCATCAGGCGATTTTCGACCCGTATCTTGCGCCTTCGACCCTGCGCCTGCGTGTGCGTGCTCCCAGTGCCGCGCCCGTTCCGGTCCTGTCCACGGGCAATCGGTACTTGCCCGGCGCCGCAGGCGCGGGCATACCGGCCGGAATGGCAAAGCAGATGAACTACCACCAGATGCACGAGGTCTTTTCGCGGTTCCACGCCGCGGAACCCGAGCCCCTGGGCGAGTTGCACCACACCAACGCCTTCACCCTGGTCGTCGCCGTCGCGCTGTCGGCGCAGGCCACCGATGCGGGTGTGAACAAGGCGACCGCGAAGCTCTTCAAGATCGCCGATACACCCGAAAAGATGCTGGACCTCGGCGAGGACGGCCTGACCGAGCATATCAAGACCATCGGCCTCTACCGCCAGAAGGCGAAGAACGTCATCAAGCTGTCCCGCATCCTAGTCGAGGAATACGACGGCACGGTGCCATCGTCCCGCGCCGCGCTGCAATCGTTGCCGGGGGTGGGCCGCAAGACCGCCAATGTCGTCCTTAACATGTGGTTCAAGCAGCCGGCCCAGGCCGTCGACACCCATATCTTCCGCGTCGGCAACCGCACCGGCATCGCCGTCGGCCGCGATGTCGACGCCGTCGAACGCGCCATCGAAGATCATGTGCCCGCCGAATTCCAGCAGCACGCGCATCACTGGCTGATCCTGCATGGCCGCTACATCTGCGTCGCCCGCAAACCGAAATGCCCCGCCTGCCTGATCCGCGATCTCTGCCAATACGAGGACAAGACTCAATGACGAAACGTTTCCAGGTGGTCGGCATCGGCAATGCGATGGTCGATGTGCTGTCGCATTGCGAGGATGTTTTCCTGGCCGAGAACGGCGTCGAGAAGGGCATCATGCAGCTGATCGACATGGACCGCGCGGTCGAGCTTTACGGCCGCGTCGGCCCCTCGAAGGAAATCAGCGGCGGCTCTGCGGCCAATACCATCGCCGGCATCGCCCAGCTGAAGGGCCGCACCGCCTATGTCGGAAAGGTCAAGGACGACCAGTTGGGCGCGATCTTCGCGCATGACCTGCGCGCGCAGGGCGCGGTCTATGAAACCGCTTTGGCCAACAAGGCATCAGAGGCCGAGACCGGGCGCTGCCTGGTGTTGGTGACACCCGACGGCGAACGCTCGATGAACACCTATCTTGGCTGGTCGGAACATCTCGGCCCCGACGATATCGACGAGGACATGATGGCCGAGGCCGAATGGATCTTCCTCGAAGGCTACCGCTTCGACGGCCCCGACAGCCACGCCGCCTTCGCCAAGGCCATCGCCGCCACCAGGGGGGCAGGGGGCCGCGTCTCGGTCACCCTCTCGGACCCGTTCTGCATCGACCGCCACCGCGACGCTTTCGCGAAGATGCTGCGCGAAGACGTGGACCTCCTGTTCGCCAACCGGGCCGAGATCAAGTCGATGTACGAGACCGAGGATTTCGACGCGGCACTCTCGGCCGCCGCCGCCGAGGTGGACTGCGTCGTCTGCACCGATTCCGAGAATGGCGCCTACATCATCAGGGGCGGCGATCGCTGGCACGTCCCGGCCTTTCCGACCAGGGTCGTCGATGCCACCGGCGCGGGCGACTTGTTCGCCGGTGCGTTCCTCTGGGGGCTGACCCATGGCTACGAACTCGAAACCTGCGGCCGCATGGCCTGCCTCGCCGCCTCCGAGGTGATCAGCCATATCGGCGCGCGCCCCGAAGCCGATCTGTGCGCGCTGTTCCGGGACCGCGGTCTGCTCTGAACCGCTACCTGGCCCGCGCCTCCTCGTCGCAGCGGCGCCATGCGAAGGCATTGACGCCCCGGATCAGCAGCCAGAGGCAGAAGGACAGTTCCGCGACCAGCGGTACGGCATAGGCAGGCGCAAACGGGTCGACGAGGCCGGGCGCAAGGAAGCGCAGATAGCTGCCGGCCAGATAGACCACGCCCGCCGCCGCCACGAACACGCCAAGCACCGAAGGCAGGAACGGCGCCCGCCACAGCAGCCAGCCGGTCAGCAGGCTGCTGACACCGAAGAAGATCAGTCCCAGATCGTAGCCATGCCCGTGGATCTGTGTCGCCAGCAGGGCCATCGCGTCGCTCTGCCGGCTGTCCAGTTCCGCCGCCGGGTCGAGGATCAGCAGCGCCGCATGGTGGTTCATCAGGTTGCTGCCGATGATGGCGGCCTGAACCAACCGGAACGCCGCGGCCATCAGCGCCAGCAAAGGGCTGACCGGACGCAGGATCGCGAACAGCAGGATCGCCAGCGCCACATCGCAGACCGCCATCACCGAGTCGGCCGCGAAGGAAAGCCGGTAGCTGTCCGCATCGGCCAGTATCGCGCGGGCCGTGGCGGCGGGATCGCCCGGCACGATCAGCGCAGAGCGGACGAAGACCTCGGACCAGATGCCGAGGACGATGATGATCAGATAGAGCAAGCCCGCCATCCGGGCATGGCTCTGCACCAGGGTCGGGGCGATCCATCGGGTCATGACGGCTCCTGCATGATCGGCAACGGGCAGGAAACTAGCACATGCGTATCGCGCCAGGGAAGATCGGCCGCCCGGTCGCATCCGCGGCGGGCGGAACGGACGGTGAGACGCCCCGCCCGTTTTGCCCGGGGACGGAGCGCCTGCTTCGCTGGCGGTCCGGCCTGACAGGCCGTCCGCCGGTAAACAGTCGCAGCCGATGGTTAACAAAACATGAAGATCCGGCCTCCGGATCAGCCGTCCTTGGCTTCGGGCTCCATCTCGCCCCGCCGTTCCAGCCAGCGCGCCACGCCAAGGCAGAGCAGCGCCCAGGCAGCACCAGCGGCCCAGCCGGCAAGCACGTCGCTTGGCCAGTGCACGCCCAGATAGACCCGGCTGATCCCGACCGCGGCGGTCAGCAGCACTGCGACAGTCAGGAAATAAAGCTTGACCACCGCCCGGGGCGTGATCCGCGCCAGAAGTGCTGCCAACGTCAGATAGGTCACCGCCGCCATCATCGAATGGCCGCTCGGGAAGCTTGCGGTAAAAACCAGGCTGTCATACGGCACCAGGTCGGGCCGGGGTCGGTCGAAGAACCGCTTCGCGACCGTCGAAAGCCCCAGGCCACCGCCGACCGCGGCCAGCAGGAAGACCATCGTGCTGAAATGCCGCTGCAGCGCAAGGTAGCCGGCGACGATCAGCGTCATCAGGCCCAGCACCGCCACGCCGCCAAGCGCCGAGGCATCCCGCCCCATCTCTTCCAGCCAGTGCGGCCCGATCGGGTCCGAAACATCGCCCGGCGCCCGCATCGCCAGAAGCACCGCCTCATCGAAGGCATGGGTTTCGCCCTCGATCACCTCATCGGCGATGCCGAAGAACGCCCACAGCGCCGCCGCCAGAAGCAGCAGGATCAGGATCGATCCGGTTTCGAGATTGCGGCGCAGCCAGGTCATTCTTTCTGGAATTCTCGGTCTCGCAGGTTGGTTCCGGTCAATCCCCGAGCTTCTTGTGCACTTCCTCCAGGTCGATCTCTCCGACCGGCATCTTGTTGGCGGGATTGTCGATGTCGTAGCGGAACAGGTCGAAGTCCTTCTTGTACATCTCGCGCACCAGATGCATCGACAGGTCGTCGAAATACTCCTCGATCGGATGCGCGCGCTTCGGGCCGTGACCTTCGGATTCGTTGAACCGCGGCAGGGTTTCCAGATCGACCGGATGCGCGACCTCGGTTTTGTCGAGCACCCGCTTCATGCCCTCGTCGAATTTCTCGGTGAAGAAGATCGTGTCATAGGTGCCGCCGTTGACGATATAGGTCGAGATATGCCCCGACATCGCCGACCAGTGGATGTCCGGCTCCATCGGGCGGCGCCAGCGCACGGTGTCGCGGGCGAACAGCAGGAACCGCCGGAAGCTGGCGATCTGGTCGAAATCGCCCTCGACCTCGATGCCGTATTTCTGGATCAGGAGCGGCACCAGGTTGCCGCGATAGCGCTTGCCGTTGCGCTGGATGCCGCAGATCTTGTCGAAGAAAGACGACAGGACCCGGCCATAGGGATTGCGCACCGAGGTGAAGGCATGGCCCTTGTGCTCCTTCACCGCCGCCGCGATCACTGGCTGGCTGTCGGGCAGGGCCCATTTGTGCAGCCCGTCGGTCGCGTCATGGATGTCGCCGTCGAAGAACTCGCCGTGATCCGAGTAATACATGACCTGGCCGATGGTCGAGCAGGCGCATTTCGGCACCACGCGATACAGCATGCTTTCGCTCGTCGTCATCCAGGTGCCGGGAAAACCCATCTGTGCCTGTCCTTCTTGTTTCGTCGCCTTCTGGCCTCTGCCGGGGGCAGAATTGCGCCGGAAAAGCAAAGAAACTCTGTCTTTTCAACGGTTCTTTACGTTATCTATGGCGAAATTCCGGCGGTTTGAAAGGTTTGGTTGCGGGATATGGCAAAAATCGCCTTCATTTTGCTGTGTCACAAGGATCCCGATGCGATCATCGACCAGGCTCGGCGGTTGACCGCCGCCGGCGACTGCATGGCGATCCATTTCGACGCCCGTGCGGACCGCGCGCATTTCGACAGGATCACCGCGGCGCTCCGGGACAATCCGAACGTCACCTTCGCCCGCAGGCGGATCAAATGCGGCTGGGGGGAATGGTCGCTGGTGCAGGCCTCGCTTCTGGCGATCGAGGCGGCAGAGACCGCTTTTCCCCGCGCCACGCATTTCTACATGCTGTCGGGCGACTGCATGGCCATCAAGTCCGCCGAATACATCCACCGCTTCCTTGACGAGAATGACGCCGATTTCATCGAAAGCTTCGATTTCCTCGAAAGCGACTGGATCAAGACCGGGATCAGGGAAGAACGCCTGATCTACCGGCATTTCTTCAACGAGCGCGCCCGCAAATGGCTGTTTTACGCCTCTATGGAATTGCAGCGCCGGCTCGGGCTTTCGCGCAAGGTGCCCTCGGACCTACAGATCATGATCGGCAGTCAATGGTGGTGCCTGCGCCGCCAGACGATCGAGCGCATTCTGGACTTCTCCCGCGACCGGCCCGACGTGATGCGGTTCTTCCGCACCACCTGGATTCCGGACGAGACGTTCTTCCAGACCCTCGTCCGCCACCTGATCCCGGAACGCGAAATCCGCACCCGCACGCTGACCTTCCTGATGTTCTCGGATTACGGGATGCCGGTGACGTTCTACAACGATCACTACGACCTGCTGCTGTCGCAGGATTTCCTGTTCGCCCGCAAGGTTTCGCCCGGCGCGACCGAGCTGAAGCGCCGGCTGGGCGATCTTTTCGCAAGCGAAAAACTCGACTTCCACCTCTCGAACGAGGGCGAAAGCCTGTTCCGCTTCCTTACCAACCGGGGCCGAGAGGGCCGGCGGTTCGCGCCGCGGTTCTGGGAAACGGAATCGACCCTGGGCCGGGAACGCGAGCTGATGATCGTCTGCTGCAAGAAATGGCATGTCGCCAAGCGGCTTCTGCAGCAAATCGGGCAGGTCACGAATGTCCCGGCGCTGGAATATGTCTTCGACGAGGAAGCCGCCGCCCTTCCCGATCTGGGCGGCATCCAAGTGACCCTGGCGAAGCGCACGCGGCATCGCCGGGCGCTGATGCGGATGCTGTTCGACTATTACGAAACCGACCGGCTGATCATCTGCCTCGACCCGAACAACATGGATCTCTTGCAGGATTTCTACACCGACCGCTCGAAGACCAGCCTTCTGCAGATCGAATGCCGGTTCACCGATGACTACCTCGTCGGCCACGCCAAGCGCGTCGGTCTGGCCGGCGACGGCACCAGCCGCGAAACCATAGAGCGGCTGCTGCCGACGATCCGCAGCGACGTCCATTTCGAATCCGACCGGATCCGCGATGCCGGTTTCCCCAACTTCCACCGGATCCGCGAAGCGGCCGATCCGTCCGAGAACGTCCTGCCGCTTTCGCTCTTTCTGGACATCACGCCGGACAAGGCGGATGAAATCGTTTCCGCCGAAAACCTTTACGCCGATTGAGGACTGCCATGGCCCATCACTATGACGACCAGAACATCTTCGCGAAGATCCTGCGCGGAGAGATCCCCAACGACACCGTTCTGGAAACCGACCACACGCTCGCCTTCCGCGATATCGCGCCGCAGGCGCCGCATCACGTGCTGGTGATCCCCAAGGGCGCCTATGCGACCTTCGACCATTTCGCGGCCGAGGCGAGCGATGCCGAGATCCTCGATTTCAACCGCAGCATCGGCGCGGTCTGCGAGCAGCTCGGCCTGACGCCGGGCGAGGGCTACCGGATGATCGCCAATGCCGGCAGGAACGGCGTGCAGGACGTGCCGCATCTGCATGTGCATATCCTGGGCGGCCGGGTGCTGGGCCGGATGCTGCCGCAGAGCTAGGCGTCGCGCCGGACGCATCGGCCGGGACCGCCCCCGGCGGTGAAGCATCAGATGACGGCTTTGAGCCCAGAGGGACCGATGCTGCAAAGTGCATGGATGGCAGCTCTCGTCGATCGACCAAAACGTGACAGAATCAAACGCGGTTTTTCCAAGGGTTTATGGCACTAGGTTTCTCACCAATTTCGTTAGTGAGCCGAGCCGTGACAAAGACCACCGTTTTGGGCTGGTTCGGTTTTCAGAGGGATATTGACATTCGACACTATCTCCAACTGAACCTCTGAGACATAGAGCCGACGATGTGCTAACCTTCTCCTACTCTGAACCAAAACTTTAGGAGGAAAAAATGCGATTACTTTTCGTCTCCGTTTTGGGAATAATGCTGGCCTTCACTGCCAGCCCGTCCTTCGCCGGAAAGTTGGGTCAATGCAAACGGTGCGTTACTGACTCTGGAATCGAAGCCCACCTGTGGTCGAAGGGCGCGTCTTTCGGGTTCTGCCAGTCCCTTGGCCTAAACGATGGAGGAGATGGGAACACAACACTCTGCGACGCACAGGCAGGCATCCACCGTTGGGAAGCCACCAATGACCCGTTTTCTAGGTGTGCTACAAACAAGACAGATGGCCATACCGCTTGGGTTGGTGGGGAGAGGGATGATTTGGTTGTCATCAGCCCGACGGCCAACCTGAACGATGGTAACTTCTTCCGGGTTCAGGATGGTGAGAGATACCGGTGCGGACTGGATATGGCATCAGGAACGAACTTCACAGCCTTGAAGTTCGGAGACTACCGCGATCTCTTGAATATTTATGTAAGGAACAGCAGTGGCGATTTCTTTCCCCGCATTCAGGATCGGTTGCAAGATGGACGCTATCACGCCCTAGAAGTGGTCGAAGATGCCGCCGCGTTGCTCATGGGTAACAACAAGGACATTCTCAGGCTGTACGGCGTGAAGAGTGACGGCCAGATTGTAGTGCGTGCGGCCTTCATCAACGATGGGCGCGGGCACATTTTGAACAAGCTTGGAAACGATTTTGGGCTTACGTATGGCCGCAACAAGGATATCCAAGTTCGCTTCTGCTTCACCGGCACGAAGTGGATGTACGGGTACAATGGAATCGGCGCGCCCTATCCTAATTCTTGCACTGCGGACCTTACTTGGGAGGGATATACGCGCGATGTAATCCTGCGTGGTGTCGAAGAGCGAAACAAAGAGTAACTTATGGCGGGTGAGACCTCACCCGCCTTTTAAGCCATCTCCAAGCGTTTTGCGATGATGCTCACAATACACTTCAATTATACTGCGAGCCACTACTCGTACGTTTTTGACTGTGTCACAAACGACCGTTTGTGACACACTAAGATTGAGGTTCGTTAGGTGCCTACTTCCCGAAAACGGCCATTGCCGCTGCCGAGACCAAGTTCAACTTAGTCCCGCTCACCCGTCCTTGGCCGCCCCGCGCATAAGCCACCCGGCTCGGGCAATGCCGGCACCGCGACAGGCCGTTTTCCGCGGGCTATTTACCGTCATTCGCACCTAGTCCGCGTGACAGCGCGTCCAAGGCTTGGTAGCTAGGCGACACGACCGTTCGAGTGAAGGTGTTGACCATTGAAGATCGAAAAGACCCGCCTGCCCGGAATCCTGATCCTGACGCCCGCCCGTCATGGCGATGAGCGGGGCTTCTTCTCGGAAAGCTGGAATCGCAAGCGGCTGGCCGAGGAAGGGCTCGATATCGATTTCGTGCAGGACAACCACTCGCTCTCCGCCGCCGTCGGCACGGTGCGCGGCCTGCATTTCCAGTCGCCGCCCCATGCCCAGGCCAAGCTGGTGCGCTGCGGCCGCGGGCGGCTCTTTGATGTCGCGGTGGACATCCGCCGCGGCTCGCCGACCTACGGGCAATGGACCGGGGTGGAACTGTCCTACGAGAACGGCAGGCAGCTTCTGGTGCCGGAAGGCTTCCTGCACGGCTTCGTCACCCGCGAGCCCGATACCGAGATCATCTACAAATGCTCCGACTACTACGCCCCCGACTGCGACGGCGCGGTCAGGTTCGACGACCCGGCGATCGGCATCGACTGGGGCATCGACCCCGCAAAGGCGGTGATCTCGGACAAGGACCGCGACGCGCCTTTGCTCTCGGATTTCCGCTCTCCTTTCGTGCTGGAGGGCGCGGCATGACCATTCTCGTCTTCGGCAAGACCGGCCAGGTCGCCACCGCGCTGCAAGGGCAGGCCGATCTCCATGCGCTCGGCCGCGACGAGGCCGACCTGTCGCACCCCGATCAATGCGCCGCCGCGATCCGCCGGCTGAAACCCTCGGCTGTGATCAACGCCGCCGCCTATACCGCCGTCGACAAGGCCGAGATGGAGGAAGCGCTCGCCACCACGATCAACGGCGCCGCCCCCGGCGCAATGGCCGAGGCCTGCGCCGCGCTTGGCGTGCCGTTCCTGCATATCTCCACCGATTACGTCTTCAACGGCACCGGCGACCGCCCCTGGCTGCCCGGCGATGTGCCCAGCCCGCTCGGCGCCTATGGCCGCTCGAAGCTGGCGGGCGAAACCGCGATCCATGCCGCCGGCGGGCAATGGGCGGTGCTGCGCACCTCCTGGGTGTTCGCGGCGCATGGCACGAATTTCGTCAACACCATGCTGCGGCTCGGCGCGCAGCGCGACATCCTGCGCGTCGTCGATGACCAGATCGGCGGCCCCACCGCCGCCGCCGATATCGCCGCGGCGCTGCTGGCGATGGCCGGCCAGATGCAACAGGACAGCGCCAAGGGCGGCACCCACCACCTTGCCGGCAAACCTTCCGTCAGCTGGGCCGGCTTCGCGGCGGAAATCTTCGCCCAGGCCGGCATGGATGTGACCGTCACGCCGATCCCGGCCAGCGAATATCCCACCCCGGCGCAGCGCCCGGCGAATTCCCGGCTCGACTGCACCAGCCTGCAGCAGATGTTCGGCATCGCCCGGCCCGACTGGAAGGCCAGCCTCGCCAAAGTGCTGGCCGAACGGAATTGACCCCATGACGGCCATGATATCGTCAAACATGCCGGCCATCAGCACCGCATCGAAGGGAAGAACCGTCGAATGAAGATCTTGGTGACCGGCGGCGCCGGGTTCATCGGCTCTGCCGTGGTGCGGCAGGCGATCGCGTCGGGGCATCAGGTGGTGAACCTCGACGCGCTGACCTATGCCGCCTGCCTGGCCAATCTCGCCGCGGTCGAGGACCACCCGGACTACGCCTTCGAACATGCAGATATCCGCGACCCCGCGGCGCTGGCCGGGATTTTTGCCCACCACCGCCCCGACGCGGTGCTGCACCTCGCCGCCGAAAGCCATGTCGACCGCTCGATAGACGGCCCCGGCATCTTCATCGAAACCAACGTCACCGGCACCTACAACCTGCTGGAGGCCGCGCGCTCCCACTGGCAGCAGGCCGGACGCCCCGACAGCTTCCGCTTCCATCATGTCTCGACCGACGAGGTCTACGGCTCGCTGGGCGCCACCGGCAAGTTCACCGAAGACACGCCCTATGCCCCGAACAGCCCCTATTCGGCCTCGAAGGCGGCCAGCGATCACCTGGTGCGGGCCTGGCACGAGACCTACGGCCTGCCGGTGCTCGTCACCAACTGCTCGAACAATTACGGCCCCTACCATTTCCCCGAAAAGCTGATCCCGGTCATCATCCTGAACGCGCTGTCGGGCCGGCCGATCCCGATCTACGGGCAGGGCGAAAACATCCGCGACTGGCTTTATGTCGAGGATCACGCCGACGCGCTGCTGAGGGTGCTGGCGAACGGGCAGGTGGGCCGCACCTACAATATCGGCGGCGAGAACGAGGCGACCAACCTCGACATCGCCCGCACGATCTGCGGCATAATCGACCGGCTGCGCCCCGCCGCGCAGAGCCATGCCGACCAGATCACCTTCGTCGCCGACCGTCCCGGCCATGACCTGCGCTACGCGATCGACCCCGCGCGGGTGCGGGCCGAACTTGGCTGGCAGCCCTCGGTGACGCTGGAGGAGGGGCTGGAGAAAACCGTCGCCTGGTATCTGGCGAACGAGACATGGTGGCGGGCGCTTCAGGACCGCGAAGGCGTGGGCACGCGCCTCGGCGTCAAGACCGGGTGAAGGAGAGCAGCACGTGACCAGGCGCAAGGGCATAATTCTGGCGGGCGGATCGGGCACAAGGCTCTACCCCGTCACGATGGGATCATCGAAACAGCTTCTGACGATCTACGACAAGCCGATGGTCTATTTCCCGCTGTCCACGCTGATGTTCGCGGGCATCCGCGAGATCGCGGTCATCACCACGCCCGAGGATCAGGCCCAGTTCCAGCGGCTTCTGGCCGACGGATCGCAATGGGGCCTGTCGCTGACCTACATCACCCAGCCCGCGCCGGAAGGGCTGGCGCAGGCCTTCATCCTGGCCGAGGAGTTCCTGGCCGGCGCGCCCTCGGCGCTGGTTCTGGGCGACAATATCTTCTTCGGCCACGGCCTGCCGGAACTCTTGGCCAGCGCCGACTCCAAGGAAACCGGCGGCACGGTCTTCGGCTACCGCGTCTCGGACCCGGAACGCTATGGCGTCGTCGGCTTCGACGCGGCGGGCAATGTCAGCTCGATCATCGAAAAGCCGGAAAAGCCCGCTTCGAACTACGCCGTGACCGGGCTCTATTTCCTTGACGCCGACGCGCCGGCCCGCGCCCGGCAGGTCCGGCCCTCGGCGCGCGGCGAGCTGGAGATCACGACGCTTCTCGAAATGTATCTGGCCGATGGCAGCCTGACGGTCGAGAAGATGGGCCGCGGCTTCGCCTGGCTCGACACCGGCACGCATGACAGCCTGCTCGATGCCGGCAACTTCGTGCGCACGCTGCAAAAGCGGCAGGGCCTGCAGGTCGGCTCGCCGGACGAGATCGCCTTCGGTATGGGCTGGATCGACGCCCACCAGCTGCGCCGCCGCGCCGAGGTGTTCAAGAAGAACGAATACGGCACCTACCTGCAGGCGCTGGCCGAGGGCGGGGCCATCTGACCCGTCAGCCAAGGATCAGCGCATCTGTCAGGCCCGAAAAGTCGGTATAGCCCAGCAGCGTGATGCTGGCCTCCTCGCCCAGCCGCAGAACCATGTCCCGTCCCTCGATCCCGGCATGGGCCTGCATGAATTGCGCCGCATCCATCGGGTCCAGCCCCAGCGATGCCAGGTCGAGGTTCAGACGGTCCTCGCGGGCATTGAACCCGCCGATCCGGTCATGGCCGAAATCGGCCTCGTAGAAAAACACGTCCCGGCCGCGTCCGCCCTTCAGGAAATCGTTCCCGGCGCCGCCGGTGATCTTGTCATGGCCCTTGTTGCCTTCGATCCGGTCATCGCCGGTTCCGCCGAACAGCCGGTCGTTGCGGTTGCCCGCCCTGATCAGGTCATTGCCGCCGCCGCCCCTGATCTCGTCCGCATTGCCGCTTCCGAAAAGCCTGTCGTCAAACTCCGATCCGATCAGCCCCTCGATGCTGTAGAACCTGTCGCCCTTGGCGTCGCCGGCTCTGCCCTCACCGCGCCCGAGATGCGCGGTGACGCCGCTGGCGGCATCGGCATAGCTCGACATGTCGAACCCGCTGCCGCCCTTCAGCGTGTCGCGGTACCCGCCGCCCGACAGCGTGTCGTCGCCGTCGCTGCCGACCAGGATGTCGCGTCCGCGGCCGCCGAACAGCAGGTCGTTCCCCGCACCGGCGTAAAGCCGGTCACCGCCGCCGCCGCCCGACAGCGTGTTGGCGTTGCCGTCGCCATAAAGCCGGTCGCCCCTTACCGATCCCTCCAGGCCCTCGATCGAGACATAGCTATCGCCGCGCGCCTCGCCGGTATTGCGGTCGGGCCGGGCCAGATAGGCCCGCAATCCCCCCGCCGCATCGGCATAGCTGACCAGGTCATGGCCCTCGCCGCCATCGAACCGGTCTTTGCCCGCGCCGCCCGAAAACCAGTCGTCGCCGCCGTCGCCTGACAGCAGGTCGTCGCCGCCGCGGCCCTCCAGCCGGTCGTTCCCGGCGCCGCCCGACAGATTGTCCGACCCCGCGGTGCCGCACAGCACATCGTCGAAACCGCTGCCGATGACGGCCTCGATCGAGAAATACCGGTCGCCCGCCGCATCGCCGCTGTTGCGGTCCGGCTGCTCCAGATCCACCGTCACGGCGGACCCCGCCGCATAGCTGACCGCATCGCTCCCGGCCCCGCCGAACAGCCGGTCGCCGCCGCCGCGCCCGTCCAGCACGTCGTTGCCCAACCCGCCGGACAGGGTTTCCGACCCTGCCGTGCCGATCACCAGATCATCGTCGTCGGTCCCCGCGACCAGTCCGGTATTCGGCACCGGATCGCCGTTCAGGACGATCGGCGGACGGTCGAGATTGAAGGCCGAATAGCGGATAAGGTCGGTCCGCGTCAGCGGGTTGCCATCGGCCGCGCGCAGCACCAGCACCTCGTCCCGGAAGCTCACCCGCGCGCCGTCCGCCGTCGACTGCACCGTCGCATGGTCAAGGCTGTAGAGCCCGGGAATGAACGACAGGTCCAGCTGGTCCAGGCCGCGCTCGAAATCCTGGATCGTGTCGGTCTGTCCATCGACGTGCAGGATGAACAGGTCGCGCCCGGCGCCGCCGATCAGCAGGTCTGACCCCGCGCCGTCGATCAGGATGTCATTGCCCGCCATCCCCGCGATCACGTCATCGCCGCCGGCGCCGAGGATCATGTCATCCGCCGCGGTCCCGGTCAGCTGATCGCCCGCGCCGGTGCCGCTGATCGTCGCGCCGGTCCCCGACAGGTCGACCCGGAAATGCGAGACGCCCGCCTCGGTCCCCGAGCTTGCCGCGATATGCAGCGCATCCTGCCACCCGGCCATCGCAAAGGCCGACGGATTGTCCAGCACCACCCCGTCCGCATCCGCCACCGCGCCCAGATGCAGCAGCTTGCCGTCGGGCCGCATCCGGAACAGCGAGAACCCGTCATCGCTGCCCGCCGCCAGCACATAGGTCACCCCGCCGATCTCGGCGGTCTCCAGGTGCACGATGCCCGCGAACCTCGTGTCCGGCGCATCGAGCACGTGATCCACCACCCGGAAACTGCCATCCGGTTCCAGCGCCAGCACCGAGATCGAGGAGCTTTCCGCCCCCGCCAGCAGCACATAGGGCTGGCCATCGGCCACCACCGCCCGCAACGCCGTCGCATCGCCGACGCCAAGCCCCTCGGCGGCGCCGAAATCCGACCTGTAGCTGACCGCGCCCTCCGCCGAGACCGAGTAGCTGAACACGCTGTCGGTGCCGTTGGAACTGGCCAGCAGCCACGCCTCGCCGCCGACCGACAGCGTCGCCATGTCGAGGATCCGCCCCTCGCCCGCATCGGGCAGCGCGCTGAACCCTGACAGGACCCCGTCGCCCACCGAGGCGACCGCCAGCCCGTCCTGTCCCGTCCGCGCCGCGAAGACCAGCTGCGCCTGCGCCGTCGCCAGCCCGACCAGCTGAAAGCTGTCGCCCGCGAAGCCGCTGTTGAGATGGCTGAGCGTCACCGCCGACCGTCCGCCGCCGTCCCCGGCACCCAGTTCGCCTGCAATCAGACTGGCCGAGAAATACTGCGTCTCGCCGCCGAAATCGGCCGCGACGAAACCGTCATGCGCCGGCCCCAGAAAGCTGTTGCCGGTAAACCGCGCGCCGTCCGTCAGGTCCAGCCCGATCTGCCGCGCGGTCAGCCCCTCGCCCGCGGAACCGGACAGCCGCAGCGTGCCGCCCTCCGCCTCGAACCAGAGGCCATGTATGTCTGCGCCGAAAGGTAAAAGCCCCACGCTTGTGCTTTCGGCCAGGACGAGTCGTCCTGTAAACGATCCCACCATTCCACTATTCCCACGTTCCCGGGTCCAGTGTCGGTCAGGGGTGTTAACGGCGGCTTGCCGTCGACCCGGCGTCGATCCTCCGAATGCATCGGATTCGCCTTAAATCCGCGCGTCACCGCGCGCCATAGGGGTCCTTCGGCTCGCGGTCGCCGGACAGGCTGTCATGCCGCACCCGCACAAGCTTCTCGACCGCGTCGGCGACATGGATCCGGTCGATATGATGGTCGCCGCGCTCCACCCGGATCCGGTGCGCGGTGATCATCACATCGGCATGGCTGGCCCCCATCGGCGGCTCGAACCGGTAGCTCGCCAGTTCGATCAGAAGCCCCATCGGGTCCTTGAAATAGATCGAATCCATGAACCCCCGGTCCTTCGGCCCGCTATGCCCGATGCCGCGCTCGTCCAGCCGCTCGACCGCCTGCCAGAACGTCACCTGGCTGACCGCGAACGCCAGGTGATGCACGCAGCCCGGTTCGGTGGGGGTCCGCCGCGGATCGGGCTTGCGGCTTTCATTGGTGAACACCGTGATCAGCCGCCCGTCGCCCGGATCGAAATAGAGATGCCCCTCGTTCGGGTCGTCGAGATTGGGCTGGTCGAAGATGAAAGGCATCCCCAGCACCCCCTCCCAGAAATCGATCGAGGTCTGCCGGTCGGCGCCAACCAGCGTGATGTGATGCACGCCCTGGGACTGCAGTTTCCGCATGAGAGCCTCCATTTTCCTGACCAAGAGTCTAGGACAATCGGCTTGCGTTCAAGGGGGAAGGTGGGGGAGGGTGTAGGCAGGAGGCCGAGGTGACGCCGGCCTCAGCACACCCTTCGACCTTCAGCACGGGATTGCGGACCTTCGCCGCGCCGACGCGTGGTCTGGCACCAAATCAACAGAAACTGTCTTTCGTAGAGTTTCGAGAGTTCACAAAAAATGAGTGCATACCCGCATAACGGGTGGCATCTATTGGACAAAGAATCATCGACTGTCGGTGTGAACGTGGGACTTACTGCTAGATGAAAGTTAACTTGATTACGCAGCTTGGCGATGATGACTCGGTTTTCAAGAGCGTGTTTGGCAAAGCGACAACCTCACCAGATTTGGACCGTCTGGATGTCGCCGTTGCCTACGCGACATCCAGCGGAATCCCCGCTCTGACCGGAGCCATAGGTCGCGACATTGAGGCGAGCAGATGGGCAATTGGTATTGATGATGCGGTCAGCCAGCCTTCAGCAATCGAGCACCTGCGTGACATGCCCGGATCTGAAGTCAGGCTCGCATCAAGCGGCCCACACTTCCGATTTCATCCCAAGATATATCAGCTATGGTCGTCCGCCCGGCCGGAGATGTGCGTCTCGTACGTTGGGTCAGGAAATTTCACATCCAACGGCCTGGCGAGAAACGTCGAGGCGGGCGTTGTTTTGAGTGCCGAGAGTGTCAAAGAGACGGGAATGCTTCGCGGCCAATGGCAGGCTATGTGGGACGGCGGACATCCTCTAGATCAGGCGGGGCTCGATGTTTACAGGACGGCATACGAGTCGCTCCGGGCAGCTCGGAAGAAGCTCGACAAAGAGGTCAAAGACAAGGTCCTTGACGACAATTTGATCGGCAAGATATTGGGTGTTGATTATCAATCGAAATTCGATGGAACCCCGCAATCGGCGTCCGTTGCTTGGATTGATTGCGGCAGCGCTAGCGCCGGTGGCCGCGATCTTGAGTTCCCAGCGGCAATGGTTCCCTTCTTCAGGCTCAAGGGCGATCGGGTTGAGCGGTCAATTCGTGTCGAAGGCAAAACCGTGTTTGAACTGACGTTTACCATGCGGCAGGACAATGGAATGTGGCGCTTGCTCTTAAGCAGTGACGCCATCACTGCAGCCATAGGACGTCCGAACCTGCGACCCACGGCAGGCGGCAACCGATCAGATCTTGCAATCGTTTTTCAGCGGGCACCAGATACCGCTGCTGATTTCGATATTCTTTTTCTTCTTATTGGTTCGCCAGAGCATGCAACCTTAGTGCAAGATACCCAAAAAAAGGGAAAACTTCATCGAACAACAACAGGTGCCGGAGGTCGGAATTTCGGATATTACTAAGGAATGCTATCTCCGCGTCACTCCGACCAGTGCCTTGTGCGCTTTCAATCGATCAAGAGCGACATCGATATAGTCAATGCTATTGTTTTTGAACCGGAAGCTCTCCGAGTTCTTTTCTATGCCGATGAATCGTCGGTTTTCGAGATGGGCCGACAGCAGGAAGCTTCCGGACCCAAACGCATTGTCTAGAACAACGTCCCCGGGATTGCTGAAGGTCCGGATGAGGTATCTACCGAGGTCGATAGGTTTCTGTGTCGGGTGCCAAACCTGACGCTCAGGCTCGCTCTCAGCCGTTTTGAAGTAGACGATATCCGATGGGTAGCGGTCTCCACTGCTTTGGACATGATACGGTGAAAAATCCCCATATGAACCAGAAAGCTGGTCCTTTCGGATGCCCTTGTTGTAGGGCTCGCCGGCTGTCATCTGCGGGTTGTAGGTCGGCGGCTTCCCATAGAACACGCAAATATCCTCATGCTTCCGGAGAGGTTGTTTCTTTGCATTCAAAAAATTCGTGGACTTGCTTTTCTGCCAGACGATTTTGTATTTGAACCAGTTCTCGTTCGACAACATCAGCTTGGCGGTGAAAATACCCTGCGACGTCAAGACGATGGCGGCGTTCGGCTTGGCGACACGACGATATTCCTTCCAAAGTTTGCTCAGGTCGATCACTGAGTCCCACTTGTTCTGTGTCGTGCCATACGGGAGGTCGCATAAGATCATATCGATTGAACTGTCGGCGATGCCACCCATAACCGTCAGGCAGTCGCCCTCGTAGATGTGGCCGTGAGGTTTTGCGGTCGTGTTTCTCCTATACTTAGCCTCGCGGCCCGGTTCGATATCAGTCGTTTGTCCTTGCGTGTCCAGCATCGCTCGCCTCCGGCCGCAGTGTTTTTCTGGCCTGATCGCCCTAGATGGCCATTTCGGTCCTGACATTCCGTCGAACACTACATGATGTGTTTGCGTTTCAAAAGGATGAACATATCAAGGCTGAAGTGGCCTGTTGGTGTAGTGGCTATTTGTGAGAACCCGCTCGTGGTCCCGCACATCCGGCGTTCTTACATCCGCGCCCGCCTTCTCTTAAGGTCGCAACATCTCGCGTCAACCCCCACCGAACGCCACAGGGCATTCCCTAACAAATCCCTAACTAAAAAATCCAAGTCATTGAAAAGAAACAATAACGCCGGCCGTCCACATGTGGACGCCTAGCCCTAGCGCCCCTTCCAGACCGGGTCCCTTTTCTCGGCAAAGGCCCGCGCCCCCTCTTTCTGGTCCTCCGACCGATAGAGCTTCTCCACCGACTCGAACTGACTTTTCGTGATCCGGTTGAGCGCGTCCTGAAACTTCATATCCTCCGCCTCCCGCACCACCTCCTTGATCGCCGCGAAGACCAGCGGCGGCCCCGCCGCCAGCGAGGCCGCCAGGGCCCGCGCCTCGCCCATCAGGTCGCCCGCCGGAAGGATCCGGTTCACCAGCCCCCAGCGATGCGCCTCCCCGGCATCCATCCAGCGCCCGGTGAACAAGAGCTCCATCGCGACATGATAGGGGATCCGCTTCGGCAGCTTGATGCTGGCCGCGTCCGCCACCGTCCCCGACCGGATCTCCGGCAGCGCGAAGGTCGCGTGATCGGCCGCCAGGATGATATCGCCCGACAAGGCCAGCTCCAGCCCGCCGCCGCAACAGATCCCGTTGACCGCCATGATCACCGGCTTGTTCAGCCCGCGCAGTTCCTGAAGGCCCCCGAACCCGCCGACCCCGTAATCCCCGTCCACCGCGTCGCCCTCGGCCGCGGCCTTCAGATCCCAGCCCGGGCAGAAGAACTTCTCGCCCGCCCCGGTCACGATCGCCACCCGAAGGTCGGGATCGTCGCGGAACCCGGTGAAGACCTCGCCCATGATCCGGCTGGTCGCCAAGTCGATCGCATTCGCCTTGGGCCGGTCGAGCGTCACTTCCAGCACATGGCCGTCGCGGCTGGTCTTGATCGGGCCGTCAGTCATCGGCTTCTCCTATCCGTATCAGGGCATCCGCTGCCACCGCGCGGGTGGTGCAGCACAACAGCGGGTTGATCTCCACCTCTTCGATGCGGCCATGATGCGCCACAACATAGGCTTGCACGGCCATCACCGCCTGCACAACTTTATCCAGATCGACACCGGGCTTGCCGCGATAGCCCGCGAGCAGGGGGAATATCCGCAGCCTCCTCAACGCAGCCTCGACCGCGTCGGCACTGGCGGGGATCAGGATCGAGGCAGTATCGGCCATCAACTCTGTCAACACACCGCCCGCGCCAACGGTCAGCACATAGCCGTGGGCTGGGTCCAGAACGACGCCCACCAGAAGTTCGGCGACGGTATCGGCGACCATTTCCTCAACCAGAAAGCTCTTGGCGTCCATTCCGCTGGCCGCGTCTCGCACGGCCGCTGCATCGGCAAGGTTCAGCGCCACGGCCCCGGCCTCTGTCTTGTGGGCGATGCCTTCGCCTTTCACGACGACCGGAAAGCCGATCGCCCCTGCGGCCCCCGCCGCAGCTTCGACCGATGACACCCTTTGATGGCGTGGTATGTCCACGCCTAGCGTTTCCAATGCGGCTTTCGCTTCGGCCTCGGCCAGAACATTGGGATTGAGCGGAGGTTTCGGCAACAAGACCGGCTCTGCACGAACCGGTTCCCCGCCCAGCCGCGCCGCGACCGAGGCGGCTTTCAACGCTTCGGCCATGCCGCAGATCGGGACGATGCCCATTCCAAGCAGTCGTTCTGCCACCGTCTCGGGCATATTCTCTGCCAGCGAGGCGACGATCGCCATCGGAACGCCAGTGGCGGCGCGGGTCTGTGCCACCGCCTCGATCACGTTGTCCCAGTCGCTGGCATCGCAGCGATCGGCGCGGGGAAAGTCCAGTACGACCATCCCCAGCGCCAGAGACCGGTCCATCATCGCGGTGAACGTCGCCGCCATCGCATCGATGCGAGGCCAAATATAGGTGTTGTAATCCAATGGGTTGGACAGCTTCACCATCGGCCCGAGTGCTGCGCGCAGCCCGTGTTTCTGGGGCTGGTTCAAGGCCGGATAGGTCAGATCGTGATCCATTGCCAAGTCCGCCATCAGGCTCGCCTCGCCCCCCGAACAGGACATCGATGCGATCCGGTTCGAGGCGAGCGGCCCGACGACATGGAGGAATTTCAGCGTCTCGATGAAATCCGGAATCGTCTCGACCTGCCCGATGCCCAAACGGTTGAACAGCGCTCGAGACCCGGCATCGCTGCCCGCGATCGAGGCGGTATGCGAGACTGTTGCCTCGCGCGCGTGATCCGACCGACCGACTTTGAGCGCGATCACCGGCTTGCCAAGGTCATGCGCCGTTTCTGCCAGCTGCTCGAAGGCGCGCAGATCGCCGATCCCCTCGATATGCAGCCCCAGCGCCGTGACCCGCGGGTCAGCCAGCAGCGCCTCTCCGATCTCGGCAAAACCGGTCTGCGCCTGATTGCCTGCGGTGACGACATAGGCGATGGGCAGGCCACGCTTCTGCATCGTCATGTTGATGGCGAGGTTCGAGCTTTGGGTGACGATGGCGACCCCCCGTTCGCACCGCGCGCCGCCATGCTGGTCGGGCCACAGAAGCGCGCCGTCGAGATAATTGACGAAGCCGTAGCAATTCGGCCCAATGATCGACATCTCGCCCGCCGCCGCCAGAAGCTGCGCCTGCAGTTCCGGCCCGTCGGCGGCCTCGTCCCGCGCCTCGGAAAACCCGGCGGCGAAGCAGACGACACCGCCCGCGCCCCTGTCGCGCAAGGTCGCCACGACATCGATCGTCGCGCGGCGGTTGACGCCGACGAAGGTCGCGTCGGGCGCGCCGGGCAGGGTGGAGACATCGCGGAAGGCGGGCTCTCCGGCGATCTCGGCGCGGTCCGGATGGACCGGCCAGATCGGTCCGGCATAGCCGATCTCGCGGCATTTGCGGATCACGTTGGCGCACCAGGCGCCGCCGCCAACGACGGCGATGCTTTTCGGGCGAAACAGGCGTTCGAGGCCGGGTTTCATCTATGGATGCCAGCGCGGGCCGAAAAGTGGGGTGCCTCCGGCGGGAGTATTTCGGCAAAGAAAAAGCCAAAGGTAAAAACCTCGTTCAGACTTTTTCTTCGGAAAAATACTCGCGCCGCAGGCATAAAGACTATGCCCCCAGCGGCCGCAGAAGATCGCGGCTGATGATGTGGCGCTGAATCTCCGACGTGCCGTCCCAGATGCGTTCCACCCGCGCATCGCGCCAGAAGCGTTCGATCGGGAAATCGTCCATCAGCCCCATGCCGCCGTAGATCTGCAGCGTCGCGTCGGTGACGCGAGCCAGCATCTCGGTGGCGTAGAGCTTGGCGCTGGCGATCTCGCGGTTGGCGGGCAGGCGCTGGTCCAGCCGCCAGGCAGAGGACAGCGTCAGCCAGTCGGCGGCGTCGATCTCGGTGATCATGTCGGCGATCTGGAACCCGACGCCCTGGAACTTGCCGATCGGCTGGCCGAACTGTTCGCGCTCGGCGGCATAGTTCAGCGCGTAGTCGAAGACCCGGCGGGCGCGGCCAACCGACATCGTGGCGACGGTGATGCGGGTGGCGTAGAGCCAGGTGTTCATCACCGCGAAGCCGCCGTCGACCTCACCCAGCACCTGCGCATCGGGCAGGCGGCAATCGTCGAAGTCGAGGATCATGTTCTTGTAGCCGCGATGGCTGACCGACTTGTAGCCCTCGCGGATGGTGAAGCCCTTGGTGCCGCGATCCACGAGGAAGGCGGTGATGCGCTTCTTGGGGCCTTTCGGCGTGTCGTCCTCGCCCGTCGCCAGAAAGACGATGATGAAATCGGCATGATCCGCACCCGAGATGAAATGCTTGGTGCCGTTCACCACCCAGTCGCTACCCTCGCGCCGGGCGGTGCATTTCATCCCGCGCACGTCCGATCCAGCCGCGGGCTCGGTCATCGCCAGCGCGTCCATCCGCTCGCCGCGCACCGCCGGAAGTAGGTAGCGTTCGCGCTGCTCGCCCTCGCAAGCCATAAGGATGTTCTGAGGCCGGCCGAAGAAATGCGTCAGCGCCATCGATCCGCGCCCGAGTTCGCGCTCGACCAGAGCGAAGTCGAGATGGCCAAGGCCCGCGCCGCCGACCTCTTCGGGGAAATTACAGGCGTAGAAGCCTAGCTGAAGCGTCTTGCGCTTGATCTCGTCGGCGATCTCCTGCGGCACTTCGCCCGTGCGTTCGACCAGCGCCTCATGCGGGTAGATCTCGCGCTCGACGAAATCGCGCACGGTCGAGACGATCATCTCCTGCTCGTCGCTCAGTCCGAAATGCATCAGTGCGCCTCCACCGGCCGCAAGTCTGCATGGGCCGCCGCGAGTGCGGTCGCTTTCGCCGCGACGTCAGGGGCCGGGTCGCAGGATTTTCGGGTGGTCAGGCTCACATGGATCAGCAACTGGTCGCAGGTGCAGATGACAGAGCCGTCCTCGGCCTTGATCTGATGGTACATTCGCAGCTTCTTGTCACGCCCTTCGGTCACGATGCTGTCGACGGTTATCCGCTGGCCCGGCAGCGCCTCCTGCTTGAACTGGATATGGTTGTCGACGGTGAAGTAGCTCATGCCGGACGCGATGTAATCGGCATCCGCGCCGACCAGTTTCATGATCTCGTCGCCGGCATCCGAAAAGACCTGCCCGTAGCGGCTTTCGTTCATATGGCCGTTATAGTCGGTCCAGTCGATGGGGATCACGCGGCGGATCGTGGTGATAGGCCCGTCACCCGCCTCGACCGGAGTGGAAATCACCTTCTGATGCGCGTTCAGCAGCGCCCCTGCGGCTGCATCCTGACCCTTGAGCGCCCGCATGATCGCGACGAGGTTGTTGTCGCGCAGGCGTTCCAATTGGCGGATCGACTGCGCACCCGATTGCGCGTCGGACTGGTCGGCGATCTGGTCGATCAATTCGTCGGTCAACTCCGGCACGTCCATCAGCTTGGTCCATGGCCAGGAGAGACACGGTCCGAACTGTTCGATGAAATGCCGCATCCCGGCTTCACCCCCGGCGATGCGGTAGGTCTCGAACAGGCCCATCTGCGCCCACCGCAGGCCGAAGCCGTAGCGGATCACGTCGTCGATTTCCTGCGTCGTGGCGATGCCGTCCTTGATCAGCCAAAGCGCCTCGCGCCAGACGGCTTCGAGGAAACGGTCGGCGATATGGGCGTCGATCTCTGCCCGGACATGCAGGGGATGCAGGCCGAGGGCGGTCAGCACCTCCTTGGTGCGGTCGATCGAGGCGGCGCTGTTGGCGGGGGAGGGGACGACCTCGATCACCGGCAAGAGGTAGACGGGGTTGAACGGATGGGTGACGAGGATGCGCTCCGGGTGTTTCGCGCCCTCCTGCAACTCGCTGGGCTTGAAGCCAGAGGTGGAGGAGCCGATCACCGTGTCTCGCTTCGCGGCAGCTTCGATCTCGTCGAAGACCCTGTGCTTCAGATCCAGCCGCTCTGGCACGCTTTCGACGACGAAATCGGCATCCGCCACCGCCTCGGCGATGGTCTTCACATGCCGCAGCTTGCCCTCGGCGGGCATCGCTGTGTCGTAGAGCATCGGCAGCGCGTGGCGGGCATTGCCCAGCACCTCGGCCATCTTGCGTTCCGCCTGGGAGTCGGGATCGAAAAGCGCCACGTCCCAGCCGTTCAGCAGGAACCGCGCGGCCCAGCCGCCGCCGATCACGCCGCCGCCGATGATTGTCGCAGTCTTACTCATTCAAAGCACCTGAAGTTGGGCCACGTCGTAGCCGTTGAAATCCAGAACCTGCCGCGCCGCTTCCAGCCGGTCGGCGGGGATTTCCGCGCCACGGTTCAAGACGAAGCCGAAGCTGCCATCCGGCGTGCCGATCACCGCGGTCCGGTAACCCTCGTCGACCCAGAGGACCCAGAACTGCCGGACGCCGGGCTCCGCGAAGCGGCCCGGTCCGCTGACCGCGATGGGAACCGATCCGCCGCCCCAGCCAAGCCGCCCGGTCTGCGGCGCATCCCAGGCGATCGAGACAGCCGAGCCCGTGCGCCAGGGATCGCCTTGGTCGAAATTCGCGACGCTCACCCAGTCGCCCTGCATCCGCGCCCAGTCGATCGTCGCGCGGGAACTGATCTGCGCGTCCGCATCGCGATAGCTTCCGACGCCGCGCGGCCCCACCGAGCAGGCGGCGAGGGTCAGCATCAGCAGCAGAAGCGCGGATCGGATCACGCCGCCACCGGCGCGCGTTTGGTCAGGCCAAGCTTCTTGCGAACCTCCTCCGGTCCGATCACCTTTGCGCCCATCGCCTCGATGATCGTCCGGGCGCGTTCCACAAGTTGCTCGTTCGTCGCGAGTTGTCCCTTGGCCAGCCACAGGTTGTCCTCCAGCCCCACGCGCACATTGCCGCCCGCCAGCACCGCGGCGGCGACGTAAGCCATCTCGTTCCGGCCGATGGAAAAGGCCGACCAGTGCCAGTCCTTCGGCACGTTGTTGACCATCGCCATGAAGGTGTTGAGGTCATCCGGCGCGCCCCAGGGCACGCCCATGCAAAGCTGCACCAGCGCAGGCGATTTCAGCACCCCGTCTGCCACCAATTGCTTGGCGAGCCACAGATGACCGGTGTCGAAGGCCTCGATTTCCGGCATCACGCCCAGTTCCGTCATCATGCTGCCCATCGCCTTCAGCATCCCCGGTGTATTGGTCATCACGTAGTCTGCTTCGGCGAAGTTCATCGTGCCGCAATCGAGCGTGCAGATCTCTGGCCGGCACTCTGCGACATGGGCGACGCGTTCCTCGGCACTGGCCATGTCTGTGCCCTTCGCCAGCGGCAGCGGCTTGTCGGGTGAGCCGAAGACGATGTCGCCGCCCATTCCGGCGGTCAGGTTCAAGACCACGTCCACTTCGGAATCGCGGATCCGATCTGTCACTTCGCGAAAAAGCTTGGGCGAGCGTGACGGCACGCCGGTTTCCGGGTCACGCACATGGCAATGCACAACCGCTGCCCCCGCGCGGGCGGCGGCAATCGCGCTGTCGGCGATCTCTTTCGGGCTGCGCGGCACGTGCGGGCTGCGGTCCTGCGAGCCGCCCGATCCGGTCACGGCGCAGGTGATGAACACCTCTTGGTTCATTTCCAGCGGCATCTCGTCCTCCCTTGGCGACTCGGATGCATCTGACACTATGCGGCTTGATTTTGCCAATCATGCAGTATTGCATCGAAACCATGCCGGATTGGAGAAGATTGCATCGCCAAAGCCGTCGGGTCGGCGTGCTGCTTTTCCCGCGTTTCTCCATGCATTGCCTTGCCAATGCGGTGGAACCGCTGCGCGCTGCGAACAGCTTGTCGGCGCGAGAGCTTTATGTCTGGCAGTTTCTGACGGTGGACGGTCAGCCGGTGACATCCTCCAGCGGGCTGCCGGTGACGCCGGATGCGTCGTTGGGTCAGGCTTCCGGCGACCTTCTGTTCCTGATGCCCAGTTATGACGTACGCCGGTTGGCCAATGCCGCCACGTCCCGCGCCCTGCGCGCCGCCTCTCGCCGCTTCGGAACGCTGGTCGGGATGGATATGGGAAGTTGGTTGCTGGCGGCCGCGGATCTGCTGGCGGGTCATCGCGCGACGATACACTGGGAGGAGTTCGAGGCATTTTCCGAAGCGTTTCCCGAAGTTGAATCTGTAAAGAAGCGATTGGTTATGGATCGCGATCGTTGGTCCTGTGGCGGGGCGATGACTGCATTCGATCTGATGCTGCGGATGATCGCGAAGGATCACGGCGAGGCGCTGCGGCTGGAAGTGGCGGCCCTGTTCATGCAGGGCGAAGCCGACGCGGCATTGCCGGAAATGCGAACCGGCTCCGATCTCGTTGCCGCCGCCGTGGCGACCATGCGCGATCGGCTGGAAGACCCGATCCGCATCGCCGATCTTGCCCGCTCGCTGGGTGTCGGGCAACGAAAGCTCGAGTCGGTTTTCCGGCGACAGCTGGGCGCGCCTCCGAGGACGGTATATCGGCGTCTGCGGCTGGTTGCCGCCCGGCGCTATGTCGAGCAGACGCGGCTTTCAGTGGCTGAAATCGCCATCAGGTGCGGCTATGCCGATCCGGCTTCCATGACCCGCGCCTTTTCGGCGGAGTTTGGTGAAACCCCGCGAAAAATACGTTCGGCATCTTTTCCTGATTGATCAGTCAATAAAAACTCTTCAAACTGCGGATCTACCGTGTTGGGGACGCCATTGCCGAAAATCGGACAGGAACCAGCGAGGCGCGCGGCGCTTGTCTCTGCCACGATCTGCGAGATCGGGCAGGCCGGATCCCTTGACGTCACCGTGGGGCAGATCGCAAGGCGGGCCGGCATGTCGCCGGCGCTGGCGCATTACTATTTCTCCACCAAGGACGCGATCTTCCTGGCCGCGATGCGTCATATCCTGACCGAATTCGGCCTGCTTGTCCGCGAGGGGATCGCGCGGGCCGAGACCCCTGCCGATCGCTTGTTCGCGATCATAGACGCTTCGCTCAGCAGCGAGCAGTTTGCGGACGAGATCGTATCGGCCTGGCTTGTATTCTACGTGCAGGCGCAGAGGTCGCCCGAGGCGGCGCGGCTGCTACTCGTCTACGCGCGGCGGCTGAATTCGAACCTTGTACATGACTTGTCGCGCCTCGTGCCGCGAGATCGGGCGATCACGATAGCGGAAGGAACCGCCAGCATGATTGACGGGATCTATATCCGCCATGCCCTGCAGCATGATAGGCCAGACCGCCCCACGGCACGTGATCTGGTGCGCGATTACCTCCGGCTGGCGCTGGCGGAGTACGGCGTCGAGCTTGAGAAGGGTGGCTGAATGACCGATCGACCCAATATCCTGATCTTCATGGTGGACCAGTTGAACGGAACGCTGTTCCCGGACGGTCCCGCCGATTGGCTGCACGTGCCGAACATCCGTCGTTTGGCGGAACGTTCGGTGCGTTTCGCCAGCACTTATTGCGCCAGCCCGCTTTGCGCGCCCAGCCGCGCCAGCTTCATGTCGGGCCAGCTGCCCAGCCGCACGCGGGTTTACGACAATGCCGCGGAATTCGCCTCCGACATCCCGACCTACGCCCATCACCTGCGCCGCGCGGGCTATCGCACCGCGCTGTCGGGCAAGATGCATTTCGTCGGCCCCGACCAGTTGCACGGGTTCGAGGAGCGTTTGACCACGGATATCTACCCGGCCGATTTCGGCTGGACACCGGACTACCGCAAGCCGGGCGAGCGGATCGAATGGTGGTATCACAACATGGGCTCCGTCACTGGTTCAGGCGTCGCCGAGATCACCAACCAGATGGAATATGACGACGAGGTCGCCTATCACGCGACCCGCAAGGTCTACGATCTCGCCCGAAGCGATGATGCACGCCCGTGGTGTCTGACTGTCAGCTTCACCCACCCGCACGATCCCTATGTCGCGCGGCGGAAATATTGGGATCTCTACGCGGATTGCGAACATCTGCTGCCAGAGGTTTCGGCGATCCCCTACGAGGATCACGATTCCCATTCGCAGCGCATCTTCGACGCCAATGACTGGCGCAGCTTCGACATCACGACGGAGGATATCCGCCGCTCGCGCCGCGCCTATTTCGCCAATATCTCCTACCTCGATGACAAGATCGGTGAGGTCATGTCGGCTCTGGAAGGCACTGGGAAAGAGGCGGTGATCCTGTTCCTGTCGGATCACGGCGACATGCTGGGCGAGCGCGGGCTGTGGTTCAAGATGAACTTCTTCGAAGGCTCCGCCCGCGTGCCGCTGATGGTCTCGGCCCCCGGGTTGCCGGCGGGCCGCATCGACACGCCCGTTTCCACGCTCGACGTGCTGCCGACCCTCGCCGATCTGGCGGGCGTCGATATGGAGGAGATCGTGCCGTGGACCGATGGGCAATCGCTGGTGGCGCTGGCCAACGGCGCCGACCACGATGCGCCCGTCGCGATGGAATATGCCGCCGAAGCCTCGAACGCACCGCTGGTGGGTCTGCGCTATGGCAAGTGGAAATACATCCATTGCGAGCTTGATCCGCCGCAACTTTTCGACCTTCAAGCCGACCCGCATGAACTGGCCAACCTCGCCAATGACCCAGCCCATGCCGGAACCGCACAGGCGATGGCCGAGCAGGTGAAACAACGCTGGGACATGGACCGGTTCGACGCCGAGGTCCGCGCCAGCCAGGCCCGCCGCTGGGTCGTCTACGAGGCCTTGCGGAACGGCAGCTATTACCCTTGGGATTACCAGCCGCTTCTGCAAGCCAGCGAGCGCTACATGCGCAACCACATGGACCTGAACGTGGTCGAGGAAAACGCGCGCTACCCGCGCGGGGTGCAGGAATGATCACCATTTACGGTCGCGCCACATCTTCCAACGTGCAGCTTGTCATGTGGACCGTGGGCGAGCTTGGGCTTGACTATGAGCGGCGCGATTATGGCCACATCCACGGCGGAACGGACACGCCGGAATTCCGCGCGATGAATCCGCGCGGGCTGGTGCCGGTGCTGAAAGACGGCGATCTGGTGGTCTGGGAAAGCTGTGCCATCCTGCGCTATCTGGCGGCGGTTTACGGTGGGGGCGGCACGTTCTGGCCCGCGGATCCTGCGGCCCGCGCCGGCGTCGACATGTGGGCTGAATGGGGCAAGAACGAATTGGCGCAATCCTTCACCGTGCCGATTTTCTGGTCTCGGGTCCGTACCGCCGCCAAAGACCGTGACGAGGCCGCGCTGACCGCCGCTATTGCACGGTTCGAAAGCCATCTGGACCTGCTGGAGGCACAGTTGCAGGACCGCGACTATGTTTCCGGCGATGCCCTGACCGCTGCCGATATCGTCATCGGCCACCTGTTCTACCGCTGGTTCGACATGGACGTGCCGCGCCAGACCCGGCCAGCGGTGGAACGCTACTATGACAGGTTGCGGCAGCGTTCTGCCTATCGCCAGCATGTCATGGTCTCCTACGACGCGCTGAAGGAAGAACTCGCATGACCGAAGCCGACTACATCATCGTCGGGTCCGGTTCTGCCGGGGCGGCAGTCGCTTACAGGCTGTCAGAAGACGGGCGCTATTCAGTGCTGATCGTCGAATACGGCGGAAGCGACTTCGGTCCTTTCATTCAGATGCCGGCGGCGCTCTCCTATCCGATGAACATGCGCCGCTACGATTGGGGCTACCTGACGGAACCCGAGCCCCAACTCAATGACCGGCGGCTGGTGGTGCCACGCGGCAAAGTTCTGGGCGGCTCCTCCTCGATCAACGGCATGGTCTATGTCCGCGGTCACGCCCGCGATTACGACCACTGGCGCGACGCCGGCGCCGAGGGCTGGGGATTTGCCGATGTGCTGCCCTATTTCAAACGTCTCGAGACCTGGCATGACGGAGGTCATGGCGGCGATCCGGAATGGCGGGGAACGGATGGACCGGTGCACGTTTCGCGCGGGTCGCGGCGCAATCCGCTTTATCATGCCTTCGTAAAGGCGGGGGCTGAGGCTGGCTATGAACTGACCGATGACTACAACGGCCAGAAGCAGGAGGGCTTCGGGCCGATGGAGGCGACGATCTGGCGCGGCCGGCGGTGGTCGGTCGCCAATGCCTATTTGCGGCCTGCACTGCGGCGCCAGAACGTAAGGCTGATCCGAGGACTTGCCCGCAAGGTAAGCTTCGACGACGGGCGCGCGACCGGTGTCGAGATTTCCCGCGGCGGTAAGGTGGAACTGCTGAAAGCCCGTCGCGAGGTCATTCTCGCCGCATCCTCGATCAACTCTCCGAAACTGCTGATGCTCTCGGGCATAGGCCCCGCCGCGCATCTGAAAGATCACGGAATTGACGTCATCGCTGACCGCTCCGGCGTCGGGGGTAACCTGCAGGATCATCTGGAGGTGTATTTCCAGCAGGCCAGCACCCAGCCGATCACGCTTTTCAAGCATTGGAATCTGGTTGGCAAGGGCTGGTCCGGATTGCAATGGATGCTGACCGGTGGCGGGCTCGGTGCCTCGAACCACTTCGAAAGTGCGGGGTTCATCCGATCCCGCGCCGGCGTCGACTATCCCGATATCCAGTTTCATTTCCTGCCAATGGCCGTCCGATACGATGGTCGTGCGGTGGCCGAAGGGCACGGCTATCAGGCCCATGTCGGACCGATGCGCGCCTTGTCGCGCGGCCGCATCACATTGCGCTCGTCCGATCCCGCCGAGGCGCCACTGATCCGCTTCAACTACATGTCCGAGGAACAGGATTGGGTCGATTTCCGCGCCTGCATCCGCGCGACTCGAAAGATCTTCTCGCAACCGGCCTTCGACCCGTTCCGTGGCAAGGAGATTCAGCCAGGGTCGGATGTGCAGAGTGATGCAGAGATCGACGATTTCCTGCGCGAACACGCCGAAAGCGCCTATCATCCCTGCGGCACCTGCAAAATGGGTGGGCGCGACGACCCTACGTCGGTTGTGGACCAGGAGGGCCGGGTCATCGGTGTAAATGGTCTTCGCGTCGTGGATTCGTCCGTATTCCCGCGCATCACCAACGGGAATTTGAATGCCCCCGCGATCATGGCGGGCGAAAAATTCGCGGATCACATTCTTGGGAGGGACGCATTGCCACCAGAGAATGTGGAGCCGTGGATCAACCCCAGATGGGAAAAGTCGGACCGATGATGCACGGCACCGGTTGATGTGTATTGTAGGGCGGAAGAATCAGGTGGCCCCCGCGAGACAAGCGGCCATCGAAACAGGGAGAAGAGAATGTCGAAAGAACTCGAATACTACAGCAGAAAGGTCGTGCGCGGCCTAATGGACCGGCGGGCGTTCCTGGGCCGCGCGGCGGCGCTTGGCGTCTCTGCGGTTGCGGCGAACACCATGATCGCGGATGCCGTTCAAGCGCAGGGCGCGCAGAAGGGCGGGCATCTGAAGCTCGGTCTCGGTGGCGGCGAAAGCTCGAACTCACTCGATCCGGCGCTGACGCTCAGCCAGGCACCGTATAACGTGATTGCCCATATCGGCGACCAACTGGTCGAGGTGAATCCGGAAGGTGGGCTGGACAATCGTATCGCCGAGGAATTCAGTTCCGATCCGGGCGCAAAGGTCTGGTCGTTCAAGATCCGGCAGGGCGTCGTGTTCCACGACGGCAAGGCGCTGACATCCGAAGATGTTCTGAAGACGATGGAGCGCCATTCTGACGAAAAGGCGACGTCTGGCGCATTGGGCATCATGAAGGGCATCGAGTCGATGCGCGCAGAGGGTGACCTGTTCGAGATAACGCTGACCGAGCCGAATGCCGACCTGCCCTATCTGCTGGCCGACCGGCATCTGCGCATCCAGCCGAACGGCGGAATGGAAGATCCGGCCAGCGGCATCATGTCGGGTCCCTACAAGATCGTCGTGGATGAACCCGGCGTACGCCATACGTTCGAGCGATTCGAGGATTACTGGGACGACACGCGCGGTCACTTCGACAGCACCGAGATCCTAATCATCAACGATGTGACGGCGCGGATTTCCGCATTGCAATCGGGACAGGTCGATCTGGCGAACCTGATCGAGCCGAAGGTCGCGGACCTTCTGTCGCGCGCGCCCAACGTCAATCTGGAACGCACCCAAGGCCGCGGCCAGAACGTCTTCATCATGCATGTCGACACCGCGCCGTTCGACAACAACGATCTGCGGTTGGCGCTGAAATACGCCATCAACCGCGAGGAGTTGGTCGAGAAGATCCTGCGTGGCTATGGCTCCGTCGGCAACGACATGCCCGTCAACGCGGCATATCCGTTCTTCGACGAAAGCATTCCGCAGCGTGAGTTCGATCTCGAGAAGGCGGCCGAGCATTACACGAAGTCCGGCCATGACGGCAGCCCGATCGTGCTGAAGGTCTCGGAAGTCGCCTTCCCCGGCGCGCTCGACGCCGCACAGCTCTTCCAGCAGACGGCGCAGCAGGCCGGTATTCCGCTGGAGATCGAGCGGGTTCCGGGTGACGGCTATTGGTCGGAAGTCTGGAACAAGCAGCCGTTCTGCGCCTCGTACTGGGGCGGCCGGCCGACGCAGGACCAGATGTATGCGACGGCCTATCTGTCCACCGCTGACTGGAACGACACGCGCTTCAAGAACGAGAAGTTCGACGCGCTGCTGATGCAGGCCCGCGCCGAACTGGATCCTGCCAAGCGCAAGGAAATCTATAGCGAGATGAGCTATATGGTCAGGGACGAAGGCGGTCTGATCATGCCGATGTTCAACGACTTCCTGGATGCGCGTAACGACAAGATCGCGGGCTGGGTCAGCAATCCGAACGGCGACATGATGAATGACATGGCCGCCATCAAGTGCTGGATGGCCTAAGGGTGAATCCGGTCGTGAAACTGGTTGCCCAGCGCGTAGCGCTGGGCGTCCTCCTGCTTATCGCGGCCTCGATCCTGATCTTCGTCGGAACGCTGGTGCTGCCCGGCGACGTGGCGCAATCGATCCTCGGGCAGTCGGCAACCCCTCAGTCGGTCGCGAACCTGCGCGAAGAGATGGGGTTGAACGAACCTGCCTGGAAAAGATACTTCGAATGGCTGTTTGCTGCGCTGCAGGGCGACCTTGGCACCTCGCTGTCGAACGGACGTGACATCGCGACCCAGATCGGCAGCCGACTCGGCAATACGCTGTTCCTCGCCTTCTGGGCGGCCGCGGTGGCCGTGCCTCTGGCGATCTTGCTTGGGCTGCTTGCCGTGCGCTTTCGCAACCGTTGGCCCGATAGGTTGATCTCGGGCCTGACGCTGGCTTCGATTTCGTTGCCGGAATTTTTCACGGGTTATGTGCTGATCTATTTCTTCGCCGTTCGGAACAGCTGGTTTCCGTCGGTCGCGACCGTTTATGACGGCATGTCGTTCTGGCAAAAGCTCGATGCCATCGCGCTGCCAGTCGCAGTGCTGACAATGGTCATCCTCGCTCACATGATGCGTATGACCCGGGCCGCGATCCTGAACGTGATGCAATCGGCCTATATCGAGACCGCCGAACTCAAGGGTCTGTCGCAGTTCAAGGTGATCTTCCGCCATGCCTTTCCGAACTCGATTGCACCTATCGTAAACGTGGTCATGCTGAACCTCGCCTATCTCGTCGTCGGCGTCGTCGTTGTCGAGGTGATCTTTGTCTACCCGGGCATGGGACAATACCTTGTCGATCACGTTTCGAAACGCGACGTGCCGGTGGTGCAGGCCTGCGGGGTCGTGTTCGCCGCGGTCTATATCGGGCTCAACCTCGTCGCGGATATCGTTTCGATCATCTCCAATCCCCGGTTGAGGCATCCGAAATGAGGATCCCCCTTACAGCCCTCATCGGACTCGTGCTGACCTCGGCGTTCTTCCTCATGGCGATATTCGCGCCGCTGATCGCGCCCTATGGCATGGCCGCAATAGTCGGCGACGTATGGGAGCCACGTTCGGCCGAGCACTGGCTGGGCACCGACAATATCGGTCGCGATCTGCTGTCGCGTATGATCTATGGCGGCCAGATCACGATCCTTATCGCGACGCTCGCAACCGCGCTGTCGTTCAGCCTCGGTTCCCTGCTAGGCTTTACCGCCGCGGTGATCGGCGGCTGGGCTGACCAGTTCATGTCGCGCTCGGTCGATCTTCTGATGTCGATCCCGACGCTCATCTTTGCCTTGGTGGTGTTGTCGGTGATGCCGGTCAACACCCTTATTCTGATCCTGGTGATGGGGATCCTCGATTCGACGCGGGTCTACCGATTGTCGCGCGCCGTGGCGGTCGACATCAACGTGCAGGATTTCGTCGAGGCGGCGAAGCTGCGCGGCGAGAAACGCGGCTGGATCATCTTCCGCGAAATCCTGCCCAACGCGCTGTCGCCGCTGGTGGCAGAGCTTGGCCTGCGTTTCATCTTCGCGGTGCTCTTCCTGTCCACGCTTTCTTTCCTTGGCCTCGGGGTGCAGCCGCCTGCTTCGGATTGGGGCGGTATGGTGAAAGAGAACAAGGACGGGATTGTGTTCGGTATCGGTGCCGCCCTGATCCCCGCCGCCGCCATCGCGGCGCTGGCAATCTCGGTCAATCTCGTCGCCGACTGGATTTTGAACCGCACATCCGACCTGAAGGGGGGACGCGGTGGCTGACATGCTTCTAGATATCCGCAACCTTCGCATCGAAGCGACGGTGTATCCTCCCGGCGAGCCCGCGCAGGACATCGTCATTGTGGACGACGTTTCCCTGACGCTGGAAAAGGGCAAGGTTCTGGGTCTGATCGGCGAATCCGGCGCTGGAAAATCCACGATTGGCCTTTCTGCGATGGGCTATGGACGCGGCGGTGTCCGGATTGCCGGCGGCGAGGTCTGGCTGAATGGCCGCGACATCCTGAAGGGCGGAATGCGCCGCCTCCGCCGGCTGCGTGGCAAGGAAGTCACCTATGTCGCGCAGTCCGCCGCCGCTGCGTTCAATCCGGCCAAACGGCTGATGGAGCAGATTGTCGAGGCGGCGCTGGAACATGGGGTGGTCGGACAGAAAGAGGCCGAACGCCGCGCCGTCGATCTCTTCACCCGGCTCGGGCTGCCCGATCCAAAGGGTTTCGGCCGCCGCTATCCGCACCAGGTGTCGGGTGGACAGCTACAGCGCGCGATGACGGTGATGGCGCTGGTGCCGGAACCCGATCTCATCATCTTCGACGAGCCGACAACCGCGCTCGATGTGACCACGCAGATCGACGTGCTGGCGGCGATCAAGAAGGCGATCACGGATACCGGGGTCGCAGCGCTTTACATCACCCACGATCTCGCCGTCGTGGCCCAGGTCTCGGACGAAATCCTGGTGCTGCGCCACGGAAAGAAAGTGGAGCGCAACACCGCCGAGGCGATCATCAACGACCCGCAAGAGGATTACACGCGGGCGCTCGTATCGGTCAGGTCCATCGAGCATGCCGAAAAGAAACCGACCAAGAACCCCGTGCTCGTGGCGCGCAACATCTCGGCGGCCTACGGCAACAAGGTGCAGGTTCTCAAGGATGTTTCTGTCGAGGTCCATCCGGGGCAAACTCTCGCGGTCGTGGGTGAAAGCGGCTCGGGAAAATCGACGCTTGCACGCGTTCTGACCGGTCTTCTGCCACCTTCCGAGGGCAGTGTCACTTTCGCGGGTCGTAGCCTGACAAGGGCACTAGGCGACCGAAGCCGCGAGGATTTGCGGCAGTTGCAGATGATCTACCAGATGGCGGATACCGCGATGAACCCGCGGCAGACTGTCGAAACGATCATCGGCCGACCGCTGGATTTCTACTTTCGCCTCAAGGGCGCAAAACGGCGAGAGCGCGTCGTCGAGCTGTTGGAAGAGATCGAGCTTGGCCCGGAATTCATGGATCGCTACCCGGCAGAGCTTTCGGGCGGCCAGAAACAGCGCGTCTGCATCGCGCGCGCTTTGGCGGCCAAACCGAAGCTGATCATCTGCGACGAGGTCACCTCGGCGCTCGACCCGCTGGTGGCCGATGGGATCCTGAAGCTCCTGCTACGGCTTCAGAAGATCGAGGATGTCGCCTATCTCTTCATCACCCACGACCTTGCGACGGTGAAGGCCATCGCCGATTCGATCGCGGTGATGTATCAGGGCCGGCTGGTGCGCTATGGGCCAAAGAGCGAAGTTCTGTCGCCGCCCTTCGATGACTATACCGATCTTCTTCTGGCCTCGGTTCCGGACATGCGGATCGGCTGGCTCGAGGAAGTGCTGGAGCATCGCCGGATGGAGAGTGCCGGGCATTGAATGGATGATCTTTCGGCGAAAGATCATGCCTCCGGCGGGGATATTTTCGAGACAATGAAGGTGGGACGCGAGGGATGAAGAACAGGGTCCTGCTGATCATTCTGGACGGTCAGCCTTGGCGGACGGCCCGGCGGCTGAACGGAAACCTTGAAGGCTGGGTCGCCTCTGGCGAAGCGCGGGTCTGGCGGATGCGGTCGGTGCTGCCATCGATCTCGGCCAGCTGCTACGCATCGATCCATACCGGGGTCACACCGCAGGTGCACGGCGTCTGGTCGAACGAAACACTGTTTCGCGTGGACTGCCCCGACATCTTCGGACAGGTCCGGAAAGCCGGAGGCAGGACCGGAGCTGTAACGCACAGCTTCTGGTCGATTTTCTTCAATCGTGCGCCCTGGGATTCCGTCCGCGACATCGAATACGACGATCCGGACGGCCCGATCAGCCACGGACGGTTCCATACGATGACTGGCTACAGCGCGATGAACCAGATGACACCTTGTGACGCCGATCTGTTCGCCACTCTGACCACACTGACCGAGCGCTTCGCGATCGACTATGGCATCCTGCATACCTGCACGCTCGACAGCATGGGGCACCGCTTTGGGCAGGATTGCATCGAGATGGACCATGCCTGCGCCCTGATCGACGGAATGCTGGCGCAGTTCATCCCGCGCTGGCGGGCGGCGGGGTACGAGGTGGCGGTGACGGCGGACCACGGGCAGAGCGACCGTGGCCATCACGGCGGTCGCGGCGACGATCAGCAGGATGTCGCCTTTTACTGGTTCGGGAGCGGCGACGGGCCCGCGCCAGATGAGATCCTAGACCAGCTTGCGCTGGCACCGACGCTTCTGGGTCGCATGGGGGCCGAGGTGCCTGATACGATGCAAGCTGCCCCGTTCCTTTCGCCCGCCTAGAGCAGATCGCGGGGGACAGATCGTTCAAAGTCTTTCTCGACGACCTTGTCATCGCCCTCCCAGGCCTCGATACGTGCCGTGAGGTGGAAATTTTCCGCGTCCGACCACATCTCCGAGAAAGTTTCGGTCCGCACCTGCCAATCGCCTCGTCCGCGCGTATCCGTCCAGTGGGTGCGGCCGCGAGCGGATAGGGGATCATCTGGATGGATGTCCCACCATTCCCGCGCCACCGAGCCAATCTCCAGCCCTGTCGAGAGGTCCAGCACCTTGCCGAAATCGTCAAGGATCTGCAGGCGGGTGATGCCGGTCTGATGATCGAGGACGGTTTCCCGTAGATGCTCGGCGGGACGCAATTCCTGTGTCTGCCAGGTCTCCGCCATTTCCGGTTCGGCGAAGCTCACAGTGCCAAGTTCTTTTGCAAGAGGCAGCGTAATGCTGCCGCCCGAGAGCCTCAGCCGCGTCGGTCTGGGTGCAGGCCATATCAGCGGCCAATAGGCGTTTGACAGCGAAAGCCGCAGACGGTGGCCCGCAGGCATGCGATAGGCGATCTGGTCGAGCCGCAGGGAAATCGTCACTTTCTTGCCGCCGGGAAACGTCTCGGGGCTTTGAGAACCGTTGCGGTGGGCAAGATTCAGCACACCATAGGTGATCCGCGCAACACTGCCGTCCGGACGCACATCGTTCAGCCTCACGGCGATCTGGGCCACCGGCGCATCGCTGGACAGGGTCAGGGTCACCTCGGGGGCACCAACGATCTGCATGTCCTCGTGCAGGGTCGCGCTGTCAAAGCAGCTAGAGACCGCATCGTCGCGCCGTTGGTCGCCGGGCAGTTCCGGCCCGAGCCAGATCGCACAATACTCGCCCGCGTCCATACCGGTATCGGCAGGGCTGTCGACCAGCGCGTCAACAGGCCCGGGCACATCGGCCAAAGCGTGACCGTGGAGATACACAAGCTTCGTCGGCGCGGCGCGGAAGTCCTGCGCGATCCACCGCCCCCCACGAACGGTATACGAGCGTTTCGGCACCTCGCTGTCGAGCAGGAAGACCCGCAGGTCGGGATCAGCTTCGACTCCGGTCTGCAGGTCCTTCAGCCAGCGGTCCCACCAGCGCAGGGCCTCCTGAAGGAAGCCGATGCGCGGCTCGGGAACGGCGAAATGGGGATATTTGTGCACCCAGGGGCCGACGATCCCTTTGACCGGGGCCTGCACGTTCTCGACCAGTGCCTGAACCGCGTTCTTGTAGCCGTCACCCCATCCGCCGACCGCAAGCACCGGTGTCTTGATCGCCGTGTAATCCTCGCAGACCGATCCGTGTTTCCAATATGCATCGCGGTGCTGGTGCGAAAGCCAGAGCGCTGCCAGATGCGGTTCGGCCCGCAGCCTTTCCAGCCACATTTCGCGCCAGCCTTCGCCGACGATCTCGGGGTCCGGGGGACGCGAGGAATAGCTGAGCATTGTGGCGGACCATCCGAGGTTCTCGTTCAGGAGGCAGCCGCCCTTGTAGTGGATGTCATCGGCGAACCGGTCGACAGTGGAGCAGAGCGTGATGATGGCATTCAGAGCCGGCGGTTGACGCGCTGCGACCTGAAGCGAATTGAACCCGCCCCAGCTTATCCCCATCATCCCGACTTTCCCCGAACACCAGTCCTGCTTGGCGATCCAGTCGATCACCTCGTCCGCATCCGACAGTTCCTGCTCGGTATACTCATCCTCCATCAGCCCTTGGCTGTCTCCGTTACCGCGCATGTCAACGCGAAGGCAGGCATAGCCATGCGAGGCGAGGTAGGGGTGGGTCAGCGCATCCCGCGCGCAGGTCCCGTCGCGTTTGCGATAAGGCAGGTATTCGAGAATCGCCGGTATCGGATGTTTGTCGGCATCCTCGGGCATCCAGACCCGCGCGGACAGCCGACAGCCGTCCGAAAGAACGATGCCCATATCGCTGATTTCTCGAACGCTTTTCGGTCCCATGGCCATGACGCGACTCTCCCCTTCACTGGCGAGAGACTGCCAGCCTGCCAGGGTCAGGAAAAGCCGAATTCGCTACGGACGATGGCGAGAACCTTCCGCGTCGCCTGGGCATGGCGGTGCCGCTGGTGAACGGCGAGGTAGACGCTTTGAATGATCGGCTCGGCATCCCGGACGAAGCGGGCCTTGCCGGTTTCCACCAGTTCTCGCGCCGTTTCCGTCAAGACATAGGCCGACCCGCCCAATGTCAGCAAAAGCGCTACGACCGCCGTCGACTGGCCGCAGGCGACCGGAGCCGAACGACCGTGATCGGGGAGGAGCCTTTGGTGCGCCTGGTCGAAGGCGGGTGTGTAGTTGCCGTAGATGTACCGGTCGGGCGTGACCCCCGCCAGCCGATCCGCCAAAGTGCTGACCATGCGGTAGGTAATATCGCCGACGCGCTCGTTATGCAGGTCCGGGAAATGCCGCGGCGCGAACATGATCCCGATGTCCAGCACGCCCGAAAGCAGATCGGCGCTCATCTGGATCGAGTAATCGGGTTCGATGTAGAAGGACGTGTCGGGCATTGCCTTGCGGAAGGACTGGACCCACCGTCCGACGGCGTTGGTGGCGATGTCCATCTGCACGCCGACCCGCAACGACCGCGCGAAATTGTCCGCGCTTTGCATCGATCTTTGCGCTTCGTTCCATTCCTGTTGCAGGCTGCGTGCATGATGGACGAAGCGTCCGCCCGCCGCGGTCAGCCGGGTTCCGGCCTTGCTGCGGGTGAACAGGCGCTTGCCAAGCGAGGTTTCCAGCGCCTGGACCCGGCCGGAAATCGTCGATTGCGTGACCCCCATGCGTTCTGCCGTGGCGTTAAAACTATTGCTCTCGATCAGGTCGAGAAACGTGAGAACCTGGTCAATGTTCATGATCGGGCCTTCGATAATCCAACACATTAATCGGAATAACCGATCAATAAACCAAGGTCACGCGAATTGCATTTGCTGCAGTGCCGGGTAGGCTGCAACCCAGAAAATCCACCGGGAGAGCATCATGGCAGAGGTTCCGTCGCAGGCGCGCGTCGTCATCATTGGCGGCGGTGTCGTCGGCGTGTCTTCGCTTTACCACCTGGCCAAGGCAGGCTGGACTGACTGTGTCTTGCTGGAAAAGAACGAGCTTACCGCCGGTTCGACCTGGCATGCGGCAGGGAACGTGCCGACTTTCTCGAATTCCTGGTCGATCATGAACATGCAGCGTTACTCGGCCGAACTCTATCGCGGCCTGGGCGAGGCGGTAGACTACCCGATGAACTACCATGTGACCGGCTCTATCAGGCTTGCGCATAGCCGCGAGCGGATGCAGGAATTCGAACGCGTCAAGGGGATGGGGCGTTACCAGGGCATGGATATCGAAATCCTTTCGCCGGACGAGATCACCGGCCGCTACCCGTTTGTCGAAACCCACGATCTTGCTGGCGCGCTCTACGATCCTCACGATGGCGACATAGACCCCGCACAACTGACGAACGCGCTAGCCAAGGGCGCGCGTGACATGGGCGCGAAAATCATCCGCTTCTGCCCTGCGACAGGCGCGGAGTGGACCGGCAGCGAGTGGATCATCTCGACGCCCAACGGCTTGATCCGCTGCGAATACGTGGTGAATGCGGCCGGCTACTACGCGCGCGAAGTCGGCAAGTGGTTCGGTCGGGACGTGCCGATGATGGTAATGAGCCATCAGTACATGCTTTTCGACGAGATCCCCGAGATCATTGCCTATTCCAAGGAAACCAAGGGGAAGCTGCCGTTGTTGCGGGACGTGGATTCTAGCTACTACCTGCGGCAGGAAAAGATGGGCATGAACCTTGGTCCCTATGAGCGGAACTGCAAGGCGCACTGGATCACGCCCGACGATCCGATGCCCGAGGATTTCTCGTTCCAGCTCTATCCCGACGATCTCGACCGGCTGGAATGGTATATCAACGACGCAGTGGAACGGGTGCCGATCCTCGGCACTGCCGGTCTGACCAAGGTCATCAACGGCCCGATCCCCTACGCGCCCGACGGCAATCCGCTGATCGGTCCGATGCCGGGCGTGCCGAACGCTTTCGAGGCCTGCGTTTTCACCTTCGGGATCTGCCAGGGCGGGGGCGCGGGCAAGGTTCTGGCGGAATGGGTGACCGAGGGCCGGACCGAATGGGACATGTGGTCCTGTGATCCGCGCCGCTTCACCGGCTATGCGGACGAAGACTACTGCATCGCCAAGGGGATCGAGGTCTACGGCCACGAATATGGCATGCATTTTCCGTATGCCCGCTGGCCCGCCGGCAAGGACAAGCGCCTGTCAACGCTGCACTCCCGCCTGAAGGACTTGGGCGCAGTCTTCGGTGCCTATAACGGCTGGGAGCGCGCTGACTGGTTCGCCAAACCGGGTGACGACACAAGTTGGGAGGCCAGCCAGACCTGGGATCGCAACAGCCCTTGGGAGCCCCGGATCAAGGAGGAATGCGAAGCGGTGCGCGATGGCTGCGGCATCCTTGCCATCTCGGGTTTCACCCGGCTCAAGGTCGAAGGCCCCGGCGCGCGGGACTATATCGACAGTCTCACCGCTTCGCGCCTGCCGCCCGAGGGCAAGATCGGTCTGATCTATTTCGCCGACGACCGGGGCCGCATCGTGACCGAGATGTCGGCGATGGTGCACGGTCCGGACGAAATCGGGCTGATCACGGCTGGCGTCGCGCAATGGCATGATGCGGATCTTTTATCGCGGAGGGCGCCGGAGGGGATCGCCGTTACCGACCATTCGGACAAGGTCGAATGCCTGCTGATCACCGGTCCGAAAGCGCGCGATATCCTATCGCCCCTGACCGATCACAACCTCGCCGCGCCGTGGCTGTCGGCCAGCTTCGAAGGTCATGTCGCCGGCAAACCTTGCGCATTGGTCCGGGTGTCCTTCGCTGGCGAACTCGGCTGGGAAATCCATTGCGATCCCGCCGATGCCCCGGCGATTTGGGATGCCGTGACCGAAGCCGGCGCCAAGCCCTTCGGCATGTTCGCGCTGAACCGGCTGCGGCTGGAGAAGGGCTACCGGGCATGGAAGGGCGATCTTTCCACCGATTACACTCTGTTGCAGGGCGGTTTGGACCGGTTCGTCAAGCTCGACAAACCGCAAGATTTCCCCGGCAAGGCAGCGCTTCAGGCGGAACGGCAGCAGGGCGTCAAGAAACGGTTCGTAACGCTGGCGGTAGAGGCGGGCGAGGCCGACCCACCCTATATGTCCACCCTCTGGCACGACGGAGAGGTCGTCGGAGAGACGACATCTGGCGGCTGGGGCTACCGCGTCGATGCCTGCGTCGCACTGGGGATGCTGCGAGCGGATCTGGCGGAACCGGGTACAGAGGTCGAAGTGGAGATCTTCGGCGAACGCTTCCGGGCAATTGTCCAGCCCGACCAGCCGCTCTGGGACCCCACGAACGAGAGGGTGCGTGCGTGACGAAGATCGTTCTTCTGGACGGCGGTATGGGGCAGGAACTGGTCCACAGATCCGGCGACAGGCCAACCAACCTCTGGGCAACCCGTGTCATGCTGGACCATCCCGGCATGGTACAGGAGATCCACGCGGATTACTTCGCGGCGGGCGCGACGATCGCCACGACGAACACCTATGCTATCCATCACGACCGGCTGATAGGCGAGGGGCTGGACGACCAGTTCGACACCCTGCACCGCAATGCCCTGGCCGAAGCGAAGGCCGCGCGCGACGCGCATGGCGGGGGCCGGATTGCCGGGTCCATCGGCCCGCTCATAGCCTCTTACAGACCCGACGCGCATCCTCCGCATGACGAGGCGGTCGGGAAATATGCCGAGAACGCCCAACTGCTCGCCCCCGAGGTCGACCTGATCCTGTGCGAGACGGTCGCGTCCCTGGCCCACGCCCGCGCTGTGCTGGAAGGGGCGCTAACTGCGGGCAAACCCGTTTGGCTCTCGGTGACCGTTGATGACGAGGATGGCGCATGTCTGCGCTCTGGCGAGGCTGTCGCTGACGTCGCCCCGATCGCCATGATGGGCGCGGCGGCCCTGCTGGTGAATTGCTCGGCACCCGAGGCGATGGCCGCGGGGCTGAAGGCAATTGGCCGCGCCGGGCTGCCCATCGGCGTCTACGCCAACGGATTCGAACGCATCACCAAGGACTTCCTGAAGGACAAGCCGACCGTCGACAGCCTTCATCCTCGCCGCGACCTCGGCCCCGAAGCCTATGCAAGATACGCCCTCGGCTGGGTCGAGCAAGGCGCCTCGATTGTCGGCGGTTGCTGCGAGGTCGGACCCGCCCATATCGCCGAACTTTCCCGCGCGCTGAAGGCGGCGGGCCACGAGGTCGTCTGACATGGTCACTGTCCCCACCCATGCCCGCGTCGTCATCATCGGTGGTGGCGTTTCCGGTTGTTCTGTCGCCTATCATCTGGCGAAACTCGGCTGGACCGACGTCGTCCTGCTGGAACGCAAACAACTGACCTGCGGCACGACCTGGCACGCGGCCGGACTGATCGGCCAGTTGCGTCCCAGCCAGAACCTGACCCGGCTGGCGAAGTACTCTGCCGATCTCTACGTGAAGCTGGAGGCAGAGACCGGCATCGCAACGGGGATGAGGCAGAACGGCTCGATCACTGTCGCCCTGACCGAGCATCGGCGAGAGGAGATTCTGCGACAGGCGACGCTCGCCCGCGCATTCCACGTGGAGGTTCAGGAGATCAGCGCTTCGGAGGCGGAGACGATGTATCCGCATCTGAACGTCGCGGATGTCATCGCCGCCGTGCATCTGCCCGGTGACGGCCAGTGCGACCCGGCCAACATCGCGATGGCGTTGGCCAAGGGCGCGCGGCAGAAGGGCGCGCAGATCATCGAGGGTGTCAAGGCCACCAGGATCACGACCAACGACGGCAAAGTGACCGGCGTCGATTGGGCGCAGGGCGCTGAAACCGGCCATATCGCTGCTGATATCATCGTCAATTGCGGTGGCATGTGGGGCAGGGCGCTTGCGGCCCAGAATGGTGTCACGCTGCCGCTTCACGCCTGCGAACATTTCTATATCGTCACCGAGCCGGTCGCGGGCCTTGCGAACCTGCCGGTTCTGCGGGTGCCCGATGAATGCGCCTATTACAAGGAGGATGCGGGCAAGCTGCTTCTGGGCGCGTTCGAGCCAAAGGCGAAGCCCTGGGGCATGAACGGCATCCCCGAGGATTTCTGTTTTGACCAATTGCCCGAGGATTTCGACCATTTCGAGCCGATCCTGGAGGCCGCTGTCAACCGGATGCCCTTCCTCGCCGATGCCGGTATCCATACGTTCTTCAACGGCCCCGAGAGTTTCACCCCCGACGACCGTTATTACCTTGGCGAGGCACCTGAGGTCAGCGGTTACTGGATCGCCGCCGGCTACAACTCCATCGGCATCGTCTCGTCGGGCGGTGCGGGCTTTGCCCTCGCGCAGTGGCTGCACGACGGCGAGCCGCCCTTCGACCTTTGGGAGGTCGACATCCGCCGTGCCCAGCCCTTCCAGAAGAACCGCCGTTACCTGAAAGAGCGCGTGACCGAAACACTCGGCCTGCTCTACGGCGACCATTACCCCTACCGGCAGGTCGCCACAGCACGGGGCATCCGCCGTTCGCCGATCCATCAGCAACTTGCCGACCGGGGCGCCGTCTTCGGCGAACTCGCCGGATGGGAACGCGCCAACTGGTTCGCCAACCCGGGGCAGGAGCGGGAATACAAATACGACTGGCACGGCCAGAACTGGTTTGACAACCAGCGCGCCGAGCACATGGCAGTGCGCGAAAAGGTCGGACTTTTCGACATGACCTCGTTCGGCAAGATCCGGGTCGAGGGGTGCGACGCCACCGCCTTCCTGCAAAAGATGTGCGCCAACGACATCGACACCGAACCGGGCCGGATCACCTATACCCAGATGCTGAACGCGAAGGCGTGCATCGAGTGTGATCTGACGGTCACGCGCCTGTCCGAAACCGCGCATCTTCTGATCGTTCCCGCCGCGACGCTGCAACGCGACCTCGCCTGGCTCCGCCGTCATGTCGGCGACGCCTTCGCGGTTGTCACTGATGCCACTGCGGCCGAATCCGTGCTTTGCGTCATGGGTCCGAATGCCCGTGATCTGTTGCAATCGGTCAGTCCGAACGATTTCAGCAACGCCGCACATCCCTTCGGCACGGCGCGCGAGATCGAGATCGGCATGGGGCTGGCGCGGGCGCACCGCGTCACCTATGTCGGCGAACTCGGATGGGAAATCTATGTTCCGACCGACCAGACAGCCCACGTCTTCGAAACCCTGATGGATGCGGGGAGCGGCCACGGCCTGACCCTCGCGGGTCTGCACACACTGGACTCTTGCCGTATCGAAAAGGCGTTCCGCCATTTCGGCCATGACATCACCGATGAGGATCACGTGCTAGAAGCCGGCCTCGGTTTCGCGGTGAAGCCGGACAAGGGAGAATTCATCGGTCGAGACGCGGTGCTGCGCAAACGCGACGCGGGCCTTGCCCGCCGCATGGTCCAGTTTTGCCTGAAAGACCCCGAACCGTTCCTTTTCCACAACGAGGCGTTGATTCGCGACGGCAAGATCGTCTCGATCATCACCTCGGGGAATTACGGGCACGCGCTCGGCGGTGCCATCGGCATGGGCTATGTCCCGTGCGAAGGGCAATCCGCCGAGGACGTGCTTTCCAGCAGCTATGAGATCGAAATCGCGGGCCGGCGCTTCCCGGCGGAGGCATCGCTGAAACCGCTCTACGACCCCAGGTCAGAGCGGGTGCGCGCCTGACCCCGGAGAGCTGACATGAGCGCCGAACCCGATCCCAAATCCCGTCGCGCCGGAGGCCGCGAGGCGCGCCGTGCCCTGCGCTCCGCGCCGCTGGCAGAGGCCAAACGTCCGGTTCGCGCAGGGATGCCCGGCGGGCAGTACAAGCCGATGTCGGACGCCAACATCCAGCGTATCCACGAGGCAGCGCTTGACGCCCTGGAACAGATCGGCTTCGGCAGCGCTCCTCCTACAGGTGTCGAGATCCTGACCGGCGCGGGCTGTATTCAGGGCCAAGATGGCCGCATCCGCGTCCCCCGCGCGCTGGCCGAGGATATGCTCGCGGTCGCTGCCCGCGACATTACGCTGTGCGGCCGCGACCCCAGGCACGATCTCCACCTCTCGGGCACCCGCGTCCATTACGGCACGGCGGGCGCGGCGGTTCATATCGTCGACACTGAGCGGAACGAGTACCGCGAATCCACCGCCAAGGATCTGCACATGGCGGCGAAACTGGTGCAGCATCTCGACAACGTGCATTTCTTCCAGCGCCCGATGGTCTGCCGTGACGTGACCGATAACTTCGACATGGATATCAATACGCTCTACGGATCTTTGGCGGGAACGACCAAGCATATCGGCACCAGCTTTTCGGAGCCGCACCACGTTCCGGGCTGCATGGACCTTCTCCACGCTGTCGCGGGGGATGAGGCGACATGGCGTGCGCGTCCCTTCGTCTCCAACTCGAACTGCTTCGTCGTCCCGCCAATGAAATTCGCCGAGGAAAGCTGCGACACGATGGAACAATGCGTCCGCGCCGGGATGCCGGTGCTGCTGCTCTCGGCCGGGCAGGCCGGGGCGACCGCGCCCGCGCCTCTGGCGCTCGCCATCGTGCAGGCGGTCGCCGAATGCATCATGGGCGTCGTCTACGTCAATGCGATGGCCCCCGGCCATCCGGCGATCTTCGGCACCTGGCCCTTCGTCTCTGACTTGCGTTCCGGCGCGATGTCCGGCGGCTCCGGGGAACAGGCGCTGCTGACGGCCGGCTGCGCTCAGATGCACCATTTCTACGGGCTGCCGGGCGGGGCCGCCGCAGGCATCGCCGACGCGAAAATGCCCGACATGCAGGCGGGCTGGGAGCAGGCGATCTCCAACGTTATGGCGGGATTGTCCGGCCTCAACATGATCTACGAGGCGGTCGGCATGCATGCCTCCCTCCTCGGTTTCTGCATGGAGTCGCTGGTGCTGGGCGATGACCTTCTGGGGCAGGCATTGCGCTGCGTGCGCGGCATCGACGTGACCGAAGATTCGGTTTCCATCGAGGCAATGAAAGCCGTCTGCATGGGCGGTCCCGGCCACTATCTCGGCTCGGACCAAACGCTGGGGCTGATGCAAACCGAATACATCTACCCTGCCGTCGCTGACCGCTTGTCACCAAAGGAATGGGCCGAGGTCGGCAAGCCCGAACTTCTGCCCCGCGCCCGCGACCGGATGGCGCGAATCCTTGCCGAATGGCAACCCACGATCGATCCCGCCACCGACCGCGCGATCCGGGCCAAGTACAACATCCATTTCTAGGAACAGCCCATGCGCTACGGTTACATCGGCCTCGGAAATCTTGGCGGCCACCTTGCGGCCTCGCTCCTGGATGCGGGCTTTCCCGTCACCGTCCACGACCGCGCCCGAAATTTGGCTGATCGCCACATCGCCGCAGGCAGCCAGTGGGCCGCAAGCCCCGCCGAACTGGCGACAGACTGCGATGCCGTCATCACCTGCCTGCCGTCCCCCGCTGTGTCCGAGGCGGTTCTGACCGAAGTCCTGACCACTCTCAAACCCGGCAGCACATGGATCGAGACCTCGACCCTCGGCCGGGACGACATCCTGCGCCTTGCCGCCATCGCCGAGGCAAAGGGCGTCCGCGTCATGGAGGCCCCGGTCACCGGCGGCGTCCACCTTGCTGCGCAGGGCAAGATCACCGTGCTGGCGGGCGGTGACAAGGATCTGTTCGAGCTGCACCATCCGGCGCTCGAGGCCATGGGCGGCCAAATTTTCCACATGGGGCCATTAGGATCCGCCGCGATCATCAAGGTCATCACCAACATGCTGGCCTTCATCCACCTGGTCGCCGACGGCGAGGCGCTGATGTTGGCCAAGCAGGGCGGACTCGATCTTGCCCAAGCCTGGAAAGCCATCGCCGCCTCGTCGGGCTCCAGTTTCGTCCATGAAACCGAGGGCCAGCTGATCCTCAATGGCAGCTACGACATCGCCTTCACCATGGACCTCGCGCTGAAAGACCTCGGCTTCGCGATGGGCTTTGGCCGCGAATTCGGCGTGCCGCTCGACCTTGCAGCGCTGACCAACCAGACGTTCGTCAAGGGGCGCGCCGCTTATGGCGGACAGGCGCAATCCACCCAGATCGTCAAGCTGCTCGAGGATGCGCTGGGAACCGATCTGCGGGCCGACGGTTTCCCCGATCGGCTGGAATAGTGATCTGAAACGACAAAACCCGGCCATCGACCGGGTTCTTCAATGCGCCGAGCACAGATGAGTGGGGCTCAGACCTCTTCCTCGCCGGTGTCGATCAGCCAGCCGCCGGGACCCGCGATATCGTCGGGCAGAAGCAGGATCATCGCTTCGCGCAATGCGATGCAGGCCATTGCAGCGAGGGCGAGCTGGTCGAAAGTGATCGTCGTGAATTCCATCTTGGTCTCTCCGGTCTTGCGTTGCCACCTTGTCTCAAGGATTCGGGGCGCAAAAATGGCGCAAAAGGGACCATTCCAGAAAATCACTCACGAGAAGGGGTCGGCCTTGTAACGGACGTCCTTCAGATAAAGACCCTGAGGAGGAGAAACCGGTCCGCAAGCCGCCCGATTCCGTATATCGAGTGCCTTGGCCACATCCTCGGGCGTCCACGCGCCTGCCCCGACGCGTTCCAACGTGCCGACAATGCTGCGCACCTGGTTGTGCAGGAAACTGCGTGCACGCAAATGAAAGCGGAACTCGCGCCCGCCGGGGTAGTCCAGTTCTTCGATCCGCAACTCGTCGAGCGTCTTGACCGCACTTTCGGCCTGGCATTCGGAGGAACGGAAAGTCGTGAAATCATGCTTGCCCAAAAGGCAGCCAGCGGCGGCCTGCATCGAGTCGCAATCAAGCGAATTGCGAACCTGCCAGACACGGCCACGGTCATGCACGACGGGCGCTCGCCGCACCACCAGCCGGAACAGGTAGCGCCGCTCTAAGGCAGAGAACCGGGCATGAAAGGCCTCATCCACGCGCGCCGCGGCGACCACGGCGACCGGCTGCGGTTTCAGGTGGTGGTTGAGCGCCTCCATCAGTCGGAACGCGTCCCACTCTCGCGCGAGGTCGCAATGCGCGACCTGCCCAAGCGCATGGACGCCGGAATCGGTCCGGCCCGCCGCCGCGATCGAGGGCAGATCGGATTCCAGGCAAGAAAGCGTCTCTTCGACCGCTTGCTGCACCGAAGGGTGGTCCTTCTGCCGCTGCCAGCCTGCGAAGGGACCCCCGTCATATTCGATTTTCAATGCGTATCTCGGCATGGCCGGGGATTACCCCGCGCGACCGGTCTTGGCAATCGGACGGCCTGCCTGATCCTTGGGGGTCCGTACCCCTAGCGGTTCGCCCCCGTGCCGCCTATGTTGTGGCGCAAGACAAACGAGGGCAGGGCATTTGGTATTCAGCGAGATTGCAGACCGGCTGACCCGCACGGTCGAGGCGGCGCAGGACACCCTAAGCGAGGCCTTTTTCGAACCGGTGATCCGGCTGGGGGTCACGGGCCTTTCGCGGGCCGGCAAGACCGTATTCATCACGTCGCTTGTCGCCAACCTGATCGACCGTGGTCGGATGCCGCAACTGGTCGCCGCCGCGAACGGCCGGATCAGGACGGCCTATCTGCAACCGCAACCCGACGACACCGTGCCGCGCTTCGACTACGAAGCGCATCTTGGGGCCCTGACGTCAACCGACCCGCACTGGCCGGACTCGACCCGCGCGGTTAGTGAACTGCGCCTTTCCCTGCGTGTCCAGCCCGGCGGGCTTCTGGGATCTGTCTCGGGACCGCGCACGGTTCATCTCGACATCATCGACTATCCCGGCGAATGGCTTCTGGATCTCGTATTGCTTGAAAAAAGCTACTCCGACTGGTCCGAGGAGACCTTCAAGCGGCTGGAAAGTCGCGCTATGGGGGGTGCTTTTCTGACGCAAGCCGCAGCCACCGATCCCGCCGCAAAGCTGGACGAGCCGACGGCAAAGGCGCTTGCCGAGGCTTTCGCTGGATATCTCAAGGCGGCACGGGCGGCGGGCTATTCCGATTGCACACCGGGCCGATTCCTGTTGCCGGGCGATCTTGCAGGGTCGCCGGTGCTGACCTTCGCGCCCCTGCCAAAGCCCGACCGGACCACACGCGGCACCCTTTGGCGCGAGATGGAGCGCCGATTCGACGCCTACAAGCGTCAGGTCGTCAAGCCCTTCTTCCGCGACCACTTCGCCCGGATCGACCGGCAAATCGTGCTGGTCGATGCGCTGGGCGCCATCCATGCCGGTCCGCAGGCGACAGAGGATCTGCGGCGCGCCATGGCCGAGATCCTTGGCGCCTTCCGTCCGGGGCGCAACGCCTTCCTCAGCAAGCTTCTGCTGGGCAAGCGGGTTGAAAAGATCCTGTTCGCCGCGACCAAGGCCGATCATCTGCATCACAGCCAGCACCCGCGCTTGACCGCGATCATGGAGGCGCTGGTGAAAGAGGCCCGGTCTCGCGCCGACTTCTCGGGCGCACAGACCGCTGCGATGTCGATCGCGGCGATCCGCGCGACGATCGAAGAGACGGTCGAGCACAATGGCCGAAGCCTGGACTGCGTGCGCGGAACGCTGGTGAATGGCAAGCAGGCCGCGTTCTTCCCGGGGAACTTGCCCGACGATCCTGCGCGGCTTCTGGGACCTGCGCGCGAAGGGGTCGAAAGCTGGCTCGACGAGGATTACCAGATCATGACATTCGCACCGGCCCGCCTGACGCTGAGGCCGGGCGAGGGACCACCGCATATCCGTTTGGACAAGGCCGTCGAGTTTCTACTGGGGGACCGCTTGTGACGGTTCGTCTGACCCCCGCCAAGAGGCGCGACCAGCGTCCGATTGCCGCGATCCTGCGTTGCTGTCACGACGAGGCCGACTGGCTGCCGAGGTCGTCGCCTGCGGCCGGTCACCACGACGGGGCGCGTCTTCTTCTGGCGCGAACCGAGGTCACCGTGGTGCGCAGCCGCCGGCATGTTCTGGGCTTCATCGCGCGCTCGGGCGCGTCGATCCAGTCACTCTACCTCGCGCCGCAGGCAAGAGGCCAGGGCTTGGGGCGGCGCTTGCTCGATCATGCCAAGGCCGGGGCGGACCGGCTTGATCTGTGGACCCACCAAGCCAACCGCGAAGCGCGTGCCTTCTACGCGCGGCAGGGATTTTTCGAGAATCGGCTGACCAACGGCGAAGGCAATGACGAAAAGCTGCCGGATGTTCACCTGATTTGGGCTAAGGGAATGGCATGAGCGAACGCAAGGGACCGGTCCTGATCGAACTTGACGAAGCGCCGCAGGCGACGCCGGCCACCGCGCCGCCGGTGCCGGATTTGTCCGACCGGCCGACTGGCCAGGCGATGCAGACGGTCGCGGTTCTGGCCGCGCGTCCGCCTTCGCGATTGGCACGCTGGTTCTGGCGGCTTCTGGGGGCAATTCTGGCTTTCGCCCTGTCGCTCTGGGCATGGGATTTCGTGACCGGGCTGATCGCGCGCAATACCGTTCTGGGCTATGCCGCGATGGGCCTTCTGGGCGCGTTCCTGCTGGTCTGCCTTGCCATCGTCATCCGCGAATGGGCCGCCTTCGCGCGGCTCAAACGCCTCGATGCCGTGCATCGCGAGGCCGAGGCCGCCATCGTTTCGGGCGACGTCGCGGCCGCGCGCCGGGTGTCGGACCATATCGCGGGCCTGTATACCGGGCGAGATGCGATGAAATGGCCGTTGCAAAAGCTTGCCGAGCGGCGCGGCGATCTGCTGGACGCCGACGCACTTCTCGGCCTGACAGAGATGGAACTGCTTGCCCCGCTTGACGCCGCTGCCCGACGTGAAATCGAGACCGCGGCCCGTCAGGTCGCGACCGTCACTGCAATCGTGCCGCTGGCGCTTGCCGATGTGGCAACCGCCCTGACCGCCAATGTCCGCATGATCCGCCGGATCGCCGAGATTTACGGTGGGCGGTCGGGCACCTTGGGCAGCTGGCGGCTGACCCGGTCGGTGATGACACACCTGGTGGCCACCGGGGCCGTCGCGGTGGGCGACGACCTGATCGGATCGATCGCCGGCGGCGGTGTTCTGTCGAAAGTGTCACGCCGCTTTGGCGAGGGCGTGGTCAACGGTGCCTTGACCGCACGCGTCGGCATCGCGGCCATCGAGGTCTGCAGGCCGTTGCCCTTCGCGCGGCTCAAGCGACCAAGTGTGACCGGGCTGGTCCAGCGCGCGTTGACGGGCCTGTTCGGGATGGGCCGCGGTTGAAGGTTCTTGCCGGAATCCCGTCGCCCGGATAGGACTGTGCCGGGGGCCGTGCGAACGGAAGGGCATCGGCATGACAGGCGAACTCGCGCTGCTGGGCGTTCTGGTGCTTGGCTACCTGGTCTTCCGGCAACGCGGACAAATCGCCGCCTTGGAGCGGCGGGTCGCGCAGGTGCAAGGTGACCAGAGCACGCCGACGCCCACCGAACCCGCCGCGACAGCCCCGGCCCCGGCTAAAGCATCTGCACCCGCCACGGCTGCGGAAAACCCGCGGCTTGCGGCGAGGTCGGCGCGCGACATCGCGCCAGACAAGCCACAGCCGGAGATCGTAACGCCGGATCGCGTCCAGCCGCGTGCCTTTGTCTTTCGTGCCGAAACCGTCGCCGCACTCGCCGCGTGGCTGAAGGTCAACTGGTTCCTTGCCATTGCGGCCCTGTCGCTGGCGCTGGCAGGCGTCTTCCTGGTGCAATACGGCGTCGAACACGGCATCGTCACACCCTTCTGGCGGGTCATCAGTGCCGCTTGCCTCGGGATCGCATTGATCTGGTTCGGCGAGGTCGTGCGGCGGCGGGCTGGGGACGAAGGCGGCAATGCTTCGGACTATTTGCCCTCGACATTCTCTGGCGCCGGGCTTGTGGCCCTGTTCGCGGCAGTTCTTTCCGCCCACCACCTGTATGGATTTATCGGGCCAGGCGGGGCGCTGGTCTGGCTGGTCCTTGTTGCCGTCGTCGCTGTTGCGCTCGGCTGGTTCTATGGACCCTTCCTGACGGTCGTCGGCATCCTCGGTTCCACGGCTGCGCCGTTCCTGGTTGGCGGGCAGAGCGATACCCCCGAACTCTTCTACTATTACTTTGCCCTCATCGCCGCGGCTGCCCTGTTCGTCGATGCGTTCAAGCGTTGGGCCTGGGTCTCGGCCTTCGCGCTGATCTTCACGTTCGGCGCGTCGTGGATGCTGTTCGCCGGCGGGGCCGGCGATGCGCATTACCTGGCTTTCGGGTTGATCGCGGCGGCACTCTCCGTCGCGGTGCCGACGCTGTCTCTGGTTCCGGGCCATACTGGTCCGACGGTCCTGAGCCTGTTCGGCAACTTTACGACCATACCCGCCGGGCGACAGAAAGCATGGCCCGCCTTTCCCACCCGTCTGGCTTTTGCAAGCTTCGCCGCGGCCGCTGGCGTCGTCTTGCTGGTTGCACGGAAGGATGCTGGAGAAGCGGAAGTCTGGCTTGCGATCGCGTCGCTTGCATTGCTGTTCCTTGGCGCAACCATCTGGTGCCGGAGGGCGCCGGCGCTGGACGATCTGGCAGTGATCCCGCCGGTGGCTTTCCTGCTGATCCTTGCGGATCAGGCGATTTCCTACGGCACGCTATACCAGACGTTCATCAATCCGGCCCATCTGGAACCTGAAGCCGCGAGGCCGCTCGAGGTGAGCATTCTCGCGGCGATCGCATTGATCGGCTCGGCCTTGGCACATTGGCGTGGCCTGTTTCCCGGCCAGCGGGCGGCATTGTGGTCGGCGGGTGCGGCGCTTTTTGCACCAGTCGCTGTGGTCCTGCTGGAACTGACCTGGAGTCCGACGCGAATGCTGGGGGCGGGAGCGTGGGCCGGTCACGTCATGGTCGTCGCCGCCGCGATGGTGCTGTTCGCAATCCAGACCGCGCGGCGCGATGGTGCGGATCGCCGCCGCACCGCGTTATTCGCGCTTTCGGTGCTGACGATGATATCGCTGGCGCTAATTCTCGTGCTTTCTTCGACCGCGCTGACGTTGGCGCTGGCCGGAATGGTGCTGGGTGCGGCAGTGATAGATCAGCGGCTGAACCTGCGGCCGGTCACGGTGCTGGTCCATGCGGGGGCTGCAGTGATCGCCTGGCGACTTATCGTTGACCCCGGTCTGGTCTGGGCGGGTGACGCACCCTTGTGGGAGGTTCTGCTCGCCTATCTCGGCACGACGGCGCTCTTGGCCGCCAGTGCGCTGACGCTGCGCCAGCGCTCCCGCAAGGATGCGGAGACCACCGCCGAGTCCGCTGTCTGGGTCGCGCTGGCGCTGCTGGCGAACGTGCTGATCTACAAGGCGATGGGCCCGGCTGCCGATGGTCATGCGGTGTTCAGTCTTCAGGGCCTTGTCTGGCTGGTCTCGATGGCGAACCAGCTTTACCGCCTGCGCGTCGGAGGGCCGCTTCGCTGGGTGCGGGTCGTGCTGTCGGTGATCTTCGGCCTGGTCGCCGCGGTTCTGATCGGGGTTGCGCTCTTGCTGGCCAATCCGCTCGACTACGGAAATCCGGTTGCGGGCCCGCTGGTTTTCGACAGCCTGTTCATCGCATACCTGCTGCCGGCGCTTCCGCTGGCACTGATCGGCTGGCGCTTCGACCACCTGCCGCGAGTGTTGCGCGCCGCTTCCGGTATCCTTGCAGCCTTATTTGCGAGCTTCTACACGGCGTTGGAAATCCGACGCTTCTGGCATGGCCGTGATCTGTCGGCGCCCGGCGTTCTGGATGGCGAGTTGTACAGCTACACCGTGGCACTTTTGCTGGCCTCGGTCGCGCTTTTGTTCATCGCCTTCTGGCAACGCTCGCACCTGCTGCGTCAGGTCGCGGTGGCGGGCGTTACATTGACCATCGCCAAGGTGTTCCTGATCGACATGGCAGGACTGGCAGGTCTTTACCGCGTGGCGTCGTTCCTCGGGCTGGGCCTGTCGCTGGCAGGACTTGCCTGGATCGTGCGCAGGATGACGGCACAGTGGGATGTAGTGCCCGCTTCGAAATAGGCGCTGGACGCTCCAAATTCCCGCTTTTATAAGCGCCTCATGCAGCGGAGCCTGATGATTGTCATTCGAATTATCGGCCCGGCGCTCTGAGGATCAGGGGCGCCGGCCCATGGTGTGGAAACCCGCGCCGACCATTCCGCAACATCCGAATTCTGACAAGGACGCCAAGCATGTGCGCCGATACGCCCGACTACAAAGCCACGCTGAACCTGCCGCAGACCGACTTTCCGATGCGCGCGGGCCTGCCGAACCGTGAACCCGGCTGGCTGGAGCGGTGGGAAAAGATCGGTGTCTACGACCGTCTGCGCGAGAAGGAGGGGCGCGAGCCTTTCACATTGCATGACGGCCCGCCCTATGCCAACGGGCATCTCCATATCGGGCATGCGCTGAACAAGATCCTGAAGGACATGGTGGTGCGCAGCCAGCAGATGATGGGCAAGGATGCGCGCTACATCCCGGGCTGGGACTGCCACGGCCTGCCGATCGAATGGAAGATCGAGGAGCAATACCGCGCCAAGGGCCAGGACAAGGACGCCGTCGATACCATCGCCTTCCGCCAAGAATGCCGCAAATTCGCCGAGGGTTGGATCGACATCCAGCGCGACGAGTTCAAGCGACTCGGCGTGACCGGCAACTGGGCCGATCCGTACCTGACCATGAACTACCACGCCGAGCGTGTGATCGCCGAGGAGTTCATGAAATTCCTGATGAACGGCACACTTTATCGCGGTTCGAAGCCGGTGATGTGGTCGCCCGTCGAAAAGACCGCCCTGGCCGAAGCCGAGGTCGAGTATCACGATCACCAAAGCCCCACCATCTGGGTTCGCTTCCCGGTGATCCGTGGCGGCAATGTCCTGTTGGCCGAAGAGGATGTGGACGAATACGCCGCCGCTGATCAGGCGCTTCTGGCCGATGATCTGCATGAAGCCTCGGTGGTTATCTGGACCACGACGCCATGGACCATCCCGCAGAACCGCGCAGTCTGCTTCGGCCCCGGCATTACCTACGGGCTCTATGAAGTGACCGAAACGCCGGAGGAATGCTGGGCAACGGTCGGCGACAAATACCTGATGGCCGAAACTCTGGCCGAACAGATCTTTGTGCAAGCGAGGGTCGAGGGCTTCCGCCAGATCCGCCACGTCTCGGCGCAGGAACTGGCAGGGCTGCTGCTCGCGCATCCCCTTCGCGGCGCGGCGGACAACGGCGAGTGGGACTATGACGTGCCGATGTTCCCCGGCGATCACGTCACCGAAGACGCCGGCACCGGCTTTGTGCATACCGCCCCCAGCCACGGTGATGACGATTACCAGATCGGCCTGAAACACGGCCTGCCGATGACCTACAACGTGCTGGAGGACGGCTCTTTCCGCTCCGACCTGCCCTTGTTCGGTGGCGAGGTGATCATTACACCCAAGGGCAAGGACGGCGGCGCCAACAAGACCGTTATCGACAAGCTGGTCGAGGCCGGCGCGCTTCTGGCGCGGGGCCGCATCACCCATAGCTATCCGCATTCTTGGCGCTCCAAGGCGCCGCTGATCTACCGCAATACCCCACAGTGGTTCGCCGCCATCGACAAACCGGTGGGCGACGGCCAGGACGAGTATGGCACCACCATCCGCGAACGGGCGCTGACGAGTATCGACAAGCTTGTCAAATGGACCCCCCAAACCGGCCGCAACCGGCTTTACTCGATGATCGAGGCGCGTCCCGACTGGGTTCTGTCGCGCCAGCGCGCCTGGGGCGTGCCGCTGACCTGTTTTGTCAAGGTTGGCGCCAAACCCGAGGATGACGATTTCCTATTGCGCGACGAGACCGTCAACAAACGCATCATTGAGGCGTTCGAGGCCGAGGGCGCCGATTGCTGGTATGCCGATGGTTTCAAAGAACGCATGCTGAGCGATCTTCATGACCCGGACGCCTACGAACAGGTCTTCGATATTCTCGACGTCTGGTTCGATTCAGGCTCCACCCACGCCTTCGTGCTGCGTGACCGACCGGACGGGTCAGAGGATGGCCTCGCCGATCTCTATCTCGAAGGCACCGACCAGCATCGCGGCTGGTTCCATTCCTCCATGCTGCAAGCCTGCGGCACAATCGGTCGCGCGCCCTATCGTGGCGTCCTGACGCACGGCTTCACGCTCGATGCCAAGGGCAACAAGATGTCGAAATCGCTTGGCAACACGGTCGCGCCGGAAAAGGTCGTGCAGCAATACGGCGCCGATATCCTTCGGCTCTGGGTGGCGCAGTCCGACTATACCGCCGACCTGAGGATCGGTGATGAAATCCTGAAAGGCACCGCTGACAGCTATCGCCGCCTTCGCAACACGATGCGGTTCCTTCTGGGGTCACTTGCGCAGTTCACTGAAGCCGACCGGATCGAACCGTCCGAGATGCCCGAACTCGAACGCTGGGTGCTGCACCGCCTTGCCGTGCTGGATCATAAGGTGCGCACCGGCTACGCTGCGTATGACTTCCAAGGTGTGTTCAAGGAACTGTTCACCTTCGCCACGGTCGACCTGTCGGCGTTCTATTTCGACATCCGCAAAGACGTGCTTTATTGCGACGGCGACACACGCGAGCGCCGCGCAGCGCGGACGGTGCTCGATATCCTCTTCCACCGCCTGACCACATGGCTCGCCCCGATCCTGACATTCACGATGGAGGAGGTCTGGCTTGAACGCTTCCCCGGCGATGAAAGTTCTGTCCACCTCGTCGACATGCCCGCCACGCCCGCCGACTGGCTCGATGAACCGCTGGCCGCGAAATGGTCCGCGATCCGCCGCATCCGCCGCGTGGTCACGGCAGCGCTCGAGATCCAGCGCCAGGACAAGGTGATCGGCGCCTCGCTCGAGGCCGCCCCGGTCGTCCATGTCGAGGACATGCAGGCGCTTGCCGCCGCTCGCACGGTGCCATTCGCCGATATCTGCATCACCTCGGGCATCACGCTGTCAGCTGATCCCAGCCCCGCCGAGGCGTTCCGCCTTCCCGAAGTCGACGGCGTGGGCGTGGTTTTCGAGAAGGCTGACGGAGAGAAATGCCAGCGCTGCTGGAAGATCCTGCCGGATGTCGGCGCCCATGATCATCCCGGCGTCTGCGGACGCTGCGACGCCGCGCTGGCCTGACCACGCATCCCTAGCGCGGGTAGCCGAACTCTCGCGTGATTGCCCAGAATTCGCGGTTAAGCTCGCCAAGATCGCCTATGGCTGACCTGATTTCGGTCAGTGCGGCCTCGTCAAGTTCGGTGCTCTGGCCCATCTTGATCTCGTCTCTGCGATCGGCGATCCGCATCAGGATCGTGCGGACATTGCCGCTGTCGGGATCGAAGGCATAGATGGAATGATTGTAGCGGTTGCGCGCCCCGGAAAGCCGGACCAGCTTCTTGGTTGCGGCAAGGATGCGCTTTCTCTCTGGCGCGGCGGTGCGCGGCAGCTTTGCCAGCCGTTCCACCAGATCGACGCGCGCGCGCATCGTGTTGAGTGTCAGGAACAGGATGACGGCGGTTTCCTTGTCCACCTTCGCCAAACCCGCAATGAGGTGCACGAGAAGGCTTTCAGTATTCGTCCAAGTGTAATTCAAACGTCCGATCTGAAGCAGAGCTTCATCGAATGACAGGGCGGGTTGGCCGCTCATGCCGAAGGCCGTTGCATCCCGTCAGGCCGGCGCTGGGCAAGAAACCAATTCGCAGCTGCGGTCCGGTTCTGCACTCCGATCTTGTTGATGATGTGATGGATGTGCAGCTTGATCGTGTGCTCCGACAGACCGAGATCGCAGGCAATCGCCTTGTTGCGATGACCCTGCGCCACGCGTTCGAGAACCTCGCCTTCCCGTTCGGTCAGGATCGCCTCGGCTGCCGGTGGCGAGGCGGCGGGCTTCGAATTGGCCGGCGCCGTCGTCTTAATCTGCGGCGAGACAAGCTCGCCCGGCACAACAAAATCGCCCGACATCAGGATTCTCAGCATCGACACCCAGCCGGCAACGGGGGCATTGAGCGGAATGAACCGCAGACCACTCAGCTTGCCTTCCGATTGCTGAAGCGAAAGCAGATGACGCGCTACGGACTGGTCGCGATAGGCCAGAACCACCGCGGCACCTTTCGAGAAATTCTGTATCCGCTGCAGATCCTTTTCGATCTCCGCAGCGAAGCGATCCTCGACAATTACCAGCAGAGGTACGTAATCCGCAGCAAAACTGGCCACTGTTTCCAGATTGTCCAGGCGCTGCACGCCTATTCCGGCAAACTCGGTCTGTACAAGCCGCAGAAGCACGTTTGGAAAGGTGAATGCGCTTCCCACGAAAACGACGTGCTCCAGCGCGGGCTGGTCCTTGCTGACGAACAAAGATTCCTTGTTTTCAAACATTAACCTGTCCCTTCGAAAAAAGGCGACCCTGATAATCAAATTGGCTCAATTCGCTCTGCCTGGACACAAATGTACCCCGATTCGGCTAGATTCGGAATAATATTTCCTGACCAAATGAACTGTATCACGCCAGCCAGTGACTTCTTTCAATGAGCGGCGCAAGATATTTTTCTTTTAGAGACATATAGTTATAGAAAAATTTTTCATCGTCCCGCAGTCAGAGTGGCTACTCGCCAAGCGAACTAAACCTTTTGTCTAGTTTCGGGCCAAGACAGTTCGCGTGACCTTGAACTGGAATTCACGACTTCGCGAAAAAGACCATTTTATGTCAGCAAGTTGACGGTTTCCGGCGCCCGTCCGTTCAGGCTTACTCGGCAGCGTTAACACTTTGACCAGCTTTCCGCAGGGGCACCCTGATGCGATTATTGGAGTCCGACCCCGCAAAGGTCGGATGATTTGAAGCAGTGATTTTGCCGGAACCTCGTCGCCAGCTTTTTCTTGGCCAATCTTCAAGGACGAGTGGCGACGACCGGCGCCAGCCGCGGTTCAAGACAAGCCGCGGCGTATTGGAAAGGGGGGAAGCAGCGAACCAGACCGCTTGGCCGGCGGTAAGAGACTGCATCTTGCAGTTCACGGCCTAATCCATCGAAACAGCACCGAATACCGAGTGTCACCTTTTAGATGAGTGGTGGCGAGGTCCGGTGCCACTACAAGGATCAATTCAATGGTTGCGAATCGCAATAACATTCTCAACGCGGTGTTCGACGATCTACAGATCGACAACGTGGATGCCGACTTCGACACGGATATCAATGTCGAAGAGGCCGAGGTCGAAATCGACGCCCAGCAGCAGCAGCAACAACAGGACCAGACGGCTGATGCTGACGCCGGCGCCATCGCTGCGGCGCTGGCGGCAGCCGAGAACAACAATACGTCCTCGACCTCTACGGAAACTGATCAGGGCCAACTACAAGGCCAGCTACAGGGTCAGCAACAGGGCCAGGATCAGGCTGTCGACAACTCGAACACCAATGGTGGTGACGACAGCAACACCAACAACATCAACATCGACTTCGGTGGTGGTGAGTGGATCCCGCGTGACGACGACATCAACGATATCGATGTCGCCGATGGTGGTTCCGTTGGTGACGTGTTCGGCGCCGGCAACGACCTGAACTACAATTACGACCCCGGTGACGACACCCATTTCGGCGACATGCTGAACAACCTCAGCACCAGTGGCTCGCTGACCGGCACGGTCAATATCCAGTCAGGTGTCATGAACGACAATGACTCCCTGTCCGGTGCCTCGGTGTCAAACGGCGGCACCTTCGACTTCTCGGGCAATGCCACGGGCGGCAACGCCCATTCCGAAGAGGGCATCGACACCAATGCCGATGGTGCGGCAGGCGGCAGCCACGCCTATGCCGACGGCGGCGCCGCCTGGGGCGGAACCGCGATCGGCGGATATGCCGGCGGCGGAGATGCTGACTCTGGCGACGGCGGCTATGCTGATGGTTCCGGCGGTGACGGCGGCGATGCCGATTCCGACTCGACCGGCGTTGGCCTGGGCTTCAGCGCGGCCGGAACCGACAGCGACAGCGCCGGCGGTGACGGCGGCGATGCCGGCGCGGTGCAGGTCTCTGCCAACAATGGCGAGGACAACAGCTCCAACGAGAGCGCCGGTGGTGCTGGCGGGGATGCGACGTCGCTTGGCCTCGGCCTTGGACTGGCCGGTTCTGAATCGGCGGCTACAACGGGTGACGCTTCTGGCGGCACCGGGGCCGGCATCGGCGTCGGCGTTGGCACGGGCCCGCAGGGCGCATCGAATGCGGCATCCGATGCCGATGGTGGCGATTCCGCCGGTATTGGCGCTGGTCTCGGCGGTGGTCTCGGCGCAAGCGGTGACGCTACCGGTACTGGCGGTGACGGAGGTGACGGCGGTGACGGCGGCGACGGCGGTGACGGTGGCGACGCCGGAGCGGCCGGTCTTGGCGGCGGTCTTGGTGCCGCGGGCAGCCAGGCCAATGATGGCAATAACACCGGCGGTCCGGCCGGTGCCATCGCGGGGTCTGGACTTGGGCTGCTGAATGCCGGCCTGGCCGGTGCGGCTGGCGGCGATGTCGCGACCGACACCGACTCTGGTAATGCCGATGGCACTGGCATTGGTGTCGGGATCGGTGCTGCAGGCGCTGGTGACGGCGGTGAAGGCGGCGAAGGCGGCGAAGGCGGGGCAGGCGGCGACGGCACCGGAACTTCGGGTGACGCAGCTGGTCTTGGCCTCGGCCTCGGCGCCGGATTGTCCGAAGGTGGTGCCGGCGGCGACAACGCGTCGACCAACACCACGACCGGCAACGGCACCGGCGCGGGTACCGGTGACGGCACCGGCGGCCAAGGCCTGAACGCGGCGCTTTCGGGTTCGTCGGCTGATGCCTCTGGCACCGGCGACTCGGCTGCAACCGGCGGCGCGGGCGGCTATTCCGACCTCTGGGCCGATCACGATGTCAACGGATCCGCCGATGGCATGGCCGAAGCGATCGCCGGTTACGGCGGTGCGGCCAGTTCGGACGATGACGCCACCTCTGCGGGTACCGGTACGGGCAGTTCCAGCTCGAGCATCGCCGGCACTGGCGATGGCGGTGCGCAGTCGTCCTTCGGCGGCGCAAGCGGCACAGCCCTGGGCGGCGCTGGCACCATCGGCGACACGTATGTCGGTGATGCACTCGGCGGCGCGGGCGGCACGGCAACCAACGGCGCCGGTGGCGCAGGCGGCAATGCCGGCAGCTGGGGCTCGGGCAATGGCGACGACGGCTATGTGAGTGGCCAGTCCTTTGCCGACGCATCGGCCGCGATCGACCTCACGGCGTTCAACCAGAACATCGTGATGGGCGCCAACGTCCTCGGCAACACGGTCGACATGACCGTTGTCGGTGGCAACCTCAGCTCGACCTCGGTCGGCGACGACGATCTCAGCTGAGGAACGAAACAATCGAAGGGGCCGGATTACCGGCCCCTTCTGAACCTGGATTTCAGGCCCCATGGGGTGAGGGGAGTAAGGCTACAGAAGGTGATCTGATATGCCGTTCGACCGAACCACAGAAGCTATCGCCCACTTCATTGGTGTATTTCATCTGGATGTCGAGGCCGCGAGGATGCGCGATGGCTACGACGCCTTTCGTGCAACGCAAGACGATCTTCCCGACCCCGGCGAGCTTCTCAACGTCAAGATTACGCTCAACGCGCCTTACGAGTTGCAGGGCTATGACCCGGACCTGAACTACAAGGCAAAGCACTTCTTCAAGGCCGACTGGCAGGCACAGGAACTTCCGATGCCTGTTCTCGAGAAGGCATCGGTCAGCCTGGAAACGTTCGTTGAACTCGAGGGCGATGCGCCATTGGTGATACGAAGCCAGCCGACGGCGGTCGTCCCGCAATGGGACATTCCGCTGCCGAATTCAATCATGACTGTCACGATCCAGCATCTGACGCTTTCGGATAACGATGTGATCTTGAACGGCTATGACTACGAGTTCGTTGACCCTTGGGTCTATACGACGGTTCTGGAAGATCTGGTGGAGATCGCAGAGCAGCTCTCACTCGGCCTTTCGGCGATCATCGAGCCGGGCCACATGCCAACTGTCGAGGAGGTCAAGCAGTTCTTCGAGAAGGCGTTGACAGCCGAAGCATCGGCACCGGCGGGCGCCAGTGTTTCGGTTAAGGTCGGCGGCGAAGCTTCCGGCATCGTGATCAACGGCGTCTACAGCGAGGAAATGCCCGATTTCATGGAGAATCTTCCGGCAGCCTTGCAGGAAGATGAAGACGAAGAAGACGCCGAGGCCGACCCCGAGGGACCCGACAACGAAAGCAATCCGTTTGCCGAGGAAGAGGAGGCCAACCCCTACGAATTAGATCCCGGGCACCATGTCATGGCTGGCGGCAATATTTCGGCCAACGAAGCTTTCATCGGTATGAGCTGGGTCGACGCGGGCGTGATTGCGGTGATGGGCGATGTGGTTCGCCTTGACCTCATCAGTCAGACTAACGTGCTGTCCGATGTCGATGGCGGTTCAGCTGGCGCGGCTTCGCGTGCTGTAAACGCGGCGCGGATTGAACAGGTCTCGTCGAACCCCGGCGGGGCGAAAGCGGATCCTGTCGACGATCCGGTCTTCCCTAGTTTCTGGCAGGTGCAGACCGTCGAAGGCGATGTCATATCGCTGAACTGGACCCAGCAGCATATCTTCGCAACGGATAACGACCGTGCCGAGATCGAGTTCACCGGTGACAATACGTTCATTGGACTGGGCGAGAACTTCTTGGGCAACCTCACGTCGATCGTCGAATTGGGGTTCCAATACGACCTGATAATTGTCGGCGGCCAAATGATCACGATGAACATCATCGAACAGATCAATGTCCTGCTCGACAGCGATATGATCTCGGGCACGATCGAGGGAGTAGACTCGCTTGTCACGGGCGAGAACTATCTTCAGAACAGCGCCTCGATCTCGACGACCGGGATCGACACGATGATGGGGATCACCGAAGCTTTCGCCGCCGCCGGAGAGGCGTTGGCAAATGGTGCAAAGTCGATCTCCGAAGCGGTTGCCGCGGATCCTCTGTTTGCCGGGTACGAAGCGCTTTCGGTTCTCTACATCACCGGCGACCTGATCCAACTCAACGCAATCGAACAGCTGAATTACCTTGGTGACGCAGACCAGGTTCACCTGGCGCTGGACGAGTTCCTTGCCGAAGTCGGCGAGGAAGTGACCGTCAATACCGGCTCGAATGCCCTTCTGAACGATGCGCGTATCGACGACTACGGCATTGACTCGGTCGTGATGGCGGGCGGAGAGATATATAGCGATGCGCTTATCCATCAGGCCGAGTTGATCGATACCGACGCATTGCCCAATGGCGTGACCACCGCGCTGACGAACGAGGCGATTGCGGCGTTCCTGTCGGGCGACATGATCGACCCTGCACCGTCGTCCGACGATGTCGGCGACGCCGCGCCGATGCCCACGGATTCGGGAAGCCTTGATGTCATGCAGACGATTCTGGCCTGATTTGGCCAATAGTTCATTAGGAGCAATTTATTGAAAGATAACAATGATTCCTGGGATTCTCCAGAAGAGCCGGGGCTTGTATTTTCGACAAGACGCAGGGCACGAACCAAGATGAAAGATGGTCACTTCACGTTAGAACCAGAGATGCGGATCGACGCAGCCCCTGCGCCGGTACGCGGTCGCGCGCGGACTTCTTCGGGTGCGTCCGGCGCGATCGGCACCACGATCGAAGGGACGACCGGACCGGTGCCGCGTCGCGAGCCGCTGACACCGGGCAATTCCGGCGGCGGCAAGGGTGGCGGCGCGTCCTTTCACAAGCGGGTAGGCCCCGAGGATTTCGGTGCAAGCATGAAGAAGGGCATTGCGGCCGTACGCCGTAATCTCGGCTTTGTCTTCGTACTGACCTGCGCAACAAATTTGCTGATCCTTGCGATCCCGATCTACCTGTTCCAGATTTCCGATCGGGTTCTCACAAGCCGGTCCACCGACACTCTGATCATGCTGACCATCGTGATCGTCGGCGCGGTTGTGCTGCAGGCGATACTCGATGCGGTACGGCGCTTCATGCTGATGCGGACCGCAGTCGAGGTCGCGGCCAGGCTCGGCGCGCCGATCCTGAGCGCAGCCGCCCACACATCGCTCAACGGCTCGGGGCGCGAATACCAGACCCTGGGAGACCTGCAGCAACTGCGTGGCTTCCTCGTCTCGGGTACGCTGATCTCGTTTCTCGATGTTCCCTTCGCGCCGTTGTTCATGCTGGCGATCTACCTGGTTCATCCGAACCTCGGCATGATCGTGATGGGAACCGCAGTGGTTCTTTTCGTCATCGCGATGATCAACCAGCGAATGACATCGGGGCCGTTCGCGGCGGCGACCGCGGCGCAGTCACGCGCGAATCTTCATCTCGACTCCATGTCGCGCAACAGTCAGGTCATCAATGCGATGGCGATGATCCCCGAGGCGGTCTCGATCTGGGGCCGCGACACCGCTGCCTCACTCACGGCACAGGTCCGCGCCCAGGACCGCAATATCATGTCCGCCGCGGTGTCGCGGGCGATCCGGCTGCTGACACAAGTGGGCATGTTGGGCTGGGGCGCCTATCTGGCGTTGCAGGGCGAGATCACGGGCGGCATGGTTATCGCCGCGTCTATTATCGCCGGCCGGGCGCTCGCGCCTGTCGAAGGAGCGATCGAAGGCTGGCACGCGTTCCTGCTGACGCGCGCGGCCTACGACCGAATTCACCGCCTGCTCACTGGCTCCCGGCTGCAGTTCGAGCGGCTGCGGCTGCCGCGCCCCGAGGGCCGGCTGGACGTCGAACGATTGCTTTACGTACCGGGTGGCACCAAGCAGGTGATCCTGAACGGACTCAGCTTTTCGCTCAATCCCGGCGAGGCGCTTGCAGTGATCGGCAATTCCGGCGCGGGCAAGACGACGCTTGGCAAGATGCTGGTTGGGTCGATCTTGCCGACTTCGGGCAATGTCCGTCTGGACCTCATGGATCTGCGCAACTGGGACCCGCGGCAGATGGGCGAGAATATCGGCTACCTGCCGCAGGATGTGCAGCTGTTCCCTGGCACGATCAAGCAGAATATCGCGCGGATGCGCGAGGATGCGACGGACGAGCAGATCCACCGCGCTGCGGTGCTGGCCGACGTGCATGACATGATCGCCCAGCTGCCACAGGGCTACGAAACAATGGTCGCCGCCGATGGTTCGCCGCTGTCGGGCGGGCAAAAGCAACGCATCGCCCTGGCCCGAGCATTCTTCGGCAACCCGCGTTTCCTGGTTTTGGACGAGCCGAATTCGAACCTTGATGTGGCGGGCGACAAGGCTTTGGCCAAGGCAGTTGAACATGCAAGGGCGAATGGCATCACTTCGGTCATCATCACCCAAAAACCCGCACTTCTGAACGTTGTGGACAAGATCATGCTGCTGGCGAACGGTAACATTGCGCTCTTCGGTAAGCGCGACGCGGTGATGGAGAAACTCAATGGGGAGCGTCAGCCAAAGGATCGAAGGTTCTCCCCCGGCGAGGCGGGTCCCGGACAGAGGATGCCCTCACCTGATGCCGGAGGAGCTGCATCATGAATGATATTGTCCCCGCTTCCGACGCGCCGACGCCGACGCCGGCACCGGACTCGCAAGAGTGGTATTCGGAAGTCCCTCGCTCGATCACCCGCCACGCCATTTTCGGTTTGGGTTTGATGTTCGCCGCTTTTGCAGGATTCGGAGTGTGGGCTTTCCGCGCACCTCTGGCCGCAGCGGTCATCTCTCAGGGCAGCTTCGTCGCGACCGGCCAGAACAAGATCGTGCAGCATCTCGAAGGCGGCATTATCGAACAGATCCTTGTCAAGGAAGGCGATACGGTTACCCTCGGAGAACCGATCGTGCGGCTGGACGAGACCCTAGCAAGGGCCAACCGACGCGAGCTTTTCCTGCGACAGATGCGGCTCGTGGTGACCGAGCAACGGCTTCTGACGCAACACCAGGATCAGGACAGCATGATCTTTCCGGACGAGATTCTGGAAGTGGCTGGCGACCCCGAAGTAGCCAGCATCCTGGACAGCCAGCGCCAAGCATTCTCGGTCGCGCGATCCGGTTTGTCCAATGATCTGGCGCTGATAGAACGCAATTCCGATGCGCTGAACGCGCGCGAGCGTGGCTACCGGCAACAGTTGGCGGCCTTTTCAAGTCAGCTCGAAATTCTGGAGGACGAGCTAGACGCAAAGGACAGCCTGCTTCAAGCCGGTCTGGCCCGCCGCACAGAGGTTATGGCGCTCAAGCGCGCTCGCTTCGAGGCCATCGGTGAGATTGCAAGGCTTGAAGCCGAGATCGCCGAGATCGCCGAGATGCGAGAGAAATTCCTGACGCAGATGGAAAAGACCCGTGACGAATACAGCCGCGCGGCGCTGAACGAGTTGCAATCGGTTCAGTCGGAGCTGGAGAGCGTTCGTGAACAAATGCGCAAGGCTGAAAACGTTCTGCTTCGCACTGCTGTGCTTGCCCCGGTCTCTGGCACTGTCGTCCGCCTTTACTATCACACGTCCGGCGGGGTCATCGAGACCGGTCGCGCCATAGCCGAGATCTTGCCTGACGATGCGCCGCTGATCATCGAGACTCTTGTACCGCGTAGCGACATCGACACCGTGAAACTGGGGCAAATCGCGACCGTGCGGCTGATCGGCCTGAACCAGCGCACGACCCCGATCCTGAACGGCACGGTAGAGTATGTATCTGCCGATGCGGTGGCACAGACCGGCGAACAGGTGGCTCGAGAGGTCTATGTTGTCCGTGTGTCTCTGACAGCCGACGAACTGGGCCGCGTTGCACTGTTCATCCCGAAGCCGGGTATGCCGGTGGAGATCATGATCAAGACCGAGGAACGGACCTTCGCGCAGTACATCGCGAAGCCGATCGTGGACAGCATGTCACGGGCATTCCGGGAACAGTAGAGGTTTGGGATCAGGTCTTCGGCTCTGGCACAGCGGGCAGTCGATCGGCCCAACCGCGGCCGGTCGCCACTTGCAGTTGAATCCAGCTTTTGGACAGATCGCGCAGATTCGCGGCCAAGGAGATGCGATTGTCGAGCGCTCTGCGGTCGGCATCCAGAACATCCGTCAAGACTGTGTCGCCTGCACGGAACGTTTGAGAGGTTAGTTCGCGGACCTCGTTGTTGGCTTGGGCCGCGGCGCGCTGCGCTCCGACCTGGCTGCGCCAATAGCGGGTCGCGGAATCGGCTGACTGGACTTCTTCCACCGCTTGCAGGACCGTCCCACGCCATGCCAGTTCCGCCTCGCGCGCACGGGCCTCGGCCTCGTCGCGATTGGCAGTCAGGACGCCGCGATTCAGTACCGGAAGACGCAATGTGGGTCCGAAGGCCCAAGTGCGGTCTTCGCCACCACTGATGAAACCGGACAATGTGAGAGAGGGGTAGAGCTGCGCTTCGGCCACACCAATGGCGGCTGTCGCCGCCGCCAGATCGCGCTCCGCCGCGCGCACATCGGGGCGGTTGCGAAGAAGGTCGGCAGGCGTGCCACTCGCCGTCAACTGGTTTGGCACGGGCTGGCCAGCACCTTGCGTCATGCGCGCCAGGATCGGCCCGGCCGGTTCAGCCAGAAGCGTTGCGATGCGAAAGACATTGGCCTCGAAGTTCGCCTGCTGGCTTGGAAGCGCTGCTTCGGCAGTACGCAGAAGAGCGCGCGCCTGCGCTTCGTCGACCGATGTCGCGTCGCCGGCGTTGACCTGCTGCGTAACGATATTCAGTGTTTCGCGTCGCGACTGGATCGCCTGCCTGGTGATCCAGGCCACGTTCTGAAAGTAGCGCGCATTCACGTAGGCATCCGTGATCTCCGCCAGATAGGCGAGGCGTACCGTACCCTCGTCATAGCGGGCCGAAGTCAGATTTGCCTGGGCGGCTTCCCGGCCTCGGCGGGCGCCGCCGAAAAGATCAAAGACAAAGGCTGCATCGGCACCGACAGAGTTCGTATCATCGATATTGCCATTCGATTCACGCTCGCGCCCCGCTTGGGCGGTCAGGTCACCGCGAACTTGGGAAGGAAGTCCGCTACGCCGCGCCGCGGCCTCGGCCTGACTTATGCGCGCGCGTGCCGTCTTGATGTCGAGGTTCTGTCCGAGCCCGCGATTCACCAGATCGTTCAGCAGCGGATCGTTCAGTCCAGTCCACCAGCGCTGGACGGCCGCATCGGTCAAAGCGGAGGATCCGCCGTTCACAAAATGTGACGACAACGACATTTGCGGTTGCGAGTAATCAGGGCCGACCGCCACGCATGACGCAAGAAATGCCGCTGGTCCGACGGCTAGAATTTTACGTTTCATAAGCCTGCCTCAGTCTCTTTCATTTTGCGGCAAGACTACCAGAAATCGGCATTCGTCCCGCAGGAAACGCTTTTCAGGCGTTTTTGCCTCGGATCAGTGATGCGGAGGTGCAACATCGGCCCAGCTTGTGCATACCAGAGTTAGATGCCGGGGCAAAACAAGCGCAGTTGGCGCGATTTCCCAACAAGATGTGGTCGTATGGGGCTTAATGGGCAGTCTTCGGCGTCTGAGATTTGTCGAAAACGAAATCCATTGGCTGCGGAAGACAGCTGAGAACGGAACTGCAAGTCCACTCGGCTCACCAGAAATCCGGATGTATTCTCGAGGCTGCGCACCCAAGACCAAACTTCTGAAATAGCTAGATTTTAGCCTGTTTTTAAGGCAAAATACGGAGATGCGGCGACAGCCGAGCTTACGCAAGATTTGAGCTGAGGGGCCCAATCTGGCGGCGCGGAAACGCGGATCCCGGCACGTCGCGGGAAGGTGTATGAGTGGTGAACGAAGCGTCTTTTGGTCTGCGGGTTGGCCCGAGTTCTGGGGCTGGACCCAACACGGACCTGTTCTGGAGCCAGGCACATGCGCTGGCCTTTGATCGCCTCGATTTCGCGGTTCGAAGCCGCGCGCCCCTGACCGTTCTTACAGGTGTCTCCGGTTCGGGCCGGACAACGCTGCTTCACGCACTGCGCGAGATGAAGCGAACCGAAGTTCTGATAGGGCTCATTTCTTCGCACGATCTGATTTCGCAGGATCCATTCGAGGCCGTCCTGAGGGCCATGGGTAAGGCGCCCTCGCTCGACGGGTCCGAAATGCAGTCGGCAAGGCTGGGGCGACTGCTCGACGACGCGCGAAAGTCCGGTGCAGTGCCAGTACTGCTCATCGACGACGCCGATCGGTTGCCTGAGTCAGTGCTTCCCTTACTCGCCTTCTTGATCGGTGACGAGTTGCCGGGTGCGCCGCGACTGAAACTGATCCTGGCCGGCTCCCCGGATCTGCTTCAATGGCTCAAGGCCCGGCTCCCCGACCTGGTCGGGCCGACCTTCGAGTTGACCGAGATGGCCGAGGCCGACAGCGCGGCCTATATCCGCCACTGCCTGAGCGCCGAGGGTGTCGATGCCGGCCTGTTCGAGGATGAAGCACTTTCCTATATCCACAAGCATGCAGGCGGGCTGCCGCTCCGGATCAATGCGATCTGTCAAAGATGCCTGGACCGGGCCGAGGACGAGCGACTGACCCGGTTGGATGTCGCAGAGGTGCGCCGCGCGATCCTCTCAACTGCAAGCCGCGAAGTTCCCGGTGAGGCAGGTGAACCGAAAATCGGCCAGCATGCTGCCGCAAACACCGAAGCGCCAGAAGATGCACCGACAACTGCGTCTCGCAAGGCTGCGCGGAAGGACAATGCGGACGATGCGCGAGCATCGTATCTGGTCAGCGCAGTGCGCAAGGCACAAGGCCCCTATACCGGTTCTGACGCGCCGCCACCTTCCAAGACCGAGCACCCAAAGGCCGAGGCAACCAAGCCAGCGCCGGCCCGCGAATCCAAGGGGATGCTAATGGGGGGTGCAGCGGCGTTGGGCTTGACCGCTGTTGCGCTGCTTGCTTTCGACGGCGCGTTCGGTCGGCTGTTCAACGGCACCCTGGGGGACACGCAGAAGCTGGTTCAGACCATGCCCCCCGAACAGCAGCAGGAGGTTCGCGACCGGGCCGCCTTTATCCAGAGCGCGATGTCCAGCTTCCCGGAAACCGCTCAGGACAGGTTTTGGAGAGCGATCGAATTGGCCGAAGAGGATCCCCAACTCGCGGTCGTGGGCTATGCCAGGGCCGCACTGATGGGCCACAACCGTTCCGCCTATTATCTTGGGCAAATCTACGAGACCGGCGAGGGCGTAGCTGTCGATCGCGTTCTTGCGAGATCCTGGTATCAGCAGGCAAGCAATGCCATTCCCGGTGCGGCGCGCCTGCTTGCCACCTTGCCAGAGCCGCAAAGCGACGGCCCACCGCAGGCGCCGCTGCCTCTTTTCAGCGGTCGTGAAGAGGAAGGCTGGATCGAACTTGTCTGGACCAGTGCCGAAGGGCCGGATCCATCTTCTTACCGGATCGAACTTGCCACGGAAACCGGTGAGATCGCTTTGAAGATCGAACCGGTCGCGGTTTCGGCGCTGCGCATATCCTCGCCGCTCGGGGCGGCCAGCTGGCGTGTCGTTTCTGTGGGTACAGAAGGGTCGGCTCAGATCGCCTCGCCCTGGCTGCCAATCCAGGGCGAGTGACGTTTCTCTCTCACTAACAGCCGATCTGCGCGCAGATCTGCTGGCGATAGGCAGAGTTGGCCTCGCTTTCGGCAGTCGGAACGGCAGCCGGTTCAGCCGCCGGCTGGCAATCCAGCTGGTACGAGGGACTAAGCCCGGTATTCACACAGGCGGCAATGTCCCAGCCCGGCGGAATATCGTTCAGATTGACGCTCTTCCATTTTGGATGGCCCGATTCCTGAAGCTTTTGGAAATTGGTCAAGATCAGGTGAGAGAGGTCGGAAACCGAGCGGCAGCTTTCCTGATGATAGGCATTGCGCTTGGCCTCATACTCATAGGTCATCAGAACTGCCTTCACCGCAACCACGTCAATTCCCTCGGTCTGGAAGGGATAGGTGCCCGTCTCGATACGTGACGGAACATAGACCTCGGCCAAAACCGGGTCGTCGATCGGCAGCAAATGAAACTTCTCACCGTCGATCTCGGGCGACTGGAATATCTTGGTAGGCGCACCGGCGACATAGAAGAATGCATCGATACTGCCGTCGAGAAGGCGGGCGAGCGAGGTGTCGGCGTCGATTGTCACTCTCTCCGCGGCTTGAACATTGGCAAGATCAAGAACCAGCGAGGCGGTCAGGAACGTCCCGCTATCCTGCACCCCGACCGCCACTCGCTTGCCATTCAGGTCGTCGAGCGTCGCGATCTCCTTCTTGGCCAGAATGTGCACTTCCTCATTATAAAGCGGGAAGGCAATTCGGACGCCAAAAATGGCGCGGGCGATGGCAGGATCGTTCGCCGAATACGTTTCCAGGTATTCCAGCACGTCACTCTGGACGATGCCGAATTGTGTGTTCGGACGCTTTCGCACGCCGAGGAAGTTTTCAAGCGATCCGGCGCTTTCCCGAACGTTGAGTTCGATACCGCATTCGGCTGCGATCCGGCTCATATCCTGGCCGAACTGAATGTAGGTACCGGTCGGCCCCCCGGTCAGTATATTTCTTTCGAACGCCTGAGACGCCGCAGGCAAGGAAAGCCCCAGAACCAGCGTGCAAATCGTCGCGATCAAATTCCTAATGCGTGTTATCACCTTACCCTCCTGTCAAAATCGCGGCCAGGCCGGGTCAGCACCCGCCCATCGCCCTCATCAAGTAAACCAGTGTTTGCCGATTGATTTTTCCCAGCGCAGAGCCAAGGGCCTCGGTAGGGCATGCGCCGGCCGTCAGCTCCGAAACCAGATTTTCGATCTGCTCGGGGTTGGCGTCAGAAAGCCCGGGCGCGGCGCTTAGAAGCGCCCGTATCTCGGCGGAATTCCGGACACTGGTATTGGACTGGTCCGTTTCCTCTTCACCGATCGCTTCGGTCATCGCCGATTCGATCTGGGCGGGAAGTTGAGCCGCAGCTTCTGCCTCGGAGGGTTCGCCCGCGACGCGTTCGAGCGACTCGCTGCTGGCGGTGATCTGCTGTTCCAACTGATCCAGAACCGATCGAAGCTCGGTTTCGCGCGTCTCCAACGCGGCCAGCGCTTCGCGCGCTGCTTCTGCCTGCTTCGACGTACGCTCGGTTTCATCGTCCAAGGACTCGACGCTAGCTGACCGTTCCGCAATCTGCTTATCCAGCTCGTCCAATCTCAACTGCATTTCGGTTGCTTTGGCTCTGTTTCTCTCGAGCGCTGCCAGCTCCTCATCGCGTTGCGATACGGCGGAGTCCGCTTCTGCCACCGCGTCGCGCCGTGCCTTTTCGAGACGGGCGATCTCTTCGCGCAGGGCACCGCGTTCCGCGTTCAGTTCGGCGAGCGAGGCGTTCATCTCGCGCTGCGTCTGTTCGGCCGCCTTTGCCGCCGCGATCAGTTCGGCAGTGTCGGTCTGGGTTTTGCCCAGTTCAGCCTCGACCGACTGCTTGCGTGCGGTAGCAGCGGTCACCTCGCCGGCAATCCGGGCAAGCGCCTCTCGGGCGGGATCAAGATCGGTTTGCAGCGTTTCAAGCTCCTGCCGCATCGCGGCTAGTTTCTGGGTGATCTGCTCTTCCTGTTGCTGCGCAGCCGCTGCGCGTTCTTCTTCCGCTGTTCGACTCTCCGAGGCTTTTTTCAGTTCCGCGCGGGCTTTTTCCAACTGCGGCTCGAGCGTGCCGATCTGCTGTTTCAAATCCGCCAGTTGCTCGTTGACTTCGCCCAGCTCGGTGCGCGCGGCGACGACTTCGGCGTTCAGGCTCGCAAGCTCTTCACGCGCGGAGTCCGAGGCCGAAGTTCTTTGGGCGTTCGCCTCCCGTGTCGCTGTCAGATCTCCCTGCAGCGCGGTCAGCGCGGTTTCCATCTCGGTTCTTTGCTTGTTGAGCGCGGCGAGATCTTTTTCCAGCTCGGCCTTTCTAGCTTCTCCGGCTTCGATCTCGGGGTCAAGCAAACGAGCCTGTTCTTGCATCGCTTCAATCCGCTTAACTTCGGCGTCGTTGCCCGAAATCTTTTCTTCGAGCGCGACAAGCTCTGCCTTGCCGGCCTCCAGCTGCGCGTCCAATTCTTCCAGGACTTGCGTCTGTTCGGTCAGCAACTCATCACGTGCACGAATGTCGTCGGAAAGGCCGCGCTGCTTCTCCTCCAACTCCGCCACGTTCTCCTCGGCGGATTTCTTTCGGGCGCTGACCGTGGCGAGTTGCTGATGGGCTCCATCGATTTGCGCGGCGAGTTCGGACCATTCGATCCGCGCTTCGGCGATCTGATCTTCCAGAGTAGCAAGAACCCTGCGCAGCGAGGCCGCATCGGCCGGAGGCGATACGGTTTCGGCAGACCCTGACTGTTCTTCCTGCGCCCACAGCGCAGGGGCAACGAAGATAATGCTAATGACCGCGACGATACGGCAGCAAGACGAAATATAGCGCATTTCTAATACTCCAGCAGCGGAGCCTGGTGTTAACGTTCTCACAAAACTCGCGAAAAGTCGACTCCGCCGAGGTATTTAAGCACGCCACCATTGCCCTTGCATCCGACGTCAGCCGAGGGTCTGCTGGCGCGACGGATCGGAGGGCGGACGATGACGACAGGGGTGTTCCTGGCGGTGATCCTGGCGGCCTTGTTGCATGCGGGCTGGAATGCGCTGATCAAGCTTGGCACATCGAAACTTACCGGCATGCTGATCCTCTCGCTTTCGCAGGGGGCCATGGGACTGGCGATCGCCACGACCCGTCCGCTGCCGCCGCCGGAATCATGGCTCTGGCTCCTGGGATCGGGGCTGTTTCACACCGCCTACCAACTTTTGCTCGCCTTCGCCTACGACCGCGGCGACCTGTCCCGGGTCTACCCTATCGCGCGCGGAGCCGCGCCTCTGATGGTGACCATCGTGGGCGCGGTGATGCTGAAAGACTTGGTAACGGGTCCTGAATATGCGGGGATTCTGACGCTCGGTGCGGGGATCATACTGATGGCGCACGGAGTGTTCCGGTCCGGCGAGTCGCGCAGGCTCGTGCCGCTTGCGATGGGATCGGCCTTGGCCACAGCCGGCTATTCGCTGGTTGACGGATTGGGCGCGCGGGTTTCAGGAGATGCTGCAACCTACGTCGCATGGCTGTTCCTGTTCAGCGCGGCGATGTTCCTGCCAGTCTGCATTCTGTTGCGGGGTCCAGCGATTTTGGTCGCCGATCGTCGTGCCTGGGGTCTTGGCGTTTTCGCCGCGTTCGGATCCTACGGCGCGTATGCGATCGCGGTTTGGGCGATGACCGTGGCGCCCATTGCGCTGGTGGCGGCCCTTCGCGAGACATCAATCCTTTTCGCCGTGCTCATCGGCTGGCTGGTATTCGGCGACCGAATGGACCGTGACAAGGCGCTAGCCTCGATCCTTATCGTCGCGGGCGTCGTGCTCACCCGCCTTTGACACTCAAATATTGGTTTTGGTGGGCCAAAGCTGTTGGGCAATGCCCGCGAAGACCAAGTAGAGCGATGTAACGATCAGCCCCCAATGTGCCAGGCTTTGCGGGTCGAAATCCACCCAAGCCGCCCACCCGGCGAAGAAGGTCCAGGCAAACGCCATCGGCAGGGATATCGCCCGCCACCGCGCGGTTCTGACGGGATGGACGAATTTGAGCGGCATGAACATCGCGGCCGCCAGCACTACGACGATGAAGAGGCTTACCCAGAAGTTCGGTGAAATCGCAAACAGCACCAGCGCGACCATGTTCCAGCAGCCTGGAAAACCTGAGAAGGAATTGTCCTTGGTCTTCATCCGTGTATCCGCGAAATACATCGCGCTGGTGAAGGTGATCACGATGATTGCGATCCAGCCGGTCCAGCCGGGCAGAAGATCGGATTTGAAAAGCGCGTAGGCGGGAACGAAGACATAAGTCAGATAGTCGATGATGAGATCAAGCAGCTCGCCATCGAAGATAGGTGCGTTCTTCTTCACATCATACTTACGGGCCAGAGGTCCGTCGATGCCGTCGACAAAGAAGGCCACAACCAGCCAGAGAAACATCAGGCTCCACTCCTGGTCGACAGCGGCCAGCATCGCGAGCATGGCGAAAACCGCGCCGGTTGCGGTGAAGAGATGGACAAGCAGCGCGCGGGTCTGGAGCGTCATTCGCCCTTCTAGGCGGAACATCGCCCAAAGCGCAACTGGTTGTCGGCAACTTGTTCGTCGCGCGAAGTCAGTGCAGCGTTGAGTCGGAAAAGAGATTGATGACAAGCACGCCTGCCAGGATCAGCGAGAGCCCGAGGACCGCTGGAAGGTCCAGCCGCTGCCCGTACCACGTCCAGGCGATGGCGGTGACGAAGACAATGCCCATGCCGGACCAGACTGCGTAGACAATGCCCGTCGGCATGAGCCGCAGCACGAACGACAGCAGTAGAAATGCCAGCGCATAGCCGACGACCGCGATCAGGCTGGGCCAGAGCCGCGTAAAGCCGTTGGTGTTGGCCAACGCGGTCGTCGCAATGACTTCGGCGGCGATCGCCGCCACGAGAAACACATAGGCTGAGTGTATCGTCATCTGGGCGCCTCCTTTACGGGAACAGGCATGAGATATCCCGGAGTTGAAGGCAAGATCAGACGCGCGGATGGGTCTTTTGATAGACTTCCATCAGCCTTGCGGTATCCACCGCGGTATAGGTCTGGGTGGTCGAAAGCGACGCATGTCCCAGAAGTTCCTGGATCGAGCGCAGATCGCCGCCCGCCTCCAAGAGATGGGTCGCAAAGCTGTGCCGCATCGCGTGGGGCGTGGCGGTTGCGGGCAAGCCCAGCTGCATTCGCGCCTGTTCCATGACTTTGGCGATCAGGCGGGGGTTCAGTTTGCCCCCCCTTGCGCCGAGAAACAGCGGTGTTCCGGCTTCAATAGGGAACGGGCAGAGCGCGGCATAGTGATCGACCGCCCGCCGGGCCGCGGGCAGCACTGGCACCATTCGCTCCTTGCCGCCCTTGCCCCGGATACGCAGGCTTTCCGGCAAAGGAAGGTCTGCCCCGGTCAATCCCAGCGCCTCGGATATCCGCAGCCCGCAGCCGTAAAGCAACGTCACCACCGCCACATCGCGCGCCGAGATCCACGCAGTACCGTGCTGCATATCCACGGTCTCGATCATCGCCCGCGCGGCATCGACCGCCAGCGGGCGGGGAAGCTTGCGCTGGAATTTGGGTGAGCGGACCGAAAGAACCGCCGTCGGATCGAAGCCTTCACGCTCGGCCAGCCAGCGATGAAAGGACTTAACTGCCGAAAGAGACCGAGCCAGAGACCGCGCGGAAACGCCTTCAGAGCGTCGATGTGCCATCCAGGCCCGCATGTCTGATGCGGACAGTTTCTGTAGCGGTTTTAGGCCTACTTCACCTCCAATATGTTCGGAAATGAAAACGAGATGCGACAACAGATCTGCCCTGTAGGCAGTCAGCGTATGTTCTGCCGCGCCATTCAAAGCTTTCTGCGCGGCCAGCCATGCCTCGAGCGCGTCACGCGCCGCGGGCGAGATTCGCGTTAAGCCAGCCAGCGCCGCATCGCCCGTTCGAAGATGCCCGCGAAGAAGACCAGCAGATCGGTGCCTTGGGTCGGCTTGAACTGATGCGGGTCTTCGGCGCCAAATACAAGCATTCCAGGCAGACGCCCCGGGCCGAAATCAAGCTTGAGGCAGGCTTCCGACCTGATCCAGTCGCGAGATTCGCCATAGACGCAGTCGGTGTCGGGCTGAACCTGTCGAAGCACGACCTGACGAACCGGGATGTTGCGACCCAGCGTCAGATAGCTGTCGGTGAAGCCCGGCTCTACAGTCACCAGAACATTGCCGAAGCGCGTGCTCGTGTCGTCTTTCTGTACGGTTTCCAATACCAGCCGCGCGGCATCGACGCGCAGGATGGTGGCCACTTCCCCGCCCAGATCACGCAGAAAGCTTGCGAAGTCGGTGGGTTCCAGCAAGCGAAGCAGCGCCCGATGCACCTGATTCGTGCCGGCAAGATTCTCATAGGCCGCGGCGATTACGCTGCGGTGGGTATCTTCCAGCCTTTCAAGTCGGGCTTCCAGCCGTTCCAGCGCTATGCCGCGCAAGTCGACGATGTTATTCCCCAGCCCGCCTTCGCTTGCGGCGATCAATGCGCGCATCACATCGCGATCATCGAGAATCACATCCGGGTCGGCGATGATCTTTTCGCGCAGATCGTCGATCGCCGCGGCGGTGCTGTTCGTCATGCCCGTTCCTCATAGGCCATCAAGGGGCCATTCTTGTTCTTTGTCCCTTATTGCCCAAAACGTTTGGCTTGCGTCCAGTGTCTTGCCCAAAGCACACCGTGAATTGGCGAAGATCGCGTCATAGGAGTCACAGTTGAAAGTGGCTCGTCTTCGGGTTTCAGAGGATCTTCTGCCCGGTTTTCTGCCAATCCTTCAGGAACGCGTCGAGACCCTTGTCGGTCAGCACATGGCTCGCCATCGCCTTGATCACATTCGGCGGTGCGGTGGCGACATCAGCACCGATCAGGGCGGCCTGGCTCATGTGGTTTGCGGACCTGATCGAGGCGGCAAGGATATTCGTCTCGAAGCCGTAATTGTCATAGATTTGGCGGATTTCCGCGATCAGATCCATCCCGTCGAGGTTGATATCGTCCAATCGGCCGATGAAGGGCGAGATGAAGGTCGCCCCCGCCTTGGCCGCAAGAAGCGCCTGATTGGCGGAAAAGCATAGCGTGACATTCACCATCCGGCCTTCGTCGGTCAGCACCTTGCAGGCCTTCAGCCCGGCCCAGGTCAGCGGAACCTTGATCGCGATATTGTCCGCGATTTTTGCCAGTTCCCTGCCTTCGGCTATCATTCCGTCGGCGTCGAGGGCTACGGTCTCGGCGGAAACCGGACCATCGACCATATCGCAGATCTCCTTGGTGACTTCCTTGATGTCGCGGCCGGACTTCATGATCAACGATGGATTGGTGGTAACGCCGTCGACCATGCCGAGGTCGTTCAATTCGCGGATCGCGTCTACATCCGCAGTATCTACGAAAAATCTCATCTCTCTTATCCCCTCTGGTGGTCATTCGGCGCGAGTTCTACCGCAAGGGGCTTGGCCCCGAAAGTGCAAACGGGCAAACGTAGTCGCATGGATACTCCCGGATTCTTCGACGAGGGCGAATTGGTTGGCGTGCTGACCACCCAGCCGCTTGACCGGTTGCTGGATTACAAGGCGCCCGAAGGAGGCTGCCATGCCGGTGCCTTTGTCGAGGTTCCGCTTGGCCCTCGCAAAGTGCTTGGCGTTGTCTGGGGGTCGGGGCAGGGCGATTTCGATCGCGCGAAGACCCGCAGCGTGATCCGCGTGCTCGATGCCGTGCCAATGCGCGAAGAGATGCATGTCTTCCTGAGCCGTGCCGCCGAATACACGCTGACGCCGATGTCTGCGATGCTGCGACTGGCGACGCGTTCGCCCGGGCTGGGTGATCCACCGTCGATGCGGTCGGTCTACCGGCTGGGCGATGGCAGGCCCGATCGCGAGACCGCTGCGCGCAGCCGCGTGTTGGCGGTGCTGGAGGATTTCGGCGGCCTGTCGTTCACTTTGGCCGAACTGTCCGAAATGGCGGGTGTCTCCACCTCCGTCATCAAGGGCCTCGTCAAGCAGCGCGTCGTCGTGGAAGAGGTCAGCCCGCGTGATCTGCCCTTTCCCGGAATGGATCC
>CALOEL010000003.1:0-214629 GCA_942492375.1 uncultured Alphaproteobacteria bacterium
TTGCTGCCGCTGCCCTACACCGCCAAGACCCTCGCCCGCGTGGCCGATCACATCGACCAGGTGCAGGAGACCGTCGGGCACCAGGATGCGCTGCTGGAAAATCCCTCGACCTATCTCGCCTTCACCGAAAGCGAGATGCCGGAAATCGACTTCCTCGCGGAACTGGCGCGGCGGACCGGCTGCGGCCTGCTGCTGGACGTGAACAACGTCTTCGTCTCCGCCACCAACCAGCAGACCGATCCGGTCAGCTATATCAACGCGTTCCCGATGGCCGATGTCGGCGAGATCCATCTCGGCGGTCATGACGAGGACGAGGACGACCACGGCGCGCCGCTCTTGATCGACAGCCACGGCCGCGAGGTCATCGACCCGGTCTGGACGCTCTACGTCCACACATTGTCCGTCGCCGGTCCCCGCCCGACGCTGATCGAATGGTACAATGACGTGCCCGACTGGCCGGTCCTGGCCGCAGAGGCGGCCCGCGCCGATCAGGTGCTGGCGAAGACCGCGGCATGACCGCCGGCCAGTCCGATTTCACGCGCGCGGTGCTCGACCCCGATCTGGCCGTTCCCGACGGCCTGACCGACCCGCAGGGCCGCCCCGCCGGAAAGCGGTTTGCCGTCTATCGCAACAATGTCGTCGTCAGCCTGACCGAGGCGCTGGAAGCCGCCTATCCGGTGGTCCGCAAGCTGGTGGGCGAGGAGTTCTTTCGCGCGACGGCAGGCGTCTATCTGCGCCAGCACCCGCCGGGATCGGCGCTGATGATGGCCTATGGCGCGGAATTTCCCGAATTCCTGCAGACCTTCCCGCCCGCCGCCGGCATCGCCTACCTGCCCGATGTGGCGCGGCTGGAACGGGCGCTGCGCCAGTCCTACCACGCCGCCGACGCGGCGCCGGTGGATCCCGCGATGCTGCAGCAGATGCCCTCCGACCGGCTGATGGAAGCGCGGCTGCGGCTTGCCCCCGCGCTGCGTCTTCTGCGCTCGGACTGGCCGATCCACGCGCTCTGGCTGGCCAATACCCGGCCCGACGCGCCGAAGCCGCAGATGAAGCCCGAGGATGTGCTGGTCGTCCGGCCGGGCTACGACCCGAGGCCGGTGCTGCTGGGGCCCGGCGCGGCCGCCTTTATCGCGGCGCTGCATGACGGCGAGACGCTGGCCGCTGCTTTGGAGGCGGCGGGCGAGGAACTCGACCTTGCCGCCACGCTCGGCCAGCTTCTGGCCGGTCACGCGATCAGCCGCATTCTTGAAGGGGATATCGAATGAATGGATTGGTTTATCTGCATCACCGGGCCTTTTCCGGCCTCGAACGCACCGCCGCCGTCGTGCTGCCCAGCATTGCGCGGCTGATCTTCGCGGGCGTGCTCCTGCTCTATTTCTGGGCCTCGGCCCTGACCAAGACCGGCGAGGGGCTGTTCGGCGTCTTCCAGCCCTCGCTTGGCGCCTATGCGCAGATCTTCCCGCGCCAGATGGAGGCGGCGGGCTATGACGTCAGCCAGCTTGGCCTGTTCCACTGGCTGGTCGTGACCGCCGGCACGCTGGCCGAATTCCTGTTGCCGCTGCTGATCGTCATCGGGCTTTTCACCCGGCTGGCGGCGATCGGAATGATCGGCTTCGTCCTGGTCCAGAGCCTGACCGACATCGTCGGCCACGGCGCGGATGCGGGCACCATCGGCGCCTGGTTCGACCGCGCCTCGGACGCGCTGATCCTCGACCAGCGGGCATTCTGGATCTACCTGCTGCTGGTGCTGATGCTGATGGGGGCGGGACCGCTGTCGGTGGATCGACTCTTGGCGCGTCAGGCTTCGTCGGGCTGACGGGCGACCAGCGCGAAAATCCCGCCGAGCGCGCAGAAGGCGATCGGGAACATGGTGAAAACGCCGTAGCCGAACCCCGCATACATTGCCGCTGCCGAAGCCAGCATCATGACCCCGCCGGCCATCGCCTTCGACCGCGCCATCGCGCCGCCGGCGATCGCCAGGATCGGCGCCAGCAGCGCCGTCGCACGGATCAGCCCGACATTGTCCACCTGTTCGGCCATATCGGGAATCGCCCCGTACCAGTCGATGAACTCGGTATAGCCATAGCCGAAAAACCCCACGATCATGCCCAGCACACCGCCCAGCACCCCAAGGGTCAAAGCCGCATTTCTCATGCCCTGCCTCCTTCGCGTCCCCTCCAGATAGGAACGCGGCCCGGACTATCCAAGAAGCGCCTGCTGCACATCCGCCGTCCAGCCGAGATAGAGCCGGCCCTCCGCCTCGATCACCGGGCGCTTCATCAAAGTCGGATGCGCGGCCAGAAGGGCGCCGGGGTCGCGGATCTGCTCATCCTCGGACAGGCCGCGCCAGGTCGCCGAGGACCGGTTGATCAGCGCGTCGCCGAATTCGGCCAGGAACCGCTTCCGGTCCGCCTTCGACAATCCGTCGGCGCGCACGTCGACGATCTCGGGATCATGGCCCGCCGCCTTCAGGGCCGAGATCGCCTTGCGGCAGGTATCGCATGTTTTCAAACAGTAAATTCGCATCGCGCCCTCCATCATTGGCAAATTAGCGCCGCTCTTGACGCTAGGTAAAGGTTTCACTTGATTTTTCCAAAACTGGCGGCATCGAATATCCGCGTGACAATGCGACTTTCTACTACGACGGCTCCTTTTCGGGGCAGCCGGAAGAACTGGAAGATGCTGGCTGCACCGACCCGCCGCAATTCCGTGGGCGGATAACTGAAGGAGACGCGGAACATGCCCACCGGCACCGTGAAGTGGTTCAATACGACCAAAGGCTTCGGCTTCATTCAACCCGATAGCGGCGGCAAGGATGTGTTCGTTCACATCTCGGCCGTCGAGCGCGCCGGGCTGACCGGCCTCGCCGACAACCAGAAGGTCAGCTACGAGCTGATCGAAGGACGCGACGGACGTCAGTCCGCCGGAGAGTTGAAGACGCTGTAAAGAGCCGATCCCTTGGCCCGGTCCGACCGTGCCGGGCCAAGACCACACCGCGCGATCAGCCGAAGGCGCGCGCCGCGACCACTCCGGCCCAGGCCGCGACGCCGGTCAGCACCGTCCCCCATGTGAAATCCACCGCCACCATCTGCCAGGACCAGTCGCGCAGCGTTGCGTAATTGGTGAATTCGTAGGTGCCATAGGCCAGCGCCCCCAGCAGCGCGCCGCCCAGAAGTGCCTGCAGCGGCGCATCCTCGCGCAGCGCCGGCAGCGACACGAACCAGAGCAGACCGCCGACATAGAAGAGATAGAAGACCACCGCCGCCCCGAAACGCGGGCTGTCCAGCACCGCCTCGCCCAGGAACGAGCGGAAGAGCGGCCCCATCACCAGGTTCAGCATCAGCGCGTCGAGGATCAGGAAGGTCGCCGCGGTGGCGAGATAGAGAACGATGGTGGTCATGGCTGCTCCTGTTTTCACCGGATACGCGGCGCGGTGGCGTCTGGATCAGAAATCGCGGGCCGGTATGATTCGCGCCCGGCGCTCGATCTCATTTCGCGAACAATCCTCGCGGCTTGTCCCGGATTGATCCGGAATTCCCTAGGGTCAAGCCGCATTTCGCCCCGATTTCAGCCACAAACTTGCCACAATCCCCGCCGCCCGGCACCCTGATCTGGCCCTGACGCGTTCTTGTCAGGAGTGGGGGGAGGAAGAAAATGACCTTGGAAGTGCCATATGCCGACAGGTTCGACTATCTGGGACACAGCGTCGCGCGCCGGATCGCAGAGACCATGCGCGCCCGCCGCCAACAGGCGCTGGACGCGGTGTTCGAGTTCCACGTGACCTATACGACGGACGGCAAGAGCCGGCTTGAAGCCCGGTTCGACAGCCGCCCGACGCCGGGCGACATCACCCGTCTTGCGGGCACCGAGGCCGAGATCCTCTCGATCGAGAAACGCCGCCATCCGGGCCGCAAAGCCTCAGCGAGACCGCGGATGCTGCCGGTGTAGCAGACCGGGCGTGGTGGGCGCCCGGTCTGCGACGAATTTTTGGGGGTGATATGCATTCAAATGCGCGACGCGGCGCCTGGCCAGAAGGGATGAGGGCCGGTCGGCGCATCGCACCTCCCCGTGGGGCAGGTCAGGCGCGGCCCGTGCTGCGCACGAGCGGGGCAAACGTCGCATTAGTTTTCTAGATCTTTTGCTGGAGGTATCTTTAGGGTTGTTCTTGTGATATCGAGCATGACCGAGAGATCAAAAAGAATAAGAGAAATTCCGGCGGCATTAGCGAAAGCTCGTGGAGTGTCTTCTAAAGGCAATAGCGGCTTAATTATCACTACCACCAGCGCCAATACAAAGATGAGAACGAGCGACACAATTGACTTGAGCAAGGCTGATCGTGTCCTTTCAAAGGCTCGCTCAGTCTTGTCTGCCAAGTCGTTGAGCCTGAAGTGGACGTTGATTGTTGCGGCAACCGTCACAGCGGTAAGAAATCCAAGCACCGACAACAATGGAGTGCCTACAAACTCTTTGAGGAATTCATTCGAGTCGCCCAAGGCAGTTGGATACAGGAAGCAAGCTACCAGTAGGAATACGACCAATAGTATATAGACCATCCGATGGTCAATTTTCGTCACGACCTAACACTCTGTCCTTATGTTCACTAACATAAGCCCTGATATCCTCATCGCTACCTTCTACCTTCGGTATCTCTGTTGTTCTCGGTCTGTTCTCGGACGAAAATCGTTTTCCGTCAAGTGACCTCGCGGTAATCCTTCCCGCGCCTTTTTCGGCGTATGAAACTCCATCTTCGATCTTCTGATTTTTTACCGTAACGCCATCCTTTGCTTCAAATCGAACTCGTACCTTATCTGCACCGGTTTGCTGTCCAGAATCCTTCAGATCTTTTTCGAGTTCGCTTTCGGCGCCCCACATGTTTGGAACGACAAAATCAAATGTAACATATCGGACTATATTCGAATGTCGCTCAGCAAAATTCCAGAATGCTGTTCCATCGAAAACGGGCTTTGCTTCAATCGTGTAGGGGCGATTTTCTAGGTTATTGAGATAGGAAAGAAGTGACTTCAATAATGCTGAGGGCGATCCAACTTCATCAACTTCGATAGCAATTCTTTGACCCTCGTCGTGATGAGTCGGATCCAAGAGTACATACGCTCCCTGCCATTCATCAGTTATTGTTTCTCGGCCGCCTTGCTCTGGCGACACGTGATGCAGATGCGGCTTCTGTCTTTGAATTACGCCGTAAACGTATTCTCCAATATCATTTCGTGGGACCCAGTAGATTGATTGACCTGCCCGATGGTCGAACGCAATCTGTCTAGACAAGCAACTACGAAGCCATGCTTCTCTCGTTATGTCGGGTGTTTCAAAAGTTGGCTCGCGGATCGGAATTAGGCTTAAGTGAAAAATCAAAAACTTACGTTTGGCCATTAAGATCAGCTTTCTTCAAGAACCCCCTCAAACTCCCGCCATTCCCTTGCGCTCATTCCCGAGGTCTCGGCGGTAACCCGCTCACCTTTAAGTAATCTCCGCACGCAGTCAATCGCCTGCGCCGAGAGTGTCATGCCGCCCATCCGGTAATCCTCGAACGCCCGATACGCGAACGGCACCCAGTCGGCGACCACGCTTGCGATCGCGTCGGCATAGACCCGGATCTCGTACTGCGCATGAGCATCGGCCCGTAACCGCAGGAAATGAAACAGGTTGTGCAGGTCGACCTTCCAGTACCACTGGGTGTAGATGTTGGCCGGCAGGTTCATCCGCGCCAGTTCGCGGGCCAGCCCCTGCTTGCCGTCCTCGGAAATCATCTCCTGGTAATGGTCGTAGCAGCGCGCCGCGTCGCCCTTCAGGATCTCCAGCACCCGAGCCGATTCCGCCTCGGTCAGCAGGTCGCCCCGGCCTTGCGCGTTCAGCGTCGATTGCGCGGCCAGCTGGTCGGGCGCGGGGATGTAGAATTCCCGGTCGAGAATCGAGTAGCGCGCCGAGTATTCGTTGACGTTCGCGGTGCGGTGGCGGATCCACTGGCGGGCGACGAAGACCGGCAGTTTCACATGCAGCTTGACCTCGCACATCTCGAACGGGGTCGAGTGCCAGTGCCGCATCAGGTAGCGGATCAGCCCCTCGTCGTTCTGCACCGTCTTGGTGCCCTTGCCGTAGCTCACCCGTGCCGCCTGGCAGATCGCGGCGTCGTCGCCCATATAGTCGATGACCCGGATGAAACCGTGGTCGAGCACGTCATGCGCGCGGTAGAGATGCGCCTCCATCCCTTCCGAGACCGCCCGCAATGTGGGGCGCGGATTGGCGCGCAGCGCGTCGATTTCGGCCTGTTGGTCCTGGGTCAGCGGCATCGGGGTTCTCCTGCGGGTGGACGAGTCGGGACGACTATATATATCGCGGTGGGCCTTCACGGAACCACGATATGCAGCAGGCAGGCAAGAGTATTGCGCCGCGTCGATTTCGCGCTATCAAGGGCCATGTCCGACCGGCAGACCAGAAACCTGGAACATGCGCTTGGCGACTGGATGCGCGCAAGGCTGCATCCCGCGCTGGCGGAATTCGTGATGTTCGGGCTGAAACAGGGCTGGGCCTGCCTGTTCGGCGGCCTGATGCTGCTGGCGATCCTGGCGACCAGGGCGATCTGGCAGGACGGCTGGGCGCTGACGCGCTACGACGCGCTGTTCCTGTTCGCGCTCGGCACCCAGGCGCTCTTCCTCTGGGCGCGGCTGGAAACCTGGAGCGAGGCGCGGGTGATCCTGCTGTTTCACCTGACCGGCACCGCGATGGAATTCTTCAAGGTCGGCGCGGGCAGCTGGGCCTATCCCGAGGCCGGTGTGCTGAAGCTGATGGGCGTGCCGCTGTTCTCGGGCTTCATGTATGCCGCGGTCGGGTCCTACATGGCGCGGGTGATGCGGATCTTCGACATGCGCTTCGCGCCCTACCCGCCCTATGGCTGGACCGTCGCGCTGGCCATCGCGATCTATGTCAACTTCTTCGCCCATCACTACCTGCCGGACATCCGCATCGCGCTGTTCGCGGCCAGCGTCGCGCTGTTCTGGCGCACCCGGATCTGGTTCACGGTGGGTCATCATCCGCGCTCGATGCCGATGCTGCTGGCCTCGGTCCTTGCGGCCTTCTTCCTGTGGGTCGCCGAGAATATCGGCACCCTGACCGGCACCTGGATCTATGCCGGGCAAGGCGCGCGGGACATGGTCTCTTTCGCCAAGATGGGGTCCTGGTACCTGCTGCTGTTCGTCAGTTTCGTCACCGTGACTTTCGTGATCCGCGCGCCGCTTTGCCGCGACCCGATCGAGCCGCCTGCCGGGTCGACAAAAGCCGCGGGCAGCCTAGTCTAACGTCAGACCGATCTGAAAGGAGACTGCCCCGTGGAAATCAAGTACCTGCACACGATGGTCCGGGTGAAGGACCTCGACAAGACCATCGCCTTCTTCCAGCTGCTCGGGCTCGAGGAGACCCGGCGCTGGGACAATGAGGGCGGCCGGTTCACGCTGGTGTTCATGGCGCCGCCCGACCAGCACGAAACCCCGGTCGAGCTGACCTGGAACTGGGATGGCGACGAGGGCCTGCCCTCGGACAGCCGGCATTTCGGCCATCTCGCCTACGAGGTCGAGGATATCTACAGGATCTGCCAGCACCTGCAGGATAACGGCGTGACGATCAACCGGCCGCCACGCGACGGGCACATGGCCTTCGTGCGTTCGCCCGACAACATCTCGATCGAATTGCTGCAGAAGGGCGAGGCGCTGGAACCGCGCGAACCCTGGGCCAGCATGGGCAATACCGGACATTGGTGAGGGCCGGTGTCCTTCTGACACTGACCGCGCTGGCGGCCGCGCCGGCGGAGGCGTCCTGCCGACTGGCGCTTGTGCTGGCGCTCGACGTCTCTGCCTCGGTCGATCAGACCGAGGACGGGCTGCAGCGCCGCGGCCTGGCGCGGGTGCTGCTGCTGCCCGAGATCCAGGACGCCTTTCTTGCCTATCCCGGCCGACCAGTCGCGCTGGCCGCCTTCGAATGGAGCGGGCGCTATCAGCAGGAGATGCTGCTGCACTGGCAGGAAATGAACGACGCCGGCGATCTTGCCGCGGCCGCCGCCGCGATCGGCAATTCGACGCGCGGGCGCAGCGACATGCCGACCGCGCTCGGCTATGCGCTCGGCTTCGCGGCGGGGCTGTTCACCAATGGACCCGATTGCGAGCGGCGCAAGATCGACGTGTCGGGCGACGGCCGCAACAATGACGGTTTTCCGCCGGGCAGCGCCTATCGGGCCTTTCCCTTCGACGGCATCACGGTGAACGGGCTGTCGATCGGCGGCAGCGATCCGGAAATCGGCAACTATTACCGACGCGTGCTGATCCGCGGCGCCGGCGCCTTCGTGGTCGACGCCGATGACTTCACGGATTTCGAGCGCGCGATGCGGCAGAAACTGCTGCGCGAACTGGAGGGGCCGGCGATCGGCATGATCGACCCGGACGACCGATGAAGATGCTTGCCGCCGCCCTGCTGATCCTGGCCCCGGGCGGCGCCGATGCCGCCTGCCGGCAGGCGCTGGCCATCGGGCTCGACATTTCGGGATCAGTGGATGAACAGGAATACCGGCTGCAGATGGACGGGCTGGCCGGGGCGCTTCTCGATCCCGACGTGCAGGCGGCGTTCCTGGCGATCCCGGGCCTGCCGGTTCGGCTGTCGGTCTTCGAATGGGCCGGGCCGGGCAGCCAGCTGCCGGTGATCCCCTGGATCGTGATCGAGACCGCCGAGGATCTTTCCGGTGTCGCGGCGCAACTGACCGCCAAGCGTCAAAGCCCGCGCGAGATCCAGACCGCGATCGGCCAGGCGATGCTGTTCGGCGCGCAGTCGCTGGCCGGTCAGTCGGACTGCTGGCGCCGCACATTGGACCTGTCGGGCGACGGGGAAAGCAATATCGGCCCCCGCCCGCGCGATATCCGCCAGTCCGCGCTCTTGGCCGATGTGACGATCAACGCCTTGGTGATCGGACAGGATGCCGCGCGATATCTCAATTTCAGCCAGAGCGAGATCAAGCAATTGACCGCGTATTTCGAATCCGAGGTCATCCACGGCCCCGACGCCTTCGTCGAGGCTGCCATCGGCTTCGAGGATTTCCAGGATGCCATGGCCCGCAAGCTGCTGAAGGAACTCGAAACGCTCGCCGTCGGGCAACTGAAATCTGGCGATCAGTAGATGTAGCGGATCTGGTCCGTCCAATACCGTTCCACCCGGCGCAGCATCGCGTTGATCTCCTCGATCCCTTCGAACCCGACGACCTTGCGCGTTTCCAGCCCGTCGGCATGGCGCGCGAACAGCGCCGCCACAACCTCCCTGACCCGCCGCCCCTCGGGCGTCAGCCGGACGCGGACCGACCGCCGGTCGACCTCGCAGCGCTGATGATGCATGAAGCCGGTTTCGACCAGCTTCTTGAGGTTGTAGCTGACATTCGAACCCTGGTAGTAGCCGCGCGATTTCAGCTCTCCGGCGGTGACCTCGTGCTCGCCGACATTGAACAGCAGCAGAGCCTGCACCGCGTTGATCTCCAGAATGCCCAGACGTTCGAATTCGTCCTTGATGACATCGAGCAACAGCCGGTGCAGCCGTTCCACCAAGCCCAGAACATCGAGATATTGGGCCATGTAATCCGACCGGTCATCCAGCCCCGTTTGCGACAGCATAGTCATGGTCATCTCCGCCTTGTCGTTTTGATGAGCATGTGGGGCAAAACGCGAACATTCAGTTAAACGCACCGCAAAATCGGCTCAAGATTTCCTCGAATTGCGGACGTGCCCGCGGCGGAACCCAATTCCGTTGCAAGTCACGCCATTCAAGCGCAGATTTCGCCATCGGCGGAACGGAGACTCGGATCATGAGCATGTCGGTCGAACAGCATTACGGCAGCGATGGCATCGTCGGGCGGCTGCTTGCCGCCGTCGAAGGCGCCCGGCCCGGTGACGGTCCGCTGACGGCCGAGCGGCTTTACCCGTTCGACCAGTTCCACGGCCGCGAGCTCGTCGCGACCCGCGAACATGCCGCGCGGCTCGCTCCGGCCAAGACCGACTATGTGCTCGATATCGGCTCGGGCATCGGCGGACCGGCCCGTTACCTTGCCGCGACCTTTGGTTGCCGTGTGACCGGAATCGACCTGACCCCGCGCTTCGTCGAGGCCGCAACCGAACTCTCGGCGCTCTGCCATCTCGATCAGCGGGTGGATTTCATATGCGCCGACGCGCGCGAGATGCCGTTCGAAGACGCGGCGTTCGATCACGCGATCTGCTTCTATGTCGGGATGAACCTGCCCGACAAGGCCGCGGTCCTGGCCGAAGCCGCGCGCGTGATCCGGCCCGGCGGCCGCCTGATCTGGACCGAGGCGGTCGGCACCGCGGCCGATCTCCGCTACCCGTTGCCATGGGCGGCGATGGCCGATGCCAGCCACCTGACCGGCGCCGGCGCGCTTGTCGCACTAGTCGAAGCCGCGGGGTTCCGGATCCTGGCCGCCGAGGACGAAACCGCCAAACATCTGGAACTGGCCGAGCGGATCCGTCAGTCGGGCGCGGCACCCTCGCCGCAGCACCGGCAGGCGAATGCGGTGGTTCTGGGGCCGGATTTCGCGGAACGGCGGCGGAACTACATCGCCAGCCTGACGGATGGCACGATCGCAAGCCTGCTGATCGACGCCGTCCTGCCGGAGTGACCCCCGCCTCCCCGATCAGCCGGGGACGATGCCGGCATGGCCCGCGACGACGGCGATCATCGCGGCCACCTCCGCCGGGGCCTGCGCCTGCCCGGTGACCCAGCGATAGAGATCCTGGTCGTTCTCGCCCAGCATCCGCTCGTAGCGCGCCAGATCGGCATCGCTCAGCGCCCCGAGACGGTCATCGGCGAACGGCCCGAGGATCAGGTCCATCTCCTTGGTGCCGCGCCGCCAGGACCGCATCCGCAGCCGCTTCAGCCGGTCCTCGGGCGCTTCCGTCAAGTCGTCTGGGCCTTCAGGTTGGCCCGCAGACGCTTTTCCAGCCGCCCGATCCGCTCACCGAGCGCGGCAGCCTGGCCGCGCAATTCGCGCATCTCGGCCAGCAGCGCGCCGAGATCGGCGTTCAGCTTCGCCTCATCCTCGGGTGCGGCCACGCCTTCGCCCTCGCCGGTCAAAAGCCAGCGCATCGAGACGTTCAGCACGCCCGCCAGCATCTGCAGCTTGTTGGCGCGCGGCTCGGCAGTGTCGTTTTCCCAGGCCTTGATCGTCTTTTCCTTCACGCCCAGGCGCGCCGCAAGCTCCTGCTGCGCCATTCCGGTCGCATCGCGGGCCGCTGCCACACGATCCCCGAAGGTCGCCGCCTCATCCGAATACCAGTCGCCGGGATTGGGTTCCGAGTTCATCTGTCGCCGTCCTTTCTTCCTTGATCGCGTTTCGGCGGCACCCTATGACAACCGCGCCCGACATACAAACCGGAGTGCGACCAGATGCAGTTTCTTGCCGACATGATCGCCCGGGTGAAGCCCTCTCCGACGATCGCCGTGTCGAACATGGCGGCCGAGATGAAAGCCGCCGGCAAGGATGTGATCGGGCTCGGCGCCGGAGAGCCGGATTTCGACACGCCGCAGAACATCAAGGACGCCGCCAAGGCCGCGATCGACGCCGGCAAGACCAAGTATACCGCCGTTGACGGCATCCCCGAACTCAAGGCCGCGATCTGCGCCAAGTTCAAGCGCGAGAACGGGCTCGATTACACCCCCGCGCAGGTCAGCGTCGGCACCGGCGGCAAGCAGATCCTCTACAACGCGCTGATCGCCACGCTCAACCCAGGCGACGAGGTGATCATCCCGGCGCCCTACTGGGTCAGCTACCCCGACATGGTGCTTCTGGGCGGCGGCACGCCGGTGCCGGTGGAATGCCCGCTGGAAAACAACTTCAAGCTGACCGCCGACCAGCTCGAGGCCGCGATCACGCCGAAAACCAAGTGGTTCATCTTCAACTCGCCCTCGAACCCGACCGGGGCGGGCTACAGCCATGATGAACTGAAGGCGCTCACGGACGTCCTGATGCGGCACCCGCATGTCTGGGTGATGACCGACGACATGTACGAACACCTCGTCTTCGACGATTTCAAGTTCTGTACGCCTGCGCAGGTCGAACCCGGCCTCTACGACCGCACGCTGACCTGCAACGGCGTCTCCAAGGCCTATGCGATGACCGGCTGGCGGATCGGCTATGCGGCGGGGCCGGAAAAGCTGATCGCGGCGATGCGCAAGGTGCAGTCGCAATCCACCTCGAACCCCTCGTCCGTCAGCCAGTGGGCGGCGGTTGAGGCGCTGACCGGCCCGCAGGATTTCCTCGCCGACAACCGCAAGACCTTCCAGCGTCGCCGCGACCTCGTGGTTTCGGCGCTGAACCAGTGCGAGGGCATCACCTGCCCGCGCCCCGAAGGCGCGTTCTACGTCTATCCCTCGATCGCCGGCTGCATCGGCAAGACCAGCGCCGCCGGCACCCGCATCACGGACGACGAAACCTTCGCCAAGGCGCTGTTGGCCGAAACCGGCGTCGCGGTGGTCTTCGGCGCGGCCTTCGGGCTTTCCCCGAACTTCCGGGTCAGCTACGCTACCTCGGACGAGGCCCTCGCCGAGGCCTGCGCCCGCATCCGCCGCTTCTGTGCCGGGCTGTCCTGAGGAGGTTGGATGTCCGACGGTACGCTGCCCGACTATTACTTCCGCGTCCGCGACAACGGCGCCTTCGTCTTCCGCATCGAGACCGAGAACCGCCAGCGCCGGATCGAAATGGACCAGATCGCGGTCGTCAACATCCGCAACGGCGAGGTGAAGCCGCATGGCGACCGCACCCTCTCAGAAGCCGACCTCGCCGCGATCTCGGACTGGATGGCAAGACGCACGGCGGTCCTGGCGCAGCGCGACATCGACGATATCCACCGCACGGTCGACCATCTCAACCTGACCGCGCATTGGGCGAATACCAAGGCCAGCGACGATCAGCTCGACGATGTGACCGACGCGCTGCTCCTGGCGATGCATGACCTGCGCGCGGTGCTGGTGCGCAAGAAGGCGGACCGGCTCAGCCGCGGCGAGTGACCCGCCGCCGCTTCATTGTCTCACAAATATCCCGGGGGTGCGGGGGCGGCGCCCCCGCCCCGTGCCTGCTCGCGCGCGCCCCATAGCCAGAACCGCGCCGACAGGCTGACCCAGACCGTGATCAGCCCGACGACAAGCCCCAGCCAGATCCCCGCACCGCCCCAATCCAGCCCGAAGCCGAAGCCATAGGCCACCGGCAGCCCGACCAGCCAGTAGCAGACGATCGCGATATACATCGGCACCCGCGTGTCCTGGATCCCCCGCAACAGACCGATCGCCATTGCCTGGCCGCCATCGGCCAGCTGGAAGAACGCGGCCAGATAGACCAGCACGATGCCCGTCGCGATCACCGCGGGCGTGTCGGGGTCGCCGGGGTCGAGGAACAGCTCCAGCAGCGGCTCGGCGAAGGCGGCGAAGATGACGCTCGCCACCACCGCGATGGTGACCGACAGCATCACCGCCGCCAGCGCCCCCTGCCGCAGGCCATGCAGGTCGCCCTGCCCCTGGGCCTGCCCGGCGCGGATCGTCGCGGCATTGGCGAAGCCGAGATGCATCAGGAAGGCGAACGAGGCCAGCTGCAGCGCGATCCCGTGCGCCGCCAGCGCGACCGGAGAGATCCAGCCCATCATCAGCGACGCCCCGGTGAAGAGCCCGACCTCTGCCAGCATGGTCAGCCCGATCGGCCAGCCCAGCGCGAAGATCTGCGCCATCGCCTGGTTGTCGGGCCGCCAGAACCGGGCGAACAGCTCGTGCCCCGGAAAGGTCCGCACCGCGTAGCGCGCGAGGATCAGGAAGGCGGCGGTTTCGGTCAGCAGCGTCGAGACCGCCGCGCCCTGCACCCCCATCTCGGGAAAGCCGAGATGGCCGAAGATCAGCACCCAGTTGGTGAAGCCATGCACCAGCGCCGCCCCGACAGTGACCCAAAGCACCACCGCGGTCCGCTCCAGCGCCGAGAGATAGGATTTCAGCACCATGATCATCAACGACGGATAGATCCCCCAGCCCGCGATCAGCAGGTAGTCGCCCGCCAGCCGCGCGACCTCGGGATCCTGACCGGCAAACAGCAGGATGCGCTCGGCGAACAGGAAGACCGGCGCGGTCACCGTGGCGTAGATCAGCGACAGCCAGAACGCCATGCGCGTCGAGCGGCGCACCTGCACCTCCTCGTGCCGTGCCATCGCCGAGGCGACGATCGCCGGCAGCGCCGAGGCAAAGCCCGAGCCGACGATGAACAGCACGAACCAGAACGTGCCGCCGATCACCACCGAGGCCAGCTCGTTCACCCCGTACCAGCCCAGCATCACCGTGTCGGTGACATGCACGCCGAACTGCGCCAGATGGCTGCCGACAAGCGGCAGGCCAAGCACCAGCAAAGCACGGGTGTGCTGTCTCTTCGTGAACGCTCGGGTCATGGCGCCAGCCATAGGCGCATTGACAGACCCCCGCAAGATAGCCCGCAACGGATTCTTCCGGGTGAGAAAAGCCATGCCGAACGCCGGTTCGCAGGGCCTTTGCGATGCCGGGCCTGCCAGCCCCGAAGGGCCGGACACGCAAGGAAGCCACCGCGCCTTCCGCGCCGCCCGGGCCCGTCGCGACCGGCACCACTCCAAAGGCAGCGGCACGGATCAGGCGCCAATTCGCCGCCGCGCAGAGCTGCGGTCATGGTTCAGGACTGGCGAAAATTGCCTGAAGTCCGGATCATCAGTGCTTTCGACCAGGCACTACCCTGGCGCCCTCCGGGAATAGTCTTTGGCCCCGGCCGCGATCAGCCTTAAGCTGACCGGATCGGTAAACACTTCGGGGGGTAGATCATGAGCTTTCTGGGAACGCTGGCAAAAGTCGCCGTGGGCATCGCCGTCGCCAAGGGCGTATCCGGCCTGGCAAAGGGTGGTCTGGGCGGCGGGCGCAGCAGCCGGGGCTCGGCGCCCGAACCGGGCGGGCCGGGATCCGGCGGCGTCTTCGGCGGCACGAAATCTCCGGGCGGCGGCCTGGGCGAGGTTCTGGCCGGCCGCGGCACCGCGGGCGGCGGGCTTGGCGGCCTGCTGGAAGGTCTGTCGAAAGCCTCGCGGCCGGAACAGGCGAAGGCGACGCAGCCGGAAGGCGGCTCCATGGGCGATCTGCTGAACCAGTCGCTCGAAAGATTCGGCGAGCCGGAGTCGAAACCAAGCCCCTCGCAGGAAGACGCCGCAAGGCTCATGCTGCGCGCGATGCTCCAGGCTGCGAAATCCGACGGCAAGATCGACGAGGCCGAGAAGAAGAAGCTTTTCGGCCAGCTTGGCGACATCGATCGCGACGAGATGGCCTTCATCAATGCCGAGCTGGAAAAGTCCGTCGATGTGGCCGCGCTGGCGCGCGAAGTGCCGCAGGGGATGGGGCCGCAGGTCTACCTGATGTCGCTGATGGGCATCGACCTCGATAACCAGGCCGAGGCGCAATACCTGCACAAGCTGGCCACCGCGCTGTCGATCGGCCCGCAAGAGGCGAACACGATCCACAACCGGCTCGGCGTCTCCACCATATACCGCTAGGGTTCCAAACAATGCATCCCACCGAACGAATTGTCCGCCAATTTCATGAATCCTGGGACTTGCGCGATCCCGACAGGGGGGCCGCCGTCATCGCGGAGGACTGCGATTTCGAGGATATCGCGCGCGGTGAGAAACTGCCGGGCAAGGAGGCCTACAAGGCCGATTATCACCGCTGGCGCGAAGCGTTCCCGGACGGGCTGTGCAAGGTCGAGAACGTCATCGTAAGCCAGTGCGGAGAATGGGCCACGGTCGAGTTCCGCAATACCGGCATCCATAGCGGCGTCCTTCGGTCCAGCCTGGGGAATTTTCCGCCCACCGGCAAACGGGCGGATCTGCGCTATTGCTCGGTCATGCGGGTGAAAGACGGCATGGTCGTCGAAGGCCGCGATTACTACGACAGCGCCACAATCGTACGGCAACTGGGACTTGTGGAGTGAACCTGCCTGGCGGAACGTGAAGACAAATACGAAAGCAATGTCGTAGACTCCCGTGATGCGCGGTCGTTGCGAAGATGATCGCGCCGGCCGAATGCCGCGATTACCGCGTCCGGTACACGGTTTGCCCGCAAATACCCGCTGCCGCAAGCGCGGAAGCTTCAAGCCCCATCGCCCTTCGTCGCTTCTGTCTGCACAGCGGTCGAAGGCGCCTTGAGGACGGCCTGCTTCTTGCGCAGGTCGGGATGCAGTGACGTGCCCAGGATATGCCCGGCATGGTGCAGCACGTGTTCGGCGCGGCCGACGATCAGCGGGTCCGGCGCGTGGACGATCGAGCTGTCCTTGCCGGGATAGTCCAGCGACGTCAGGAAATGCTGCATGCAATTCAGCCGCGCCCGCTTCTTGTCGTTCGACTTGATGATCGTCCACGGCGCATCCGCGGTGTCGGTGTAGAAGAACATCGCCTCCTTGGCCTCGGTGTAGTCGTCCCACATGTCCAGGCTCGCCTTGTCGATCGGCGACAGCTTCCAGCGCTTCAGCGGATCGGTCTCGCGGCTCTGGAACCGCCTGCGCTGTTCGTCCTGCGTGACCGAGAACCAGTATTTGTAAAGCCTGATGCCCGAGCGGACCAGCATCCGCTCGAGTTCCGGCGTCTGACGCATGAATTCCAGATAGTCGCCGGGCTGGCAGAACCCCATCACCCGTTCGACCCCGGCGCGGTTGTACCAGCTGCGGTCATAGAAGACCATTTCGCCGGCGGTCGGCAGATGCTCGATATAGCGCTGGAAGAACCATTGGCCGCGCTCGGTATCGCCCGGCTTGTTCAGCGCGACGACCCGCGCCGACCGGGGATTGAGATGTTCCATGAACCGCTTGATGGTGCCTCCCTTGCCGGCGGCATCTCGGCCCTCGAAAAGCAGCACGAACTTCTGCCCGGTCTCCTGCGCCCAAAGCTGCACCTTCAGCAGCTCTGCCTGAAGCAGCGCCTTTTCCGCCTCGTAGGCGCGGCGCGACAGGCGGGTCTTGTAGGGATATGCCCCGGTCTCGAACACCTCCCGGATCGTGGCGGCGGATGCGTTCGGCTTGCGCGACGCGCCGGCGGGTTTCGGGGCTGTCTCTGGCGTCATGGCGGTCGGTCCTCCTTGCTGCATCGCATGACCCTGCGGTCCGCCCGCCCGCCCGCGCGTTGATGCGCGTCAAACCGGTCGCAGCTTTCCCCGAATGTTGCAGGGCGGCACCGCCGCCGCCCCCGGAGCGCGGAAAAACCTGTCGCGCCTCGATTGCGCAACCCGGACGTTCTGCCCTATTGTCCGGCCCTGAACAACAAAGAGCAGCATCCATGGCCGACGACCTCCTGACCGGCGCTTCCGACCACTCCTACGACGCCTCCTCGATCGAGGTCCTCGAAGGGCTGGAACCCGTCCGCAAGCGCCCCGGCATGTATATCGGCGGCACCGACGAACGCGCTTTGCACCACCTCGTCGCCGAGGTGCTCGACAACGCCATGGACGAGGCCGTCGCCGGCCACGCCACAAGGATCGAGGTCGAGCTGCACGCCGACCATTCCGTCACCGTCCGCGACAATGGCCGCGGCATTCCGGTCGACCCGCATCCGAAGTTCCCCGGCAAATCCGCGCTCGAGGTCATCCTCTGCACGCTCCATTCCGGCGGCAAATTTTCCGGCAAGGCCTACCAGACAAGCGGAGGCCTGCACGGCGTCGGCGTCTCGGTGGTCAACGCGCTCTCCGATCATGTCCGCGTCGAGGTCGCCCGCAACCGCGAGCTTTGGTCGCAGGAATTCTCGCGCGGCATCCCGCAGGGCCCCGCGAAATCCGAGGGCCCCACCCCGAACCGGCGCGGCACCACCGTCACCTTCCACCCCGATGCCGAGATCTTCGGCCACCTGAAATTCAAGCCCGCCCGCCTGCTGAAGATGGTCCGCTCCAAGGCCTACCTCTTCTCGGGCGTGGAAATCCGCTGGAAATCCGCCGTGGACGACGGCGAAACCCCGGTCGAGGCCGCCTTCCACTTCCCCGGCGGCCTCTCGGACTATCTCGGCGAGCAACTCCACGGCGCGTCCACCTATGCCGACCGCCCCTTCGCCGGCAAGGTCAGCTTCCAGGACAAGTTCAACACCCCCGGCTCGGTCGAATGGGCGATCAACTGGACCCCTTCCGTCGACGGCTTCATCCAGTCCTATTGCAACACCGTCCCGACCCCCGAGGGCGGCACCCACGAGGCCGGGTTCTGGGCCGCGATCCTGAAGGGCATCCGCGCCTATGGCGAGCTGGTCAACAACCGCAAAGCCAAGGATATCAGCCGCGACGACCTGACCACGGGCGGCTGCGCGCTTATCTCGATCTTCATCCGCGACCCGTCCTTCGTCGGCCAGACCAAGGACCGGCTCTCGACCGAGGAAGCCGCCAAGCTCGTGGAAAACTCGGTCCGCGACCATTTCGACAACTGGCTGGCCTCCGACACCAAATCCGCCGGGGCGATCCTCGATTTCCTGGTGCTGCGCGCCGAGGAGCGGCTGCGCCGTCGTCAGGAAAAGGAAACCGCCCGCAAGACTGCCACCAAGAAGCTGCGCCTGCCGGGCAAGCTGGTCGATTGCTCGGCCACCGCCCGCGAAGGCACCGAACTGTTCATCGTCGAGGGCGATTCAGCCGGCGGCTCCGCCAAGATGGCCCGCGACCGCAAGACGCAGGCCCTGCTGCCCCTGCGCGGCAAGATCCTGAACGTGCTCGGCGCGGCTTCTTCGAAGATCGGCACCAATGCCGAAATCTCCGATCTCTGCCAGGCGCTTGGCACCGGCATGGGCACCAGGTTCCGCATCGACGACCTGCGCTATGACAAGATCATCATCATGACCGATGCCGATGTCGACGGCGCCCATATCGCCGCCCTCCTGATGACCTTCTTCTTCAGCCAGATGCGCCCGATGATCGACGCCGGCCACCTCTACCTCGCCTGCCCGCCGCTCTACCGCCTGACGCAAGGCGCCCACCGCGTCTATTGCCTCGACGAGGCCGAACGCGACGTCTGGCTGGAAAAGGGTCTCGGCGGCAAGGGCAAGATCGACGTCTCGCGCTTCAAGGGTCTGGGAGAGATGGACGCCAAGGACCTCAAGGACACCACGATGAACCCCGAGACCCGCAAGCTGATCCGCGTCACCATCGACGAGGACGAACCCGGCGAGACCGGCGATCTGGTCGAGCGCCTGATGGGCAAGAAGCCGGAACTGCGGTTCGAGTATATCCAGGAGAATGCGCGGTTCGTGGAGGAGTTGGATGTTTGAGGCTACGCGCGCCGACCCGCCTTCCGGCCGCCGCACTGCCTGAACCCCATCCCCCTGTCACCCCCGCGAAAGCGGGGGTCTCCCGCCGCTTCTGGTGACCTCAAGGGAAGTTCCAGCTTCGCTGGACCGACAAGACCGAAGAAAGAACACCGTCATCCTGTTTGCAGGACTTCATTAACCCCCCGGCCCCATCATTGATCGCGCGACAGCGAAAGCTTCCCGGACATGCGCGACCACGGCTACTTCACATACATCCTGACAAATCGCCCCGGCGGCGTGCTTTATACCGGCGTCACGAACGACCTCGCCCGACGCATCGCAGAACATCGCGATGGCCGCGCCGTCAGCTTCACCCGCCGCTACAACTGCACCCGTCTGGTCTGGTTCGAGCCGCATACCGACATCTCCGAGGCGATCCTGCGCGAGAAGCGCATCAAGAACTGGAACCGGGGATGGAAAATCGAGCTGATCGAATCCGCCAATCCGGGCTGGCACGATCTGACGCTGACCCTCGCCATCTGACAGCGATCGGGCTGTCATTCCCGCGAAAGCGGGAATCTCTTGATAGTCAGCGAAGTCCGTGGAGATTCCCGCTTTCGCGGGAATGACAGAATCCGACACAAACCCAACCTGGTCGCGTATCGGGCCGCAGCAAGTGTAGGGTGGGTTTCCAACCCACCATCCCCGGCCAGCCACCCCGCACGAACACAAGGGCAGCGCCCGACCGCGGGTGGGCGCTCATACCTACTGCGGTCCGCGCTTTATCGTCCCGCCACATCCCCGGCCAATCCCCGCATCCACGGCCCAGAAGCGCCCGCCCATAGGGGCGGTCTCTCGTGCATTGCGACGCAATGCACTGCCGACAGGCGATTGCTTGCAATCGCCGAGAGGCGGGCGCTGCCCGGGCCGCTTCGCGGCTGTTCCGGGCAAGAAAACTTCGGGAACTGGATGTTCAGCAAACGTAGGCCGGGCTTCAGCCCGCCATCTCCGCCAACCACGCACCACCCACGCCACGCTTGCACCTGCCCCAGGCTCGCACCACATCCCAAACCCTTAACAAATCCCTAACGAAATTTGCCAAGCCCTTGATCTGACTGGATTCTCCTTCCCGTCCACATGTGGACACCCGCCTCTCCGCTTGCGCGGGCCCCCGCCTTCGCCTCTAATCCCGCCATGTCCTTCGTTCTCACCTATCAGATCGCCCTCGTCGCCGGATGCTTCCTTCTCGGCCTTCTGGGCGCGGCGCTTCTATTCCGGCGCGGCGCGTCTCGATGGGCCTGGAACCTGGCCGATCTGGTCTGGGTCGTCGTCGGCGGCCTCGGCGCGCTCGCCGCGATCCTGGCCGGGGTCTACAAGAACGATTCCTCGCAGCTCAACCGCCAGATCGACGTCGCCTATGCCGCCCTGCAAAGCTTCGATACCGAGGCCGCGCGGTTCCGCCTGCTTTATTGCGAGACCGTCAGCCCGCGCCCCGACATCGCCGCCGCGACCCGCGATCTCTGCGACAAGGTCGAGTTCCTCTCGGCCTCGACCGCCGAAAGCCACGACCTGCCGCTGTTCCATTCGGTCAGCCGTATCTCCCGGCCGCTGCAAGGGCTGGGCCTGCTCGCCGGCCGAGAGGACGAGGCGATGATGGAAGAATTCGAGGCGCTCGAGACGGCACGGTTCCTCGCTTTCGCCTCCGAGGACGAAACCACGCGGCGCGCGGCCGCGGTCCTGTCTGCCGCGCCCGAGGCGGCGCCGGTGGCGGTCGAATTCCGCCTGCTGGCCCGCAGCTATGACGACCTGATCCTGAAGCTCGGCCGGTTGCGCACGGAATGGGACTTCCTGCAGGCCAACACGCAATTCCTGGCCGTGCAGGTGCTGGCCATCTGCATGATCGCCTTCGCCGCGCCGTTCCGGCTGGGCAAGTCCTTCGCCGAGCTGCGCTGAGCGCTACTCCTGCACCCCCTCCAGCCAGGCCAGCAGGTCGGCCACCGGCTGGCTCGTCATGATCGGCTGGCCCGATGTGTCGGGCAGAGCCACGGCCTTGCCCTCGAAGAAATCGCCATAGACCGGCATCGGCGAGCCATGCGCCACCAGAGGGTCGCGACCGTCGATCCGGGCGACGACACGGAAGGTCGGCAGGACGCCGCCATTGCCCGCCGCCAGCAGCGTCAGATTGGTGGGCTGCACGACCAATGCGGGCGCGGTGGGCCCGAAGCCTTTCGCATCCACGCCGTGACAGGTGGCGCAGAGGTCGAGGAAAATCTCGGCCCCCGCTGCCGCATCGCCGATCGGCGGGGTCTCTTGCGCATTTACGAGCGCGGGCAGAAGCAGAAGCATGGACAGAAGAGGTTTCAGCATGGCGGTCTCCAGACAGGACAACCCCAGCCTAGGAGACGTGCGCCCGCCCCGCCTTGACGCGGATCAAGGCCGCTGCAACTGCTCGATATAGCGGGTCAGTTCCACAAGCCGCACCGGCGTCGGGGTCTGGCGACCGTCGCCGACATCGACCAGCATCGTCTCGCCCAGCAAGAGGTCGCCGAATTCCGGCATCATGCCGTGGCCGGCGCGCGAATAGCCGTCGATCTGGTTCATCACCTCGACCCAGGGGAAGACCCCGTCATTGCGCGCCGCGATGCGCGTCAGGTCGGGAACGGCAGGGTTCGATCCCGCCGCCCCCGGCCCGTCGCCGCGGCCGGCAGGACCGTGACAGGCGGCGCAGCGTTCGGCGTAGAATTCGGCGGCGGTGGGTTCGGGAGGCTCGAAGGTGCAGGCCACGATGACGCCAAGCGCGGTCCCGGCGATAAGAAACTTGTGCATGATGTGCCTCACTCTGCTTTCGTGTTTTGCGTCATATTACACCAAGCCATCCGGCCGAACAGGGTTCCCCAGGAAAACTTCCGCTCCGCAGGGCGAAGTCGGGCGAAAACCATGGCACGACGCAGGCGCAGCGGGCAGACTGGCCACATATTCCGGGCAGGAACGAGAATCGAGATGGGCATCGCCGCGGGCGCAGACAGACATTTCCTGTTTCTACAGGGACCGCATGGGCCATTTTTCGCTCAACTCGGGGCCATGCTTCGCAAGACCGGTGCGACGACCTGGCGCGCCGGGTTCAACGCCGGCGACCGGGCGTTCTGGCCCGACCACGCCAGCTATCTGCCGCAGACCGGCCGCCCGGCGGACTGGCCCGAAGCTCTCGCCCGCATCCTGACCGACAAGCGGATCACCGACCTCGTGCTCTACGGCGACACGCGGCCTGTCCATGCCGAGGCGGTGCGGGTGGCGAAGGCGCAGGACATCACCGTGCATGTCTTCGAGGAAGGCTATCTTCGGCCCTACTGGGTCACCTACGAGCGCGGCGGCTCGAACGGTCATTCGCGGCTGATGGCGATGGAAGTGGCAGAGATGCGTCGCGCCCTGTCGCAGGCCGGGGCCGAGCCGCCAGAAGCGCCCGATCACTGGGGCGACATGCGCGAGCATGTTTTCTACGGCGCGCTCTACCATGCCTTCGTGATGCTGGCCAACCGCCGCTACCGTCATTTCCGCCCGCACCGCTCGATCACCGTGGCGGGCGAATTCCGGCTGCACCTCAAGAGGCTGGCACTGATGCCCTGGCAGCGGCTCGAACGCTGGCTTGCGACGGCACGCATCAAGAGAGGCGGATTTCCCTATCATCTTGTGCTGTTACAGCTCGAACATGATGCAAGTTTCCGGTTCCATTCGCCGTTCGCTTCGATGACCGAGTTCATCTCTTCGGTGATCGAAGGCTTCGCCGCCGGCGCGCCCGGGCATCATCACCTGGTGTTCAAGGCCCATCCCCTGGAAGACGGCCGCGCTCCCATCGCGCCGGCGATCCGCGACACTGCAAGAGCCTGCGGCATCGCCGACAGGGTGCATTTCGTCCGCGGCGGAAAGCTCGCGGCGCTGCTCGACCATGCAAAAAGCGCGGTCACCGTCAATTCGACCGCCGCGCAGCAGGTGCTCTGGCGCGGCCTGCCGCTTCGCGCCTTCGGGACCGCGGTCTTCGCCAAGCCCGAATTCGTCTCGGACCAGGCGCTGCGCGATTTCTTCTCGGCACCGCGCCGGCCCGACCCCGAAGCCTATCGCGACTACCGGCAGTACCTTCTTGAAACGAGCCAGATCACCGGCGGCTTCTATGCCGCCCGCAGCCGCCGGCAACTGCTCCGCCAGGTGGTGGATATGATGCTCTGCCCGGTCGATCCCTATGATGCGCTGGAATCCGGCATAGCGGCACCAAGGCAACAGTTGACGGTGGTGAACTAGCTAGGTCCGCGACTTTGCTGGCATTTTGCCCCGCAGGCCGTTAGCTTTCAGCTATAAATAAATAAAAGACTACCGAGGCAGACGTTCAGGTCGAGGAGACCAGCAGTGAGAAACACGATCCGTCGTGGGGCGCGCATTGCCGCCCTTGTGATGTTGACCGGCACGCTTGCGGCCTGTGGCATCCCCCGCTCAGGCCCGACGAAGGGCGAAATCTACGCAGGTTCGGTACAGCGAAAGGGCGATGCTTTCGTGGTCTCGGTCAATGACCGGGTGACGCGCGCAACAGCGGTCGTTCCGGCATTCGGCTTCACGCCCGGCTTCGTCAACGCGGCACTGGTCGGCTCTGACACGATCCAGCCCGGCGACACGCTGGGGCTGACGATCTGGGAGAACGTCGATGACGGGCTTCTGGCGATCGAAGGCACCAATGCCACGACGCTGGAAGAGGTTCAGGTCGACGGATCGGGCTTCATCTATGTCCCCTATGCCGGACGGGTGAAAGCCGCAGGCAACTCGCCCGAGGCGATCCGCCGGATCATCACCGAGAAACTGCAGGGCCAGACGCCCGATCCGCAGGTGCTCGTCCGCCGGCTGGCCGGTGACGGCTCGACCGTCTCGGTCGCGGGCGCGGTCGGCGGTCAGGGGGTATTCGCGATCGAACGACCGACCCGCACGATCTCTTCGATGCTCGCCCGCGCGGGCGGCCTTACGATCGAACCCGAGATCGCGCAAGTCACTATCTTCCGCGGCGGCCATCAGGCGAAGGTCTGGTTCCAGGACATCTACAAGAACCCCAGCTACGACATCGCGGTGCGCGGCGGCGACCGGATCCTGGTCGAGGCCGATACACGCTCCTATACCGCGCTCGGCGCGACCGGAGCGCAGACCCGGGTGGTGTTCGACAAGCAGACGCTCTCGGCGCTCGAGGCCATCGCTCAGGTCGGCGGGTTGAACGTCAATGCCGCTGACCCGACGGGTGTCTTCATTTTCCGCAACGAGCCCGAGGAAATCGCCGAACAGGTGCTTGGCCGGACCGATCTGATCGGCGACCAGCGGATGATCTACGTAATGAACCTCACCGAACCGAACGGGGTCTTCATGGCCCGCGACTTCGTGATCCGCGACGGCGATACCGTCTATGTCAGCGAAGCGCCCTTTACCCAGGCGATGAAGGTGGTGGGCTCGACCTTCAGCGTGCTGAACTCCGCCAACACGCTCAACACCTTGGCCGGGAACTGACGCCGGGAATGACCGCGATCCCCGACCAGAAAGCCGCCGGGCCCTCCCCCCGGCGGCTTTTCATTTACAACGGCGGGTTCCTGACCCAACCCCGCATCCGGCGCATCCTGGCGCTTTCCGGCTGGCAGGTCAGTCTTGGCGCTCCGGACCCCGAGGGCTGGGTCGGCGTCTGGGGCAAAAGCCCCACCGCCCCACGCGGAGAGGCGGTGGCGGGCCGCCGTGACGCGCCTATCCTGCGGGTCGAGGACAGCTTTCTGCGATCCTTGCATCCGGGCCGCGATGGTGAACCTCCGATCGGTCTGAACCTCGACACCCGGGGCGTGCATTTCGATAGCGCCGCGCCTTCCGATCTTGAACACCTGCTGGCGACCCATCCGCTGGACGACACCGCCCTGCTCGACCGTGCCCGCGCAGCGATAGATCGGCTGCAAGCAGCGCATCTGTCAAAATACAACGCCTTCGATCCCGAAGAGCCGGTGCCGGAGGCGCCTTACGTGCTGGTCATCGACCAGACCCGCGGTGATGCCTCGATCACCTTCGGCGGTGCAACCGAGGCCACCTTCAAGGAGATGCTGGTATTCGCACAGACCGAACATCCGGGTGCCAGGGTCGTCATCAAGACTCATCCCGAGACGTTCTCGGGCCACCGCCCCGGACATTTCGGAGCCGAAGACGCGACGGGCGCGATCGAGATCCTCGACCGCCCGGTCAGCCCGTGGCGGCTGTTCGAAGGCGCGCTCGCGGTCTACACGGTGTCCTCGCAACTGGGCTTCGAGGCGATCTTCGCCGGCCACCGCCCGCGCGTCTTCGGCCAGCCCTTCTATGCCGGCTGGGGGCTGACGCAGGACGAATACCCGGTGGCGCGACGGCAACGAAAGCTGTCGCGCGCGCAGCTCTTCGCGGGCGCGATGATCCTCTACCCGACATGGTACGATCCCTGCCGCGACCGGCTCTGCGAACTTGAAACGGCGATCGATCTGTTGGAGGCCGAAGCCCGCGCCTGGCGGCAGGATCGGCACGGCTATGTCGCGCTCGGCATGAAGCCCTGGAAGCGCCGCCACATGAAGGCGTTCTTCGGCCAGCCGGGCGGCATCGCCTTCGCGCGTAACCCCGGTCCGGCGCAGGCGCGTGCAGAACGAACCGGTGCGCGGCTGATGCACTGGGCCAGCAACGCACCGGAAGAGCTGCCGCCCGGCACCCTGCGGATCGAGGACGGGTTCCTGCGCTCGTGCGGGCTGGGCGCCGATCTCGTGCCGCCGGTCTCGCTGATCGCCGACGATCTCGGGATCTACTACGACCCGACCCGCGAAAGCCGGCTGGAACGTTTGATCGCGACCTCCGCCGACCTGCCAGAGGCTGAACTGCGCCGCGCAGGACGGCTGATCCGCGCGCTGGCCGGGCTCGGCCTGTCGAAATACAATCTCGGCCTGCCCGCCCCCGCCGATCTGCCCAAGGGCCACCGCATTCTCGTGCCGGGTCAGGTCGAGGATGACGCCTCGATCCGGCTCGGCTGCGATGCGGTCGCGACCAATCTCGATCTGCTGCGGCGGACCCGCGCCGAGAACGCCGAGGCGATGCTGATCTACAAGCCGCATCCCGACGTCGAGGCCGGCCTGCGCCCCGGCCGGCTGGCTCCGGCCGAGGTGCTGCAATTGGCCGACGCCATCGCCGGGCGCACCGACCCCGCGGCGCTGATCGCGGCGGTGGACGAAGTCTGGACGATGACCTCGCTCATCGGCTTCGAGGCGCTCTTGCGCGGGGTGCCCGTCACGACGCTCGGCGCGCCGTTCTATGCCGGCTGGGGCCTGACCCGCGATCTTGGCAAGATCCCGGCCCGACGTCAGGCACGGCCACCGCTTGCGGGCCTCGCCCATGCCGCGCTGATCGGCTATCCGCGCTATCTCGATCCGGTCACCGGACGGCCGTGCCCGGTCGAGGTTGCGGTCGACAGGCTCTCTCGCGGCGCGATCCCGCCCCGGGACCCGCTGCACCGGCTTCTCGCAAAGATGCAAGGCGCATTGGCAGGCCTGGCGCCGCTCTGGCGCTGAAGCGCCCGTTGCGCGGCCGGTCGGGGTTGCGCCGGGGGAACCCTCCCGCGTCGCGGCGGCGAGGGGCTGCCTGCCCCTCGCGCTCCCCGGGGATATTTCCGAACGGAAGAGAATGGCGCGTGGCCCTGGCTTCATTGTCTCGCAAATATCCCCGCCGGAGGCGGTCCCGGCTGTAATGCGGCGTGGCGGCGGGTCAGAGCGGATTGGCCGGCGATCTCATCCAGCGGTGCAACACATCGCCGTCCAGGATCTCGCGGCCGGTCAGCCGGAAGCGCGGCGCCCCGGCCAGAACAGCCAGATCCAGCCCGCCGATGGCCGGAAGCCCCTCAGCCCCGATCAGCATGCCCGCGGTGAACCAGACGATCTCGTCGGCCAGATCGGCGCGGATCAGCGCGGCAGCAAGCGTCGCGCCGCCCTCGCAGAGAACACGCGTCAAGCCGCGGCGGCCAAGCGCCTCTAACGCTCGGGCAAGGTCGACTGCGCCCGTCGCATCGGTCCCGCATTCGATCAGCTCGGCTCCGAGGTCCGTCCAGGCCCGACGGGCTGCGGCATCCGCGGCAGCGCCATGCACTATCCAGACCGGAGCCTTCGCCGCGCTCAGCCCCAGCCGGCTTTCGGGCGACAGCGAAAGCCGGCCGTCGAGCACGATCCGCACCGGCTGCCGAGCCGCGCCGAGGTCCCGCACCCGCAGATCGGGGTCATCGGTCCGCGCCGTGCCGGCCCCGACCATCACCGCGTCGGACCGCAGCCGCATCAGGTGGACCCGCCGCCGCGCCGCAGGCCCGGTGATCCAGCGGCTTTCACCGCTTGCCGTCGCAATCCGGCCGTCCAGCGAACTGGCCAGCTTCAGCGTGACCCAAGGCCTGCCCTTGCCGACGCGCGCAAGGAACCCCCGGTTGGCAAGCGCCGCCTGGTCTTGCAGCACGCCCTCGACCACCTCGATACCAGCCTCGCGCAATATCGCATGGCCGCGCCCGGACACCCTCGGATCCGGATCGGTCAGCCCGGTCACCACGCGGGCCACCCCGGCCGCGACCAGCGCCTCGGCGCAGGGTGGAGTTCGCCCGTGATGCGCGCAAGGTTCGAGCCCGACATAGGCCGTCGCACCCCGCGCGGCCTCGCCGGCCTGCGCCAGCGCCACCGTCTCGGCATGCGGCCGACCGCCGGCTTGCGTCCAGCCGCGGCCGATGATCCGTCCGTCCTTCGCGATCACGCAGCCAACCGCCGGGTTCGGCCAGACATGGCCAAGCCCGCGCTGGCCCAGCGAAAGGGCCAGCGCCATGAACCGTTCGTCCGGAAGGGTCACTCTTCGGTCTGGTCGGGCGGGCGCAACTCGCTGACGAATTTGTCGAAATCATCCGCCGCCTGGAAGTTCTTGTAGACGCTTGCGAACCGCACATAGGCCACGGTGTCGATCCGTGCCAGCGTTTCCATCACGATCTCGCCGATCACCTTTGACGGGATGTCCGTCTCGCCCATCGATTCCAGCCGCCGCACGATGCCGGAAATCATCTGGTCCATCCGGTCATGTTCTACCGGCCGTTTCTGCAGCGCGATGCGGATCGAGCGTTCCAGCTTGTCGCGATCGAAATCCTCGCGTCGGCCGTTCGTCTTTATCACTACCAGGTCGCGCAGCTGCACCCGTTCATAGGTGGTGAAGCGGCCGCCGCAGGCCGGGCAGAACCGCCGCCTGCGGATCGCGACATGATCCTCGGCGGGTCGCGAATCCTTCACCTGGGTATCGACATTTCCGCAAAACGGACAGCGCATCTGCTATTCCCCATATCTGGTTTTGGGTGTTCATCCCCAGTTGTCCACAGGCACTATAGGGGGTCCGCAAATGATTGGGTAGTGGTGAATTGCCACCCCTAGATGCGGTTATTGCAGATGCGCCACGACGGTCCGCCGATGCGGGTGGTCGCGATGTTCGACAAGGTAGATCCCCTGCCAGGTCCCCAGCACGGGCCGGCCACCGGCCACCGGAATCGACAAGCTTACCGGCAGCAGCGCGGCGCGGATATGAGCCGGCATGTCGTCGGGGCCTTCCTGCACATGCCGCAGCCAGCGCATCGCCGGGTCATCGCCACGCGGCACCAGCCGTGTCAGGAAGCCCTGCAGATCGTCCTGCACGTCCGGATCGGCGTTTTCCTGGATCAGCAGCGAACAGGAGGTATGGCGGACGAAGAGTGTCAGCAGCCCGTCCCCCCGCCCCGCGCAGATATCCAGCACCCGGTCGGTGAAGTCGTAAAGCCCCGGCCCCGACGTCTCGATGACCAGACTATCGCTCACTCCGGGTAAAGCGCCTTCGATGTCTCGCAGAAGCTCTGCGCCATCGTCACCGACATGCCGCCGCCGCCGGGACCGCCCAGAAGCAGGATGCCGGTCGAGCTGGCGCTGTCGGCGGGGTCCATCGAGAAGACGATCGGCTCGCCCGACCGCCGTGGCGGTTCCGAGTTGCGGTAGAGCACGGCGCGCGGAGGCGGGTTCAACTTGGCGGCGACGTAGTCGCCGGCAGCGCACCAGAAATCCAGCGCCGCGGCGCGCCCGCGCATCGGTACGACGATGCGGCGCGGGCTTTCGGCATCGACCAGCATGCCATTCGAGGCGAGGAACAGCTCGGCCGAGGCCGGGCTGGCCAGCAGGGTTGCAAAAACAACGGCGAGACCGGCGCGCATAATGAAACTCCTTGATTTTGCCGGAAGGGTATCGCAACCCGGACCGAGGTCAAGCGCGCTCGCCACCGCCACTCCTGACACGATGCCGCGCAAGCGATCTTCCGCGAACCCAAGGCGGCCCCGTCGCGTTGTGCTACGCAACTCGCGAAAAAAAGGAACCACCAATGCCCAAAACCCTCTTCATCACCGGCGCCTCCAGCGGCATCGGTGCCGCCACCGCCCGCGCCGCCGTCAAGCATGGCTGGCAGGTCGGGCTGTTCGCCCGCAGCAAGGACAAGCTCGACGACCTAGCGGGCGAACTGGGCGAGGCCGCGCTGGCGCTGCCCGGCGACGTCACCGACCTTGACGCGGTCGAGGACGCGGTCAGTCAGCTATGCGACCGGTTCGACGGGCTCGACGCGGCCTTCGCCAATGCCGGCAAGGGGCTCGACACGCCCGGCACCGCCGAGGGTGATCCCGAGGAATGGCGCGCGCTGATCGACATCAACATCATGGGCCTGCTCTACACCGCCCGCGCCGCCCTGCCGAAACTGAAGGAACGCAAGGGCCATCTCCTGCTGACCGGCTCGGCGGCCGGACGGCGGCACATTGCGGGCTCGATCTACGGGCCGACGAAATGGTTCGTGCACGGCTACGGTGGCAACATGGCCGAGGAGATGCGCGAATGGGGTGGTCGCTGCACGGTAATCGCCCCCGGCATGGTGAATACCGGCTTCTTCGACGAGGCCAAACCCAACAAGCTGCAGCCCGAGGACGTCGCCGACGCGGTGATGCACGCACTGGAAGCGCCGCCGAGGGCCTGCGTACGCGAGGTGTTCTTGATGCCGGTGAACTAGGAAGAAGTTCGGCGCGCCCGTCCAACTGATGGCGCGCCACGGACCGGTCAGTGCCCGGTCTTCCCTCAGGACCGGGCACGGCTGGACCTTACAGGCGGACAATAACGGAAAGGGCGGCGCACCATCCTGCGCCGCCCTTCGCTTGATGACGGATCCCGGTTTCTCCGGGCCGGATCGATCCTGCTACTGATCCAGGAAACTCCGCAGCTTCCGGCTCCGGCTCGGATGCTTCAGCTTCCGAAGCGCCTTGGCCTCGATCTGCCGGATCCTTTCTCGGGTGACGCTGAACTGCTGGCCGACCTCTTCCAGCGTGTGGTCGGTGTTCATGCCGATGCCAAAGCGCATCCGCAACACTCGCTCCTCGCGCGGGGTGAGCGAGGCCAGAACCCGCGTCGTGGTCTCCTTCAGGTTCTCCTGAATCGCTGAATCCAGCGGCAGGATCGCGTTCTTGTCCTCGATGAAATCGCCAAGCTGGCTGTCTTCCTCGTCGCCGATCGGCGTTTCCAGCGAAATCGGCTCCTTGGCGATCTTCATCACCTTGCGGACCTTTTCCAGCGGCATCTGCAGCTTCTCGGCCAGTTCCTCCGGCGTCGGCTCGCGGCCGATCTCGTGCAGCATCTGGCGGCCGGTGCGGACCAGCTTGTTGATCGTCTCGATCATGTGCACCGGAATCCGGATCGTGCGGGCCTGGTCGGCGATCGAACGGGTGATCGCCTGGCGGATCCACCAGGTGGCATAAGTGCTGAACTTATAGCCCCGGCGGTATTCGAACTTGTCCACCGCCTTCATCAGGCCGATATTACCTTCCTGAATGAGATCAAGGAATTGCAGGCCGCGGTTGGTGTATTTCTTGGCGATGGAAATGACCAGACGCAGGTTCGCCTCGACCATCTCCTTCTTGGCCTGGCGGGCTTCCTTTTCGCCCTTCTGGACCTGGTTCACGATACGGCGGTACTCGCCGATATCGACGCCGACATACTGGCCGACCTGCGCCATCTCGGCGCGCAGTTCCGCAACCTTGTCCGAGAATCGCTCGATGAACGCGCCCCAGGCCCGGCCCTCCTTTTCGGCCATGCGTTCCAGCCAGGTCGGGTCCAGTTCATAGCCGCGATAGGCGTCGATGAATTCGCGACGGTTGATGCGGGCCTGATCGGCCAGCTTCACCATGTTGCTGTCGATCGACATGATCCGGCGATTGATCCCGTAAAGCTGGTCGATCAGCGCCTCGATCCGGGCATTGTGCAGGTGCAGCTCATTGACCAGCACAACCACTTCGGACCGCAGCTTCTGATATTCCGCTTCCGCCGCATCCGAGAACGAGCCATCCTCGTTCAGCGCCGCCGACATCCGCAGGTCCTGCATCTCGGACAGTTTCTCGTAGTCCATCGCGATGACTTCGAGCATTTCCAGCACGCGCGGCTTCAGCGCGGCTTCCATCGCGGCCAGCGACATGTTGGCCTGCTCGTCATCATCCTCGTCATCGTCTTCTTTGGTGATCGGATTGCCGTCGGCATCCAGTTCGGGCTGGTCGGATTGCTCTTCGTCCTTGGTCTCGGCGGCGGCGCCGTTCACCACGGGTTCCACCTCATCATCCTCGCCCCGGCCGAAGGTGGCCTCGAGGTCGATGACATCGCGCAGCAAAATATCCTCGTTCAGCAATTCGTCGCGCCAGATCGTGATCGCCTGGAAGGTCAGCGGGCTTTCGCAAAGCCCCAGGATCATCGTGTTGCGGCCGGCCTCGATCCGCTTGGCGATGGCGATCTCGCCCTCGCGGCTCAGCAGTTCGACCGATCCCATCTCGCGCAGGTACATCCGTACCGGATCGTCAGTGCGATCGAGCTTTTCGGTCTCGGTCGCGGCAACGGCAACCTCGCGCGAGGTGGAGGCTTCGACGAGATCGGTCGCGCCTTTCGAGTCGTCCTCCTCGGCCTCGTCATCCTCGATCACGTTGACGCCCATCTCGGAGAGCATCGACATCACATCCTCGATCTGTTCCGAGGACACCTGGTCGGGCGGCAGCACATTGTTCAGCTGATCATAGGTGATGTAACCGCGCTCGCGCGCCTCGGCGATCATCTTCTTGACCGCCGCCTGGCTTACATCCATCGACCCGTCTTCGTCCTGATCCTGCGGCTTCTGGTCGTCGTTATCCTTGGCAGCCATCCGGCACTCCTTTGAACGGCGGGGTGATTCGCGATTCGTCAAAACGAATCAATAAACCCGAATCAGTGATTCGCACACCCGTTTACCCGGTTTTCTTTAAGACCTGATTTACCAAAGTCACGAATCGCGGTGTTTCGATCGCTTGGCAAAATCGATCTGCTCCAGCAGTTGCTTCAGTGCCGTGCGTTCCTCGCGGTCGATCCGGGCCCCGTTGTCGCCGGTCTCGTATTGCGTCTTGTCCTCGGTCTGGCTGCGCTCGGCCAGGTTGCGCGCCTCGGCGGCCTGCATCAGGCGCCATGTAATTCCCTCATCGGCGATGTCACCCATTTCCTGCTCGGCCTCGGAGATTTCCCGCGCGGCGCCACGGCGCGCCGACAGTTTGGCCAGCTCCTGCGCCACGCACATAGAGGCAATCTCTGCGTCGCCCGCCTGACGCACACCGGCCGAAATCTGCACATGGCGCAGCGACAGCAGCTTTTCAAGGGACGCCGAACCAAGTTCGGCCTCGATCGCGGCGCGGATATCGGCGGCCCCGGCATGGCGCAGGATTGCCCCGCGCAGGGCGTCATGCTCACCCCGGCTCAGATCCAGCCCTTCCAGCTCGCCCTCGAACCGATGCACGATGCTGGGGTTGACGATCAGCGTCGCCAGGATCACCGCCTCGCGCAGATGCTCCTCGGCCCCGGTCGCGGTCATCGCTGCCAGATACGAGGTGCGCGTGCTCGGCATCGCCGAGGGCGGGCGCGCCTGTCCCTTGCGGAAGCGGGGGGCTCGCGCCTCGGTCGCACCGGAACGGAACAGATCCCAGCGCAGCCGCTTGATCTCCTCTGCGTAATGGCTGCGGATCGACGGATCGCGGATCGTCTTCAGCGCGGCGCGCAGGCTCTTGTCGAGCGCGGCCTTGCGTTCCGGGCTGTCGAAGTCCCTGCCCTCGGTCTCCCGCCGCCAGAGAAGCCGGACCATCGGCAGCGCCTCGTCGATCAGCTTCTGCATCGCACCGGCGCCCTGTGCGCGCACCAGGTCATCGGGGTCCTGCCCCTCGGGCATGATCGCGAAGCGCAAGGACTGCCCCGCCTCCAGCAGCGGCAGCGCGAGATCGATGACCCGCAGGGCCGCCCGCAGACCCGCGGCATCGCCATCGAGCGCGATGACCGGTTCGGGATGGATCCGCCACATCAGGCGCAGCTGGTCCTCGGTGATCGCGGTGCCCAGAGGCGCCACCGTCGCGCCGAACCCCGCCTCGGCCAGTGCGATCACGTCCATGTAGCCCTCGGCCACGATCAGCGGCTGGCCCTTGCCCGCCGCCTCGCGTGCGGGGCCGTGGTTGTAGAGGCTGCGGCCCTTGTCGAAGAGGTCGGTTTCCGGCGAGTTGAGGTATTTCGCCCGCGCATCCGCCGCCATGGCACGCCCGCCCAGCGCGATGCACCGGCCGCGCGGATCGCGGATCGGAAAGATGATCCGGCCCCGGAACCGGTCATAGGGCACGCCGCCGCCATCGGGCCTGGCGGCAAGTCCTGCATCGATGATCAGGTCGGGCGCCACGCCCTTGCCTGTCAGATGCGACCACAGAACCTGCCGATTGTCCGGTGCGAACCCGATATCGAACTTCGCCTGCGTCGCCTCGGTCAGTCCGCGCCGGGCCAGATAGTCCCGCGCCTCGGCCGCGGCACCGGTTTTCAGTTGCAGCCGGTAGAACTGCACCGCCTGCTCCATCGCATCGGCCAGCTGTGTCCGCCGGTCCGCCTTTTCCTGCGCTTTCGGATCGCGCGCCGGGATCTGCATGCCGGCTTCCCGGGCGAGGATTTCGATCGCCTCCATGAATCCCACGTTCTCGGTTTCGCGGATGAACGAGATCGCATCGCCTTTCGCGTGGCATCCGAAGCAGTAATAGAATCCTTGCCGGTCATCGACATGGAATGAGGCGGTCTTTTCCTGATGGAACGGGCAAGGTGCCCACATGTCGCCCTTGCCCTGATTGGATTTCCTCTGGTCCCACGACACCTTTCGGCCCACGACATGCGAAAGGCTGGTGCGCGTGCGCAATTCGTCAAGGAAACCCGGGGGCAGACTCATGGCCGCCAATATCCGCGCGCCCGGCCCCGAAGTCCAGCGCCCGCGGCGAATGCGGATTGAGTATTCAGGCGAAGAAAAAGCGGTGCTTCCGGACGACCGAAGGACATTTTCTTCGTGAAAATACTCCCGCGCGCAGCGCGTCGCGGCGCCCCAAGGGCGGCGCACTCAGTCTTGCGCTGCCACCGACTTCATCGACGCCGTCAGCTCATGCACCGCGGTCTTCGCCATCGAACGAAACACCATGATGTCGAAGGCGTCGGCCCCGAAACGGGCAATCGCGCAGGTCATGTGAAACAACAGCGTCCGCGCGCAATGGCCGCGCTTGAAGCTGGCAGCCCGCAGATCGATGGGAACCAGACGCGCAAGGACGGCCTCCGCTCTTTCGCCTTCCAGCCGCATCACCGCCCAAGCGTCGGACTGGTCGGTCAACGCAGCCTCGGCAAGCGTCGGCACAGGTCCGAGCAGCAGCGCCTGGCCGGCCCCCGACCAGATCAGCCGGCATCCCTCGCGTCCCGTGGCGCGGCCGGGTGCCGGAAAGGTCAGCCGGTGCCTTTGCTTCAGCGCGTCCGAGACGGCGCGCTCTTTGCCCGGCGCGGGCATGACCGAGGTGATCGCCTCGGGCACCAGCTCGGTCAGGGTGCAGCTTCCCGCCGAAACCGGCAGAAGCTCTGCACAGGGCGTTTTCGCGATCAGTTCAGCCACGGAGCCGTCCTCCCTCGGGGTCGAAGCTCACCGGATCGGTGACCTCGCAGAGCACGTCGAGCCCCCGCAGGTGATCGACCACCCGCAGCCTCTCGCCGTGCCGCGCCCGGCCGTTCTTCAGGAAGCCGAGGCCGAGGAAATGCCCCAGCGTCGGCGAATAGCCGACCGAGGTCACATAGCCTTGGTCGTTCTGCCGGACGGGCTCCGCCCCCGCCGCGAAGAGATGCGCGCCCGCCGTCATCTGCTTCACCGCGCCGACGGGGCGCAATCCGACCAGTTGCTCGCGCTCCGGCCCGGTCAGGCCGGGCCGCTCTGCCATCGTCTTGCCGATGCAGTCCTTCTTGTCCGACACCATCCGCGCGAACCCGATGTCGAAGGCGGTGGTGCGACCGTGGATCTCGGCATGGGTGATATGGCCCTTCTCGATCCGCAGCACGTTCAGCGCCTCCATCCCGTAAGCACCGCCGCCCAGAGCCTCGGCATGGGTGACAAGCAGCCGGAACAGGCTGTCGCCATAGCGCGCGGGCACCGCGACCTCGTAGGCATGTTCGCCAGAGAAGGATATCCGGAACAGCCTTCCGGCCGCGCCCATCACGCCGACCTCGCCGCAGGCCATGAAGGGGAAGCCCTCCTCGTCGATCGGGCTGTCGAGGATGACGTTCAGCAGGTCGCGCGATTTCGGCCCCGCGACGGCAAATTGCGCCCATTGCTCGGTGACCGAGATCATCCGCACATCCCAATCGGGGCGAAGACCCTGGTGCACGAATTCGAGATGCTTCATCACCGCGCCCGCCGCCGCCGTCGTCGTGGTCATGACGTAATGGTTGTTGCCTAGCCGCGCGGTCGTGCCGTCATCCATGACGAAGCCATCCTCGCGCAGCATCAGCCCGTAGCGGACGCGCCCGACCTTGAGAGCCGAGAAGGTGTTTGTATAAATGAAATCAAGGAATTCTGCGGCGTTCTTGCCCTGGATGTCAATCTTGCCGAGGGTCGAGACATCGCAGACCCCCACCGCCCGGCGGACCATGTTTACCTCGCGATCGCAGCTCTGCCGCCAGGTTCCTTCGCCGGGCCGCGGGAAATAGGACGGGCGGAACCAGAGACCCGCCTCGATCATCGGCGCACCGCGTTCGAGGCTGGCCTGATGCGACGTGGTGAAGCGTTCCGGCGCGAAGCCGTGGCCGCGCGCGCCCGCCCCCATCGCGGCGATGGAAACCGGCGTGTAGGGCGGGCGGAAGGTTGTCGTGCCGGTCTCGGGGATCGAGCGCCCGGTCGCATCGGCCAGCACCGCCAGGGCGGCGACGTTGGAATTCTTGCCCTGATCGGTCGCCATGCCCTGCGTCGTGTAGCGCTTCATGTGTTCGACCGAGCGGAAATTCTCCTGCGCCGCGAGCTTCACGTCCTTCACGGTCACGTCGTTCTGGAAATCGAGCCAGGCGCGGCCCTTGCCCTCGACCGCCCAGAACGGCGAAAGCGCATAGGCCGTGTCCTCGGCACCGGGGGTCGTTATCGACGGGGTATCGAAGCCCATGTCTTCCAGCGCGAGCTTCGCCCTGTAGAAACCGGATTTCAAAGCACCTTTGGTTGAAAATACGCCCGCCGCGGCACCCGCCGCCTCCATGCTGGGTACCGCATCGGGCGTCGGGACGAACGCGGCGATGCTGTCGTTCCAGATCGGGCGACCGTTCATATGACAGCTGAGGTGCAGCGAAGGGTTCCAGCCGCCGGATACCGCCAGGCAATCGACGTCGATACGGTGCGTGGCGCCGTTGTGGCGGACGATCACTTGCGACAGCCCCAACCGCCCGCCGGTATTCACGACCTCCGCTCCGGTCATCACCGGGACATCGCCCGAGACCTTCGCATCGGGCCGGGTGTCGATCAGCGCGGCGACCGTCACACCGGCGGCGACCAGATCGCGGGCGGTGCGGTGCGCGTCATCGTTGTTGCAGAAGACCGCGACGCGCCTGCCCGGCGCGACGCCCCAATGGTTGAGATAGGCCCGCACCGCGCCGGCCATCATCACGCCGGGGCGGTCGTTGTTACGAAAAGCGATCGGGCGCTCCAATGCGCCGGCGCATAAGACCGATCGTTTCGCCACGATCCGCCAGAAGGTTTCCAACGGCGCATCGCCCGGGTCGGCGCGGTGCAGGCTGACGCGCTCCAGCGCGCCATAGGTGCCCTGGTCGTAGACGCCGGTCACGGTGGTCCGCCGCATGATCCGGACATTCGGCATCGCCTGCAGTTCCGCGGCGATCTCCTCGGCCCAAACATGCGCGGGCTTGCCGCTCACCTCCTCAACTTCGGCGCGCAAACGGCCGCCAAGAAAAGAATTTTCTTCCGCGAGGATCACATCCGCCCCGGCGCGTCCGGCGGTCAGGGCCGCCATCAGCCCCGCAGGCCCGGCGCCGATCACCAGCAGGTCGCAAAAGGCGAAGACCTTGTCGTAGCGCCCCGTATCATGCTGGCCCGACAAGGCGCCGAGACCGGCGGCGCGCCGTATGAAGGGTTCGTAGACCCTTTCCCAGAACGCTTTGGGCCACATGAAGGTCTTGTAGTAGAAGCCCGCCGTCAGGAAGGGTGACAGAAGGTCGTTCACGCCCATCAGATCGGTGCGCAGCGACGGCCAGTTGTTCTGGCTTCGCGCCTCAAGCCCGTCGTGGACCTCCTGCACCGTGGCACGAACGTTCGGGGTCTGCGCCGCGCCGCGCCCGATCGTGACCAGCGCGTTCGGTTCCTCGGATCCCGCCGTCAGAATGCCGCGCGGGCGGTGGTACTTGAAGCTCCGCCCGATCAGCCGGACGCCGTTCGCCAGCAACGCCGAGGCCAGCGTGTCGCTTTCGAAACCCGGATAGCTTTGCCCGTCGAAGGTGAATTTCACCGGCGCGGTGCGGGCCGCGATGCCCTTGTCCTTCAGTCTCATGGCGCGGTCCTCTTCACATCCGCTGCCAGTTCGCAGTTCAGCACTTCATGAGTAACGGTGCTCCGCGTGACCACCAGCCAGGCGCTGCAGCCGCTTTCGTGATGCCAGAGATCCCGGGTCTCGCCGGCCGGGTTCTCGCGCAGGTGCACGAACTCGTCCCAGGCCGCCTCACCCGCGTCGGGCGCGGGCCTGTCCAGCCCGATCGCTGCCCCGCGATAGGAGAACTCGCGAATGTCGCGCTCTCCGCAGATCGGGCAGATCAGGCGCATGTCGCGATCCCGCTTCTTCTGTTCGAAAATATCCTCGCCGAAGGCATCCGCCCTCTCCTTCTCGCGTCAATGCAGGTTGTGCTGGCTGCCGGTGCCTTCTTCGTCCATCAGACCGCGCCCGGTGCGGAACCGGTCGAGACGATAACGCGCGGCCGGTTCGTGATGGTTGCCCGTCGCCATCAGATGGGCGAAGGAAAACCCCGACCCAGGCACTGCCTTGAAGCCGCCATAGCACCAACCGCAATCAATGAAGAGACCCTCGGTCCCGGTCTTGTCGATGATCGGCGAGCCGTCCGGGGTCATGTCCATGATTCCGCCCCAGCTGCGCAGAACGCGCGCCTTGCCGATCATCGGCATCAGCGTCATCGCGGCCTCCAGCACGTGCTCCTTCATCGGCAGGTTGCCGCGCGCGGCATAAGAGGCGTAGAAATCCAGATCGCCGCCGAAGACGAGCCCGCCCTTGTCGGACTGGCTGATATAGAAATGTCCCATCCCGAAGCTCACGACATGGTCGATGCACGGCTTCAGGCCCTCGGTAACGAACGCCTGCAGGATGTGGCTTTCCACCGGCAGCCGCATCCCGGCCATCGCCGCCACCTGCCCAGACCGTCCGGCGACGACGATCCCGACCTTCTTCGCCCGGATCGCGCCGCGTGTGGTCTGCACGCCGCGCACGCGGCCGTTCTCGATATCGATCCCGGTGACCTCGCAATTCTGGATCAGGTCGACGCCGCGCTGATCGGCGCCGCGGGCATAGCCCCAAGCCACCGCATCGTGCCGCGCGGTGCCGCCGCGCGGATGGTAAAGCCCGCCATAGACCGGAAAGCGGGTATTCTCGAAATCGAGATAGGGCAGATGCTTCCGCACGCCGTCGCGGTCCAGCAGGATCGCATCGTCGCCCTGGTTGATCATCGCATTGCCGCGCCGCGCGAAGGCGTCGCGCTGGCCGTCGGAATGGAAAAGATTGATCAGGCCGCGCTGTGAATGCATCACGTTGTAGTTCAGATCCTGCTCCAAACCCTCCCAAAGCTTCAACGAATGGCTGTAGAATTCCGAATTGCCCGGCAGGAAGTAGTTGGCGCGCACGATGGTCGTGTTCCGTCCGACATTGCCGCCGCCGATGTAACCCTTCTCCAATACCGCGACATTGGTCAGCCCGTGGTTCTTCGCCAGGTAATAGGCGGTCGACAAGCCGTGACCGCCGCCACCGATGATGACGATATCGTAATCGGATTTCGGTTCGGGGTCGCGCCAATGCGGTTTCCAGCCGCGATTGCCGGTCAGGCCCTCGGTCAGGATCTTGAGTGCGGAATACTGCATCTTCGCCCCCGGCTGGATGGTTCAATCAACCAAGTCCGGCGGAACCTTGCAAGATCGGGAGTCGATTGGCGAGAGCGGACGACGACACATGGATGCCGCTTTGCGACGGCGTCGCACTCGCCGTCATGATCGCTACGCGCCAGAGGCGACCGAAGGCCGCCTCTGGGGTTTGAGCTGGCAATGAAGGGTCGGAATCGACCTCAGGCGTGCTTCTTGCCTTGGTCTTCCTTGCCCTGGCTGCCTTGCTGCCGCTGCTTCTGCTCGCGCTGCTGCTCCTGCTCGCGCTGCTTCTGCTGCTCGTTCTTCTGCTCCTGCTGGGCAGGGTTCTTCTTGGGGGAGTCCGGTTGTTTCTGCATGGTCTTTTCCTTTTCTGAGGCTTCTGAGAGGGACTGAACCGGCGGTGTCGGCCGAACCACCGGCGGCTCGTGTGGAAAACGGATATCCACCGGGCGAAGTTCCCGCCCCGGCTGCAAATGTGATCGACCGGGCGAAACTCTGCCAAGAGCTTCGGTTAACGCGACTTGTTCGCGGTTTCGGGACAATGGGAACCGCAACGCGCAATTGCCGCAAGAATCCCCTGAAATTGACCTGCTTTTTTTGCTTACCGCCCAATTCTTGCCACAACTACAGGTGCAAATGGCATAGGCGCAGTGTGTGTCTGCCGCACTGTGGGGGCGCTGCGGGGGTGGTGCTTAGGAAAGGGTGCAACATGATATCGCATGTTGACGGTTACTTGGGACTTGGAAATTTCGCTGCCGGACTTGGGAGCAAGACAAGGAAGAGACTAACAGGCTTCGGGCGTCGGGAAGACGGCTCGGTCCTGATCTTTTCGCTGTTTCTGCTGATCCTGATGCTGATGGTCGCCGGCACGGCCGTCGACCTAATGCGAACGGAAACCGAACGGGCGAAGCTGCAAAGCACGCTCGACCGCGCGGTTCTGGCCGGGGCCAGCTTGGAACAGACGCTTGATTCCAAGGAACTGGTGCTCGACTATTTCGAGAAGGCGGGACTTAGCGACTACATCTCTCCCGATGATGTCACCGTCACGCCCGGCGACAAAGCCAAGACCGTCCGCGCCAAAGCGCATATGAATGTCAATTCGCTGTTCATGAATCTGCTTGGCATCGACAAGCTCGACGCCCCGGCGATCGGCCAGGCCGAAGAGAGCCTGTCCAATATCGAGATTTCCCTGGTGCTGGATGTGTCCGGCTCAATGGGCTGGAACTCCTCCTATAGCGGCGATGACAAGATCGACGATCTGATCGATGCGGCACAGGAATTCGTTTACCAGATGCAGTGTGATCCGGATGGCTTCAATGCCGATGGCTCACCGAACTGCACAGTCGAACCGGACACGGTTTCGATTTCAATCATCCCCTATTCCGAACAGGTGGTAGTCGGCGAATCGCTGTTGCAGTCAATGAAGGCGGCCGGAATCAACGTCACCGAAGAGCATACCTACTCGAGCTGCGTGGATTTCGACGCCAGCGATTTCAACACGACCGCGATTGCCGTCGGTGACACCATCAAGCGGTCCGGCGACATCGACCCGTGGAGAAACTACACGAACAGCACCAGCAATGACGCGGCACGCGATAACACACGGACCTGCAAACCCGACAACTGGCGCCGGATCCTGCCATTCGAGAATTCCTATCAGGATCTCCAGACCTTCATCGGCAACCTTGAAGATGGCGGCAATACGTCGATTGACCTTGGCATGAAATGGGCAGCGGCCTTGTTGGACCCTGCATTCCGGCCTGTGATCACCTCGTTGACGACCGGCGGATCCGCATCGGTCACGACAAATTTCGCCGACCGGCCCTATAATTTCAATGCCCGCAGCATGCAAAAGGTCATCGTTCTCATGACCGATGGCGAGAACACCGATCAACACATGCTGAAGCCTGCTTACCGCAGCGGAATGTCGCCGGTCTGGAAGCATCCCACACAGGATTATACGTCCGCATATGACAAGGACAGGAGCAGCTCGAAGAAATACTGGTGGCAGCGCGACAACAGCTGGCACAGCGGGCCCGACGGCGGCGACAACGCCACGCAATTGTCCTATCCGGAGTTCTGGAACTTATACAACGTCGACTTCTTCCAGGAAGAATATTCCTTCCTCGGCAATCCGATCGACGAATTCGGATATAGCGAAAAGAACAGCCGGCTGGACGCAATCTGTGACGCAGCGAAGGCCAGCAACATCGAGATCTTCACGATCGGTTTCGAGACGAGCGAAGCATCTTCGGCCATCATGCAGGATTGCGCAACCGAGGACGGGTTTCACTTCGACGTCAATGGCCTCAACATCTCGAACGCCTTCACCTCGATCGCGCGCGAGATCCACGACCTGAGGTTGACGAATTGACCTGGCTCCGCGCCATTGGACGCCGCCTGTCAAGCTACAGGCGGCGTGAAGACGGCAACGCCACGATCGAATTCGTGCTGCTGTTCCCGGCGCTGATGACTCTGTTCTTCGTGGTCTTCGAAACCGGCGTGATGCTGACCCGCGGCGTGATGCTGGACCGGGGCGTGGACATCTCGATCCGGGAAGTGCGGCTTGGCACGCTGACGCCGATGACCCATGACGGGCTGAAAACGAAGATCTGCGAACGCGCCGTGATCATCCCGGATTGCGACAGAACCCTGCTGATCGAACTTATCCCGGTCTCGAAAACGACATGGGAACCGCTGGTGCAAACCACCAAATGCTACGACCGGGAAAAGGATCTAAAACCGGACCTCGATTGGGAGGCCGGCAGCCAGAACGAGATGATGGTGGTTCGGGTCTGTGCCCTTTTCGATCCGTTCTTTCCGACAACCGGCCTGGCTGCCCAGATGAAACTCGACAATTCCGGCGCCTACGCGCTGATCGCGACATCCGCCTTCGTGAACGAACCCTGAGGATATGAAGATGTTCAGCTGCATTGCCAAGCGATACAAGTCGTTCAGATCCGAACAGAGCGGCAGCGCCTCGGTCGAAGCGGTCTTTGCCTTCCCGATACTGCTCTGGGCTGCGACCGGCACCTTCACGTTCTTCGACGCCTACAAGGCTCAGAATGCGACTTATCGTGCAAATTACACGATCAGCGACATGATTTCGCGCGAGACCAAGTCGATCGATTACAACTACGTCAACGGTCTCTTCAAGGTCTACAGATACATGACTTTCGCCGAAACCGAAGATTCCTGGATCCGCGTCAGCCAGCTGCAATGTGTCAGCCAGTGCAACGATGAGGAAAACCGGCTGCTGACCTTCGACTGGTCGCGCGGCGTGAACGGAGCCCGTGATCTGACCAATGCGGATTTCGAGTTCTATGCAGACAAGATCCCTTTGCTCGCGCAGAGCGACCGACTTGTCCTGGTCGAGACATCGCTGAACTACAAACCGATATTCAACAATTTCCTGGTTGATTTCCCCGAGCGCGACATCGAAAGCTATGTCGTCACCCGCCCGCGTTTCGCACCGCAGATCCTGTGGGATCCGGCCTATGACCTCAGTGACGGTGGCAGCCATCAAGACGGGACGGGCGGTGACGACGGATCGGTGGATACCGGCGAGGATGTCTGATCCGTTAGCCTGACGGCTGCTCTTCGGCGCGTTCGTTCAGGTGATGCGCGATCGCTTCGACCATTGCCTTGGCTTGCCGGGCCGGGGTGACGCCCCCGATACCGATGCGGCGGCCCAGCCGCCACCAAAGCCCCGGCGCCCAAGCCCGGGGTTTCGCGTCTTTCAGCACGATCAGGAATCCGTTCGAGGGCTTGAACGCGAAGGTGCCGCGGTCGACCGAACGGATTTCGTCCAGCCGACAGAGTTCGCGCCCAGATGAATCCGTGATGCGGCCATCCGCGAGATCGATGGTCAAAGCCGTCGCGCGCCGCAACTGTTCGCCAAGGAAAAGCGCAAGGCCGCCCGCCGCGAGCAGAAACGCCTGCGCCCAGAGCGATCCGGAGGGTCGGGTCAGGCCGATATAGATCAGAAATCCGCCAAGCAGCGCCATCATCGTCACCGCCAACAGCCGGCGGATGGGCGAGGGTTTCAACTGCGCTGTCACATTTTTCATCGCCGATCCTTCCACGCCCGACGCGTCAGACCCCTGCCGCCCGCCGCACCATGCCGCAATAGATGCCTTCGACCTTTTCGCGCGAAAGCCGCCCGCCTTCCCGGTACCAGGTGTTCACGCCGGTCAACATCGCGATAATCGCAAGCGTTGCAAGCTTGACGTCCGGAACGTCGAACTCGCGATCCGTATGGCCGTCCGCAAGGATTGCCTGCAGCTCGCTTTCATAGTCGCGCCGCAATCTCTCGATCTCGGCGAAGTTCGAAGGTTCCAGGCTGCGCAATTCCATGTAGGCGATAAAAACCTCGTCGGGCCGCTGCAAATGATAACGTATGTGAAACCGGCTGAAGGTCTCAAGGCGTTGGGTCGGCGTCCCGGTTTTCGGCTCTGCCGCCCAGGCCGCCAGAAGATCCTGCATATGTGTCTTCATCAGATCGAAGAGCAGGGTCTGCTTGTCTGGCGTGTAGAGATAGAGGGCGCCCGCCTGCACGCCGACCTCGGCCGCGATCTGCCGCATCGACACCGCGGCATAGCCGTGGCGCGCGAATAGGGTCTGTGCGGCCTTCCGGACCAGCGGCCCGGTGATTTCGGAGTGAGAGCCTGTCTTGCGCGCCATTCCGAACCGATATCTGAACATGCGTTCATTTCAAAGCCTTTGCTTGCCCGCCCCGGGTTCCACGCCTAAGAACGGGGCAAGGTCACCCCGGGGGTTCGATGCCGCGCCTGTCGCTTCTGCTGGTTCTTTGCGTGCTCTGCGGATGCGTTCCGTCTCCGCAGCTCGACGAAGCGATCTCGGAGGAAGCGCGCCGCGCGGATTATCCCGGTTTCCAGCCGGTCGACGACCTTCTGGCGCAGGCTGCGGCCCCCGAGGGCCCGAACAGTGCCGCCGCCATCGCAGCCCTGCTCGACCGCGCGACATTGTTGAAGGCACGGGCCCGCATCCTGCGACAGACCGCGATCGTGGATGACGCGTCGCAGGCGCGGATGAAGGCCGCCTATGACCGGCTGAAGCGCTGACCGGCGTGGCGTTGCAGTTGGCTGCGTAAGCCGATAACAGGTTGCCGAAATTCCGAGAACGGGGACGCCGACATGCCAGAACCATTGCGCTTGGGAATCGCCGGACTTGGCACCGTCGGCGTCGGCGTCATCAGGATCGTTCATCGGCAGGCCAAGCTGCTGCAGGCGCGCGCGGGACGGCCGGTCAGCGTCACGGCGGTTTCGGCGCGAACGCGCGGCAAGGACCGGGGTGTCCGGCTGGATGCCTACGCTTGGGAAGATGATCCGGTCGCCCTCGCCCGGCGCGACGATGTGGATGTGTTCCTCGAGTTGATGGGCGGATCGGACGGTCCAGCCAAGGCCGCCACCGAGGCTGCCATCGCCGCCGGCAAGGACGTCGTGACCGCGAACAAGGCGATGCTGGCGCATCACGGGCAGGCGCTGGCGGTTGCCGCTGAGAAAGCCGGCTGCGTGATCCGCTTCGAAGCCGCCGTGGCGGGCGGCATCCCTGTCATCAAGGCGCTGACAGAGGGCCTGGCCGCCAATGAGATCACCCGCGTGATGGGCGTGATGAACGGCACCTGCAACTACATCCTGACCCGAATGCAGCACGAGCACCTAAGCTATGACACGGTGTTCGAGGAGGCCGCGAAGCTCGGCTATCTCGAAGCCGATCCGACGCTGGACGTCGGCGGGATCGACGCCGGTCACAAGCTGGCGCTTCTGGCCTCGATCGCCTTCGGGACGGAAGTCGCTTTCGACGATATGGAGCTTGAAGGCATCCAGCGGATCACCATCGAGGATATCGAGCTGGCCGCCGACATGGGCTATCGGATCAAGCTGCTCGGAGTGGCACAGATGACCGGTCGCGGACTGGAACAGCGCATGTCGCCCTGTCTGGTGCCCGCCGAAAGCCCGTTGGGCCAGCTGGAGAATGCGACCAACATGGTGGTTCTGGAAGGCGATGCGGTCGGCCAGATCGTGCTGCGCGGCGCGGGCGCAGGCGAAGGCCCGACAGCGAGCGCGGTGATGGGCGACGTGATGGATATCGCGCGGGGGCTGCGATTGCCCACCTTCGGCCAGCCAGCCTCGGGGTTGACCAAGGCGAAGGCTGCCAGGGCCAGCGCGCCCGCGCCCTATTACCTGCGGATGAAGCTGCACGACAAACCCGGCGCGCTGGCCAAGATCGCCTCGGTCCTCGGGGATGCAGGCATATCCATCGACCGGATGCGCCAGTATGGCCATACCGACCCCACCGCACCGGTGTTGATCGTTACCCACAAGACCAGCCGCACCGCGCTCGATGCAGCACTGGCGGGGATGGAGAAGACATCCGTACTGGTCGGAGACCCTGTGGCGATCCGCATCGAATCCGTCTGAACCCTTGTGCGGTCACACCCCGCCGCGCTAGCTTTCGCCTGAACATTTCCAGACAGGACCATATAATGACCGATCCGATTGAGTTCCACGACCGCATGCTATCGCTCGGCCTCGCGCGCGTCTCGGAAGCCGCCGCGATGGCCTCGGCCCGGCTTGTTGGCCGCGGCGACGAGAAGGCCGCCGATCAGGCCGCGGTCAACGCGATGCGCGAGCAGCTCAACATGCTGGAAATCAAGGGTGTCGTGGTGATCGGCGAAGGCGAACGGGACGAGGCGCCGATGCTGTTCATCGGCGAAGAGGTCGGCACCGGCGATGGACCTGCCGTCGACATCGCGCTCGATCCGCTGGAAGGCACGACGCTTACCGCCAAGGACATGCCGAACGCGCTGACTGTCATCGCGATGGCGCCGCGCGGCACGCTGCTGCATGCGCCCGACGTGTATATGGACAAGCTCGCCGTCGGACCAGGCTATCCGAAGAACGTCGTCACCCTGGACATGAGCCCTGCCGACCGCGTCAAGGCTCTGGCCAATGCAAGGGGATGTAAAGACCGCGACATCACTGTCTGCGTGCTCGAACGTCCCAGACATGAGGACATGATCGCCGAGATCCGCTCGACCGGCGCGGCGATCCGGCTGATCACCGATGGCGATGTCGCCGGCGTCATCCATTGCGCCGAGGCCGAACGGACCGGCATCGACATGTATATGGGTTCCGGCGGCGCGCCCGAGGGCGTTCTGGCCGCCGCCGCGCTGAAATGCATGGGCGGGCAGATGTGGGGACGGCTCCTGTTCCGCAATGACGACGAAAAGGGTCGCGCGCGCAAGGCGGGGATCAAGGATCTGGACCGGGTCTATGCCCGTGACGACATGGTGACGCAGGACGTGATCTTCGCCGCCACCGGCGTCACCGATGGCTCGATCCTGTCGGGCATCAAGCGTGAGCCGGGCTATCTGGAAACCGAGACGATCCTGATGCGGTCGAAGACCGGGTCTGTCCGGCGCATGACCTACCGGAATCCGACCAAGGCGGGATGACCGAGAGCCGCGCCTTCCTGAACGTCGAGGCATCGCTGACCGGCAGGCGCTGGGTAGGCCCTGGCGCCGATCAAGAGCGGCTGGCCGAGGCGATGGAACAGGCGACGGCGCTGCCCGCCGCCATCTGCCGAACGCTGGTGCGGCAGGGCGTGGCCAGCGAAGACGCGGAACGTTACCTCGCCCCTTCGATCCGCGATCTTCTGCCCGATCCGCTGAGCCTGCGCGACATGGACAAGGCCGCCGCGCGATTCCTGACCGCGCTGGACCGCCGCGAGAAGATCGCGGTCTTTGCCGATTACGACGTCGATGGCGGCGCGTCGGCGGCGCTGATCCTTTGCTGGCTGCGCGAGATGGGGCATCATGCGACGCTTTATGTCCCCGACCGGATCGACGAGGGCTACGGCCCGAACGAGGCCGCCATGGCCGACCTTGCCCGGGACCACGCGCTGATCGTCTGCGTCGATTGCGGAACCCTGTCGCACGGCCCAATCGCTGCGGCGGAAGGCGCCGATGTCATCGTGCTCGACCACCATCTCGGCGGCGAAACCGTGCCCCCTGCCCTTGCCGTGGTGAACCCGAACCGTCAGGACGAGGACGGCGCGCTGGCGCATCTTTGCGCCGCGGGGGTGGTGTTCCTGTTCCTTGTCGAAGCGAACCGCCGCCTGCGCGAGGTCGGCCAGACCGGCCCCGACCTGATGGCCTCGCTCGATCTCGTAGCACTGGCCACCGTCGCGGATGTCGCGCCGCTCACCGGCGTGAACCGGGCCTTCGTCCGGCAGGGGCTGAAGATCATGGCGCAGCGCCAGCGCGCCGGCCTTGTCGCGCTGTCCGATGTGGCGCGGCTCGATACCGCGCCGACCTCCTATCACCTCGGTTTCGTGCTTGGTCCGCGGGTGAATGCAGGCGGCCGGATCGGCAAGGCGGATCTCGGTGCGCGGCTGCTCTCCTGCATCGACCGCCACGAAGCCGGTTCGATCGCCGAGAAGCTGGACCAGCTGAACACCGAGCGGCGGGACATCGAGACCGCCGTCCGCGATGCCGCCCTGGCGCAGGCCGAGGCGCGGGGGGTCGACGCCCCGCTGGTCTGGGCGGCGGGCGAAGGCTGGCATCCCGGCGTCGTCGGCATCGTCGCCTCGCGCCTGAAGGAAGCGACGAACCGTCCCGCGATCGTCATCGGGCTGGAGGGTGACGAGGGCAAGGGATCTGGTCGCTCGGTCTCGGGCATCGACCTTGGCGCCGCGATCCAGCGGTTGGCCACCGAAGGGCTGCTGTTGAAGGGCGGCGGCCACAAGATGGCAGCCGGGCTGAGCGTGGCACGTGACAAGTTGGATCCGGCGATGGCACGGCTTTCTGAACTGCTGGCGCGGCAGGGCGCAGGCGCGCTGGGGCCACGGGACCTGCGGCTCGACGGCATCCTGATGCCGCCGGCAGCGACGATCGAACTGATCGAACGGCTCGAGGCGGCAGGCCCCTTCGGCGCGGGGGCCCCGGCCCCGCGCTTCGTCTTTCCCGACCAGACGGTTCGCTTCACCAAGCGCATCGGCGCCTCGCACCTGAAATTCAGCTTCAGTGACGGGATCGGCGACGCGATCGAGGCGATAGCCTTCGGTGCCTTCGACGGACCGCTTGGACCGGCGCTGGAGGACCATGGCGGACGGCGCCTGCATCTTGCCGGTCGGCTGGAACTGAACCGCTGGCGCGGACAGAATCGGGTTCAGCTGCGGCTGGAGGATGCGGCACCGGCCTGACCGGATGCCCCGCAGGTGCCCGATCGGGCGTCCCGAAGCGGTAGAATGGGCATCCCGGCGCCGTGGAAATTGGCCGTCAGGAAATTTGCGAAAGGCTTGAAAATACCCTTGCCCTCGCGCGCCCGACTCACTAGAACCCGCGCACCAAGTGTGGCCCGTTCGTCTATCGGTTAGGACGCCAGGTTTTCAACCTGGAAAGAGGGGTTCGATTCCCCTACGGGCTGCCACATTTCATGGTAAATCAACGAGTTGACCGGCTTCAGGCCCCGACAGCCCGGTGACGCGCACGCCGTTTGCCTGCAATCCATCACGAACAGACCTGGAGATCTCGATTGCCTCGGGCGTATCGCCATGGACGCAAATCGTGTCGATGTCCGTCTTGATGCGCTTTCCGGTCTCGGTGATGATCGCCCCCTCCGAGACCATCTCGCATATGCGGCCAGCGGCAAGTTCCGGATCATGGATGACCGATCCCGGCAAACGCCGATCCATGAGCGTGCCATCGTCCAGATAGGCGCGATCGGCGAAAATCTCGGCGGCGCATTTGCAGCGCATTCTGGTGGCGACTTCCTGCATCGGCGTGGCTGCGAGGACCAGGATGACTATGTCGGGGTTGATATCCTGCACCGCACCAAAACAGGCTTTCGCCACGTCCTCGTCGGCCACCGCCATATGCGACAGGGCGCCATGCAGCTTGAAATGCGTCACTTCTCCGCCAACGGATTCAGCCATCGCGATGGCGGCGCCCAGTTGATAGCGGATCATGTTGCCAAGTGTTTTCGGACCGATTGCCATGGATCTTCGTCCGAAACCCTGAAGGTCAGGCAACCCCGGATGCGCCCCGATGCCGACCTTCCGGTCGATCGCGGATTTCATCGTGGCGGCCATCACATCGGGATCGCCTGCGTGAAAGCCGCAGGCGATATTCGCCGATGTCACGATCTCGAGCAATGCCTGGTCATTGCCCATGGCCCAGGGCCCGAAGCTTTCGCCCATGTCGGCGTTCAGATCCACGCGTTTCATTCGGTCTCTCCTTCCGTCTCTGGCTCTCTGCCCGTCACCATACCGCTGATCAGCTGATATGAGAGCAGATCCCGAATATCCTCGACCCTGCGAACCAGCGGCTGAACGCGGCTGCGCAACTCTTTCAGTTCGGCCTCGAAATCCTGCTGCGCCGCATCCGCGTCTTCGAGCGAAATGAACCTGAATCTGAGCGGCACGTCCTGTGCGGCCTGGGCGACCTTGGGCAGGTCGCATGGCAGTACTTGCGCGATACGCGGAAAACCACCAGCGGTCTGGCACTCGCTTTGAAGAACAACGGGATAGCCGTCCCCCGTCATCTGGATGTCCCCTGCGATCATCGGTTCCGAGAGGACAGTCTGCCCGGAATCTGCCGCGAACGGGGGATCGTCAAAGCTGAGCGCCACGCCTTGGCGATTGCTGCGGAGTGACCGATGGAATTCGGTGCTTGCGAACCGTTCGAGGTCGGAACGAGAGAAGAGTGACGTGTGCAATGTCGGCACAACGCGAATGTCGCCGCCGCCAAACCGGTCCGGAGCCGGGAGGAAGACCGAGATCGCCTCTGGCAAGGGATCGTCTTCCACCGGCAAGCTGCCGCCTGATGTGAGCAGGCGGCCGATACCTGCGGCCAGATGTGTCGATCGGCTGCCCAGAACCGAGGGCGTTTGAAAACCTCCGCTGACGCTCAGATATCCGTAAACACCCATGGTCGCGGCACCAATGGACAGCCGCTGGCCATCGGTGACCCTGTGGCTCGCGTTCCAGGGCAGTTTGACGCCATCCAGCTGGGCGGTCATCGGTGCACCGGTCAGCGCGATCCTGAAGTTGCCCTCGGCACGGAAGTCGCCGCCAAGCGCAGGCATTTCGATTGCCGCGACGCCCGGGTCTTGCCCCAGCAATGCAGCGCCTTCATGTAGCGCCACGCGATCCGCTGCTCCGCCACGCGACACGCCGTATGCGTGCCATCCCCGGCGGCCGAGGTCCTGAATGGTCAGACCCGGGCCCGCGCGATGAATCTGGAGTGCAGGCATCAGGGCTTGCCAACGAGTTCGGCGGCATCATCGCGCGCCGGGTTGGCAAGACAGCGCTGTATTTCCGCCTCGTCGACCCGGACGAATTCGATCTCGTCTCCGGTTTGCAGCCGAAAGGGTGTATCGCTGTTCGGGTCGAAATTGCGAAAGGCGGTTTGTCCGATCTGGCGCCAACCGGTCGGCGCGTCATTGGTGAACAGGACCAGTTGTCGCAGCGCGACGACCAGGGAACCCGCGGGCACCTGAGGGGTCAATTCGGGCAGTCTCGGAAAATCCCAATTGGGCGGCAGCGTCCCCAGATAGGGCTGCCCCGGCGCGAACCCGATCGTGATCACCCGAACGCGGGTTTCAAGGATCTGGTTTAATGCGCCTTCGGGAGACAGACCGACCAACTCGGCGACTTCCGGCAGATGCGGGGCGTGATCGCCGCCGAACGACACCTTGATCCGCCATAGCCTTGCCGACGCGGGCCGCCGCATCGCGGACCGGTCTGTCGTTGCGATCAGATCCCGCAGCCTGGTCTTGAGCGTTTCTCTGGGCAGACGCGACGGATCGAAAAGAACGAATGTCGAAACCGGCGACGTCGAGGTTTCCATGACCCCTTCGATACCCGCATCTTCCACAGCATCGCGAAATGCCAGCGCGGCGAGGTTGGCCTCGTCCGTCAATTGATCCCCGAATGTAACCAGCATGCCGGTGAGTCCGACATTTCGGATCAAGGGCAGCGCGGCGACTTCGGGAGACATGCGATCGTTCGGACTCATTGCTACCTGACTTCTACAGCGACATACCCATTCAACCCAGCCATTCCCGATAATCGCTGACCAGCAGGTGCGCAGGCGGCACATCTTCTTCGATCTCGGCGAACCGGCCGATCGGTTCGCGGAAGATGTTGTCGGTCTCGTCATCGTTGACAGTGGACACCTCGCCGATCAGCACGTCGCCGCCTTCGCCCCAGAAGGCGTGCCAATCACCGGGCATCAGCGTCACGCTTTCGCCGGGCGCAAGCTGCAGCGTCTCGCCGGGGGCGAAGTCACGGCGGATGCCATCGCACCAGACCGTGCCGCCCCGATCCACGGCAAACCGGCCGTCGTCGTCCGAGCCGAACAGCTCGATGACCAGCACGGCACCGCCGCGGTTGATGATATCCTCGGCCTTGATGACATGCGTGTGCATCGGGCTGAGCTGGTCCTGGCGCGAGATGAGCAGTTTCTCGGCATAGCACATCCCGCCGCCGCGGCGCAGATCGGCGAGCCTGCCGTTGCGCAGGGTGAACAGGAACAATCCCATCTGGTCGAACCTGCCCGCCCCGTAATCGGTTATGTCCCAGCCGCATCGCGCCTCGATGACGTTTCGAGCGATATCCTTGCGGGTTCTGAATTCATCCGGCGTCCAGTAGGCGAATGGCGGAAGGACAAAACCAAATGACCGGATCATGTCATCGGCGGCGGCCATGATGACGTTGATGCGGGATCTCTTCATGCTTGGGCCTTGCCTCTGGATCGGGACGTATCGCCCCACTGCGCACGGATGATGGGTGTCCCGGTGTTCACCCGCCAGTCATATAGGGCATCAGCACGACTTCGCTCTCCGGGCCGATTTCGGTGAACCAGGCCTCGCGGTAGATCTTACCGTCCAGCGCCAGCGAGACGCCGCGTTCGATCTGTGGCTTCAGGCCGGGATAGTCCTCGGCCAGCCGGTCGAGGAGCTGGCGGAAATTGCGCGCCTCGACCTCGACCACCTCACGGCCCTCGGTGGCGTGGCGCAGCGATCCCCAGATACGGACCTGAACCACCTCATCCCTTTCCGGCAAGCGCCTTCAGCAGCTTCGGCGGCGACATCGGCAATTCGGTCATCCGCACACCGACCGCCCGCGACACGGCGTTGGACAGCGCGGCCAAGGGCGGCACGATCGGCGTTTCGCCCACACCGCGCACGCCATAGGGATGGCCGGGGTTCGGAATTTCGAGGATCACGGTGTCGATGAACGGCAGATCCGAGGCGACGGGGATGCGGTAATCGAGAAAGCCTGCATTCACGAGGTGACCGTCTTCGTCGTAGATGTATTCCTCATTCAGTGCCCAGCCGATGCCCTGCACGGCGCCGCCCTGCATCTGGCCCTCGACATAGTCGGGATGCACGGCACGGCCGGCATCCTGGAAGACGGTGTAGCGCAGCACCTTGGTCGCGCCGGTTTCGGGATCGACCTCGACATCCGCCAGATGCACGCCGAAACTCACGCCCGCGCCATCGGCATTGACCTCATGATGGCCCGCGATAGGCCCGCCGGTCTCGGCCGAGACCGCGGCGATCTCGGCCAGCGTCATGGGGTCGAAATCGCCGGCATTGGGCCCCGAGGGCTTGGCCGCGCCATCCTCCCAGATCACCGCATCCTCGTCGATGCCCCAGATCTTCGCCGCCCGGCCGCACATCACCTTGATCGCCTCGCGCGCCGCCTTGATCGTGGCCAGCCCGACCGCGAATGTCACGCGGCTGCCATCGGTCACGTCGTTGTAGCCAAGCGAGTTGGTGTCGACGATCACCGTGCGCACCTTGTCGTAGGGAATGCCCAGTTCCTCGGCCGCCATCAGCGTGATCGACGCGCGCGAGCCGCCGATATCCGGATTGCCCTCGGTCACGCCCACTGTGCCGTCGGTATTCACGTTCAGCGACACGCAGGTATTGCCGCCGAAGTTGAACCAGAAACCGCAGGACAGCCCCCTGCCCTGATTGGGGCCAAGCGGCGCCTTGTAATGCGGATGTTCCTTCGCGGCCTCCAGCGTCGCCTCCAGCCCGATGGCGTCGAAGGTCGGCCCGTAGGACGATTTGGTGCCCTTGCGCGCGGCGTTCTTCAGCCGCACTTCCAGCGGGTCCAGACCGAATTCCTGGCAGAACTCGTCGACTACGCTTTCCACCGCATAGATCGCCATCGGCGCGCCAGGGGCGCGGTAGGCGGCCTCTTTCGGGCGGTTGGTCAGCACGTTCCAGCCATAGGTGCGCACCGCCTCCAGGTCATAGGCGGCAAAGGCACTTTGCGCGCCCATGGTGACGGTGCCGCAGGGAAAGGCGCCGCCCTGATAGCGCAGCTTCGCCTCGGCGGCGGTGATCCGGCCGTCCTTCGTCATCCCGATCTTCACATCGGTCGAGGAAGAGACGGTCGGCCCGGTGGCCTTGAACACTTCTTCGCGGCTCATCACCAGCTTCACCGGCTTGCCGGTCTTGCGCGACAGCGCCAGCGCCACCGGCTCGATGAACACGGTCGTCTTGCCGCCGAAGCCGCCGCCGATCTCCGAGGCGGTGACGCGCAGCTGGCTGGCCTCCATCCCCATCATCTCGGCGCAGAGCGTGCGGACATGGAACTGGCCCTGCGTGCAGCACCAGAGATCCGCCTTGCCGTCCGAGGTGAAGGAGGCGAGACAGGCATGGGGCTCGATATAGCCCTGATGCGTGGCGGCGGTCTTGAAGCTGCGGGTGATGATCTTGTCGGCCCTGGCGAATCCGGCGTCCAGATCGCCATGGCCGAATTCGCAATAGCTGGTCACGTTCTCGGAAAAGTCGCCCTGCACGTTTTCCTCGCGCCGGCCTTCCTGCACCACCGGCGCGCCGGGCTTCATCGCCTCGTCCACGTCGGTCACATGCGGCAGGACCTCGTATTCCACCTCGATCAGCTTCAGCGCCTGCCGCGCGACCGCGTCGCTGACCGCGGCGACCGCCGCCACGGCATGACCGTGATACAGCGCCTTGCCGCGCGCCATGCAGTTGTCCTGCACGTCGCGGGTGAAATCGTCCTCCGGCACTCCGAAATCGTCCGACGTCACGACCGCCTTGACCCCCTTCAGCGCCAGCGCGCGGCTGGCGTCGATCGACCGGATCGCGGCATGGGCATGGGGGCTGCGCAGCACGCGGGCGAACAGCATTCCGGGCGCGCGCATGTCGGCGCCGAACATCGCCCGGCCGGTGACCTTGTCGATACCGTCGGGGCGTGGTGGCCGTGTACCGACCTGCTTGAATACCTGTTTTGCTTGCGAATCCAAAGCCATGTCAGGCGCTCCTCATCTCTTTGGCGGCGATCTGGACCGCCCTGATGATCTTGTCGTAGCCGGTGCAGCGGCAGAGGTTCCCGGCCAGCCAATAGCGAATCTCGGTCTCGTCGGGGTCGGGGTTGCGTTCCAGCAGCGCCTTGGCGGCGACGAGGATGCCGGGCGTGCAGATGCCGCATTGCAGCGCCGCATGGTCAATGAAGGCGCGTTGCAGCGGATGCAGGCGGTCGCCCTCGGCCAGTCCCTCGATCGTGCCGATCTCGGCGCCCTCGGCCTCGGCCCCCATGACGAGGCAGGAGCAGACCAGCCGGCCGTTCAACGTGACGCTGCAGGCGCCGCAATCGCCGGTGCCACAGCCCTCTTTCGCGCCGGTCAGGCCAAGCCGGTTGCGCAACACGTCCAGCAGGGTCTCGTCGGGTCCGCAGATGAACTCGGCAGGGTCGCCGTTGACGGTGGTTGTGACGTGGATGCTTTTCATGTGCGGTCTCCGGCGCGGTCCTTGGCGATCAGCGCGGCGCGTTTGGCCAGCACGCCCGCCACTCGGGTGCGGAACTCGATCGTGCCGCGTTTGTCGTCGATGGGCTTGCAGGCGGCGGAACAGGCCTCGGCCAGCCTGTCCAGCGCGGCATCGTCCAGCTTCGTGCCGATGATCGCCTTGGCGGCCTCCTCGACCAACACCACCTTCGGCCCGACGGCGCCAAGCGACACGCGCGCCGCGGTGCAGGTTCCGTCCGCGTCGAGTTGCAGGCTGACCCCGGCCGAGGCCACGGCGATGTCCATCTCGGTGCGCGGGATGAACCGCAGATAGGCATCGGCGGCGCGTTTCGGGCGCGCGGGCAGGAAGACCGAGGTGACGAATTCACCCTTCTTCAATGAAATCTTGCCGGGCGAGACCGGGATGTCGATCACCGGGCAGTCGCGGCTGCCGTCCGGCCCTTCGATCCGCACCACGGCATCGGCGGCAACCAGCGCGGGCACGGTATCGGCAGCCGGTGAGCCGTTGCAGAGATTGCCGACCATCGTCGCGCGGCCCTGGATCTGCGTCGAGCCGATCAGGTCCACGGCCTCGACCACGCCGGGCCAGAGCGCGCAGACGCCTTCATGCTCGTTCAGCTGCGCCCCCGACACGGCGGCGCCGATCCGGTATCCGCCCTCCTCCTCGGTGATGTCGCGGATGCCGGGTATGCGCTTGATGTCGACGATCAGGTCGGGTTCGACCAACCCGGATTTCAACTGCACCAGAACGTCGGTGCCCCCGGCCAGCACACGGCTCAGTCCTTCGGCCGAGGCGAGAAGTCCCAACGCTTCGGCGGCGCTTTCAGGTCTTGCATATTGCATTCGAGTCTCACCAGTCTTTTGGGGTGTTTCACAAAGTCTAGCATCTCTGCGCCGGGCTACAATGAACTATCCCTTGTCGATCTTCAAACCCCGTGCCGCGCACCGGTCAGCAACCGCGCGGCGTCGAGGATCGAATAGACCGGCAGGCCGGTCGCGGATGCGATATCCTCCGCATAGGGCGGCAGGTTGCCGCATTCCAGCAGGATCGCGCCAAGGTCCGGTGTTTTGGCGCGAAGGCCTTGCGCACCAGCCACCGCCGCATCGCGGATGGCGTCTTGGTCCAGGCTGCCGGGCTGGCCGGATTTCGGTCTCAGGATCGCCCCGGCAAAGGCCGCGCAGTGCTCCATACCGGCGATCCGTGCCTGCCCTGCGTCGATTCCGGCCGCCGTCAGCGCCGAGCCGCCAAGCGCGGCCGCCGATGCGGTCAGCACCCCGATCGGCCGGCCGCCATGGGCGAGCCGGACCAACGGGAACAAAGACAGGGCCGAGAGCATGACCGGCACCCGCACCGCGGCGGCGATGCGGGGTTGCACCGTCACAAGGAACCCGCAGGTCGAGACAATCGCTATCGCGCCGTCGCGCTCCAGCTCTCGCGCCGCGTCGACAAATTTCAGCACCAAGGCATCAGGCAACGGACCATCGCGCACGACCTCGAGGCTTCCCGCGCCCTCAACGACCCGAAGCCGCGCCGGCATGTGATAGCTGCCGGGATGGCCGGCATCGCCGGGAATGCGCGGAAAGGCGGTGTCGAGCATCAGCACCCCGAGGAAACCGCCCGCCCCGGTCATTCCGACCTTCTGCGGCGAAAGAGCGCCGGCGTCGCGTAGATCGGCACCTGCGAGGCCGCGACGAAGACACTGAGGAGCGGGTTGAACGGCAGCACCGCGAGGTAGAACGAGACGTTGCGGTTACCGAACATCAGCCCCAATGCGCTGGCCGTGGCCGGATCGGTGACGCTTCGCGCCAGCCGACGGGTCAGCAGGTGACCGCCGAGGTTCAGCACCAGCGCCAGCAGCAGGATCAGCCCGGACTGCACCGGCGCCGCCGTAATATGGGGAAAGACCCCATCAAGCAGGGGAAACAGAAACAGCAGCATCGACAGCGCCACCGCCCCGTGAAACGCCTCGCCATGCGCGGCGATGCGCCCCCGGCCCAGGATCCGCTGCAGCCCCAGCCCGATCGCGAAGCCGCCGGCGATCATCAGCGCAATCCCCCGCGACATCGCCACAAGGTCGATCCGCGCGTCCACGCCCACCAGCGCGAAACAGAGCGGACCCGCGACGGGCAGGACGACCGTCGCAAGCAGGCCGACCTGCAGGGTGATGCGGGCGTTGTAGCCCAGCAGCAGGCTGAGGCTTGCCGCCGAACTGAGCGGTGGTGCTGCGGCGAAGACCAGAAGCAGCAGGACCCCGTCTTCCGGCAGCCCGGCAGCCCTCGCCAGCCCGACGAGCGCGAGGCAGGTGAGCGGCAGGAAGACCAGGACGATCCCCGACAGCCGCAGCGCGCTCTGCGGCAGCACGAAGTCGCGCATCACCTGCCCGACATCGAGCCGCGCGATGGCAAGCCCGAGAACCAGCGACACCAGCGCCGGAAGCAAGGGCCGGAGCAGTGCCGACATACCCGGCATCAGCGCCACCGCCACCATCCCGACCAGCAGCACGGCAGAGGCATGGCGCCCGATCAGCGCCAGCGCGCTCAGCACTCGGCTCATTGCGGCCGCTGCAAAAGGTGATCCGGCAGCCAGGTCGCCAACTGCGGGAATGCCACCAGCACGCCGACCATCACCACCATGATCAGGAACATCGGTAACGCGGTCTTCGAGATATAGGCGATGTCGTGATGCGTCATGCCTTGCAGCACGAACAGGTTGAAGCCGATCGGCGGGGTGATCTGCGCCATTTCGACGACGACGACGATGAAGATGCCGAACCAGATCAGGTCGATCCCCGCGCCGCGCACCATCGGTTCGATGATCGCCATCGTCAGAACGACGGCCGAGATCCCGTCAAGGAACATGCCGATGATGATGTAGAACACGGTCAGCGCCGCGATCAGCGCGATCGGCGACAGGTTCAGCGTGGCGATCCACGCCGCAAGCGCACGCGGCAGCCCTGTGAAGCCCATCGACAGCGACAGGAACGCCGCGCCCATCAGTATCAGCGCGATCATCGTCGAGGTGCGGGTGGCGCCCAGCAGGCTCTGGGTGAAGCTTTCGCGCGTCAGCGACCCCTGCAAAGCCGCCAACACCAGCGCGCCGATGACGCCGAAGGCCGCCGCCTCGGTCGCCGTGGCGTAGCCGGTATACATCGAGCCGATGACGAGCGTGACAAGGGCGATGACCGGGATCAGCAGGGTTGAGTTGCGCAACGCGGCGGCGAAGCCGACGCGCGGCTCCGGCTCCGGTCTCTGGCGGGGCCGCAGGAAATACCAGGCGACGATGTAGAGCATGAACATCCCCGCCAGGACGAGGCCCGGGAAGACCCCCGCCATGAAGAGCTTGGTGATGCTCTCCTTCACCGTCACGCCGTAGACGATCAGCGTCAGCGAGGGCGGGATCATCAGGCCCAGCGTCGCCGCGCCCGCCAGCGTGCCGATGGTCATGAACTCGGGATAGCCGCGCTTGCGCAGCTCGGGGATAGACATCTTGCCGACCGTCGTCAGCGTCGCCGCCGACGAGCCGGAAACGGCGGCGAAAACCGTGCAGCCCACGACGTTGGTATGCAGCAAGCCGCCCGGAAACCGCGCAAGCCAGGGCGCGAGGCCCTTGAACATGTCCTCGGAAAGCCTTGTGCGGTAAAGGATTTCCCCCATCCAGATGAATAGCGGCAGCGCGGTCAGTGTCCAGCTGCTGGAGCCGGTCCAGACAGTGATGATCATCGCGTTGCCGGGATCGCGCGTGGTGAAGCCGATCATGCCGATATAGGCCACCCCCATCAACGCAAGGCCGACCCAGATGCCGGAACCCAGAAGAAAGAACAGCACGAATAGAAAGACGCCAATCTTCAGCGCCACCGCATCCCTGTCGAACCCGGTCATCGCCTGCATCGACCCCCAGACAAGCAGCAGGATCGCGCCGGTAAGCAGAAGACGGCTGAGGCGCGACGCGAAGAGTGCCCCGCTCCAGTCGCCGGTGATCACTTCGGGCTCCACGCCCTGGTGATCTGCCAGCACGATCCGCACCAGGTGGTCGACAACGGCAATGGCGAAGATCACCGCACCGACCGCCATGAAGCTTTGCGGGATCCAGAGCGGCGTTGCGTCCTGCCCCTGCGAAATGTCGTTGAACCGCAGCGAGATGCGTACCGCGTCGATCGCATACCACGCCAGGAACAGCGCGGTCAGCGCGCCGATCGTGTAGCACCAGATCTCCACCCCGCGCCGGAACTGCCCGGCCCTGTTGACGAACAGCGACACCCGGATATGGGCGTTGTGGTTGAACGTATAGGCCAGTGCCAAAAACGAGGTCGCGGCCATCGCGTAGCCAGCATAGGCGGCTCCACCGTTGATCAGCCCACCCATCCAGCGCGCTACCATCTGCGCGGTCACGATACAGAGGATCGCGATCAGCGACAGCGCCGCAAGCAAGCCGGCGGTCGTATAAAGTCCGTCGAGGATCTTGCGCAAAGTGAAATCCCCTCCTCCGTCCGCCACCATCTGCGCGGTGACGGGACCGGCCCCCGCCCGGTCAGGACGGGGGCAGATTTTCCGCTATTGCTTGTAGGCGTCGACGATCGCCTGGCCGTCCTCACCCGCCGTTTCAAGCCATTCGGCGGTCATCGTCTCGCCGATCTGGGCGAGGTCATCGGCCAACTGGCCCTCGGGCACGACGATGGTCATGCCGTTCTCGGCCAGGGTGTCGACAAAGCCGCCCGCCAGCGCCTCGGCGGTCTCCGCGCCCATGGCGCCGGCCTTGTCGGCTTCTTCGGTCAGGCACGTCTTCGAGGCATCCGGCAGCGCATCGAACGCCTCGGTGTTGACGAAAACGGTGTTGCGCGGCAGCCAGGCCTTGGCATCGTAGAAATGCGTGAGGTCTTCCCAGACCTTTTCGTCCACCCCGGTCGAACCCGAAGAGATGAACGAGGCGACGACGCCGGTCGCCAGCGCCTGCTTCAGCTCGGACGCCTCGATCTGGGTCGGCACCATGCCCGCGAGTTCCGCCACCCGCGCGGTGGCGGCATTGTAGGCGCGGAACTTGACGCCTTCCAGATCGCTGACCGAGCCGACCTCTTTCGCGGTGTAAAGCCCCTGCGGCGGCCATGGCACCGAGTAGAGCAGCGTCAGGCCCTGATCGTTCAGGATCTTGTTCAGCGTCGGGCGGGCGGCGGCGCGCAGCTTCTCCGACGCTTCGAAAGAGGTCGCAAGGAAGGGCACGGAATCATAGCCGAAGACCGGGTTCTCGTTGGCATGGGCCGACAGCAGACGTTCACCGATCTGCGCCTCGCCGACCTGCACGGCGCGCTTGATCTCGTCGCCCTTGAACAGCGATCCGCCGGCATGGATCGTGATCTCCAGCTCGCCGCCGGTGCATTCCTTGACCGCATCGACGAATTTCTGCGCGTTCTCGGTGTGGTAGTTGTTCGCCGGATAGGCCACCGGCATATCCCAGTTCTCGGCCGTGGCGGCGCTTGCCAGTGCCAGAACCGCCGCCGATGCGCAGAGCGTCATGGTTGCTTTCGTCATTTCACTTCCTCCCGTTGGTCTGATCCGCGTCAGATTTTGCGATCCGGCGCGAAGGGCGCCAGGTCGGTATTCATGGGCTTGCCCGTCACGAGCCGCGCAAGCCAGCGCCCCGTCTTGGGTCCGCCCGTCAGGCCGATATGGTGATGTCCGTAGCCCAACAGCACGTTGCTTGCCTTCGGGCTGACCCCGATCACCGGGATTGAATCGGCCGTGGCCGGGCGGTGGCCCATCCACTCGTCGACACGATCATAAGTCAGGTCCGGAAACAAGTCCGCGACCTGCCGCCGCAGCAGGGCGAAGGGCGCGGCAGAGGCCGGCGCGTCGAGACCGCCGAACTCCACCACGCCGGCCGCGCGCAACCGGCCGCGCATGGAATTCATCACGAACTTGCCGCTGGCGACCATCACCGTGGATTTCAGTGTCAGGTTCGGATTGACGAATTCCACATGATAGCCGCGCTCGGATTCTAGCGGCACCCGAACCCCCAGTCTGCGCGCCAGATCGCCGCTCCATGCGCCGAGCGTCAGGACGTAGCGGTCGGCGTTCAGGTGCCCGGCGCTGGTCGCGATCCCGGTGCACAGGCCGCTCTCCAGCTCGACGTCGTGCAGCTCTGCCCGCAGGATTTCTCCGCCGCGCGATTCGAACTCGCAGGCCAGCGCCTGCACATAGGCGCCGGGATCGGTGACCTGGCCGTGGCCGGTCAGGCGGACGCCGTAGCCGAAACAGCCCGCCAGCGCCGGGTCATGCGCCGCCATCGCCGCCCCGTCCATCTCCTCCGACCGGACTCCGCGGCGGCGGCGCACGTCCCAGCCGAAACGGTCCGCCAGGAAGGCCGCCTTGTCGCGATAGCCGTAGACATAGTCGGCCGGGCTCAGGAACGCCTCGGCCGGTGTCCCCCGCGCCAGCGCCATGTGCTGCTCGGGGGCGTCATGCAGCAGTTCCGACAGCGCGGTCGAGATGCGTTCGACCGAGGCGGCATCGGCGTGGCGCATGTAGCGCAGCAGGAACGGCGCCAGGCGCGGCAGGTAGGACCATTTCACGAACAGCGGCTGCGCCCTGCTGAACAGCATCCCCGGCGCCTTGCGCCAAAGCCCCGGCACTGTCACCGGTACGACCGAACCCGAGGCCAGGATGCCGCCGTTGCCCCAGGACGTGCCGGCGGCGGGACCTTCGCGGTCAAGCAGCCGCACCCGGTGGCCGTCGCGTTGCAGCCAAAGCGCCGCGGACACGCCGACAATACCCGCGCCGATCACGATGATGTCTTCCGCCACCTATGGCACCCCTCATTCCCTCTCTACCGTGAGAGCGCTGCCGTGAAAACTGCCGGACAGCAAAAGGGCCGCCCGACGGGGCGGCCCTTCGCACACTGCAAGATCGCTATTTCTTGGTGATGCGGCCATCGAGATAGGGCTGATACTGGCCCTTCGCGGCCAGGAACTCGGCCGTCACATCGGCCAGATCCGGACCGAAGTCATAGGCATTCTGCGCTTCGGTGAACATGGAATACCCATCCCCGCCATTCCGGACATAGTTGTTGGACACCACGCCGTAGGTCGCGTCGGGATCCAGAGGCTCGCCGCCCACCATGACATCGCTGATCCGGCTTCCCGGTTCCACCGAGACGTCGAAGCTGAAGCTCATGCCGGCAACCTGCGGGAACCGGCCGGCGACCTCCTCGATCTGGCTGACGCCGTTCTCCAGCGCCTCCAGCAGCGTGGCGCCCGAGACCTGGAAGGTCGACAACGTGTTCTGGAACGGCAGCACGGTCAGAACCTCGCCCATCGTCACTTCGCCCGCATCAATCGAGGCGCGAATACCGCCACCGTTCTGAATGGCGACCTGAATGCCCTGGTCCTTGACGCGGTCGAGCATCGCATCCGCCACGAGGTTGCCCATCTCGCATTCCTGGACCCGGCAGAAATCGCGATTGCCCTCGATCGGGGCGCTGGTTTCGGCCACCACCTTGTTGCGGATCTCGTCCAGCGGCTGGGCCGCTTCGGCGATCCGTGCCTTGGTCGTCTCGTCCTCGGTCACGGCCACATCCAGCAGGATCGGCTCGCCGACGGCCTCGGTCACGTTGCCCTCGTCGTCGAAGGTCACGTTCAACTCGCCAAGGAATTTGCCATAAGCATAGGCCGACACAATCGCGGTGGTCCCGACCATTGTCGGATACGGGCCTTCGGCGCTTTCATTGGAGTTCGACAGCAGGCGTATTCAGTGACCACCAACGATCACGTCGACGCCGGTTGTTTCTGCGGCCACGCGCTTGTCCACGTTGAGCCCGGAATGGCTGAGCACGATGATCTTGTTCACCCCCTCGCTCGGTCAGCTTGTCGACCTCGCCCTGCACCGCCTGCACCGGATCGGTGAAAATGATGTTGGGACCGGGCGAGGCCAGTTCGTCGGTGTCATGCGGTGTCAGGCCGATCAGCCCCAGCTTTTCGCCGCCGCGTTCGATCACGGTGGATTTCTGCAGCTTGCCCGCCAGCAATTCCTCGCCCGAGACATCGGCATTGGACATCAGCACCGGGAAATCCACCGCATCCATGAAGCCGCGCAGCACTTCGGGGCCATCGTCGAATTCGTGGTTGCCGACGGTCATCGCGTCATAGCCCATCTTGTTCATCATCTCGGCCGCCAGCTTGCCCTTGTAATAGGTATAGAACAGCGTGCCTTGGAACTGGTCGCCGCCATCGACGAGGATCCAGTTGTTCGACCGCTGCTTTGCTGCTTCGATCGCCGTGACCAGCCGTGCCGAGCCGCCAAAGCACTCGCCTGCCGTATTGTCCTCGGCCGAGCAACCGGAATCATATTTGCTGATCGGTTCGAACCGGGCGTGGAAATCGTTGGTGTGAAGAATCGTCAAGTGAATAATCCGCCGCCGCGGTACCTGCTGTCAGGGCCAGGACCGCAGCGGTAGTCAGGAAACGAGCATACATGGTTGATAACCCCCTGTTGGATTGACTTTGGTCAGACTGGTTGACGCGAACCCCGACTTGTCAAAGATCGCTATCGAACCGGACCGACGTGACGGAAGATGTCCAGGTCTGCGGCGACCTATTGCGAGATGCTTGAGGCTTGACCGGAAGTTCAGCCTGCGCGGCGCATGGAGGGCATGCATGATATACAAGATTTTCCGCACCGCCGAATGGCAGGAACTGTTCAAGGCTACGGGCAAGACGCTGGGCGCCCCGGTCGACCTGAAGGATGGCTACATTCACTTTTCGACCGCCGAACAGGTGGCCAGAAACCGCCGCAAACATTTCGCGGACGAGGACGACCTGATGCTTGGCGCGTCGACGCCGACAAGCTGGGCAACGCGGCTTCGGTGGGAACCATCGCGCGGCGGCGCGCTTTTTCCCCATCTCTACCGGTCGCTGCGGTTGTCCGATGCCCTGTGGCACGCGCCGCTGCCTCTGGGTCCCGATGGTCACGACTTTCCGGACGAGGCCCTTGCATGAACCTGGTCACGGAGACAAGCGCGGCCTGTTCGTGCTGCACCGGCTCGATCCGGAAGTGGCATTCGCTGGCGCTGCGGCTGCTGCAGGCTGGTCTGGCGCCACTGCCGGGTATCGTCACCTCTCAACGTCTTGCCTGACCTGGGTCGCTGGACTTGCCCTGCCCAATCCGGTGGGGCTTGCGGCAGGGTTCGACAAGAACGCGACAGCCGTCGCCCAGCTCTCCCAAGCGGGCTTCGGTTTCGTCGAGGTCGGCGCGGCGACGCCGCGTGCGCAGGCCGGCAACCGCAGGCCGCGCCTGTTCCGGCTGGCCGAGGATCGCGCCGTTATCAACCGGTTCGGGTTCAACAATGACGGGATGGAGGCGATCGCAGAGCGTCTGGCCCGTCGCCCAAAAGGTGTCCCCGTCGGGCTGAATCTGGGGGCCAACAAGGACAGTCCCGACCGCGCCGGCGACTTCGCCCGCGTCCTTGCCCATTGCGGAGCCCATGTCGATTTTGCCACCGTCAATGTCTCGTCGCCCAATACCGAGAAGCTGCGCGACCTGCAGGGCAAGGCGGCGCTGGCCGGGCTTCTGGCGCGTGTGACCGAAACGCGCGACTCGCTGCCCAGCAAGATCCCGGTCTTCCTCAAGATCGCGCCGGATCTTTCCAAGGCCGAACTATCCGATCTTGCCGAGGTCGCGCTGTCGTCAAAGATCGACGCGATCATTGCGACGAACACGACTTTGGATCGGAAATGTTTGAAAAGTGAAAGTATTGGCCGAGAAGGCGGGCTTTCTGGTGCTCCACTGTTCGAAAAATCTACTAGGGTCTTGGCCGAAATTTCACGGCTGACAGAGGGGAAAATGCCCCTGATCGGCGTCGGCGGCGTTGGATCGGCGGAAGATGCCTATGCCAAGATCCGCGCGGGCGCCTCGGCAGTGCAGCTTTATACCGCGATGGTCTATGATGGACTCTCGCTCGTGCGACGGATTGCGGAAGGTCTCGACAAACTGCTTCAGCGCGACGGACATACCAATGTCGCGGACGCGGTTGGCACAGGAAGGCAGGACTGGCTGTGACACTGACGCTCTGGCACAATCCGCGTTGCACGAAATCGCGCGAGACCCTCGCGCTGCTGCAGGTGCGCGGCCTACACCCTCAGCTGCGCCTCTACCTGCAGACTCCACCCGACATCGAGGAACTCGAACTTCTGCAGCAGCGTCTGGACCGTCCGGTGATCGCCTTCACCCGCACGAACGAGTCCGCGTTCAAGATCGCCCAGTTGACCAGGGACAGCAGCGACGCGGAACTGCTCGCCGCGATCGCCGCGCATCCGATCCTGCTGGAGCGCCCGATCCTTGTCACCGGGGACCGCGCCGAACTGGGGCGGCCGCCGAAGGCCGTGCTGACGCTGCTCTAGGCGTCATGCCTGCCGAAGGTCGGCCTGCGCCTCGAGCGCGGGGTAGCGCAAGCCCAGCGTCACGGCGCGCGCGACATTGAGCACCATCAGCGACAGCCAAAGCCCGTGGTTCTGGAACGGCCCGGTGAACAGAAGCAGCGCCATCAGGTAGATTGCCGCCGAAATCACCATCGCATTGCGCATGTCCCGGGTCCGTGTCGCACCGATGAAGATGCCATCGAGCATCCATGCGGCGATGCCGACGATCGGCGCCGCCGCGACCCAGAGGAGATAGACGCGCGCTTCCAGCCGCACTTCAGGCGACGTGGTCATGACGTCAATCAGCCAGGGCCCGGCCAGCAGGAAGAAGACGGACAACGGCAGAGAGATGGCCACGCCCCATTGGCTGGTCAGGATCGCGGCGCGGCGAATATCGGCTCGCCGCCGCGCGCCAAGCGCCGCACCGACCAGCGCCTCGGCGGCGAAGGCGAACCCATCCAGCGCGAAGGCGGTGATTTCCAGGAACTGCAGGATCACCTGATTGGCCGCCAGCGTCACATCGCCGAACCGCGCGCCCATGAACAAAAATGTCATGAAACTGCCCTGCAGGATCAGCGAACGGACCATGATATCGCCATTCACCGACATCATCCGCCGCACCTTCACCGCGTCGAAGATCCGCACCCAATCGCGCCAGGCATTGCCCGAAAACGCGCCCCTGCATAGCCACAGCCCAAGCGCGAGGCCGCTCCACTCTGCGATCAGCGTCGCCACCGCAACCCCTTCTATCCCCCAGCCAAGGCCAAGGACGAACCAGAGGTCGAGTGCGATATTGAGCCCGTTCATCCAAAGCTGCAGCGCCAGCACGCCGCGCGTGCGCTCGACCGCGATCAGCCAGCCGGTGATCGCGTAGAGCGCGATCGTTGCGGGGCCTCCCCATATCCGGATCGCCAGGTAATCTCGCGCCAGCGCCTCGACCTCGGCCGAGGCGGGCGCCAGCCGGAAGGCGCCCGAGAAGATCAATGACTGCGCAAGGATGAAGACAAGCCCCGCGCCGAAGCCGATCATCAGCGCCCGCATCAGAAGTGCGCCGGTCTCGCCGATATCGCCCGCGCCCCGGGCCTGCGCGACAAGCCCGGTCGTGCCCATCCTGAGAAAGCCGAACATCCAATAGATCGCCGCCAGGATGATGGCGCCGATGCCCACCGCGCCGATCGGCGCGGCTTCTCCGAGTTGCCCCACGACACCGGTATCCACAGCGCCGAGGATCGGAACGGTGGCGTTGGACAGCACGATCGGGAAAGCGATCTTCAGTACGCGGCCATGCGTCAGCGGACCGACGGCAGGCTCAGCCATCGCGCTGGGGCATCAGGAAATGACCGGTCGCCTGCGCGAACATCCGGCTGCGGTTATCCTGCCAGCCCTCGACATGCACGCTGGCATAGCGCCTGCCGGACCGGTTCACCCGCGCCCGCGCATAGGCGTCGCGCGGCAGGCCCGAGCGCAGATAGTCCACGGTGAAGTCGATGGTCTTGGGAAGGCGCGGCAGCGAGGACCGGTCCAGCGTCGTCACATCCAGCCGGCCGGATTCCAGCTCTTCCCAGACGGTCGACCAGCTGAGTTCGATGATCGCGGTCATTTCAAGGAAGGCGGCAGTCGCGCCGCCGTGCAAAGCCGGAAGCATAGGGTTTCCGACAAGCTTTTCATCGAAGGGCAATACCGCTGTCAGCTCGTCGCCATGGCGTTCGAAAACGATCCCCATGAACCGGGCATAGGGGACGCCATCGACGATCGCCTTCAACGCGGAATCCCGGCGCTGCTTGACGATCTGGACTGGCTCGGGACGCGACCGCTTCATGCGCCGCGCTCCAGCGTGAAGGCGCCGGTGGCCGAGGCCACGGGACGATCGGTGTCTTCGTCGGTGGCCGTCGCCCGGACGAAGGCAACCGTTCGGGTGACGTGATAACAGTCGGCCCGCGCGGTGATCGTCTGGCCCGGCGTAGCCGGTCGCATGTAGTCGATCCGCAGATCGAGCGTCGCGGTGCCCTTTGCCCGCGTCGGATGACTCATCACAGCCGCCCCGCCGCATGTGTCCATCAGCGCCGAGACGGCACCGCCATGGATGACCCCTGTTTCAGGATCCCCGATGAGGCGTTCGTCATAGGGCATTCGGATCACCGCGAAACCGTCACCGATTTCGATCAACTCCATGCCAAGCGCCACCGAATGAGGCAATGCCTGAACGAATTGCTTTGCAATCAAGGTCTTGCGATCCTGCATCTGGCCCTCTTCCGCTGGAAATCGACGCTTTTTATTGGCGCTTGTCAAATCGCCTGCAAGTGCAATCTTCTGAGATTGAGAATAATTCGCACGTGCGGGAATCGTGAACACTGGCTATACAGCCGCCGTCGCCGTTCAGGAGTTGCCCGTCGTATCCCCAGACCGTCTGGCCCTGTCCGGCCGCGCCATGTCTTGCCGGCGGCGCTGCTGGTCGCACTGGCAGTATTGCCGAACGAGCTTGTGCGCTGACCCGTAGCCTGATGGACGGCGTCATCGTTCAGGTCTCGGCCTTCGTCGCGGCGACGCTGCTGCTTTTCTATGGTGCAGAGCGCCTGTTCCGGTTCGATATCGGGCAGTCCTTGCGTCAGGCCCGTGGTTTTCAGGTGCCGCCATCTGGTCGACCTCGCCCTTTCTGGCCATGAGCATTCCAAGGATGCGCCGGTCACCCGCATGGCCGAGTGAACCGCCTTCATCTCGGCCTGGGTTATCGGCGCCTACCTGGCCCATGACTATGCGGCGCTGTATCCGGGGCTCGACATCAAGGCGATGTTCGGCTCTGTCGCGCCGCTTCTGCCGCTGATCGGCAACGCGATCTCTAACGATGGCGATGCGCTGTTTCCGGCGATTGCGCTGGAACCCCGTGCCGCTGCATTGGCCACCGCCTACTCGGCGATCCCCGCGACCATCGTCGCCTATGGCTTCTGTTTCCTGGCACCCGGCTTCATGAATTGAGTGCAGGGCAAGATTGCGTCCGGCACCAGAACCTCCTAGTTTCGCGCCGGAGGTTCGACCCATGGCAGACACCCGGCTTTCCTTCAAGGAAATGTGCAGCAAGTTCGACGTTACCCCGCGAACTTTGCGCTACTATGAATACATAGAGCTTCTCGAACCCGAGAAGGAAGGTCGCAGCCGCTTCTACACATCGCGCGAGATCGCCCGGATGAAGCTGATCCTGCGCGGACGCCGCTTCGGATTCTCGCTGGAGGAGATCCGGCAATGGCTGGAGATGCGCGGCTCTGAAGGTACACGGAAACAGATGCAGGTCTGGATCGAATATGCCGACCGGCAGCTGTCGGAGCTGAAACGGCAGCGGGAAGACCTCGATCGCACGATCGAAGATCTTCAATCGCTTCGCGATGAGACGGCAAGATCGCTCGACTGACCGTCCGCGCACCGGATCCGCGGTCGGGAACGCTTGCGCGATGCTGTTTCAAAAATTGCGCGAGACGACCGATTTGATTTGCAATTATTCCAAGACCTACCGAATGACGTAGCGTTATCGACCTGGGGGGAAAAGCTCCCCTTGTTTGTGACCGGCTTCCACCGCAGTTCAGGGAGCGAAATCAGTCAGAGGAGGTTTTTGAATGACTGACAGTCTGATGACCATTCGTGAAATGTGCGACGCGTTCGACGTCACACCGCGCACCTTGCGCTTCTACGAAGCCAAGGAGCTTATCTTTCCGAACCGGGACGGCCAGAAACGCCTTTTCACGCGGCGCGACCGGGCCCGGCTTACGCTCATTCTGCGCGGCAAGCGCTTCGGGCTTTCGCTCGAGGAAATCCGTCAGCTGCTTGACCTCTACAACCCGCGCGACAACGGTCAGACCCAGATCGCCCGCGCGATGGAACTCGGCGTGCGCCGGCTGGCCGAACTGGAAGCACAGCGCGACGAACTGTCCGTCGCCATTGCCGAACTGCAGGAGCAGTTGGCACGCGGAGAGCGCATGTTCAGTGAATCCACCCTCGCAGAAGCCGCCGAATAACCGCCGACCCGCCACTTCCGGAGATTCCCATGCCGACCTATACCGCCCCGATACGTGATCTGCAGTTCGTCCTCAACGATGTCCTTGATGTCTCCAAGGCGGATGTTCCGGGCTATGACGAGATGGAGCCCGACTTCACGTCCGCGGTGCTGAACGAGGCAGGCAAACTTGCCAGCGAGGTTCTGGCACCGCTGAACGCCGTTGGCGACCAGGAGGGGTGCCGGCTGGAAAATGGTGTCGTGCGAACCCCTGCCGGGTTCAAGGAAGCCTATGATCAGATGAAGCTCGGCGGCTGGATGGGCCTTGACTGCGATCCCGACTACGGCGGCCAGGGCATGCCCTATCTGCTGGCCACGGCGGTTGGCGAGATGTTCGTCGCTTCGAACATGGCGTTCAACATGTACCAGGGCCTGACCCACGGAGCGTATTCCGCGATCCATGTCCATGGCACCGACGCGCAGAAAGCGACCTACCTGCCGAAAATGGTCGAAGGCAGCTGGACCGGCACCATGAACCTGACCGAGCCTCATTGCGGCACCGATCTGGGACTGATGCGGACCAAGGCAGAGCCGCAGGATGACGGCAGCTATGCGATCACCGGCCAGAAGATCTTCATCTCCGCGGGCGAGCACGACCTTGCCGAGAACATCATCCATCTTGTGCTGGCCAAGGCGCCCGGCGGCGGCGAGGGCACTGCCGGCGTCTCTTTGTTCATCGTGCCGAAATTCCTTGTGAACGAGGATGGCACGCTCGGCCAGCGCAACGGCGTCAGTGTCGGAAATATCGAACGCAAGATGGGCATCCACGGCAACTCGACCTGCGTTATGAACTACGACTCGGCGAAAGGCTGGCTGCTGGGCGATCTTCACAAGGGCATGCGCGCCATGTTCACGATGATGAACGAGGCGCGGATCGGTGTCGGCCTGCAAGGCTATGCACAAGCCGCCGTCGCCTATGAGAACGCAGCAATCTACGCCCGCGAACGGCTGCAGGGCCGTTCAGTGACCGGGACGAAGAACCCCGATGGCCCGGCTGATCCGCTGATCGTACATCCCGATATCCGCCGCAGCCTGATGGACCAGAAAAGCTTCGTCGAGGGCGCGCGGGCGTTTACCCTGTGGGGCGCCAATCTGATCGACCGGGCGCATCGCAATTCCGATGCGGAAGCCGAAGGGCTAATCTCGTTGCTGACCCCCGTGATCAAGGGCTTTCAGACCGACAAGGGGTTCGACATGACCGTGCAGGCGCAGCAGGTCTATGGCGGACACGGCTATATCGAGGAGCACGGGATGAGCCAGTTCGCGCGGGATGCGCGGATCACGATGATCTACGAGGGCGCGAACGGCGTGCAGGCGCTGGACCTCGTCGGCCGCAAGCTCGCCGCAAATGGCGGCAAGCCGGTGATGGCGTTCTTCGATCTGGTGAAGAGCTTCATCAAGGAGAACGAGGGCGATCCGGAACTGAAGTCGGATTTTCTCGATCCCCTGAAGGCTGCTTCCAAGGACCTTCAGGCCGCGGCGACCTATTTCATGCAGAACGGGATGAAGAACCCGAACGACGCCCTGGCCGGGTCGTCCGACTTCATGCATCTGATGGGGCATGTCTGTCTCGGGCTGATGTGGGCCCGGATGGCCAAGGCCGCCAATGCGGCATTGGCCGACGGAACCGGGGACGAAGCCTTCTACCGCGCCAAAATTACGACCGGGCGTTACTACATGGCGCGCCAGCTTCCGGCGACGGCGATGCATCTTGCCCGCATCACCTCGGGAGCGGATACCGTCATGGCGCTCGCCGCCGACGAGTTCTAGGGAAAGGCCACTCACGGGCCTGTCCCCGGCCCGCGGGGACGGGTCGGGGACGCTAATTCGAAAGGACGACGATGCCGAAACGCTTCCGCCTGACCCGCCGCTTCCCCGTCGCCATGACCGAGGACGGGTATCGGAAGCTGAAAGCTTTCGCGCGAGAGGCGGGGCTTGACGAAGGCGAGGCCCTGTCGTTCCTGTTCGAGAATTTCAGTTCGGTAATCGACGAGGACAACCTGTCGCACCGGTTGAGACTGTTCAATTCCGAACTCGACGCGCGCAAGCGATGAATGCCATCCTCGGCCTGCACCGCGGGGATGAGACTGGCTCGACAGGATAAACGACGCGTTACTTGCGAACTTTTTCCTCGGGGAAATACTCTTCGGGGGCGTGGGAGTGGAAAACCCCCACCGCGACATCAATCAAGGGGGCTGCCGCATGACGATCAAACTCCACTGCTTCGGCGAAAGCGGCAATGCCTACAAGGCGGCGATCACGCTGGAACTGTCGGGCCTCGACTGGGAACCCGTCTTCGTCGATTTCTTCAACGGCGAGACACGCGGCCCCGATTTCCGCGCGCTGAACCCGATGGGCGAGGTGCCGGTTATGATCGATGGCGACGTGACGCTGACCCAGTCCGGCGTCATGCAGGACTATATCAGTTCCAAGACCGGCAAGCTGGGCGGTAAGTCCGCCATCGAGCGGCGCGAGATCCTGCGCTGGCAATTTTGGGACAATCACAAGATGTCAAGCCAGGCCGGCGTGCTGCGCTTCCTGATGAATTTCGTGCCGGAGGAGAAGCGCCCCGCCGAGGTGATCGAGTGGCTGCAAGGCCGGATGAAGGCCGCGCTGAAGATCCTCGACGCCGAGCTTGCCACCAAGGACTGGCTGGTCGGCGACGATCTGACCGTCGCCGACCTGTCCTGTTGCGGCTACCTCTTCTACCCCGAACCCTTCGGCTTCGACCGCGCCGACTGGCCCCATATCGACGCCTGGCTGACCCGCATCAGCGACACGCCCGGCTGGAAATCCCCCTATGACCTGATGCCCGGCTCGCCCGCCGACCGCGCCTGAAAAGGAGACGAAAATGTCCGACGCCTATATCTACGATGCCGTTCGATCCCCCCGGGGCAAGGGCCGCGCCGACGGATCGCTGCACGAAGTGACCAGCCTGCGTCTGTCCGCCCAGATCCTGAACGCGGTCAAGGACCGCAACAACCTCGATGGTCACGCCGTCGAGGATGTGATCTGGGGCAACGTGACCCAGGTTGGCGAACAGGGCGGCTGCCTGGCCCGCACCGCCGTGCTTGCCTCAGACCTTGACGAACGCATCCCCGGCCTCGCCATCAACCGCTTCTGCGCCAGCGGCATGGAGGCGGTGAACCTCGCCGCCAACCAGGTGAAGGGCGGCGCCGGTTCCGCCTATATCGCCGGCGGCGTCGAGATGATGGGCCGTGTCGCGATGGGCTCTGACGGGGCCGCGATGGCCGTCGATCCCTCTGTCGCGATGGATCACTACTTCGTTCCGCAGGGCATTTCCGCCGACATCATCGCTACGGAATATGGCTTTACCCGCGATCAGGCCGATGAACTCGCGGTCGAATCTCAAAAGCGCGCCAAGGCTGCCTGGGACGACAACCGGTTCCAGAAATCCATCGTCACGATCAAGGACCAGAACGGTCTGCCGATCCTTTCGACCGATGAATACATGCGTCCCGGCACTGACATGCAGTCGCTCGGCGCACTGAAACCCGCCTTCAAGGACATGGGCGAGTCCATGCCCGGCTTCGACAAGATCGCGCTGATGAAATACCCGCATCTGGAGCGGATCGAGCATATCCACCATGCCGGCAATTCATCCGGCATCGTCGACGGCGCCGCCGCCGTCCTGATCGGCAACAGGGAATTCGGCGAGAAGAACGGGCTGAAGCCCCGCGCCCGCATCCGCGCCACCGCCAAGATCGGCACCGATCCCACGATCATGCTGACCGGCCCGGTGCCGGTGACCGAGAAGATCCTCAAGGACAGCGGCATGTCGATCAGCGACATCGACCTTTTCGAGGTGAACGAGGCTTTCGCCAGCGTCGTGCTGCGTTTCATGCAGGCTTTCGACGTCGATCACGGCAAGCTGAACGTCAATGGCGGCGCGATCGCCATGGGCCATCCGCTTGGCGCGACGGGGGCCATCATCATCGGCACGCTTCTGGATGAACTCGAACGCACCGGCAAGGGCACCGGCCTTGCCACGCTTTGCATCGCAAGCGGCATGGGCGCGGCCACGATCATCGAGAGGGTCTGACCTGATGAACTGCATCTACGCCCAGAAACACGACCAGCACCACGCCCCGACGGGAGACCTGACATGACCGATTTCCGCTATGACGTCGACGCCGACGGCGTCGCCACGATCACCTGGGACACCCAGGGCAAGTCGATGAACGTGATGAACCAGCAGGGCTTCATCGACCTTGAAAAACACATAGATACGGCGCTTGCCGACGATGCCGTTAAGGGCATCATCATCACTTCGGGCAAGGACGGCAGCTTTGCCGGCGGTATGGACCTGAACATCATCGCCAAGATGAAGGAAAGCGCGGGCGACAATCCGGCAAAGGGCCTGATGGATGGTCTGACCCAGACCCATGCCATCCTGCGCAAGATCGAGCGTGCGGGAATGGATCCCAAGACCAACAAGGGCGGCAAGCCGATCGTCGCCGCCCTGCCCGGCACCGCGCTTGGCATCGGGTTCGAGATCCCGCTGGCCTGCCACCATATCATCGCCGCCGACAACCCCTCGGCCAAGATCGGCCTGCCGGAAATCCAGGTCGGCATCTTCCCCGGCATGGGCGGCACCACCCGCCTGACGCGGATGCTGGGCGCGATGGCGGCCTCTCCGTTCCTTCTGCAAGGCAAGCTGTCGGACCCGAAGTCCGCCAAGGCGGCGGGGCTGATCCACGAGGTCGTGCCGGCGGGCGAACTGCTTGAAAACGCAAAGGAATGGGTGCTGAACGCCAAGGATGCCGACATCGTCAAGACTTGGGACCAGAAGGGCTACAAGATGCCCGGCGGCGCGCCCTACCACCCGGCGGGCTTCATGACCTTCGTCGGCGCCAACGCCATGGTGAACGGCCAGACGATGGGCGTCTATCCGGCGGCAAAGGCGCTGCTGTCCTCGGTCTACGAAGGGGCGCTGGTGCCCTTCGACACCGCGATCCGGATCGAGGCGCGCTGGTTCACCAACGTCCTGATGAACCCGTCCTCGGGCGCGATGATCCGTTCGCTCTTCATCAACAAGGAAGCGTTGGAAAAGGGCGCGGTGCGTCCCGCCGACGTGCCGGATCAGAAGGTCTCGAAACTCGGCATCATGGGCGCCGGCATGATGGGTGCGGGCATCGCCTATGTCAGCGCCAATGCGGGGATCGAGGTGGTCCTGATCGACCAGAAGCAGGCGGCCGCCGACACGGGCAAAGCCTATTCAGAGGGGATTCTCGACAAGGGCATCAGCCGCAAGAAGCTGACGGCAGAGAAGAAGGCCGAAGTGCTGGGCCGGATCACCGCCACGACCGATTACGCCGCGCTGAAAGGCTGCGACCTGATCGTCGAGGCCGTGTTCGAAGACCCCGGCATCAAGGCCGAGGTGACGAAGAATGTCGAAGACGTCGTGGGCAAGGATTGCATCTTCGCCACCAACACCTCGACTCTGCCGATCAGCGACCTGGCCAAGGCCAGCCAGCGGCCGGACCAGTTCATCGGCATCCATTTCTTCTCCCCCGTTGACAAGATGTTGCTGGTCGAGATCATCAAGGGCGAAAAGACGGGCGATCGGGCCGTCGCCAAGGCGCTCGACTTCGTCCGGCAGATCCGCAAGACCCCAATCGTGGTCAATGATGCGCGCTTCTTCTACGCCAACCGCTGCATCATCCCCTACATCAACGAAGGTGTGCGGATGGTGAAGGAAGGCGTCGAACCGGCGCTGATCGAGAATGCCGCGCGGCTGGTCGGAATGCCGCTGGGGCCGCTGCAACTGACCGACGAAACCTCGATCGACCTTGGCGTGAAGATCGCGAAGGCCACCAAGGCCGCGATGGGCGATGCCTATGACAACGACAAGGCCGACGAGGTTCTGTTCTGGCTCTACGACCAGGACCGTCTGGGCCGCAAGTCCAAGGCCGGGTTCTACGCCTATGACGATGCCGGCAAGCGTCAGGGGCTCTGGGATGGGTTGAGCAAGAAATACCCCGTTGCCGATACCCAGCCCGACCTGACCGAGGTGCAGCACCGGCTGCTGATGGCCCAGGTTCTGGAAGCGGTCCGTGCGCTGGAAGAGGGCGTGTTGATGGACATCCGCGAAGGCGATGTCGGCGCGATCCTTGGCTGGGGCTTTGCGCCCTGGTCCGGCGGGCCGTTCAGCTGGCTCGACATGATCGGCGCAGGCCGGGCGGTGGAGATTTGCGACGGTCTGACATCGACCTACGGTGATCGCTTCTCGACGCCCAACTTGTTGAAAGACATGGCGAAAAAGGACGAAACCTTTTATGGCCGCTTCGGCGGTGAAGCCAGCAAGGCCGCCTAGAACCGATACCCGAACCGGGCGATATCCGCCCCGCAAAGCCGCGCCACCAGCGCGGCTTTGTCGTCGGTGTAATAGGTGCGGTAGTCGCGGTGCCGCACCGATTCATTGACCCGCTCGATCTCGCCAAGCCGAAACCCCAGATGCGCCTCGAACGGCGCCAGATCCTCGGCCAGATGTTCGATCCGGGCGAACAGGTCACAGCGCTCGACGCCGTTCCGGTCGGTCACGTAGCTGGCATAAGGCGCGGCACGGAACGACTCCTGCACCTGCGGATGGTCCAGGAAATCGCTGAATGTCAGTGACTTGGCCAACCCGACCGCCACGTGATCGAAGCTTTGCGCTCCTAGCCAATGGTAACAGCTTACCATCCGGTCCCAGGGATTGCGCACCAGGGTCAGCACGAAGAACTCCGCCATCTCGTCCTCGCCGACCAGCCCGTGAATATCGGCCAAACCCGAATGTTTCCACAGCCGCCCCGACGTCTGAACCCCCTTCAGCCGCCCGCGCCGCCGCTTCGCCTTGGGCGTATCCCCGATCAGGATGTCGTCCGCCATCGCCCGCCCCTCCAGCGCCAGCGTCAGCGCGGTGCCGCCGGTCTTGGGAATATGAACGAAGATATAACGCCGCCCGCGAGAAATGATCATTTCCGGACGCTAGCCGAGTTGCGCGGCGCGTTCCACCGGCCCTTTTCTTTTCAGGCATTTGGCCGCAAAGTTGACCCGGCGACAGGCTGAACAGGGGGATGCTACATGGGCTGGCTGGCAGATGAATCGGGTCTGGAACGGCGGCGCGCGAACTTCGTCCCGCTGACGCCGCTCTCGCATCTCAACCGCGCCGCGCATGTCTTCCCCGATCACGAGGCGCTGGTCTACGGAAGCCGCCGCTACACCTACCGCGAATACCACGCCCGCGTGTCGCAACTTGCCTCTGCCTTGACTGGCATGGGTGTCAAGCCGGGCGATGTGGTGGCCACCATCCTGCCCAACATCCCCGCCCAGGCCGAGGCGCATTTCGGCGTCCCCGCCACCGGCGCCATCCTGAACACCATCAATACAAGGCTGGAAGCCGATACGGTCGGCTACATCTTCGACCATGGCGGCGCCTCGGTCGTGATGGTCGACACGCAGTTCCTGCCCCTTGCCGAAGAGGCTATCGAACGGATGGAAGGCAAGGCTCCGAAGATTGTCGAGGTCGCCGATCCGCAGGCGGACCAGGACGCCACCGGCCGCTATCCCGAATACGAGGATTTCATTGCGATGGGCGACCCAAAGTTCCCTTGGGTGATGCCCGAGGATGAATGGGAGAGCCTCGCGCTCAACTACACCTCCGGCACCACCGGGCGGCCCAAGGGCGTCGTCTATCACCACCGCGGCGCGTACCTGATGACGCTTGGCACGGTGATTTCATGGCGCATGGTGCTGCACCCGAAATTCCTGACCATCGTGCCGCTCTTTCATTGCAACGGCTGGAACCATACCTGGATGATCCCGGTCCTGGGCGGCACCGTGGTCTGCTGCCGCGACATCACCGCGCAAAACATCTACAACGCGATAGCCGACGAAGGCGTCACGCATTTCGGCGGCGCGCCGATCGTGCTCAACGCGATCATCAACGCCAAGCCCGAACACCGCCGCGACTTCGACCACCAGGTCGAGGTCTTCACCGCCGGCGCCCCTCCCCCTGCCGCGACGCTGAAGGCAATCGAGCCCCTGGGCTTCCGCGTCACCCAAGTCTACGGCCTGACCGAGACCTACGGCCATGTCACCGAATGCCTCTGGCACCCGCATCTCTGGGATCAGCTCGCCGAAGACGACCGCGCCGCGATCAAGGCCCGCACAGGAATCCTGATGCCGATGATGGAAGAGATCACGGTGATGGACCCCGAAACCATGCAGCAGATCCCCATGGACGGGATGGCGCAGGGAGAGATCATGATCCGCGGCAACCCGGTGATGAAGGGCTATTACCGCAACCCTTCGGCCTCCGAGGAAAGCTTCGCCGGCGGTTATTTCCATTCCGGTGACATCGCGATCCAGCATCCCGATGGCTACATCCAGATATCGGACCGGGCCAAGGACATCATCATCTCGGGCGGCGAGAATATCAGCTCGGTCGAGGTCGAAGGCGCGCTGATGCACCATCCGGCGGTCCTTCTTTGCGCCGTCGTCGCCAAGCCCGACGACAAATGGGGCGAGGTTCCCTGCGCCTTCGTCGAGTTGAAAGAGGGGCGCGAGGTGGAAGAAGCCGAGCTCATCGCCTTTGCCCGCGAACGACTCGCCGGGTTCAAGACGCCGAAGCGGGTGGTCTTTCAGGAACTGCCCAAGACCTCGACCGGCAAGATCCAGAAATTCGAGCTACGCGGCATCGCCCGGAATCTCTGACATTGTGGGAATCCGGAAGCCCGACTATTCTTCCGCCCAACGATAACAACCGAGCAGGGCCACAGGCGGCCAAATGACGGCACTCAAGGATTTCCAGCGGCTGGAATGCACCGGCGTCTGGCGCGCGACCGCCGACGCGCAGCGCCGGGATGTTATCGTTTCCCTGGGCGATGCGACGCTCGTGATCGTCGACCATAAGGGCGCGCCGCTCTCGCACTGGTCGCTGCCCGCGATCGAACGGCTCAACCCCGGTCTGCGCCCTGCCCTGTTCCGCCCCGGCGGCGACGCGGCCGAAATCCTCGAGATCGAGGATGACACGATGATCCGTGGTATCGGTCGCGTGCATTCTGCAATAGAACGCCGCCGCCCCCATCCCGGTCGGCTGCGCTTTCTGCTGACTACGGGTGCCGTTGCGGCGGCACTGGCGCTGGCGCTGTTCTGGCTGCCGGGCGCGATGGTCAGCTACACGGCCGCGGTCGTGCCAGAGGCCAAACGGGCCAGCATCGGCAAGTCGGTCCTGACCAACATAAGGCGCGTCGCGGGCGAGCCCTGCAGCACCGCGGCGGGGCAGATCGCGCTGGAGCGATTGCGCCAGAGGCTTCTGGGAGACGGGCCGGGCCAACTGGTGGTCCTCTCCGGGGGCGTGCAGGCCACGGAACATCTGCCGGGTGGCATCATCCTGATGAACCGATCGCTGATCGAGGATTACGAGGACCCCGAGGTTGCGGCGGGTTTCATCCTCGTGGAACATCTTCGGGCTACGGCGAAAGACCCTATCCTGACATTGCTTGACCAGACCGGGCTGGCATCGGCGCTGCGGCTTCTGACCACCGGCGATCTGCCTGCCTCGACGCTGGACCACTATTCCGAGAACCTGCTGGTCACGCCGCAGGTCGCGATATCCCAGGACCGTATCCTTGACGCCTTCCTGGCCGCATCGGTTCGGGCGGCGCCCTACGCCTATGCGCTTGATATCTCGGGCGAAACGACGCTTGGCCTGATCGAGGCGGATCCGGTTCCGTCGGAGGCGGCCAAACCGGTCCTTTCGGATGGCGACTGGGTGGCGTTGCAGGGTATCTGCGGCGAGTGACCGGACGGCTGCCGTGCTACCTGGAGACCAGTTCCATTGGCACCGATTTCGTCCAGATCTGGTTCATCTGCGCATTGCCCAACGCAGTCCGGGGACCGCGAAGCGGGTTCAACCGGCCATCCTGCCAGGCAGCGCGGAGCCCTGCCGGAATCCCGGTGCGGATTGCTCGGCGCTGACCCACCACGGGTTGCGCCCCGGGCGCCTTTCGCACAGGGGTGCTGACCGTCCTTTTCGCCGGAACCACGGCGCTGGCCGCAACAGCGGCGGCCGGCGCGGCGCTCGCCACGGTCGGCTTGTAGCCGCAGAGGGGTTGTCGATTCACGTCAACTCGCGGCACCCAGGCCACGCCGCCATTCAGCCCCGCCCTGACAAAGACGCAGCCCTTGCTGTCGATGAACTGCGACCCCGAGAACCCGGCAGGCGGCGGTTCCGCGGGACCATTGGCCTCGGATTGCGCCCAAGCCGTGCCCGTGACCAGGGCCGAAGCCAAAACGACCGTCCCAAGAAATTGATTCAACGGCATTTTCACCCCCACTGCGCCCCCACACAATATTTGGATCAGCGTGACGCAAAGCACGCTACATGTAAAGCACAGGAAGAACTATTTGGTTCCGAACATCCGGTCCCCAGCATCGCCGAGACCGGGGAGGATATAGCCAAGTTCGTTCAGCTTCTCGTCGACGGCGGCGGTGACGATCGGCACATCGGGATGCGCGTCCTTCATTCGAGCGATCCCCTCGGGGGCAGCCAGCAGGCACATGAAGCGGATATTGCGGGCGCCGGATTGCTTGAGCAGGTCGATCGCCGCGACAGAGCTGTTGCCGGTCGCCAGCATCGGATCCAGAGCGATCACCAACCGAGTCGAAAGCTCGGACGGTACCTTGTAATAATACTGCACCGGCTGCAGCGTCTTCTCGTCCCGGTAAAGGCCGACGAAGCCGACGCGCGCTGCCGGGATCAACTCCAGCACCCCGTCCAGAAGGCCATTGCCCGCGCGCAGGATCGAGATCAGCGCCAGCTTCTTGCCGTCGATCACCGGCGCGTCCATCGGGCAAAGCGGCGTCTCGATCCGCTTGGTCGTCATCTCCATCTCGCGGGTGATCTCGTAAGCCAGAAGCTGGCTGATCTCGCGCAGCAGCCGCCGGAAGGAATTGGTCGAGGTCTCCTTATCGCGCATGATCGTCAGCTTGTGCTGGACAAGCGGATGGGTGACGACGGTCAGGTGCTGCTGCATGGCTATTGCTCCAGTCGCTTCAGAACGGCCTCGCGGGTTCCGGCATCGCAGAAGGCGGCGCCGATGGCTGTGCGGTTGATATCGAGAAACTCGGCCTCGTCCCAGTCGAAAGCCTCTGCCAGCCTGTCGAATTCGTGCGCCATCGTGGTGTGGAAGAAAGGCGGGTCGTCGGTCGAGATCGTGACCTTCACCTCGCGTTCGCGCAAACGGGATATCGGGTGCGCGCGCCAGCCGGGATAGAGCCCCAGCGCGATGTTCGAGCCAGGACAGACCTCCAGAACGATGCCCCTCTCTGCCAGCTCGTCGACCAGCGCCGGGTCCTCGATCGCGCGAACGCCGTGGCCAATCCGCTCGACCCCCAGATCGCGCACCGCGTCGCGGACCGATTCCGGCCCGCCCCATTCACCGGCATGGGCGGTCAGGCGCAGCCCGGCCTCGCGCGCCAGATCGAAGGACCAGCCGAAATCGCCGGGCTTGCCGATCTTCTCGTCCCCCGCCAGCCCGAAGCCGGTCAGGAAATCGCCCGCCGTTTCGGCGGCGCACAGCGCCGTCTCCTTCGCTTTCTCGGGGCCGAAATGGCGGATCGCGGTGACGATGCCGCGCAGCACGATGCCATCGGCCTTCTCGGCTTCCTCCGCGGCCTCGCGGATCGCGTCCAGGTATTCGCGCCACGCCCCCACATCGCGTCCGCCGCAGAAATCCGGCGACAGGAAGGTTTCCGAATAGATCACGCCCGAAGCCGCGCTTTCCGCAAGCACGGCGCGCGTCAGCCGGTGATAGTCCTCGGGCGTCTGCAAGGTCGAGGTCGCCGCCTCGTAGACCTGCAGGAAATGCCAGAAATCGGTGTAGGCATAGCCGCCGTCCTCGGCAAAGATGCCCGAGATGTCCATCGATTTCTCGCGCGCCAGACCCCGGATGAAATCGGGCGGTGCTGCGCCTTCGAGATGCAGGTGCAGCTCGACCTTCGGCAAATCCCTGACGCTCATAGAAAACTCTTCCCCGGCCCCTGCGGCTCGACACCAAGATGCGCGGCGACCGATACCCCGACATCGCTGAACCCGACAAGCCCGACCTTGCGCGCGCCCAGCCCGTGCCCGACCATCGGAACCCGCTCGCGGGTATGGTCCGACCCCACCCAAGTCGGGTCGTTGCCGTGGTCGGCGGTGAAGATGAACAGGTCGCCCTCGCGCGCGCGGGCGAAGATCCCCGGCAGTTCGCCGTCGAACCATTCCAGCGCCCTTGCATAGCCCGAAACGTCACGCCGATGACCGTATTGGGAATCGAACTCGACGAAGTTGGCGAAGGTCAGGCTGCCCTCTTCGGCCTCCCGCACCAGGTCTGACAGATGGACCATCAGCTCGGCATCGCTGCCCTTGCGCACTTCGTCGATCCCCCGGCGAGAGAAGATGTCGCCGATCTTGCCGATCCCGTAGACCCGCCGTTCCGCATCCTGCACCCAGTCGTTCAGCGTCGGGCTTGGCGGTTCGATGGCGTAGTCCCTGCGGTTCTTGGTGCGACTGAAATTGCCGCACTCGCCGACGAACGGGCGGGCGATGACACGGCCAACCTTCATCTTGTGCAGAGTCGGAGCCAGATCTTCGCAAAGCTGCAAAAGCCGGTCGAGTCCGAAGGCTTCCTCATGCGCCGCGATCTGGAACACGCTGTCGGCAGAGGTGTAGCAGATCGGCCAGCCGGTCCGCATGTGCTCGGCGCAATGCTCCTCGATGATCGGCACACCGGAGGCATGGCAGTTGCCCAATGTGCCCTCGGTCCCGGCCAGTTCGCAGACCCGGTCGAGAAGCGACTGCGGGAAGGCCGGCACCTCGTCGGGGAAATAATGCCAGTCCCAGGGCACCGGCACCCCGGCCAGTTCCCAATGCCCCGAGGGCGTGTCCTTGCCGCGCGAAATCTCCGTCGCGGCGCCCCAAAGGCCCTGCGGTTCCGCGCCGAGGCCCGGCGCGTCGAGGCCCGAGGCCAGCCGGATCGCGGCCCCCAAACCCAGCCGGTCGAGATTGGGCAGGCGCAGCGCCCCGCTGCGGCCCTCCTCGGCGCTGCCATCGGCGCAGGCCTGGGCAATATGGCCGAGCGTGTTCGCACCGGTATCGGGATGATCGCCGTTGAAGAACGACCCGGCATCCGGCGCGCCGCCGCAGCCGGCGGAATCCATCACGATCAGGAAGGCGCGGGGCATCAGCCGATCCTCCGGTAGACCGTCGGCGGCACATCAGGTTCCTGATCGCTGATCGTGTAGGCGCCTCGCACCGCCTCGCGGGCCTCTTCGGCCGCTTCGGGCGTGGCGGCATGGATGAGGCAAAGCGGCGTTGCGGCGTCGACCTGTTCGCCCAGCAGCGTGACCTCGGACAGTCCGACCGAAGGGTCCACCCGATCGCCGCCCTTGAGACGCCCGCCGCCCAAATGAACGACCGCCAGGCCCAACGCCTCGCCGTCGATCGCGGTGACGTAGCCCGCCTGCCCCGCCCTGACCTCTGCCAGCACCGGCGCGGCAGGCAACCGGTCGCGCCAGCGTTCCACGAAATCCGCTGGCCCGCCAAGTTCCGCCACCATCCGGCCGAACCGTTCCGCCGCGGACCCGTCACGGAACGTCTCCATCACCTGCGCGGCTCCGGCGCGGGCGTCGTCGGCCATACCTGCCAGCACCAGCAATTCGCCACCGAGATCGGCGGAAAGATCGCAGAGCGCGGTCTCCGTCTGCGCGCCCGAGAGCGCCTCCATCACGTCCATTACTTCCAAGGCATTGCCGACCGCCGTCGCGCAGGGTTGGCTCATGTCGGTGATCAATGCCGAGGTCTTGCACCCGGCGGCATTCGCGGTGTCGACCAGCGACGTCGCCAATGCCTCGGCATTCTCGATGGTCTTCATGAAGGCGCCGCTGCCGACCTTCACGTCCAGAACCAGCGACTCGAGCCCCGCCGCCAGCTTCTTGGACAGGATCGAGGCGGTGATCAGGTCGATGCTCTCGACAGTGCCGGTCACGTCGCGGATCGCGTAGAGGCGCTTGTCGGCGGCGGCGATGTCGCCGGTCGCGGAAACGATCGCCGCGCCGACGTTCTGGACGATCTGGCGGAACCGCTCCTCGGTCACCTCGGTCCGCAGGCCGGGAACGGATTCCAGCTTGTCCAGAGTTCCGCCGGTATGGCCGAGCCCGCGCCCCGACACCATCGGAACATAGGCCCCCAATGCCGCAAGTGCCGGCGCCAGCAGAAGCGAGACCGCGTCGCCGATTCCGCCCGTTGAGTGTTTGTCCACGATCGGGCCGGGAAGGTCCCAGGCCAGGACCTCGCCGCTGTCGCGCATCGCCAGCGTCAGGCTGGTGCGTTCGTCTTCGGAAAGACCGTTCAGCAGCGCCGCCATCGCGAATGCCCCGGCCTGCGCATCGGTGACACCGCCATCGGCAAGCCCGCCTGCAAACCAACGCAGTTCTTCATCCGTCAGGCCCTTGCGGTCCCTCAGCTTGGCGATGATCCGGCGTGCGTCCATCACCTTTCGTCCATATGCGCTTGGGTGAAGGCGCCCGGCAGCAATTCAGCCATGGTCAGGGTCTGGCTTTGGCCGTCCAGCGTCGTCATCGTGATCCGCGCATCTGCGTCGCAGAATTCGGCCAGCTTTTGCCGGCATCCACCGCAGGGCGAGACCGGCAGTGGGCTGTCGGCGATCACCAGCGCCTCGGTGATCCGGGTTTCGCCCGCCGCGACCATCGCCGCAATCGCGCCCGCTTCGGCGCAGGTGCCTTCGGGATAGGCGACATTCTCGACGTTGCAGCCGCTGTAGACGGCGCCCGACGCCGCCCTCACCGCCGCCCCGACCCTGAAGTTGGAATAGGGCGCATAGGCTTTTTCTCTGACGTTTCGCGCAGCCTCAAGAAGCGACATCGACCCCTCCGGATGGAACTTTCGCCAGACTGCGGCGAGCGGCACGGCGATGCAAGGGGCCACAGGCGGTCGGGAAACGCAGCAAACGCAGGAGAACGCTGTCCGCCCTGCCCCGTCCCGGGCGACGTCGCAATCCGCCGCACCGGTCAAAGGGCTTGCATTGATTTTCAACTCGGGCTTGATGGAGTTAGCAAATTTGGACGGATGCGCAACGCTGACAGATAGTTTAACATTAAACTATCTTGCGAACGGAGGGTTCTCGATGACCGATCAACGGCATGACACTGCAAGACAGGCCGCGCTGGATTATCACGAGCTTCCCAAGCCCGGCAAGCTGGAGGTCCGCGCCACGAAGCCGCTTGCCAATGGTCGGGACCTGACCCGCGCCTATAGCCCCGGCGTTGCCGAAGCCTGCCTCGAGATCAAGGCCGATCCGGCGACCGCCAGCCGCTACACGACGCGCGGCAACCTTGTCGCGGTGGTCACCAACGGCACCGCGGTCCTCGGTCTGGGCAATATCGGTGCGCTGGCCGCGAAACCGGTGATGGAAGGCAAGGCGGTGCTGTTCAAGAAATTCGCCAATATCGACTGTTTCGACATCGAACTGAACGAGACCGATCCCGAGAAGCTGGCCGATATCGTCTGCGCGCTGGAACCGAGCTTCGGCGCGATCAACCTTGAGGACATCAAGGCCCCCGATTGTTTCATCGTCGAGGAATCCTGCCGCAAACGGATGAACATCCCGGTTTTCCACGACGACCAGCACGGCACCGCCATCGTGGTCGGCGCGGCGGCGGTCAACGCGCTGCGGGTGGCGGGCAAGTCGTTCGAAGATATCAAGATCGTTTCGACCGGCGGAGGCGCTGCGGGCATCGCCTGTCTCAAGATGCTGGTGAAACTGGGCGTGAAAAGAGAGAATGTCTGGCTCTGCGACCTGCACGGGCTGGTCCACGAGGGCCGCAAGGAAGAGATGAACCCCCAGAAGGTCGAATTCGCCCAACCGGGCGGTCCGCGCGACCTTGGCGATGTGATCGAGGGTGCGGACCTGTTTCTTGGTCTTTCGGGCGCAGGTGTGCTGAAGCCAGAGATGGTGGCGAAGATGAGCAAGCGCCCGATCATCTTCGCGCTGGCCAACCCGATGCCCGAGATCATGCCGGACGACGCCCGCGCGGTCGCCCCCGACGCGATCATCGCGACCGGCAGGTCCGATTACCCGAACCAGGTGAACAACGTCTTGTGCTTCCCCTTCATCTTCCGCGGCGCGCTGGATGTCGGGGCGACCGACATCAACGACGAAATGAAGATCGCCTGTATCGAGGGGCTGGCGGCCCTCGCCCGCGCGACAACCAGCGCGGAAACCGCTGCGGTCTACCAGGGCGAACAGCTGACCTTCGGCGCAGAATACCTGATCCCGAAGCCGTTCGATCCTCGCCTGATGGGCGTCGTCGCCTCTGCAGTGGCCGATGCGGCGATCCGGACCGGCGTCGCGACCCGCCCGCTCGAAGACCTGAAGGCCTACAAGGCGCGGCTTGACGGATCGGTGTTCCGGTCCGCGCTGATCATGCGTCCGGTCTTCGCCGCCGCGTCCTCCTCGAGCCGCCGTATCGTCTTTGCCGAAGGCGAGGAAGAGCGCGTGCTGCGCGCCGCCAACGCGATGCTGGAAGAAACCGTCGACCGCCCGATCCTGATCGGACGCCCCGAAGTCATCGAACAGCGCTGCGAACGGGCCGGCCTGTCGATCCGGCCGACGAAGGATTTCGATCTGGTGAACCCCGAAAGCGACCCGCGCTACCGGGACTACTGGACAAGCTATCACCAGCTGATGGAACGGCGCGGCGTCACGCCGGACCTTGCCAAGGCGATCATGCGCACCAACACCACCGCCATCGGTGCGGTCATGGTGCATCGCGAGGATGCCGACAGCCTGATCTGCGGCACCTTCGGCCAGTATCTCTGGCATCTGAACTACGTCTCGCAGATCCTCGGCACGCCCGAACTGCACCCGATCGGCGCCCTCAGCCTGATGCTGCTCGAGGACGGGCCGCTTTTTATCGCCGACACGCAGGTTCATGCGGAACCCACAGCCGCCCAGATTGCAGAGACCGTGATCGGCGCGGCGCGTCACATGCGCCGCTTCGGCGTGACGCCTTCCATCGCCCTCTGTTCGCATTCGCAATTCGGCAATCTCGACATCGACACCGGGCGACGGATGCGCGGGGCACTGGAAATCCTCGATTCAGAGCCGCGCGATTTCGTCTATGAGGGCGAGATGCATATCGACATGGCCTTCGACCTTGGCCTGCGCGAACGCACCTTCCCGAACAGCCGGCTGGCGGGCGCCGCGAATGCCCTGATCTTCGCCAACAGCGATGCAGCCAGCGGCGTGCGGAACATCCTGAAGATGAAGGCGAACGGTCTCGAAGTAGGCCCGATCCTGATGGGAATGGGCAACCGCGCCCATATCGTGACACCGTCGATCACCGCGCGCGGGCTTCTCAACATCTCGGCCCTGGCGGGAACCCCCGTCGCGGTCTACGGCTGACAGGAACGCCGCCGGTCGGGAACCGGCGGCGCGGGCTTCGGAACTTACTTCTTGGTGGGTTTGCCGCCGGCCGGTTTGGCCGTTTTCGGCGTAGGCTTCTTGTCGCCCATATCGTTTGACCTCTGGTGACGAACCGGCGGAATGCCGGTTCTGATTCACGATAGCGCCGCGGCGATTTCCCCGGTTTTCACAAGATCGTGTATCGGCGTTCCGCAGGCGGCTGGTTGCCGACGGATGTTTGCGCCAACCGTGACAATCCTGCGCAGGGCGCGATCTTGCCTCGATCCCGCGCGCGGCGTAACAAATCCTTGGGAGGACGCATACAATGGCATACGCAGATATCTACGCCGCCTGGAAGTCGGATCCGGAAGGGTTCTGGATGAAGGCTGCCGATGCGATCGACTGGGACCGCAAGCCGTCCAGGGCGCTGTTCGACGACAATGCGCCGCTCTACGAATGGTTCTCGGATGGCCTGGTGAACACCTGCTACAATGCCGTTGACCGTCACGTGAAGGCCGGCCGCGGCGAACAGCTCGCCATCATCCATGACAGCCCGGTGACCGATAGCCAGACGAAGTTCACCTATGCCGAGTTGCAGGAGCGTGTCGCACGGCTGGCGGGTGCGCTGGCCTCGAAAGGCGTGACCAAGGGAGACCGCGTTCTGATTTACATGCCGATGGTGCCGGAGGCGCTTGTCGCGATGCTGGCGGTCACGCGGATTGGCGCCGTTCATGCCGTCGTCTTCGGAGGCTTCGCTGCACATGAGCTGGCGGTGCGGATCGACGATGCGACGCCCAAGGCGATCATCGCCGGGTCCTGCGGCATCGAGCCCGGCCGGGTCGTTGCCTACAAGCCGCTTCTCGACAAGGCGATAGACCAGGCTGCCCACAAGCCAGAGTTCTGCATCGTCTTCCAGCGGGACGAGCGGCGCGCGGACTTGGTCGAGGGCCGCGATTTCGACTGGACCGAGGTTCAGGACGGCGTCGAACCGGCCGACTGCGTCCCGGTCGAGGGCAATCACCCTGTCTATATCCTGCATACTTCCGGGACCACGGGCCATCCCAAGGGCGTGGTGCGCCATACCGGCGGCCATCTGGTCGCGCTGAACTGGACGATGAAGAACATCTACGGTGTCGATCCCGGCGAGGTGTTCTGGGCGGCCTCGGATGTGGGTTGGGTCGTCGGGCACAGCTACATCTGCTACGGCCCCCTCATCCACGGCAACACCACCATCGTGTTCGAGGGCAAGCCCGTCGGCACCCCTGATCCCGGCACGTTCTGGCGGGTGATCCAGGATCACCAGGTTCGCGTCCTGTTCACCGCGCCGACGGCATTCCGCGCCATCAAGCGTCAGGACCCGAAGGGCGACTATGTCAAGAAATACGATCTTTCCAGCCTGCGCACGCTTTTCCTTGCCGGAGAGCGCGCCGATCCCGACACGATCAAATGGGCGATGAACGTGCTGAAGGTGCCGGTCATCGACCACTGGTGGCAGACCGAAACCGCCTGGTCGATCGCCGCCAACCCGATGGGCATCGAGGCGTTGCCGGTCAAGATCGGCTCTCCCTCGGTCGCGATGCCGGGGTATAAAATCGAAATCCTCGACGAGGCCGGGCACCCCCTGCCCGCCGGAACCCTCGGCGCGATCGCAGTGAAGCTGCCGCTGCCACCGGGTACGCTCCCGACCCTCTGGAATGCCGAGGACCGGTACCGCAAAAGCTACCTTGCCCACTTCCCCGGCTATTACGAGACCGGGGATGCGGGCTATCTCGACGAGGATGGCTATGTCTACATCATGGCTCGCACCGACGATGTCATCAACGTCGCCGGGCACCGGCTCTCGACCGGCGGGATCGAGGAAGTATTGGCCAGCCATCCCGATGTCGCCGAATGCGCGGTGATCGGCATCGCGGACGAGTTGAAGGGACAGGTGCCGCTCGGTTTTCTGTGCCTCACCTCGGGTGTCGACCGGGACCACCAGGAGATCTGCCGCGAGGCGGTGCAGCTGGTCCGCGACGAGATCGGTCCGGTCGCGGCGTTCAAGCTTGCCGTGGTCATAGACCGGCTGCCGAAGACGCGCTCGGGCAAGATTCTGCGCGCCACCATGGCGAAGATCGCGGATGGCGAGGAGTTCAGGATGCCGGCAACCATCGACGATCCTGCAATTCTCGACGAGATTGGTTCTGCCCTGCGGACACTCGGCTACCCAAGAGTTTAAATTTAACCAAAATTGACGCATTCGCTTGAGCGCCCCTGCGGCGGCGGGGTAGTTCTCTGTTGCGACCACTCAACCGCAAATGGTCGCCGCATCGCGGGCACGCAGCCCGTGGCTGCGTCGGAGTTTCAGCGACTACGCGAAGGCCCAGATCGTGATCATAGCCTCCAATCGACATGTTCCGGCGACGGCAATCGATGGCTAGGGGCGTTCTGCTGGTCGGCACCACTCCGGCCTTTCAGGGCCGGATGGCCGGCGCGATGAAATCGCAAGGTATCGATCTTGTCTGCGTGCGGACCGATCTGGAAGCCATCGCCCGGTTCCGGCAGCTGCGTCCCGACATCGTGCTGTTGGATCTGGACAGCCGGATCCCGGTCCCGACACTGATCCAGGAACTCCACGCGATCGACAAGGCGGCGCAGATCGTCGGGCTCACCGACGGCGCCGCTGCCGTGCAAACTGCGGCGCTCGCACGGGTGCTCCGCAAGCCGGTCCGAGAGGATGAAATCGTCGAGCTGATCCGCTCGTTGCGCGCTGACGACGGCGCGCCAGATCACCCCGAGGAAGATGGTCCGGCACTTGAAGGCAGTTCGCCCGGTTTCAAAGCCGTCCTTTCGCTTATCGAGAGCGCGGCGAAAAGCGACGCCCCCGTCCTTCTGGTCGGGGAAAGCGGAACAGGCAAATCCCTTGCAGCCCGCAGGATCCACGAGCTTTCCAGCCACGCGCAGCAACCGCTGACCGTCGTCAACTGCCTTTGCGAGTCTGCCGCCGAGCAGGTGAACCGGGCCTTCGATCAGGCGTCTTCGGCTGACGGAGGCGCGGGAACGCTGGTGCTCGACAATATCTGCGACCTGTCGCACTCGGCTCAGACCGTTCTTCTCTCCCGGATCAAGGAGACCGGGCGCTCGGCGGCGCCGCGTCTGCTGACCACGAGCTACCGCACGATGGAACAGCTTGTCGGTCGAACCTCGATCCGCCGCGATCTGGTCTATCGGCTGGCCGAAATCACCATCCATCTGCCGCCGCTCCGCGAACGTGATGGCGATGTGATCGAGATCGCCAGAACTTTCCTGAAGAACCTCGCGCGGGCGGGGAAAGGACCGGAAATGCGGATCTCGCCGGAAGTGGAAGAGCTCTTGCTCTCCCACGATTGGCCGGGGAACGTCCGCGAACTTTGCAACATGCTGCGCACCGCAACGCTGGGGGAACAGGGCGACTGCATCACCCTTGACATGCTCCCGGACTATTTCCGGCGCCTCATCCGCACCCCCAAAGACAGCGGAGCGCCGACGGCAGAGGCCTGGCGCGGGCGCACGCTTGCCGAGATCGAGAGATATGTCATCGAGCAAAGCCTGCTGGCCGCTGGCGGGTCTGTTCCGCGCGCCGCACGGAACCTGGATGTCTCGCCCTCGACAATCTACCGCAAGCTCGAATCCTGGGCCCGCCAGGACGCCGCTGACCGCACTAGGTGAACTGTTCCCGGGTCAGCCGCTCTTCCAGCCCGTGGCCGGGGTCGAACAGGATCCGATGAACCACGCCGGTGTCGCTGGCGATCTCGACCCAGACGACATTGCGCACCGACTGGCCGTCGGCATCGGCCATGACAGGGCGCTTATTGGCATCGACGATGTCGAACCGCACCTTCGATTTCTTCGAAAGAAGCGCGCCTCGCCAGCGGCGCGGACGGAAGGCCGACATCGCGGTCAATGCAAGAACGTCAGAGCCGATCGGCAGAATCGGACCATGGGCCGAATAATTGTAGGCGGTCGACCCGGCAGGCGTGCAGACCAGGGCGCCATCGCAAACCAGCTCTTCCATGCGCACCTTGCCGTCGATGCTGATCCGCAGCTTCGCGGCCTGCGGACCGGCGCGCAACAGCGAGACCTCGTTGATCGCCAACGCCTCGTGCCGCGATCCGTCGGCGCATTCGGCCAGCATCCGCAACGGGTTGATCTTTTCCTCCTCGGCCAGCGACAGGCGGCGGTTCAGGTCATCCTCGTGAAATTCGTTCATCAGAAAGCCGATAGTGCCGCAGTTCATCCCGTAAACCGGCGCATCGATATCCATCGTGCCGTGAAGGGTCTGCAGCATGAAGCCGTCTCCGCCCAGCGCCACGATCACGTCGGCCTCGGCCGGCGGACAATTCCCATAGCGGCTGGACAAACGCTCTCGTGCGTTCTGGGCTATCACCACGTCGCTGGCGACGAATGCGATTTTTGTCTTTGCGCTCATGGCGTTGCTTCCCCGATGTCCAAGTCATCGCTTGCACCGGCGCGAAACACAAGCCCCGCCTACCCTCCGGCCGCGACGCGATTCCGGGCCGCAGCGTCGCAATCCGGGCTTTTTCCGCAAGACGTTCCCCGTTAAACACCGCCAGACCCGCAGCCGCTTTCGGAGAGACCGCATGAACGCCCCGCACCGCGACACCGGCTTTTTCACCGAGGATCTTGCCTCCCGAGACCCCGAGATCTTCGCCGCCATCGGCAAGGAACTTGGCCGTCAGCAGAACGAGATCGAGCTGATCGCATCGGAAAACATAGTCTCTGCCGCCGTCATGGAAGCGCAGGGATCGGTCATGACCAACAAATACGCCGAGGGCTATCCGGGCCGCCGCTACTATGGCGGCTGCGACTATGTCGATATCGCCGAAACACTGGCCATCGACCGCGCCCGAAAGCTGTTCGGCTGCGAATTCGCCAATGTTCAGCCCCATTCCGGCAGCCAGGCGAACCAGGGCGTGTTCCAGGCGCTGCTGAAACCGGGCGATACGATCCTCGGCATGAATCTCGCCTCCGGCGGGCATCTCACCCACGGCGCGGCGCCCAACCAGTCGGGCAAGTGGTTCAATGCGGTGCAATACGGCGTTCGCAAGCAGGACAATCGCATCGACTACGAAGAGATTGCTGCGCTTGCGGAAGAGCATCAGCCAACGCTGCTGATCGCCGGAGGCTCGGCCATTCCGCGCCAGATCGACTTTGCCCGCATGCGCAAGATCGCCGACGGCGTCGGCGCATGGCTGCTGGTCGACATGGCGCATTTCGCGGGCCTTGTCGCGGGCGGCCATCACCCCTCGCCCTTCCCGCATGCCCATGTCGCGACGACGACGACTCATAAGACCCTGCGCGGTCCTCGTGGCGGCATGATCCTCACCAATGACGAGCAGATCGCGAAAAAAGTGAATTCGGCGATTTTCCCGGGCATCCAGGGCGGTCCGCTGATGCATGTGATCGCCGCCAAGGCGGTGGCGTTCGGCGAGGCGCTGCGCCCCGAATTCAAATCCTATACCGGCCAGGTGATCCGAAATGCCCAGGCGCTGGCTGACCAACTGATGAAGGGCGGCCTAGATATCGTCACGGGCGGCACCGACACCCATGTGCTGCTGGTCGACCTGCGCCCGAAGGGCGTAAAGGGCAACGCGACGGAAGCCGCCCTTGGCCGTGCCGGTATCACCTGCAACAAGAACGGCATCCCGTTCGATCCCGAAAAGCCGACCGTCACCTCGGGCGTCCGGCTCGGAACCCCCGCGGGAACGACGCGCGGCTTTGCCGAGGCCGAGTTCCGCGAGATCGGCGACTGGATCGTCGATGTCGTCGACGGGCTGGCGGCGCATGGCGAGGACGGCAATGCCGAAGTCGAAGCCTCCGTGAAATCGAAGGTGGTCGCCTTGTGCGGGAAGTTCCCGATCTATTCCGGGCTCTGACCTGCCGGGCTAGATAAACCCGCGCCAGAGAAGCACGGCAATGACGATCCCGCCGGTCGCGAGCAGATTGAACGCGTTCGACGAGAAGAAGCCGACGATGCGGTTCATCCGTCGATGCTTGCCGTCGATGCCTTGCAGGTAGGTCTCGACATTGCGGCAGGCGGCATCCACGACCTGGCTGTCGACGCGGCGCGCAAGTTTGGGATGGTCCTGCAGTCGGATCGCCTCGAGCAGCTTTCGCGCGTCGCGGCGGACATGGCCGGGCAATAGCCGGCCGGCCCGTTTCAGCTTGATCTCCAACCCCTTGCCCCGGATCCCAAGCCGCTCTTCGATCAGCGCGGCTATCGTCTCGGCGCGGTCCCGATAAACCATTGAATAGCCACTTGCATCTTACCCGGCGGGATCAACCTACAGGGCAATTTGGGTTCTGGCCAGCACGAGCCATCAAGGTTAGTGTCGGGCCATGCTCAACACGGTCTTTTCCGGTCAGTCCAGTGACAAGACGCCGCTCCTGATCGCGCATGGTCTCTTCGGGTCCGCGCGGAACTGGGGCGCGATTGCCAAGCGATTGGCTGAGGATCGGCTGGTCGTGACGGTCGACATGCGCAACCATGGCGAAAGCCCGCGATTCTCCAGCCAGAGTTATGCGGACATGGCCAGCGATCTGTCCGAGGTGATCGCGGCGCAGGGTGGTCCCGTGGATGTGCTTGGCCATTCGATGGGCGGCAAGGCGGCCATGGTGCTTGCCTTGCAGAACCCGGACACGGTGCGGCGGCTGGTCGTCGCGGATATCGCGCCCGCCGTCTACGGTCACACCCAGTTGCCCCTTGTCGAGGCGATGCAGGGGCTCGATCTCGACCGGATCGGCAGCCGCGCGGATGCGCATGAGGCGCTGCGCCCGGCTATTCCCGAAGAAGGGGTCCGCGCCTTCCTGCTGCAGTCGCTGGATCTGCGGGAAAAGTCGTGGCGGCTCAATCTCGACGTTCTGGCCGGCGAGATGCCAAAGATCATCGGTTTTCCCCGGATCGACGGACAGTTCGACGGTCCCACCGTCTTTCTGACCGGCGCAGACAGCACATATGTCACCGCCGAACACAGGCCTGAAATCAAGCGGCTGTTCCCGGCTGCCCGATTTGCCAAGATCCCGGGGGCCGGTCACTGGTTGCACGCCGACAAGCCGCGAGAGTTCGAAGCGGCGGTGCGCGCATTCCTCGATGCCTGAAACGGCGCCGAAGCCGCGCCGTTATCTCGCCGGAACCAAATCGATCCGCACGGGTTGATGTCCGGACTGTGAGCAAACAACGGAGAAACCAATGGGACGCATCATCTTCACCCTCTTCGCACTTCTCGGACTCGCCGCCTGCGAGACCGTGGAAGGTGCCGGACAGGATATCGAAACGGCCGGCGAAGTGATCCAGCAGGAAAGCAATGAAGCCCAAGCCGGTTATTGAGAACGCGCGAATTTGACGAGTAAAGGGCGGCCGTCAGGTCTGCCCGTCTTTAACGAGTGCGGGCGGGCCCGAGGGTCCGCCCCTCGTTTCGCATTAGGATAGCCAAGTCGGGTCCGCTTTGCGCAGACCCGGTGTTTTTCCGTGGCGAATGCGCGGATCATGTCAGATTTGGCTTCGGCGCGGAAAGCCCGCTGCCGCCAACTCGTCCGGTTTCGGCTGCCCCTCAGGACCGTCCGCGGTCCCGCGGCGGCCAGGCCGGGTCCTCTCGCTTGATCTGTTTCGCGGTCCAGATCCCGAGCGGCACGCCCAGAACCACGCCGACAATCCCGGAGACGACGAACGCGACCCACCCGACCCAGCCATAGCTGAGCGCCGCGATGACGGCCGCGCCGGCGATGCACAGCACCCAGATGACGACCATGAAGGTGCGAAGCGGTGCGAACATTGCATTTTCCTTTCGGTTGCTGCGAAAGGAAAACGCGGTATCGGCACGGATGTTCCGCGTGCCCCCCCGGCGCCGGCTCGACCACACTTGTGAGGATCCCTTTCAGCCGTTTCGCGCGGGGCGATCGGCCGCCGCATGGCCGATTGCGTATTGCGTCATCACCGGGCCGATCAATTCGAAGACGATCGTGCTTGAGATCGTGATCGTCAGGATCGCCTCGGCAAGCTGAGGAAACTGCTCGGCCACCACCAGAGCCATGCCGATCGCAACACCAGCCTGCGGCATCAGCGCCATCCCCGTCAGCATGCCTTCACGCGCGGGCAAACCGGCCAGAATGCCGGCCAGCCAACCGCCAAGCAGACGCCCGGCGAACCGCAGCAGGACATAGGCGACACCGATCAGGCCGACGCCGGCAAGATGCGCCGTTTCCAGCGACGCACCCGCCATCACGAAGAAGAGCAGCAGGAACGGCCATTCGATCCGCTCGATCTCGTGAAACGGTTGTTCGTGGTGCCGCGCCAGGTTGACCACGGTCGCGCCGCAGGTCATGCCGGCCAGAAGGAACGACAGATCGAGCCACAGCGCCAGCCCGGCACAGAGGAACACGATACTGAGCGCCTCGATCAGCGTCGGTTCTCCGGGCTTGAGACGTCCGGTCAGAAAGGCCGCCGGCAGTCCCACCACAAGACCAAGCCCGATTGCGCCGGTGATCTCCCAAACCCCGTGCAGAATTGCGCTGAACCCGTCCCCTCCGGTCAGCACGCCGACCAGCGTCAGCACCACGCTGAACGCCAAAAGCCCCCAGGCGTCGTCGATGGCGACGATGCCCAGCAGGTTGTCGACGAACTGCCCCTTTCGGCCTGATTGCCGAACCACGTCGCGGGTCGCCGCCGGAGCCGTGGCGGCAGAGATCGCCCCCAGAAGCAGTGCCACCGAAAGCGGTGCGCCGAGCGCGGCCAGCCCGCCCGCGACGACCACGACGGAAACCCCGACGACCGTCAGGGACACCGTCAGGATCTCGCGGCCATGCGCGGCCAGCGTCTGGCGTTTCAGGCTGCCGCCCAGAAGGAATGCGACCATCGTCAGCGCGGTCGGCGCGTAAAGCTCGTTCGCCTCCGCTACGTCCAGCGGCAGAATGTCAAGCACCGGCGGCCCGAGAACAGCGCCCAGAACGATCAGCAGCGTGACCCGCGGCACATGCACCCGCCGTCCGAACGCGTCAAGCGCCAGTCCTGCAAGAAACAGGACGCCCAGTGCGATCAGCAGCGTTTCCTGCGCCATTCCTGCAGTCCCCGGTCAGTCTGGGCGCATTTCACGATACAGGCGTCACGGACGGGTGAAGCCGGCCATATCCACCTCCACCTTCTCGGACAGGTTCTCGAGGCTGTCGTAGAGAAGCTGGATCGCATAATGCGGATTGTGGCTGAACGCGGCCTTGTCCTTGGCGATGAACTGATAGTTGTAGGCCGCCTTCAACAGACGCGGCGTCCAGCTTTGATACCGGTTCGGAAACGCCGCCTCGCCCTCTGTCACCGCGCCGTCACCATCGCTGTCGTTGAAGAAGTAGGGGAACGTCGCGGGATCATAGACGATCGGCGCGCCGGCCACCTCTGCGGCATAGCCAAGGATCGCGCTCTCGAGCCGGGCGTGCAGCGTGTCGATCGGATCGGCGATGCCTTCGGTCGTATCGCCGTCACCGTCGATATCAAGCGGCGTGGTGCGGATGGCGCGAAACTCTGTGATGCCCTTGTGACAGGTGGTGCAGGTCTCGATCTCGACCTTCAGGCTGTGCGGCGAGTGGCAGCTGGAACAGCTGTTCAGATCCGGCACATGGTTGAACCGCCCGGCATAGTCCTTGCCGTCGTACTGGTAGCCGCCGCGCGTAACGCCGCCCATCTGGGTTGCAGCCGATGCGGCGTAATGAACGTTGATGAATCCCAGATCGGCTTGAACCGCGTCGTCGTCCATGCCGTTCACCGCCGCTGTCACGTTGTCGCTGGACTGGCGGCCCTGATGGCAAACCACGCAGACAGCCGAGCTTCCCAGCGCGGCGACGCTTTCGCCCGACGGGAAGGTCACGGCGTCAAGCGTGCTGGCGGCGGGCGTATGACATGCGGCACAATCGACCGTCAGGCCGGGCGCGACAGGATGGTCGATAACGCCGGCCGTCACGCGGTCGGATTGCAGGAAGTCGCGCACGCCCTCGCTGGAATGACAGACAGCGCAGTTGCCCGGAATCTCGCCATCTTCGTTCCAGTGAGTGAAAGCCTCGCTGCTGCGGTCGGCATGGGGCGAAGCGAGCCAGGCTTCGACCACCTCGCTCAGACTGGGGCCCTGCTGCTGATCCTGCGCCTGACCGGCCCCCGTCGCGAAACCCAGTGCGGCAAGTACGAAGATCGTCGTGAAGAGCTTTCTTGACATGGCAACTTTCCCTGTATTGGCGCGGCTATCGCAAGCCGGTGTTGCAAGCCCAGACTGCGCGCCGCATTCGGCGGGCGCATTGACCTGAGTCAAAGCGAACCCTGTCCGTCCTGTCAGTGTCTCGGTCGACTTCAGCGTAAGGATCGGAGCACGGCATTGCGGATGGTGTTGAAAGGACGAGGTCGACGACATGCCTCGGTTCAAGGCGCAATCGTCGATGTCACACATATCGGATCTGTCGCGTTGCTGGGCTCCGATTGTCCCGGCCTGCGCCCTGTGCTCAAGGTTGCCAACGGCGACCGGATTCAGGCGGGCCAGATCCTGTTCACCGACAGGTCCCGCCCGCAGATCGGCTTTGCCGCGCTGGTATCGGGGGTGATCCAGTCCATCGAGTTCGGCGCGCGGCGCAGTCTCTCGGCGATCGTGATCCGGAACGAACCGTCGGCTGAAGCACTGTCCACCCTTGGTCCTCCGGATACCGCCGATATCCGGAAAACCCTTCTGGACAGCGGGCACTGGCCGGCTTTCCGCACGCGCCCGTTCGGCCGCATCCCCGACCCGGATGCCATGCCCGAGGCGATCTTCGTGACAATGACCGACCCCGACCCCGGCGCGCCGGATCCGAGCCTCGTTCTGGCCGGCGAGCTGTCGGCGTTCGAGGCTGGACTCGAGGCTCTGCAGGACCTGACCGACGGTTCCGTCCATCTCTGTCAGGCAAAGGGTCAGGATCTCGTCGCAGCCCGAAAGCGCGTGCAGGTCCACAGCTTTCCCGACCGGTATCCCTACGGACTTGCCGCAGCGCATATCGCACGGCTGCATCCCCGGGGGGCGGTCTGGACGATCGGCTATCAGGACGTGACAGCCATTGGCCGGTTCCTGCAAACCGGCAGCTATTCGGCCAGTCGCGTGATTTCGGTCTCGGGACCGCGATATCCGAACCCGCATCTGGCGCGCACTGTGCAGGGTGCTGCGATTGCCGACGTGCTGACGGCATTGTCGATCCGCCCCGAGCCCGGGCACCCGCCCCGATTGCTGTCGGGTTCGGTGCTGACCGGCTCCGATAGCGGCTATCTCGGGCGCTATCACCAACAGATCACGATACTGGACGGATCACCTCCGGCGCGGCTGCCGGCCTTCCTTGCGCGACTGGCGCAAGGCTCTGGACGGCGCGGGGTTCGCGCGCTTTTCCCCACGGCCGCGCTGGAACATGCGCTTCCCACCGACACGCCCCCGGTACCCTTGATGCGCGCGCTGAGCGTCGGCGACATCGAGGCGGCAGAGCGGCTGGGCTGTCTTGACCTGATCGAGGAAGACGTCGCGATGTTGTCGGCACTTTGCACCAGCGGGGTGGATTACCGGCCGATGCTGCGCCGGGTTCTCGACGAACTGGAACAGGCCAGATGATCCAGATCGACCGCAGAAGATACGCCGCGGCAACGGTTCTGGGACAGCGCGGCTGGACCCCGGCAGAGGTGACGCTGACCCAATCCGCGGCTCTGCTGCCACCGGTCCTCGTGGCGCTGGCCGCGCGCGGTCCGGCGATGTTGACCGTGCTGGCCACCGCGCTTGCCGTTACCCTGTTCTGGGAACTGACATTCGCGCAGGTCCGCAAACGGGACATTACCTGGCACGGGCTTGCCACGGCGCTGATCGTCACCGCGATGCTGCCGGGCGATACCGCCCCATTGCAGCTGGGCATCGCCCTTAGCCTCGGCGTGGTGTTGGGCGAGCTGGTGTTCGGCGGGCGCGGCTTCGGGTTTCTCAGTCCGGCGGCGGCGTCGTTGGCATTTCTGTCGTTCTCGTTCCCCGGTGCGATCCTTGCGGAAACCGGCGGATGGGTGGCTTTCGCCACGTTGCCGGGCGCGGCTCTTCTGCTGGTGACCGGGCTGATCTCCTGGCGGGTGCTGGCAGCGGCCGTTCTGGCCTTCGCAGCAGCGGCCGCGGCGCTGGATACAGCCCTGTCCCCGGTCGAGGCGGCAGCGATGCTGTTCGGCCTGGTATTCCTGACATGCGATCCCGTCGCTTCGGCCGCGACCAATGGCGGGCGGTGGCTTTATGGCGCGCTCGCGGGCGGCCTGATCGCGGTTTTCGGCGGCAGTGGCCCTGACCCCGCCGCGCTGGTATTCGCGACACTTCTGGCCAGCATCTTCGCGCCGCTGCTGGATCATCTGGTGGTGCTGGCCCATGCCCGCCGTCGGGAAAGGGCGCGTCATGTCTAGCCCGCTTGCCCATTGGCGCGCCTTTCTGGCGCGGTCGAATGACGACAGGGTCAAGACCTTCGGCATCGCCGTTCTCGTCGCGCTGGTTTCTGCCATCGTCGTCTCGGTGACATCGGTGTCGCTGCAACCCTTGCAGAACGCCCATCTGGAAGCCGAGCGTCAGGCGCGGATGGAGGCGATGCTCGACACCCTGCCCGGCCTGCGCGACCTGATGGAAGAGGCCGGCGTCGATGCGCTTGAAACCCGGATCGTGTCGCTATCGGATGGCAGCTTCGCCCCGGACATCGACCCCGCCAGCTATGACATGCAGGCCGCGGCTGAAACACCCGAGACCAGCATCGCGCTGCCGCCCGAGGCCGATATCGCCGGGCTGAAACGGCGTGCAAATTTCGCCCCGGTTCATCTGCTGGAACGGGATGGCGAACTGATGCTGATCGTCCTGCCGGTCCATGGCACCGGATATCAATCGACCATCCATGCGATGCTGGCGCTGCAAGCCGACTTGGACACGGTTGCGGCGCTGACCATCACCGAGCAAGGCGAGACGCCCGGCCTTGGCGCGCGGATCGACGAACCGGCCTGGCAGGCGCTTTGGCCGGGCAAGGAGATCGCCGACGAAAACGGCCGGATCGAGATCGAGGTAGTGCGCGGCGAGGCCAGCGGTCCGCATCAGATCGACGGCATTTCCGGCGCGACCCGCACCGGCAACGGCATCACCGACATGCTGCGTTTCTGGCTGGGCGATTACGGCTACGGCCCGTTCCTGGACCGCCTTGAACAGGAGGGATTGTAGATGTCGCTGCTGCGCCATGTCACGGCACCGCTGATCGAACAGAACCCGATCACGTTGCAGATCCTCGGGATCTGCTCGGCGCTCGCTGTCACGACATCACTGACCACGGCGCTGACCATGTCGGTCGCGCTGACGCTGGTGCTGTGCAGTTCCGCCGCCGTCATCAGCCTGATCCGGCGCCACATCCCGAACTCGATCCGGCTGATCGTCCAGATCACGATCATCGCCTCGATGGTAATCGTGATCGACGAATTCCTGCAGGCCTATGCGTTCGCGATCAGCCAGCGGCTGTCGATCTTCGTCGGGCTGATCGTCACCAACTGCCTCGTGCTGGGCCGCGCCGAGGCGTTCGCGATGCGCAACCCGGTCGTGCCATCGGTGCTCGACGGGTTGGGCAACGGGCTGGGCTACAGTCTGATCCTGCTGATCGTCGGCGCCATCCGAGAGCTTCTTGGCGCGGGCACGCTGATGGGCCGCACGGTGCTGACGACGCAGGCCGATGGCGGCTGGTTCCAGCCCCTCGGCCTGATGCAGCTGGCGCCCTCGGCCTTCTTTATCATCGCGCTTCTGATCTGGGGGATCCGGACGGTCTGGACCCGGCAGGTCGAGGCGGCGGAATATCCGCTGCGGACCAATTCAGAAAGGCGGCGGTCATGATCGACCTCTTCCTGAGCGCCGTCTTCGCCGACAATCTGGCGTTGTCATTCTTCCTTGGCATCTGCACCTTTCTTGCGGTCTCGAAACGGGTCGAGACCGCCTTCGGCCTCGGGCTTGCGGTGATCGTGGTGCAGACGATCACCGTGCCGCTCAACAACCTCATCTTCAACGGCCTTCTGCTGGAAGGCGCCTGGGGCTGGGCCGGGTTGCCCGAGGTCGATCTGACATTCCTCAAGCTCGTCGCCTTCATCGGCGTGATCGCGGCGATGGTCCAGATCCTCGAGATGACGCTGGACCGCTACGTGCCGGCGCTGTACCGCACGCTTGGCATCTTCCTGCCGCTGATCACCGTCAACTGCGCCATCCTCGGCGGCAGCCTGTTCATGGTCGAGCGGCGCTACGACTTCACCGAGGCACTGAGCTACGGCTTCGGCAGCGGCGTCGGCTGGGCGCTGGCGATCATCACCTTCGCCGCGATCCGCGAGCGGCTGCGCTATTCCGACATGCCCGCCGGATTGCAGGGGCTGGGCAGCGCGTTCCTGGTCACCGGCCTGATGTCGCTTGGCTTCTCGGCCTTCGCGGGGGTCTGGCAATGACCGAGATCGTCCTTGGCACCCTACTGCTGACCGCCATCGTCCTGCTGCTGACGCTGACCGTCATCGCGGCGCGCAACGTGCTGGTGCCGTCGCGTCCTGCGACCGTCACCGTCAATGACGGGTCGAAGATCGACGCGCGCACCGGCGACAGGCTGCTGGGTGTGCTGAACGATGCCGGCATCCTGATCCCCTCGGCCTGCGCCGGGGCGGGCACCTGCGGGCTCTGCCGGGTCAAGGTGACCGAGGGTGGGACTGACGCGCTGCCGACCGAAACCGCGCGCCTGACCCGCGCGGAATTGCGCGACGGGATGCATCTGGCCTGCCAGGTCGTGTTGCGCAACGACATGGCCGTCCAGGTTCCGGCGGACATGCTGGGCGCCGAGCAATTCGAGACCAGGGTCCGCTCCGCCCGGTATCTGACGCCGCTGATCCGAGAGATCGTGCTGGACCTGCCCGAAGGCGTCCGGCCCGACATCGTCGCGGGGTCGTTTGTCCAGATCACGGCACCCGCTTACAGCCTCTCCTATGCCGATCTGTCCGTCCCTGAAGCCTACCATGACGTATGGGAGCAGTTGCGCGGCCTGTCCGTTGCCAGCGATGCGCCGGTCACGCGCGCCTATTCGATCTCGAACCGGCCCGAGGATATCGCCGCAGGCCGCATCGTGCTGAACATCCGTCTTGCCCTGCCGCCTCCGGACCTGTCGAACGCACCGCCGGGGGTGGCTTCGTCCTGGCTTTTCGGCCTGGAAGAGGGCGAAACGGTCCTTGCCGCCGGTCCCTTCGGCAGCTTCCGCGCCCAGCCGGGCGACCGAGAGATGGTGTTCATCGGCGGCGGCGTCGGCATGGCGCCGCTCAGGGCGATCATCTGGGAACAGCTCGAAAGCGTCGGCACCGACCGCAAGATCAGCTTCTGGTATGGCGCACGCAGCAAGGCAGAGCTGTTCTATGCCGATGAATTCGCCGAGCTTGCGGCGCGGCACGACAATTTCAGCTGGACGGTCGCCCTGTCCGACCCGGCGCCGGAAGACGACTGGCAAGGCGCCGTCGGCTTTGTCCACAACGTCGCGTGGGAAAGCTATCTGCGCGACCATCCCGCGCCGGAGGAATGTGAATACTATCTCTGCGGCCCGCCGCTGATGATCCGAGCCGTGCAGGCGATGCTGGAGGATGCCGGCGTGGACCGTGCGAATATCTACAACGATGATTTCGGAGTCTGAGATGAACCCGACGCGCAGACAGATCGTCATCGGCACCGCAGCGGCGATGATCTGCGGAGTGCGCCCGCTTGTCGCCGTCGCGGGCACCCAGAGCATCGGCGGCACGGCCTTTGGCAGCCACTGGCGGGTGACCCTGGACGATGCCGCTTCGGCCGACAGGGTCCGCGATGCTGTGACCTCGATCGTCGACAGCGTCGATGCGGCGATGTCGCCCTGGCGCGGAGACTCGGAGCTTTCGTGGTTCAATGTCAGTCGCGCGACGGGCTGGCAGCCCGCATCCGCCCCGACCTGCGCGGTGCGGCGGCTTCGACCCGACGGCCGGGCCGCTGGTGCGGCGGTTCGGTTTCGGCCCGATCAGGGGCGATGCGGCGACGCCGCAGGCGATCTCGGTCGCCGAGGGGGCGATCCGCAAGTCCGCGCAGTGCCAGACCCTCGATCTCTGCGGGATCGCCAAGGCCCACGCCATCGACCGGATCGCGGTGACCCTCGCCGAACCGAGGCTTCAGGACGCGCTGGCCACCGGACTGACCGGGCTGGGCGCGACAGCCGGCCCCGCGCTGGCCATGCGAAACGGCATTCCGCCCTGTTCCTGGTGCAAACGGATCAGGGATTTTCCGAAGTGATGACCGGCGCCTTTGCCGATCATCTGGTTGTCTGAGGACGCACGATCATGGGCACGTTCATCCTGACCTTCACCATCATCCTCCTGGCGATCGCCGGCCTCGCCCTCGGCGTGATCTTCGGACGCGCGCCGATCAAGGGGTCCTGCGGCGGGATCTCCTGCATCAAGAACGGCGATTGCGGCGCCTGTCGCGCCACCGCCTCGCAGCCGCCGGAGACCGCGCCATGACCGACCGCCCCAGGATCAGCGACTACATGGCGCATGACCTTGTCACCCTGTCGCCCGACATGGAGATCAACCGCGCGATGCACATCCTGCTCGACCGCAAGCTGTCCGGCGCGCCGGTCGTGGATGCGCAGGGCGCACTCGTCGGGGTGCTGTCGAAAAAGGACTGCCTGAAGGCTGCGCTCGATGCCAGCTACTATCGCGACTGGGGCGGAAAGGTATCGCGCTACATGTCGCGCGACATCGTGACGCTGAATGCCGATATGGATATCGTCGACGCGGCCAAGGCGTTCCTGGGCAGCAATTTCCGCCGATTTCCGGTTCTTCGGGACGGCAGGCTTGTCGGCCAGGTCAGCCGCGCCGACATATTGCGCGGACTTGGCGATCAATGGGGGTAGGCCATGTTTGCAAATCGTGCAGAGGCCGGGCTGGAGCTTGCCGAACGGCTGACGGATATGCTGCAGGGTCCCGCGGTCGTGCTGGCCCTGCCGCGCGGTGGCGTCCCCGTTGCGGCCGAGATTGCCCGTCGACACGCGCTGCCGCTCGATCTGATGTTCGTCAGGAAGGTGGGGCTTCCGGCGCATCGGGAACTGGCGGTCGCGGCAATCGCGGGCGCCGAAGGGACCGAGCTTGTCGTGAACGAGGAGGTCGCCGCCAAGGCCGGTCTGGACCGACCGGCGATCCTTCGCCTGGCGGAACCGGAGCGTGCCGAACTTCGGCGGCGGCGCAAGGTCTACCTCGGGGACAGGCAGCCCGTCCCGCTGGCCGGCAACACCGTGATCCTTGTCGATGACGGCATCGCGACCGGGGCGACCACCCGCGCGGCGATCGCCGCCACGCGGCAAGCAGGCGCGGGAAAGATCATTCTGGCAGTGCCGGTAGCGCCCTCGGACATCCTGCGCCAGCTGGACCAGCATGTCGACCAGATCCTCTGCCTGCAATCCCCGCACCCGTTCTACGCCGTCGGCGCGCATTACCGCCAATTCCCGCAGGTCGGCGATGACGAGGTGACGGAAACGCTTGCCGAATTCACGCCACCTTTCGACTGAGCGAGATGCGGGATCAGCCGGCTTTCCCGGCCTCGGCCACATGCGCCTTCACGGCCAGAAAGCTGTCGGGCGTAACCGAGATCGAGTCGATCCCCACCGCCACCTAGGAACGCTCTCCGGGTTCCTGCGTTGGCCCTCGGGCGACGACCATCGCCACATGGGGGCTTGGTACACGAATGCATGATCTGGCGACACGGTTGACCCTCGCCTTTCGTCCCGCGAAGGCTTGCCGAACAAAATCCGCGATGCGTCGCGAAGGGCCGGGCGCGTGACCGCACCGCCGCTCTTGCCCCGGCCAGAGGGGCTCTACTGCCCGGCAGGCGACTTCTTCATCGATCCGGTCCGGCCTGTCGCGCGCGCCTTGATCACCCACGGTCACGCGGATCACGCGCGTTCGGGCAACAAGGCGGTCATGGCGACCGCCGAGACGCTCGATATCATGGCGATCCGCTATGGCGAGGATTTCGCCGAGAGCCGCCAGATCGCCGGCAGCGACTGGTCGACGATCGGCGAGACGCGGGTGCGGTTCGTTCCCGCGGGCCACATCCTTGGCTCGGCCCAGATCGTGATCGAAACGAGTGGTCTCCGTATCGTTGCGGGCGGAGATTTCAAACGCGGCAGCGATCCGACCTGCGCGGATTTCGAACTTGTGCCCTGCGATATCTTCATCAGCGAAGCGACATTCGGACTGCCGGTCTTCCGCCACCCGGCCCCTGCCGAGGAAATCGCCAAGCTGACCGCGTCGCTCGCGGCCGAGCCGGACCGCGCGCATCTGGTCGGCGCCTATGCACTCGGCAAGGCGCAACGCATGATCCGGCTCTTGCGGGATGCCGGTTACGACGCGCCGATCCACCTGCACGGCGCGCTGATCCGGCTATGCGACTATTACGGCTCGCAAGGGGTCGAGCTTGGCCGCCTGCTGCCCGCCACCCAGGACGGGCCGCGCGACGCTTTCGCGGGGCAGATCGTCATGGGGCCGCCCGCGACCTTCGGCACGCCCTGGGCGCGGCGGTTTCCCAATCCGGTGATCGCCTTCGCCTCGGGATGGATGGGCGTCCGCCAGCGCATCCGCCAGCGCGGCGTCGAACTGCCGCTGGTGATCTCGGACCATTGCGACTGGACCGAGTTGACCCGGACCATCACCGATGTCGGTGCCGAGGAGATCTGGGTGACGCATGGCCGCGAAGAGGCGCTGGTGCGCTGGTGCGACCTGCACGGCCAGAAGGCGCGGCCGCTGCATCTGGTCGGCTACGAGGATGAGCCGGAATGAAAGCCTTCGCCCAGCTCCTCGACCGGCTGGTCCTGACGCCCTCGCGCAACGGCAAGCTTCGCCTGGTCCGGGACTACCTGGCCGCGGCGCCGGACCCCGACCGCGGCTACGCGCTGGCGGCGCTGACCGGCGACCTGGACCTGCCTTCGGTCAAGCCGGCGCTGCTGCGGGCGCTGGTGGCCAAACGGGTGGATGATGAACTCTTCCGCCTGTCCTACGACTATGTCGGCGATCTTGCAGAAACCATCGCGCTCATCTGGGAAAGCGACGCCGACCGCAGCGACCTGCCACTGTCGGAGGTCGTCGAAAGGCTCAGTTCTGCCGGCAAGGTCGACGCGCCGGGGATCATGGCGGGCCTCTTGGACCGGTTCGACGCCTCGTCGCGCTACGCGCTCATCAAGCTCGCGACCGGCGGCCTCCGTGCCGGCCTGTCGGCCCGGCTGGCAAAGACCGCGCTGGCCGAGTTCGGGCAGGTGCCGCCGGCCGAGATCGAGGAACTCTGGCATGGGTTGCAGCCGCCCTACATCTCGCTGTTTGCGTGGCTCGACGGCGGTGGCGACAAGCCGGTCGCCGCCGGTCACGCCCCGTTCCGGTCGGTGATGCTGTCGACGCCACTGGACGAGGACAGGACCGATACGCTCGACCCCACCGAATACGCGGCCGAGTGGAAATGGGACGGCATCCGCGTGCAGGCGGTCAGCGAGGCGGGCACGAAGCGGCTCTATTCCCGCACCGGCGATGACATATCCGGCGCCTTCCCCGATCTTGTCGACGCTCTCGATTTCGAGGGCGCGCTCGATGGTGAGCTTCTGGTGCGTCAGGACGACAGGGTCGCCCCCTTCTCGGTTCTGCAAAAGCGGTTGAACCGCAAGACCGTCAGCAAGGCGATGATGGCGAAAAACCCCGCCTTCCTGCGCACCTACGACATCCTGACATGGGACGGCGAGGATCTGCGCGCCCTGCCCTTCCGCGACCGTCGCGCGCGGCTCGAGGCCGCGATCCATCCCCGTGATCCCACCCGGCTGGACCTCTCGCCGCTTGTCGCGTTCGACAGCTGGGCGGACCTCGCGAAGCTGCGCGCCGATCCGCCCGATCCGGTGGTCGAGGGGCTGATGCTGAAACGCTGGGACAGTCCCTACACCTTCGGCCGACCGCGCGGCCCGTGGTTCAAATGGAAGCGCGATCCCTTCATCATCGACGCCGTCCTGATGTATGCGCAGCGCGGTCACGGCAAGCGGTCGAGCTACTATTCGGATTACACGTTCGGCGTCTGGACCGCGGACGGCGCGCTGACCCCGGTCGGCAAGGCGTATTTCGGCTTCACCGATGAAGAATTGCAGCAGATCGACCGCTATGTGCGCGACAACACCACCGACCGTTTTGGGCCCGTCCGCGCGGTCAGGGCGGACCCCGATCACGGCCTCGTCCTTGAAATCGCATTCGAGGGCCTGAACCCGTCGAGCCGCCACAAATCCGGCGTCGCGATGCGGTTTCCGCGGATTTCGCGCCTGCGCTGGGACAAGCCGCCTTCAGAGGCCGATACCCTGACGACGGTGAAAGCGCATCTGCCCAAGACGTGAATCTGGCGGACCGGTCTTCCTGCTCACCGAAAGCTGCCGCTGACATTCCGCGACATCTGCGGGCGGATGCGAAATCTGGTGGAAAAGCACGTGCCGCCTGCGAGATATAGTTGATTATACCTCCGAAGCCGTGTATTCATGCCCGCACAGGTGCTAGACGCGGTAGTGCATGAACTGACGGCGGGGCTTGTCTGCAAATCGCGGACAAGCCTCGTTCCGTTTCGGCCGTATCGATCTGGAGATTCCACAGGAAAAGGCGCCAGGTGCTCAGACGCGGTCTTCGCATGTGCCTTGCGGCACCCCTGACGCCTTCCTGAAACATCCCTTCCGAAGAAGGTCCGGTTCAGTTGCTCCGGCCCTTGCGGACCTCGGCTGCCACGCCCGTTTCCGAAGAAACGCTTGTGACCCGCTCCGGCCTCCGGTCACCTGCGGTTCGATCCGGATCCGAAGATCCTTCCACGACCCGCCGGCTTCGGTGAAGTCCGGTTGGACAATCCGGATCGAAGATCCGTCTCGGTCCCGCCGGCCTTCGTCGGCCTTTGCGCCCCGCTCCGGGTCCGAAGACCCCTTGCGGTAAGGACAAGTTCGCCGCGACCCGTGATTCCCGCAAGGAAAAATCTCGGCGGCACGGAATTTTCCCGTGGGCCAACCAGTTGATATCCATTGTATAATCTGTGGATAATCTGGAAATTCAAAGACACGGCAACGGCTTCGCCGGGGAAAAGTCCGGCCTCAACCAGACCGCCCGGATCGGCGGATATCCGACCACCGCAGGGTGACGCCGCCCGAACCGGGCCCGAAACAACGCTGGCATCGCCCGCGATCCGCGCTAGGCTGTCGGAAAAGGGGATGACACATGTCCACGAAATTCCGGCTCATGGCAATGATGGCCGCGGCGGCGCTTCTCGCGGCCTGCGTTCCGGTCGCGATCGGCGCCGGCACCGCGGTGGTCGCGGACCAGGTGATCGAAGAGGAACAGGGCGGCGACGGGCTGTTCTGACCCGGCCGCGACCGGTTCGGCAGGACGCGGCACCGCCCGCCCTGCCCCAGGGATCAGTTCCGGATCGTGATCTTGTCCGGGCACTTCACCATCTTGCCACTGGCATCGAAGCAATAGGTGCGCGTGCTCAGCACGATCTGGTCCCCCGGCGCCGCCAGCGATCCGATGGCCTTCTGCTTGCCGGACCCGGCGATCTGGGCCGCCTTCACGGCCTTCGCGTCGGTGGATTGCAACTGCGCCTGCTGCGCCGCGGCGCCTTGGGCGGCCAGAAGCACGGCAAGAAACGCGGCGCCAAGCCGCGATAGGGTAAAAGTCTTCATTGATCTGAACTCCGTAAAAAGGGGTGTTGAAAAATGCTCAGTCGCTCAGCACCACGATCTTGGCCGGGCATTTCACCGGCTTGCCGCCGGAGGTGCACCTGACCGTGGTGTCGAGCGTCACCGCGGAATTGGTGACCGCCAGCGCATCGACCGGAATCGTGCGGCTGTTGACCGAGGACCGAACCTGCGCGAACCCCGCGGTGGGAACCGCGAGGATCAGGGCTGTGACAATAGGAATTGTATACGCAAAGCGCTTCATAATTGTCTCCGCAATAAATTTGTTTCGAATAGGGAAACATACCACGAAACGGGGTGAGTCGGATAGAGTTTTGGCGCGGCAGGGTTGTGACGTTGCGTTCGTAAGAAGCGGTGAACCCCGCCCTCGCCCCGGACAATACCGGGCAACCGCGCCCGCACCGAGCGCCGGTAAACGCGCCCTCGGCGCCGCGGCACAATCACCGCCTCAGATCAAACGGGTCGTTTCGGCTCCGAACCGTCACGGCCCCGGATCGTCGGGGTCCTGACCGCCTCGCCTAGCGCATCGAGACCTTGGCGGTCTTGTCTTCGTATTCTTCCTTCGGGTCCGCTCCCAGCGCCATCTTCAGGCCGGCGAAGATGCTGTTCTCGTTCAGCCAGACCTCGGCCTCAACCGGTTCGAACCGCAGCAGCACCAGCTTGGGGTCGTCCTTGCCGTCATACCAGGCGGCGATGAACGGGTTCCACAGCCGGTCGACCACGGCGGGGTCGGTGTCGACCGTCACGCTGCCCCGGATCGTCGCGAACAGGTCATGCCCCTTGTCCGCGAAGCTCGCCAGCGCCGGTTCGGTGCCGTCGAGCTGGCCGACCATGCTGTTATCCTTTGCGGTGAAGACCCAGAGCGGCCCGTGCGTGGCCCCGTCCTCGTCCAGGAGGACGGTCATCGGCCGCAGCCCGTCCTGACCGTCATCGAGGCCCAGCATCACGGTCCGGTCCGATTCGAGCGCGTCCCAGAGCTTGGTTTCCAGTTCCTTGGCGTCCGGCATGTCATGTCCTCCTTTGGGGTTCGGAGGGAAAACGGCGGGCGCCGGGAAATGTTCCGTTCTGGTGGCGGACCGGTCAGCGGCAAGCCGCGCCCGGATCGGGCACGGTTCGCGCCCTGCCCGGCAGGGCCGGACAAGGCAGGGTCATGCGGGCGCGGCGATGACGGCTGGCAGGTGTCCCAGGCCTTGCCAGGCAGAGAGACACGAGCCGCCGCCGTTTCGCGCCCTACGTCACTTGGCCTGACCGGGCGGCAAGGCTGTCGGGCGATTGCCCTTGCCGGCGCCGAGCGTCTGTGCGGGTCCGACGGTCTCGGTTTTCACGTTCTCGCCGGGATCCGCCGTGCTGCCCTGATCATGCGCCTTGGCGAAGGCGATGCCGCCGGTCAGGGCGAGGCTCAGCGCGGCGCCGGTCAGTACGGTTGTCACACGTGTCATTGGTTCACTCCCTTTGGTTGGTAAGGGAGCAGACACGTATGGCGCGGCGGGAGAGTTTCAGGCAGGTGCAGTTATTGCAGGTAACAAGAACGCGAGGTAGCGCCGGGGCTGGAGGGGCGGGCGAGAAGCCCCCGATCAAATTTTCCTATTTGCCTGCGACATTTTGTCTTGAAGAGTTCCAGTGTTCCTATTATGTCCGTCATCCCCACCCTGGACCCAGCGATATTATGGGGGCAATTTAATCATAGGAGCGACTGAATGAACTACACTGAAGAAGAAGTCCGGAATGAAGCGCTTGCAGAACTGGCTGCTTCACCAAATGGATGCTTAACGACTACGCAATTGATTGAACTTTTGTCCGATCGGTTGAAACCGACAGGCCACGACGCAGAGATCGCTTACGGTCGCAGCGACACATACTTTTCGCAAAAGGTCCGAAATCTCGTAAGTCATCGAGACCAAGGCACCGGCCTAAGCTCGCGCGGTTTAGCCACCTACGATGCAAGTGATGAAAGCTGGACCATAACCGACAAGGGTAGGAACTACCTTCAGCAAGCGGCCTAGCCGAACTTAGCTTTGTAGCCGGTCGGCAGCCATTTCAGTTCTGTGGGGCCAGAGTGATCTTGGTCCCACACAAACCAAGCATATGCTGTTGTACCACTACCCTTCTTTATTGCTCCCTTGGGATAGAAGGTAATTCTCTCACTAAAGACCCAGACTCGGCTTGGTGGGTATTTTGTGAAGATCGCATTTTGACGACCTGCGCCTTCAAGAAATGCTAGTCTTAACAAGAGAGCAAATTTCCTTCTGGCGTTCCTAACGCCCGTATGAACAAAATCCTCCGCGCTATTAAAGGGCGGGTTTGTCACTATGTTGTCTCGCATATGATCAGAAGTGCGAAAGTCCAAGCCACTTTCTCCAAATCCGCGGTCGTAAAGATCTGAGCTGAAGACGGCATTGCCATTTTCTTCGAGCACAGTCGACATTGCGCCATCACCACATGCGCACTCCCAAACTTCGCCATCTATCCGTTCATTGTCGACAAGTGCATATGTGGCCCATGATGGAGTTGGGTAAAAATCGGGCCCATCAAGATCCGCGACACGTTTGAGCGTCGGCTGCGGTGCCGTTACGAATTGTTGATTCACTGTTCTGCCTCATTTTTTTGTAATACTAACTCATTGGCGGAACTGGGCAAGCACCCTGTGAATCTAAACAAAATCAGTCCCTTGCGACATTGAGTGCCAGCCGCTCGTTTTGGAAAGCAGCTCACCGGACTGCCTTCTTGGCGCTAATCAACTATCTATCTTCAGCGTATCGACACCACGCCCAATTCCCACGGAATGGGCCCGCAATTGGCTTAGCCAATCGTTTTCGCCCACCCGCCGAGTTGCCCCTGCCCGACCGGCTGACCGCGGCCGCCCAGTCCAGCCCTTGTGTCAAGCCCGACCGCCCGCCACATCGCAACCGTTAACAAAGTCCGAACGAAAATTCGCAACCTATTGATCCGAAAGGAAATCCACTTCCGTCCACATGTGGACACCCGGCCTCAGCTGTCCATTTTCAAGGCATTGATGAAGGCTTCCTGCGGGATCGCCACCTTCCCGAATTCCCGCATCTTCTTCTTGCCCTTCTTCTGCTTCTCCAAGAGCTTCTTCTTCCGGGTCACATCCCCGCCATAGCATTTCGCCGTCACATCCTTCCGCATCGCCGCGATCGTTTCCCGAGCGATCACCCGCCCCCCGATCGCCGCCTGAATCGGGATCTTGAACATGTGGCGGGGGATCAGATCCTTCAGCTTCTCGCACATCATCCGCCCCCGAGCCTCGGCCCGGTCCCGGTGGACCATCATCGACAGCGCGTCGACCGGCTCCTCGTTCACCAGGATCGACATCTTCACGAGCGTATCCTCGCGGTAGCCGATCAGCTGGTAATCGAAGCTGGCATAGCCCTTGGTCACGGATTTGAGCCGGTCGTAGAAGTCGAAAACGACCTCGTTCAGCGGCAGGTCATAGACCACCATCGCGCGGCTGCCGGCATAGGTCAGGTCAAGCTGGATGCCGCGGCGGTCCTGACAGAGTTTCAGCACATCGCCGAGATAATCGTCGGGGACGAGGATGGTGGCCTTGATCCGCGGCTCCTCGATATGATCGACATGAGTGAGGTCGGGCATGTCGGCAGGGTTGTGCAGCTCGATCTCCGACCCGTCGCGCATGTGGATCTTGTAGATCACGGAAGGCGCGGTGGTGATCAGGTCGATATCGTATTCGCGCTCCAGCCGGTCGCGGATGACTTCGAGATGCAGGAGCCCGAGAAAGCCGCAGCGGAAGCCGAAGCCGAGGGCGGCGGAGGTTTCCATCTCGTAGCTGAAAGAGGCGTCGTTGAGGGCGAGTTTCTCGATCGCGTCGCGCAGGTCCTCGAATTCGGCGGCATCGACCGGGAAGAGGCCGCAGAAGACCACGGGCTGGGCGGGCTTGAAGCCCGGCAGCGCGGTGGCTGTGGCTTTCTTCTCATGCGTGATGGTGTCGCCGACGCGGGTGTCGCGGACCTGCTTGATCGAGCCGGTGAAGATGCCGATCTCGCCCGGGCCGAGTTCCTTGATGTCGACCATCTGCGGCTTCAGAACCGCGAGCTTGTCGACGCCGTAGACCGCGCCGGTCTTCATCATCTTGATGCGCTCGCCCTTGCGGATCACCCCGTCCATGACGCGGATCAGGACGACGACGCCGAGATAGGGATCGTACCACGAGTCGACCAGCATCGCCTTCAGCGGAGCGTCGCGGTCGCCCTTGGGGGCAGGCAGGCGGTGGACGATGGCTTCCAGAACGTCGGGGATGCCGATGCCTGTCTTGGCGCTGATCTCGATGGCCTGGCTGGCGTCGATGCCGATCACGTCCTCGATCTGGGCCTTGACCTGCTCAACTTCCGCCGCGGGCAGGTCGATCTTGTTGAGGACGGGGACGATCTCGTGATCCGCGTCGATCGCCTGGTAGACGTTGGCGAGGGTCTGGGCCTCGACGCCTTGGGTGGCATCGACGACCAGAAGCGAGCCTTCGACGGCGCGCATCGAGCGGCTGACCTCGTAGCCGAAATCGACGTGGCCGGGGGTGTCGATCAGGTTCAGGATATAGGTCTGGCCATCCTTCGCGGGGTATTCGATGCGGACCGAGTTGGCCTTGATGGTGATGCCGCGCTCGCGCTCGATATCCATCGAGTCGAGCATCTGGGCCTTCATGTCGCGCTCGGCGACGGTGCCGGTCAGCTGGATCAGCCGGTCGGCGAGGGTGGATTTCCCGTGGTCGATATGGGCGACGATGGAGAAATTCCGGATGTTTTTCAGGTCGGTCATGATGGAGCCGGATATGATCGGGAATCCGAGGCGGGTCAAGCGGGCCCGATGCGGTTGCTGGGCCGGACCGGATTTTCGGGCGGGTTGTGGTGTCCACATGTGGACGGGAAGGAATTTCCTTTTGGATAAAGGAGTTACTATTTTTCGTTCGGACTTTGTTAGCATTTGCGATGTGGCGGGCGCTGGGGATTGACACAAGGGCTGGCGAGATCGGCCGATTTACGAATGGCTCGCGAGGTGGTCAAGACGGCTTGATCGGGCGCGGCGCGGCTGTAAGCTGAGCGCGCGGCGGGTAGAGGCAGGAGGGACCGGGATCGCGACCGAGAAAGAGATCCGCGACTGGCTGCAGGGCCAAAGCCGGGAAACCTGCGTAGCCTTCGCCGCCCGCGCGGCGTTGCGGGTGTTTCCACTGGTCACGCATCCGCAAAACCAAACGGCAGGTACTTCTCAACTTGCCGTCCTTTCAGCACGCGCGATTCTGACGTCAGGGGTAGCGGCCAAGATACCTGACTATAAGACCAAGGCTGCGGCACGAGCAGCGACCTATGCTTCCGTTGCTTTAGCCCAAGAAGCCGCCAACGGCGTGACCACTACCGCAGCCCACGCCGCTGCAGACCGTTCCGCTTCCGGCGTTGCCGATTTCACCGGCGTCCTCCTCGATGCGACCGCTGCCGATGCTGCCAATGTCGCTGCCCGCGCTGTAGGAGCCGCCGACGCCGACGATTTCGCCGATATCACCGTTGACGCCTTAGGTAGCGCCGCACGTGCTGCCGGTGCCGCCGCCCACGCCACCGATCCTGCCGCTGCTCGCGCGGCGGCGCGGGCGGTCGGTACCGCCGCCGCTACCGACGCCACGATCGCTCCCGACGTTATGTTCAGCCAGCCGATCTGGCATGAGCCGCGCGAACCGGACTGGCTGGTCAAGGCCCTGCGCGGCCGGTCCAATCTACTTGAATCCGGCCCGGAATGGTCGTTCTGGCGCGACTGGTATCAGGGGTTTCTGATCGGCAAGCCGCTGGACTGGGAATTACAGAAAGAGGTTGCGCTGATCCCCGATGCGGAGTGGGAGAAGGGGCCGGAGCATATTGCGGGGCTGATCGAGGAGATCAGGAAAGAACACGACCGGAAGCCGCTGGATCAGGCGAAGCTCGCCAGTCATGTCGAGCAGCTCGTTCGGAATCCCGTTTCGACTGCGATTACCGCGAAGGGAACCGCCGAACTGATCGAGCAGGCGATTGGTACATTTCTTCGGGAAGCACCGGCAAACGAACTGCCCGACGAACTGATCATCCTACGCGACATTCCGCAGATATTTCGTACGATGGCAACCACGGTATCGCGTGACGAGCCCGCCAGTGAACGCGAAAAGAAGTTGCAGGCGGAGATAAACCACCTGCATGGGAAGGTGTCTGCACTTGAGGCGGAACTGGAACTCGCCAAGGAGAATGCGCTTACCGGGACCTTCAAGAACGCCTGGGTTGAAAGCCTTGGCAAGACCTTTGGCAGCGCATGGTTTCTTGGGGCGGTTTGCCTAGGAACTGCGCATTTTTTCGGCGTGTCGCCGTCTGAGATTACCTACGAAAACCTGCGAGCATGGTTGGACAGCTACTTCAGGGAGTCGCCGAGCGCCGCGCCGCCGGGGTGGCAAGGGCAGGCCGATGTCTAAGCGCCGGGTCACGTCCTCAGCCCGGCTTTCGCGCCTCGATCAGGGTGCTTGCAATCAAGCCCTCGGCGAGACTTTGGATGTAGTTTCGGCGGCACTCGGTAAAGCAGGCACCGCCGCAATTGTCAGACCCACGGCGAGGGTTGTGAAAGTCAGGCTGGTGCGGGTCATGTCATCTCCTTTCTGTCGTGTCATTGAATTGCCCCACGGTTTGGATGCCAGCGTTAATATGGCAGGCGTTCCTGTCGCGTGAGTCACCGCGTCGCTTGCTCCGGAATCTCTTCGCCCGTTCCGCCGAACTCGGACGGTACGTCTTTCATCTTGGGCAAGCCGTCCTCAATCGGCAGTACGGTTTCGGCGTAATGTATGTGCAGTGCGGGCCGGAACTCGACACTCGGGATTATCGCCGCGTAAACGTCTGTGAGATTGAGGCCAGGGTGATCCGTCATCACGTGCCCGCCGCACTTCGCACACCATTTTCGGTCGCTGTTTTCGGTTTTGTTGTATTGTCGAAGGTGTTCTTCGCCTTCAATAACCTTGACATTCTCGGGGTTCCACAGGGTGAACGCGTTCACTGGACCTGCCGACCAGTGCCGGCAACTCTCGCAGTGGCAATAGCCCATTCCCTCAGGCTCGCCGGAAACTTCGATCTTAACTGAACCACAAAAGCATTGACCCCTATGCACATCCGCCATCTCGCTCTCCTTTCTCAACCCTTTCAGCTGAATAATCACCGTTAGTGTTGCCGATCGGGGGATTGACCAACGCCTGAATGTTGAAATTGTTCCTGCCCGCTTCCGCCGGTTTTCCGGGCAGTTATCAAATACTGGACAATGAAACCCGGCAGACCCGCGACCGGGTGGCTGGCGTGCCAGGACGATGCGATCTATGCATAGCCATGTCGCGGATGAGGGCAGTTGATGAGTACCAAGCCGGATCACGAGATGGGGCGCGATACGCTTCTGACCCACGGCGTTCTCAGTGAACATCCCGAGGAACTGCTGCATGGCACCGGGTGGCATGCCTGGTGGGCCGTGCTGCGCGAAGCGACGTTGAGGCTCTGGAGTGACGACGCATTCGGGCTGGCCGGGAATGTGGCGTTCCGGGCGTTGCTGGCGATCTTCCCGTTCCTGATCTTCACAAGTTCGCTGACGGCCTTCGTCGGCGGTCGTTCGATGGCCGACGACCTTATCGCGTTTCTGATCGCCATCATCCCGCCGGCCCTGGTCGAGCCGATAGTGTCGGAGGTGAAACAGGTCATGACCGTCCCGCGCGGCGGGGTGCTCAGCATCGGTATCCTGCTGACGATCTGGTTTGCCGTTGGCGGCGTCGATGGCGTTCGGGTCGGGCTGAACCGGGCCTATGGCATCCGCGAGACCCGCTCGGGCATCCTGCTGTTCTTGATGCAGGCCGCCATCGTCATCCTCGCCGGGCTGGTTCTTGCGCTGGTCGCCTACCTGCTGGTGCTGGCGCCGCGGGCGGGGTCCTGGCTGCATACGCTGATCCCCGCCTTCGACCCGGCATCGGTGACGGTCAGCCTGATCCGTTACCCGGTTGCGGCGGCGATCCTGGCCGCTGCTCTTTTCGCGGCGCATGTGTTTCTGCCGGCCCGGCGCACGCGGTTTCCGGGGATCTGGCCGGGGGTGCTTTTTACCGTGGCCGCATGGATCTTCCTTGCGGCGATCTTCTCGTTCTACCTGCGGAATTTCAGCAACTATGCAAGCTACTATGCCGGACTGGCCGGTATCATAGCCGCCATCTACTTCATGTATCTCTCGGCCCTGGTCCTGATCTTCGGCGGCGAACTCAACCGCGCGATCAAGATCCGTCACCTCGCACGCGCTCTGAGCGAGGGAAGCAGCGGAAAAGGCCGACCCAAGTCGTGACCGGTCTTCGTGCCAGATCCGCCCGAGGACTGCGCAGGTGAGCGGCGTTCTGGAAGCGCACACCCGATGGGCAGACGGGCGCTGAGTCCGGGCGCGCGCAGCATGCGCGGCGCGCGCATGACGGCATACCTACCGTTAGAGGCATAGCCCAAACCCGTGCTATACTCCCACGATACCCGCACCGACCGCCCGGAAAGGACCCGATGCGCCAGATCGCCTATCATATCCGCGTCACCGGCCATGTGCAGGGCGTCGCCTATCGCGCCTGGGCGCGGGCCGAGGCGGAAAAGCTGGGGCTGCGGGGATGGGTGCGCAATCGCGGCGACGGCTCGGTCGAGGCGCTGGTCGCGGGGCCGGAAAAGGGCGTCGAAGCCTTGGTGCTGGCGATGGGTGAAGGGCCGGGGGCGGCCTCGGTCACGGATGTGTGGACCGATCCGGCGGATCCCGCCGGGGTCGAGGCGGGGTTCCGGATCACCGGCTGAACGCGGCAGGGCCGACGGGTCAGGTATTCCCGCCTAGGCTCGATTGCTGCTCTCCGCTAGGCTTTACCCCACGTCAACCCGTTTGAGCATCAGGAAGCATCGCCATGCCCATCACCGGATTTCTGGATGTCCCCGACATCAGCGGGGAAAGCAAGGTCAGAGACCATGAGGACGAGATCGACATTCGCGGAATTCGCTGGGGGGTCAAGAGACTGTCACCCGCCGCGTCCGGGCGCAGGCGGGTTCGGGCGAGCGTCCACGACCTGACGGTGCTGAAATCCTACGATGCGGCCTCGCCCCATCTGACGCTGGCCACGCTGCGGGGCCAGGCGTTCGACGAGATCGTGCTGACCGTGCGCAAGGACAGCGGCGAGGCGCATCTGGATTACCTCAGGATCACGATGACGAATTGCGTGCTGACCGATTACCAGATGGAGAATAGCGGGTCCGATGACCCGCTGACGGACATTTCGGAAGCGGTCGATATCTCGTTCGAGAAGATCAGGATCATCTACATCGTGCAGGCCGACGATCACTCTGCCGGCGACGAACACGAGATCGAGTTCGACGTGGTGGCGGGCGCCTAGCGCATCGCCCCGAAACAGTCCGGCTGCAGCAGATACACCCGCAGGTTCTTGCCCTCATAGGCGGTGCCCTCGACCTTCAGCGGCGCGAGCGGCGACAGGTTGTCGCCGCCGCAGCGGATTTCCTTGCGGTTGCTGGTGATGAACAGCACCCGGCCCTGGGTGTCCGGATCGAGCGGGTAGAGTTGCTCGTAATAGCTGCCGGCCCGACCCTCGGGCGGGACCGCGCGGAACGGCACCGGGTAGCGCTGGCCGGTCAGGAACAGGTCCGCCAGGACATCGCGGTTCGACGAGACGATGGCCGCCGGGCGGGCCTCGTCCGCAATGGCGAGGATCTGGCGCGACAGCTCGTCCCGGCCGAGATAGCGGGCCAGGATCGGGCTGCCGTTCCAGGTCAGGCCGGTTCCGAAAATGGTCAGGAGCGGCAGCGCCAGGCAGATCGCCGCGTTCACCACGACCGAGGCGCGCAGCCAGGCCTGCGAGCGTGTCATCAGCCAGACGGTTGCGGCCAGGACACCGGGCAGGTAGGCGGCGAAGGCCCAGTTGCCATAGGCGCGCGAGAGCAGCGCCTGCAGGCTGACAAGCGCCAGCACCGGCAGGACGAAGGCCATCAGCTTGCCGATCCGCGGATCGGGCGAGCCGAGCGCGAGCAGCAGCGCGGTGAACAGGATCGGGCCGGCGACGGCGAACTGGGTCGCCAGGAACTCGACCAGCCGCAGCGGGCGCAAAGCCGCGCCGTCGCCGCCGCCACGGACCCAGCTGACATTGTCCATCGTGTGTTCCAGCGTGGTCAGCTCGTTGGCGATGTTCCAAAGGATGTTGGGCGAGATCACCAGGACGAAGGCCGCCAAGAGCGCCGCGACGTTCCGCATCGAGGGACGCGCGCCGGGCAGCATCAGCGCGGCCAGTGCCGCGCCGAGGAAGAAATAGACCGCGGCGTATTTCGCAAGGAACGCCACCCCGAGCAGAAGCCCGACCGCCACCGCATCGCCCGCCCGGTCGTTGTCGGCCAGCCGCCAGTAGAACAGCAGCGCGCCCGCAAGGAAGGGCGCCATCACCGTGTCGGTCGAGATCAGGATGCTGCCCACCGCGACGATCGGCAGGGTGACATAGCCGATCGCCGTCCAGAACGCGGCCTGCTCGCCGAAGAGCCGGTGCGCCCAAAGCCCGAGGACCATCGCGGTGACGCCATGCAGCAGCGGCGCGGGAAGCCGGATCCAGAAGGCGCTGTCGGTGCCCGATATCTCGGTCATGGCGCGGATCAGCCAGGCGATCAGCGGCGGTTTGGAATAATAGCCGAAATCGAGGTTCTCGCCCCAGAGCCAGTATTGCGCCTCGTCGACGAAGATATCGGCCCGGGTGAAGGCCAGGGCCAGCACCCGCAGCGCGGTGACGAGCAGGACGATCAGCCCTGCCCTGGCGGCCCAGCTACTCGGAAAGACCGGCACGCTTCTTTTCCGCATGGATCAGCCAGAGGTTGCGGGCGTAGATGAACACGCCCAGCGACTGGCCGAGGATGAAAACAGGATCGCGGCGGTAGATCGCATAGGCCAGAAGGATGATCCCGCCGCCGATCGAGAAATACCAGAACGCGATCGGGATGACCGAGCGCCCTGCCCGTTCCGAGGCCAGCCATTGCACGATGAAGCGGGCCGAGAACATCAGCTGGCCGCCCAGCCCGAAGACGACCCACCAGAATTCCAGCCAGCTTTCGACATGCAGGAACGAGAAGATTGCATTCATTCGTCTGGTCCGGCTTTGGGGGATTCGGTGGCGCGCGCGGACTTGCGCCGGCGCAGAAGCCACATCACCCCGATCAGGTCCACCGCCCCTACCAGACCGCGCTGCCAGTTGGAATAGTTTGATTGCCCCGCCATCCGCGGCCGGTGGCCGACATCGACAAGCGCCACCTGCCAACCGTCGCGCTTGAACAGCGCGGGCAGGTAGCGGTGCATGTGGTTGAAGAAGGGCAGCGCGAGGAAGGCGTCGCGCCGGAACGCCTTGAGCCCGCAGCCGGTGTCGCGGGTGCCGTCGGCCAGCGCCCAGCCGCGCAGTCCGTTGGCGAATTTCGAGGCGTAGCGTTTCGACCATGTGTCCTGGCGCTTCACCCGCTGGCCGGCCACCAGTCCAAGCCCGGCGGGCGCGTCGGCGTCCAGAAGCGGCCGGTAGAGCTTCGGCAGTTCCGCCGGGGGGTTCTGGCCGTCGCCGTCGAGGGTCGCGATGACCGGGGCGCGGGCCTCCAGCACGCCGGAATGGATCGCGGCGCTCTGGCCACCCGACCGGTCATGCGTGACCAGCCGGACATTCGGGTGGCGCGCCATCAGCCCGCGCACGACGTCGCCCGAGCCGTCATCGGACCCGTCATCGACCGCGATCACCTCGACCTCGTCCTCCGCGCAGGCGGAGAGGATATCGGCGATCAGCGCGCCGATGTTCTCTGCCTCGTTCTTCATGGGGATGACGACGGAAATCTGCACCATGGCGCTTTTTCTGACCGCGAAAGTCGCCGGGGTCCAGCGCTTTTCCCGCGCGGAGCCGGATCGGAACGACATTCGTCAAGGCCCGGCGCGGGCGCGTGCGGAAGATGTGATTTGATCCGTTTGCCCATCTGCGGCATTTTCGCGGTGGGGCACGGTGATTTGAACGAAACGATACGGGACGGAACAATGAGGATGACTTTCATGGCCACGATGCTGGCCTTTTTCGCCGCAACACAGGCCGGTGCGGTGGGCGTCGTGGAGCGCGCCTGCCTTGGGTCGAAGCGGTCGGGCGCCGATCGCGTCACCTGCGGCTGCATCCAGCAGGCCGCCAACCTGACGCTGTCGGGCGCGGACCAGCGGACCGCGTCGGGGTTTTTCAAGGACCCCGAGAAGGCGCAGAAGATCAAGCGGTCGGACCGCCGGAGCCACGAGGAATTCTGGCAGCGCTACCGCCGTTTCGGTGCGGTCGCCGACCAGTTCTGCCGCCGCTAGTCCAGCACGCCCGCGATCTTCATCCGCCGGGCATAGACCACCAGGAACAGCCCGACGAGCAGGATCAGCGCCGACATCGCCAGCGCGCCGGGGCCGACGATCTCGGTCATCGTCACCTCGGCCAGCAGGTAGTTGTGCAGCGCGGTCACGACCATGCCGGCCAGTGACACCACGAAGGCCCAGAGCGCCGCCGCCTTGCGCGCCAGCAGCAGCACCGAACCCGCGACCGCGGACCATACCGCCACCGCCCAGGCGCCCACGACCCAGGCCGGAAAGCCGTAGAAATAGTCCAGCTGCTCGGTGGTGAACTGGCTCATATAGGGCTCGTACCGCAATTGCGTCATCGTGTAATCCGCCGCGCCGACCGCGTTCCAGAGCAGCGAGACGACGCCGATCAGCCAGAGATGCCAGGGTGCCTTCATGCGATCCGCCTTCACCGTTCCGTTTCACCTTCGCAGAGGCTAGCACGACCGCGGGCCGCGCCGATAGTATAACCGGTTGGGGGGGCTGCGAATTGCGCCACCGGGCCGCCCGCGTCGAGGGGCGGCCCGATGCTGTCCTGGTCAGCCGTTGCCGCCCATCTCGGCGGGGGCTTCCTCGCGGTCATTGTCCAGGGGCACTTCCAGGGTGATCTCGCCGGCCTTCTCGAAGGTCAGGGTAACGTCGAGCACATCGCCCGGTTCAAGCGGCCGCGTCAGCCCCATCAGCATGACGTGATCGCCGCCACGGGCAAGCGCGTGGGTGCCGCCGGCCGGAATGACGAAGCCTTCGGGGACGTGCAACATCTGCATGACGCCGTCCTCACCGGCCTTGTGGGTATGCAGCTCGACCTTCGCGGCGGCGTCCGAGGCGACGCCGATCAGGCGGTCCTCCTCGGTGCCGGAATTGGCGATCTGCATGAAGGCCGCGCCGGATTTCGCCATCGCGCCCGAGGTACGGGCATAGGCGTCCTGGACTTCGATATCGCCGGCGGCGGCGGGCAGTGAAAGGCCAAGCGCCGTGGCGCCGGCCAGAAGAGTTCTGGTGAACAACATGCTGTATTTCCTTGGTAAACCTTGAATGGACTGGGTGGATGCCGCGTCATGCGACAGGCGGTGCCCGCGCCCATGTCGTTCGCTCTGTCCGCCCAGCCCGCAGGCTTGCATCAGCGCGTCCGCCGATGGTCCAGGCGCGTCCGGGCGGCGCGGCCAGCACCGCCGCTTCGGGCGACGCGACCGCGGCCAGCGCGAACAGCGCGCAATCGGGACAGACATGCAGAGCTCCAACCGGGTTGCCCCGGCTGTCGACCGTGACCGTGACCACGCCCAGCCCGGCGCAGAGCACGATGGCGCCCGAGACATCGCGCGCCTGTCCGCGCGCCAGCGCCATCGCCGCACTGGTCAGCGCGAGCGTCAGGCACAGGGCCAATCCGGCGAATGTCCTGAATCGGGCCGTCATCCGCGCAGCCCATATCGCCCGCAACTGGAAGCAAAAGCGACATTCTGCCCTGCCCCCGGAGGGCCGGCCCGTCAGCGGCGGCGCAGCCGGATCACGACGTCGACCTTGGAGATCTCGGCGCCCTCTGGGGCTGCGGGCAGGCCCGAGATCTTCAGTTCCTCTGCCGGCGCGTCGGTCAGTTCGGCGCTGTCTTCCCAGTAGAAATGCGGATGGTCGTCGAGCCGCGTGTCGAAATAGCTTTTCGAGCCGTCGACCGTGATCTCGTGCACCAGCCCGGCGTCGCAAAAGGCGCGCAGCGTGTTGTAGACCGTGGCCAGCGACACGCCCTCACCGGCCTCGGCGGCGGATTCGAACAGGCTTTCGGCTGTCACGTGCCGGTTGCGCCCGTCGCCGACCAGAAGCGCGGCCAGAGCCAGGCGCTGCCGCGTCGGGCGCAGGCCGCCGCTGGCCAGCCAATCGGCGCCCCGGCGTGAAATCTGCTTCGTGATCTGCATCGCTCTCACATGGTTCTTTCCTATCATATAAGGCCGCAAACCCGCCGCGATCAAACGGAAAACGACAAAATACCGTGTGGGCGACGCTATTGCCACCGCTCCGACCCCGATGATAGAGGAGGGAAGAGCAGAATGAACACGCAACGGGGGCATGGCTGGATGGCCGATTTTCCGACCAGTTTCGACAAGGACGACCTGCTGAAATGTGCGCGGGGGGAGTTGTTCGGCCCCGGCAATGCGCAGCTGCCCTTGCCGCCGATGCTGATGATGGACCGGATCACCGAGATCAGCGGCGATGGCGGCGAACATGGCAAGGGCCATGTCGTCGCGGAATTCGACATCACCCCGGACCTGTGGTTCTTCGAATGCCATTTTCCCGGCAACCCGATCATGCCCGGCTGCCTTGGCCTTGACGGGCTGTGGCAGCTGACCGGTTTCAACCTGGGCTGGCGCGGCTGGCAGGGGCGCGGCTATGCGCTGGGGGTCGGAGAGGTGAAGCTGACCGGCATGGTAAGGCCGGACCGCAAGATGCTGACCTATTACGTGGATTTCACCAAGGCCCTGCAAACCCGCCGGCTGACGATGGGGGTCGCCGATGGACGGGTGGAAGCCGACGGCGAGGTGATCTATCAGGTCAAGGACATGAAGGTCGCGCTTTCCGAAAGCTAGACCCAGGACCACGAGGGAGAAGGCCATGCGCCGCGTCGTCATCACCGGGCTCGGGATCATCTCGCCCATCGGCAATTCCGCCGAAGAAGTCACCGCCAGCCTGCGCGCCGGCAAATCCGGCATCAGGTTCGAACCGGAATATGCCGAGCACGGCTTCCGCAGCCAGGTCGCGGGCATTCCGCAGATCGACCTGGAGGCGAATATCGACAAGCGCCAGCTGCGCTTCATGGGGCCGACGGCGGCCTATGCCTATCTGGCGATGGAGCAGGCCGTGGCCGATAGCGGGCTGGAGGAAAGCGACGTCTCGAACGACCGCACCGGCATCATCGCCGGATCGGGCGGACCCTCGACCTCGAACCTCTTTGCCGCACATCAGATCGTGCTGGAAAAGGGCGCGCCCAAGCGGATGGGGCCATTCATGGTGACGCGCGGCATGTCCTCGACCGTGTCGGCCTGCCTTGCCACGCCGTTCAAGATCAAGGGCGTGAACTATTCGATTACCTCGGCCTGTTCGACATCGGCCCATTGCATCGGCAATGGCGTCGAGCAGATCCAGATGGGCAAGCAGGACATCGTTTTCGCCGGCGGCGGCGAGGAAGTGGACTGGACGCTGTCGTGCCTTTTCGATGCGATGGGGGCGATGTCGTCGAAATACAACGACGCGCCGGAGACCGCCTCTCGGCCCTTCGACGCCAGCCGCGACGGCTTCGTCATCGGCGGCGGCGGCGGCATGGTGGTGCTGGAGGAGCTGGAGCACGCCAAGGCGCGGGGCGCCAAGATCTACGCCGAGGTCACCGGATACGGCGCCACCTCGGACGGCTATGACATGGTTGCGCCCTCCGGCGAGGGCGGCGAACGCTCGATGCGGCTGGCGATCAGCACGATCGGCGACCGCAAGGTCGATTACATCAACGCGCATGGCACAAGCACCCCGGCCGGCGATGTGACCGAGGTGGAAGCGGTGCGCCGCGTCTTCGGCGACGATCACCCGGTGATCGGGTCCACCAAGTCGATGACCGGCCACAGCCTTGGCGCGACCGGCGTCCACGAGGCGATCTACAGCCTCTTGATGATGGAAGGCCGGTTCATCGCGCCCTCGATCAACGTGACCGACCTCGACCCCGCGATCCGCGAGGGCGAGATCGTCACCGAACTCAAGGACAATGTTGATCTCGACACCGTGTTGTCCAACAGTTTCGGTTTCGGTGGCACCAATGCCACGCTGGTGATGAGTAAACATAACGGGTGATCCGACATGGCTGATCTGATGAACGGCAAACGCGGTCTGGTGATGGGGGTCGCGAACGACCATTCCATCGCCTGGGGCATCGCAAAGGCGATGCATGCCGAGGGCGCGGAACTGGCCTTCACCCACCAGGGAGAGGCGTTCGGCAAGCGGGTGCAGCCCTTGGCGGAAAGCCTCGGCTCGGAACTGCTGGTCGATGTCGACGTGACCGACGAGGCGTCGATGGACGCGGCGTTCGACCGGCTCGGGCGGCATTGGGACCGGCTGGATTTTTTGGTTCATGCCGTCGCCTTTTCCGACAAGGCAGAGCTGACCGGGCGGTTCATCGATACCAGCCGCGGCAATTTCCAGAATTCGCTGACGATCTCGTGCTATTCGCTGATCGACCTTGCGCGCCGGGCCGCGCCGATGATGTCCGAAGGCGGTTCGATCCTGACGCTGACCTTCCAGGGCTCGAACCAGGTGATGCCGTTCTACAATGTCATGGGTGTCGCCAAGGCGGCGCTGGAATCCTCGGTGCGCTACCTAGCGAACGACCTCGGGCCGCAGGGCGTCCGGGTCAACGCGATCTCTCCCGGTCCGATGAAGACGCTGGCGGGTGCCGCGATCGGCGGCGCGCGCAAGACCTTCCGCGAGACCGAGGCGAACGCGCCCTTGCGGGCCAATGCGACGCTGGAGGCCGTGGGCGGCACCGCAGTCTGGCTGGCCTCGGATTACGGCGCCTGCACGACCGGCGAGATCGTGCATGTCGATGGCGGCTATCACGTGCTCGGCATGGCGCAGCCGGAGAACCTTTGACCCAGCTGTTCAGGTAACAGAAACAGTCTGTTACCGCCCGCGCACTGTTCCCGCTTGCCCAACTTGCCTATTCAGGATCCAGCGGTTGCTGGCCGCTGGCCTGGGAGGGTTCCGGTAAAGCCTTGGTTTTCTTTGTTTCAGCCGCAATTCTGGGCGGTGCTCTCGCCTTTTTCCGCTCGCCGCTGCTGCGGGCGGGGCCACCGATCCTGTTGACCGGATTCGATGGGATCGGCGTGTTGGTCCTCTTTGTCGGCTGCATTGCCGCCGCCGCCCTGCTGGGGCCGCTCATCGGAGTGGCGCTGCTGATCGCGATGCTTTTCCGGGAACTGGGCCGCGTCGCGGCGCATCAGATGCTGGGCCACGGCGCCGTGCGGTTCCGCCTGGTCCCGCTTCTGTCCGACGCGCCGATTTCCGACCACCGGCTGGACAGCGAAGGCCAGGTGGTCTTCGCAGCGCTCTTCGGCGCGGCCTTCTCGCTGGCGCCGATGCTGTCGGCGCATCTGGCCGCCCTGGCGCTGGCGCGGCACGACCCGGAACTGTCCCGCGCGCTGATCATCTTTGCCGTGACCTGCGGCGCGGTCAATTTCGTGGCGCTGCTGCCGTTCCGGCCATTCGATGGCGGACGTTGCGCGCCGATCGCGGCGGGGCGGATCTGGCCCGCCTTCGCCCCTGCGATCACCGCTTTCCTGGCGGCGGGCTTTGCCGGTGCGGCGCTGCGAACCGGATCGCCGGGTTTCATGGTGCTGGCCGGGATCGGCGCGGCCAGCCTGCTGCCACGGCGCAGCCCCGCCTTGCGGCCGCTTCCCGAAGAGGCGAGCCTTGCGGCCTTCGCCGGCTATGTCTTCCTGCTCGCCGCGCATTTCAACGGCGGCTGGCCTCTCTTCGCGCTCTATCTCTGATCCGCCCTTTCCTCGCCCGCTGCGGCATGCCAGTGTCGATCCCGGGAAAGGAGCTGCCATGCCGATCAAAGCCTGTGTCTTCGACGCCTACGGCACCCTCTTTGACGTGGCCGCCGCCGCGCGCGAAGCCGCCAGGGAACCGGGCCGGGAGGAATTCGGCAAGCACTGGCAGAAGCTCGCTGCGGACTGGCGGCTGAAACAGCTTCAATACACCTGGCTGCGGGCGGTGACCGGCGCCCATGCGGATTTCTGGGAGGTCACGCAGAACGGGCTCGACTGGGCGCTGGAGGCCGCGGGCCTCGACGATCCCGACCTGCGCGAAAGGCTGCTGTCGCTTTACTGGGAACTCTCGGCCTATCCAGAGGTGCCGGCGATGCTGACGGCGCTGAAGGAGGCCGGGTACCTGACCGCGATCCTGTCGAACGGCTCGCCCGGCATGCTGGCCGGCGCGGTCGATACGGCCGGGATCGGCGGAATGCTGGACGATGTGCTGTCGGTCGAGGAGGTCGGCGTCTTCAAGCCCCATGCCTCGGTCTACCAGCTTGTCCCCGACCGGTTCGACTGCACCGCCGACGAGGTGCTCTTCGTCTCTTCGAACGGCTGGGACGCGGCGGCGGCCTCTGGCTTCGGGTTCCGCTGCGCCTGGGTGAACCGGGCAAGCGAGCCGATGGACCGCCTGCCCTGGACGCCGGAGCGCGTGCTGACCGACCTGACACCCATCCCAGACATTGCGGGGGAATTCTGATGCAGAAATTCCAGAGCTTCGACGGCGTGACGCTGGCCTATGCCGACGAGGGCAAGGGCCTGCCGGTGCTGTGCCTGTCCGGCCTGACGCGCGACTCGCGCGACTTCGACTATCTCGCGCCGCATCTGGCCGATCACAGGATGATAAGGCTGGATTACCGTGGCCGCGGCCAGTCCGACTGGGCCGATCCCGCCACCTATACCGTGCCGACCGAGGCGCGCGACGCGGTGGCGTTGCTCGACCATCTGGGGCTGGAGCGCGCGGCGATCATCGGCACCTCGCGCGGCGGGCTTGTCTCGATGATGCTGGCCGCCACGGCCAAGGACCGGCTGCGCGGCATCTGCCTGAACGATATCGGCCCCGAGATCAACGAGGGCGGGCTGGATGTCATCATGGACTATGTCGGCCGCAATCCCGCCTTCGCCACCCGCGAGGAGATGGTCGCGGCGATGCCCGGGATCTTCCCCGGCTTCGACGATGTCCCGGTGTCGCGCTGGCGCGAGGAGGTCGAGCGCCACACCGTCGAGACGCCCGAGGGGCTGAAGATCCCCTATGATCCGAAGCTGCGCGACGCGCTCTTGGCCAATGCCGCCGAGCCGCCCGCCGATCTCTGGCCGCTGTTCGACGCGATGGTCGGCCTGCCGCTGGCGCTGATCTGGGGCCGCCATTCGAACCTGTTGACCAAGGACACCGTGACGCTGATGCGCCGCCGCCGCCCCGACATGATCCTGGCCGACGTGCCGGATCGCGGCCATGTGCCGTTTCTCGACGAACCCGAGGCGCTGGAGGCGATCCGCGACTGGCTGGAGCAGTGCGAATGAACATCGCGATGATCGAGGCGGCGGCGGCGCGGCTGAAGGGCCAGGCGCGGCGGACGCCGATGCTGTCCTCGCCCTTCCTCGACCAGCTGGCCGGTCGCCGGGTTCTGGTCAAGGCAGAGTGCCTGCAGCATACCGGGTCGTTCAAATTCCGCGGCGGCTGGTCGGCGGTCTCGGCGCTCGACCCCGAGACGCGGGCCAAGGGGGTCATCGCCTTTTCCAGCGGCAATCACGCCCAGGGCGTCGCCCGCGCCGCCGAGCGCCACGGCATCCCCTCGGTGATCGTGATGCCCTCAGACGCACCCCGTCTGAAGATCGACAACACCCGCGCGATGGGCGCCGAGGTGGTGCTTTACGACCGCGCCAAGGAAGACCGCGACGCGATCGGCGCGCGGCTGTCGAAGGAACGCGGCCTGACGCTGATCAAACCGTTCGACGAACCGCAGGTGATCGCCGGCCAGGGCACGACGGGGCTGGAGATCGCCGAACAGGCGGCGGAACTGGGCGTCACCAAGGCCGACGTGCTGGTCTGCTGCGGCGGTGGCGGCCTGACCTCGGGCATCGCGCTGGCGCTGGAAGCCCGCGCGCCGGGCCTGCGCGCCCGCACGGTCGAGCCCGAGGGCTTCGACGATGTCGCCCGCTCGCTCGTCTGGGGCCGGATCGAGAGGAACGCGACGAGTTCGGGCTCGATCTGCGACGCGATCGTGACGCCCTCGCCCGGCGAGCTGACCGTCCCGATCCTGCAGCGGCTTTGCGGCCCCGGCATCGCGGTGCCGGAAACCGACAGCCTGCGCGCGATGGCCCAGGCCTTCCTGCGGCTGAAGATCGTGCTGGAACCGGGCGGCGCGGTGTCGCTGGCCGCAGCGCTGTTTCACCGCGACCGGATCGAGGGCGACGCGGTGATTTGCGTCGCCACCGGCGGCAATGTCGATGCCGAGATGTTCGGCCGCGCGCTGGGGCTGCGCGACTGACCCGCGCGGGCCGCGATTGACATCGCGACATCGCGCTGAAAGGCTTTGCCGATAAGGGGGGGCGATGCGTAGCCAGGTCTGCATCATCGGCGGCGGGCCGTCCGGTCTGCTCCTGTCTCAGCTTCTGCATCTGTCCGGGATCGACTCGGTCGTGCTGGAACGCCGCAGCCGGGCGCATGTACTGTCGCGCATCCGCGCCGGGGTGCTGGAATGGGGCAGCGTCGAGCTTTTGCGCCGCGCCGGCGTCGCGGAGCGGATGCAGGCCGGGGGGTTCCCGCATGACGGCATTCGCCTCGCCACCGGCAATCGTGGCTTCCGCATCGACTTCCGGCAGCTGACCGGCCACCGGGTGATGATCTACGGCCAGACCGAGGTGACGCGCGATCTCTATGCCGCCCGAGACGCGGCGGGGGGCATGGTGATCGACCAGGCAGAGGCGGTGGAACTGCATGAAGTCGACTGGGCAAACCCCTACGTCACCTACGAAAAATCCGGATTGCGCCACCGCATAGATTGCGAATTCATCGCCGGCTGCGACGGCTTCCACGGGGTCAGCCGCGGCACCATCCCGGCCACGGTGCGGCGCGACTTCGAACGGGTCTATCCGTTCGGCTGGCTCGGCCTCTTGTCGGAAACGCCGCCCGTCGATGACGAGCTGATCTACGCCCATCACGACCGCGGCTTCGCGCTCTGCTCGATGCGCAACGCCAATCTGTCGCGCTACTACATCCAGGTGCCGCTGGAGACGCGGGTCGGGGACTGGCCCGACGCGGCTTTCTGGGCCGAACTGCGCCGCCGCATCCCCGCCGACGCCGCCGACCGGCTGGTGACCGGCCCGGCGATCGAGAAATCCGTCGCGCCGCTGCGGTCCTTCGTCACCGAGCCGATGCGCTGGGGGCGGCTCTTCCTTGTCGGCGACGCCGCCCATATCGTGCCGCCGACCGGCGCCAAGGGGCTGAACCTCGCCTTCAGCGACGTGCATTACCTGCATGACGCGCTCTGCCGCCACTATGCCGGACACGCGGACGCGCTCGACAGCTACTCGCCCCGCGCCCTTGCCAGGGTCTGGAAATCCGAGCGGTTCAGCTGGTGGATGACGATGCTGTTGCACAGTTTCCCCGATCAAAGCACATTCGATGCCAGGATCAGGGACAGCGAACTGGCCTATCTCGAAGGTTCGACCGCCGCCCGGACGACGCTGGCCGAGAATTATATCGGCCTGCCCTACTAGGAGACCGCGATGCAGATGCTAGACCTCGGCGATATCCGCCTCCACTATGCCGAGGATGGCGACCCGGACGGCGCGCCGGTGGTCTTCGCCAATTCGCTCGGCACCGACCTGCGGCTCTGGGACAGGATCATCCCGCTGCTGCCCGGCGGCCTGCGGCTGATCCGCTACGACAAGCGCGGCCACGGCCTCTCGGACGCGCCGCCCGCGCCCTATGCGATGGGCACGCTGATCTCGGATGCCGAAAAGCTGCTCGACCACCTGAAGGTGCGCGACTGCGTCTTCGTCGGTCTCTCGATCGGCGGGCTGATCGCGCAGGGGCTGGCGGCGAAGCGGCTCGACCTCGTGCGCGCGATGGTGCTGTCGAATACCGGCGCCAAGATCGGCACCCGCGAAATCTGGGCCGAGCGGATCGAGGCGGTCCGCTCGGGCGGGATAGAGTCCATGGCCGATGCGGTGATGCGGCGCTGGTTCCCCCGATCGTTCCGCGACACGCCGGAACTCGCCGCTTGGCGCAACATGCTGGTCCGCCAGCCGGCCGAGGGCTATATGGGCTGCTCCGCCGCCATCGCCGGCAGCGATTTCTACACCACCACCGCCGCGCTCACCCTGCCCACGCTCGGCATCGCCGGATCGGAAGACGGCGCGACCCCGCCCGACCTCGTGCGCGAGACGGTGGAGCTGGTGAAGGGCGCGCGCTTCCAGCTTATCCGCGGCGCGGGCCACCTGCCCTGCATCGACAGGCCCGGCGACTATGCCGAGGTGCTGACCGGCTTCCTGCGCGAGATCGGCCATGTCTGAAACCCCGCTTCGCCTTCATTGTCTGGAAAATATCCCCGCCGGAGGCTCCGACGCCGCCGCCCGCGCCGCCCTGACAGGAAGGACACGGCCATGACCGGCCCGCGCGACAGCGGCGACCGGACCCGCCGCGAGGTTCTGGGCGAGATCCATGTCGACCGCTCGACCGCCGATCCCGACGCCTGGGACCGGCCCTTCGTCGATCTGATCACCGATGCGGCCTGGGGCCATGTCTGGAGCCGGACCGGCATATCCCGCCGCGAACGCTCGATGCTGACGCTCGCGCTGCTGGCCGCACTCGGCAATTTCGAGGAATTCCGCCTGCACCTGCGCGCCGCCGCCAATACCGGCGCCAGCCGCGACGACGTGCTCGAGGCGCTGCTGCATGTCGCGATCTATGCCGGCATGCCGCGCGCCAACCATGCGATCCGGGTCGCGAAAGAGGTCTTTGCCGAGATGGAGACCGGCGATGAGTGACCGGGGCCGCCTGATCCCGCGCGACCGCAGCGCCCATCCGGTCGCCCGCGATACCGATTACAAAAGCTCGGTCAGCCGCGCGCCGGACCTGCCGCTTCTGTCGCTGGACAGCACCGTGACCGAGGAGACCGGCCCGCGCTTCGGCCATTCGCTGATCGGGCGCTTCGACAACGACCTGATCCTGAACTGGACCCACGGCAAGGCCGCAGCGCTGGGCGAGCGCATCCTGGTGCATGGCCGGGTCCTGGACGAAACCGGCCGCGCGGTGCCGCAGACGCTGGTAGAGATCTGGCAGGCCAATGCCGGCGGACGCTACCGCCATGTGCGGGACAGCTATTTCGCGCCGCTCGATCCGAATTTCGGCGGCTGCGGCCGGACCCTGACCGACGATCAGGGGCGCTACGAATTCCTCACGATCCGCCCCGGCGCCTACCCGTGGCCGAACCGGGGCAATGACTGGCGGCCGATGCATATCCATTTCTCGGTCTTCGGCCACAGCTTCGGCCAGCGCCTGATCACCCAGATGTATTTCGAGGGCGACCCGCTGATCGACCGCTGCCCGATCGCCGCCACGATCAGGGACCGCAGCCAGCTTGACCGGCTGGTGGCGCCGCTCGACATGGCCCGCGCACGCCCGATGGATCACCTCGCCTACAGGTTCGACATCGTGCTGCGCGGCCGCCGCCAGTCGATGTTCGAGAACCGCCCCGAGGGGATGTGACATGGTGCAGAAACTCGATACCTTGCGCGAAACGCCCTCGCAGACCGCTGGTCCTTACGTCCATATCGGCTGCATCCCGACCTTCGCCGGGCTGACCGGCATCTACCCCGAGGATCTGGGCGCCCGCGCCATCGAAGCAGGCGCGAAGGGTCGGAAGATCACCATCACCGGCGCGGTTCTCGACGGCACCGGCTGGGCGATCCGCGACGCGATGCTGGAAAGCTGGCAGGCCGATGCCGCCGGGCTTTATCCCGGCCAGGAGGGTGCCGATCCCGCGGTCACCGGCTTCTGCCGCTTCGCCACCGACGGGCAAACCGGCGAATTCACCCTCGAAACCGTCAAGCCAGGGCCCGTCCCCGGCCCCGGGGGCCGGATGCAGGCGCCGCATATCGCGCTCTGGATCGTGGCGCGCGGCATCAATACCGGGTTGCAGACCCGGATCTATTTCGCGGATCAGGACAATTCCGCCGATCCGCTGCTGGCCCGGATCGAGCAGCGTCCGCGCGCCGACACGCTGATCGCGCAGCAGACCGGCGCGGCGAGCTACCGCTTCGACATCCGCCTGCAAGGGCCGGACGAAACCCTGTTTCTGGACATCTGACGGAGGTCCCATGACCAATCCCTGCATCATCTGCGTGGCCATCACCGGCTCGGTGCCGCGCAAGGAGAACAACCCCGCCGTGCCGATCACCGTCGCCGAGCAGATCGAGTCGACCCATGCCGCGTTCGAGGCCGGCGCCAGCATCGCGCATTGCCATGTCCGGCTGGACGACGGCACCCCGACCAGCGACCCCGAGCGGTTTGCCGCGCTGAAAGAGGGCATCGAGAAGCACTGCCCCGGCATGATCGTACAGCTCTCGACCGGCGGCCGTTCCGGTGCCGGGCACGAACGCGGCGGCATGCTGTCCCTGCGCCCCGATATGGCCTCGCTCTCGGTCGGGTCCAACAACTTCCCGACGCGGGTCTACGAGAACCCGCCAGATCTGGTCGACTGGCTGGCCTCGGAAATGCTCAAGTACGACGTGAAGCCGGAGATCGAGGCCTTTGATCTCAGCCACATTTTCCAGGCAGTGAAGATGAGCGAGGACGGACGGCTGAAAAAGCCGCTCTACATCCAGTTCGTGATGAACGTGAAGAACGCGATGCCCGCCGACAAGGGGGTGTTCGACTTCTACGTGAAGACGGTGAGCCGCATCGCCCCTGACGCCCAGTGGTGCGGCGCGGGGGTCGGCCCGGCGCAGATCAAGGTCAACGAATGGTCGATCGCGGCGGGTGGCCATACCCGCACCGGGCTGGAAGACAACATGCGGCTGGATCGCGACACGCTGGCGCCGTCGAACGCGGCGCTGGTGAAGCGCGCCGCCGATCTCTGCGCGAAATACGACCGGACCGTCGCCACCTGGATGCAGGCGCGCGACATCCTCGGGCTCAGGGAGGCCGGCTGATGCCCGCGAGCCCTCTGGACAGCGCGCTCTACCGCGGTCTTTTCCACGACACCGAACTGGCGGCCTTGTTCACCGACACCGCCGAGGTCAGGTCGATGATGCTGGTCGAGGCCGCGCTGGCCAAGGCGCAGGCCGAAGCCGGGCTGATCCCGGATACCGCCGCCCAGGCGATCCACCGCGCCGCCCGCGAGGTCCAGATCGACCCCGCCGCCCTGTCGGCCGAGACCGGCCGCAACGCGGTGCCGGTGCCCGCCCTCGTCACCGCCTTCCGCACCGAGATGAACGCGCCCGACCATGCGCAATACCTGCATTGGGGCGCGACCTCGCAGGACATCATGGACAGCGCGCTGGTGCTGCGTCTGGCGCGGGTGGTGGCGATTCTGCAGGCCCGGTTGACCGCGCTGGCCAAGACGCTTGGCACGCTGGCCGACGCCCATGCCGAGCTGCCGATGGCCGCGCGCAGCTGGGGCCAGGCCGCAACGCCGACCAGTTTCGGCGCGGTTGTCACGGGCTGGGGCGCGCCGCTGCTGCGCCATCTCGACCGGCTGGAGGCGCTGCGCCCCCGCCTGCTCTGCGTCTCGCTTTCGGGTGCGGCGGGCACGCTGTCGGTGATGGGCGATCAGGGGCCGCTTGTGCGGGCGGCGTTGGCGGGGGGGTTGAAGCTTGGCGATTCCGGCGGCAGCTGGCATTCCACCCGCGACGGCATCGCCGAGTTTTCCGGCTGGCTGGCGCTTGTGGCGGGCAGCCTCGGCAAGATGGGCGAGGATCTGACGCTGCTGACGCAGAGCGGCATCGCCGAGGTCACGCTGGAGGGCGGCGGCGGATCCTCGACCATGCCGCAGAAATCGAACCCGGTCCTGCCCGCGTTGCTGGCGGCGCTGGCGCGCCAGGCGCAGGCGCTGGACGGCGCGATACAGGGCGCGACCTTGCACCGGCAGCAGAGGGACGGCGCCGCCTGGATGGTGGAATGGCTGAACCTGCCGCAGATCGTGCTGGTCGCGGGCCGCGCGCTGGCCGCCGCGACCGAGCTTGCCGCTGCGCTGCGGCCGGAGGCGGAGGTGATGCGCCGAGGGATCGACGACGGGCCTGGCCTGATCTACGCCGAGGCGCTGAGCTTCGCGCTGGCCCGGCAGATGCCGCGCCCCGAGGCGCAGCAGCAGGTCAAGGCGCTCTGCGCCGAGGCGCGCGACAGCGGCCGGCCGCTGTCGGAACTGGCCGCAGATCGGTGGCCGGAGGCGCTGCCGGATGGCATCTTCACCCCCGAGGCCCAGCTTGGCCAGGCCCCGGCCGAGGCCCGCGCCTTCGCCCGCGCCGCGGCGGCGCTGTGATATCCTCGCGGCTCAGGTCGTTTGCGGACAACCACCTGTCGTCCGCCTGCGCGCCTTGCCCCTGACCGACCCCCTAGCCTGCCCGAAAAAGGAGCCCCCTGATGCCGATGATCACTGCCGCCGTCTGCCGCGAATTCGGCAAGCCGCTGACGATTGAACAGGTCCGGCTGAAGGATCCCGGACCGGGCGAGGTGATGGTCGATCTCGGCGCCTGCGCGATATGTCATTCCGACATCACCTATCTCGATGGCGGCTGGGGCGGCACGCTGCCGGCCGTCTATGGCCACGAGGCGGCGGGCCGGGTCTCGGCGGTCGGGCCGGGTGTGACGCGCTACGCGGTCGGCGACACGGTGCTGGCGACGCTGATCCGCTCCTGCGGCCATTGCGCGCCCTGCGCCAGCGGCAAGCCGGTGATGTGCGGCGCGCCCTACGACCGCAGCAATGGCCCGCTGGCGCTGGCCGATGGCGGGGTGCTGGAACACGGGATGGCGGTGGGCGGCTTTGCCGAGAAGGTGGTGGTGGATCAGAGCCAGCTTGCCGCGATCCCCGCCGACATGGCGATGGATGTGGCAAGCCTTCTGTCCTGCGGTGTCATTACCGGCGTCGGCGCGGCGGTGAATGCCGCGAAGGTGAGGCCCGGCGAGACCGTGGTGGTGATCGGCGCGGGCGGCGTCGGGCTGAACGCGGTGCAGGGCGCGCGGATCGCCGGGGCCGCGCGGATCATCGCCCTCGACATGACCGAGGAGAAGCTGGCCGTGGCGCGCGATTTCGGCGCGACGGACGGGGTGCTGGCGGGCGGCGAGAAGCCCTGGCGCGAGGTCGCGGCCATCGCCGGCCGGCTGGCCGATGCGGTTCTGGTGACCGTGGGATCGGTGCGCGCCTATGACGAGGCGCTGCGCTACATGGCGCCGGGCGGGCGGCTGGTGATGGTGGGGATGACCCATTCGGGGCAGAATGCCAACTATGAGCCGGTCAATATCGCGGCCTTGGGGCAAGGCATGGTCGGCTCGAAGATGGGCGACGTGGTGCTGGCGCGCGACATCCCCTGGATGGTCGAGCTGTATCAGCAGGGCCGGCTGAAGCTCGACGAGCTGATCTCGGGCCGCTGGAAGCTGGACCAGATCAACGAGGCGATAGCGAATACCCGCGCCGGGGCCGCAAGGCGCAACGTGATCGTGTTCTAGTGCTCGGCAAGCGCGTCGTCCCAGCCGAAATAGACGCCCGGCATCTCCTGGCCTTTCAGCTTGCGGTAAAGCGCCAGCGCGGCGTCGTTGTCCGGCTCGGTGCCAAGCCAGATACCTTCGCATCCGCGCTGCCGCGCTATGGCAAAGAGCTTCTCGGCGACCGCGGTTCCGATCCCCCGGCGCCGCCAGTCGTCGCGCACGCCGACCTCGTTGACGAACAGCGCGGGCGGCTTGTCCGGGTGCAGCAGGATCGTGCCCGACGCCATTCCGACCGCCAGGTCACCGGCATAGGCCAATACCAGTTCGTGTCCCGGATCGTTCAGGAAAGCCGCCGCCTGATCCGGCCTGACCGGCCCGTCGAACAATCCCTCCGGCACGGCCAGCAGCCGGTCCAGGTCGGCTGGACGCAAGTGCAAAAAAGTGATGTCCTGAGCCATAGATCGCCTCGCAACCGGAAATCCCATTGATGAAACTGCAGGATCTCGAGATTTTCGTCGTCGCCCCGCCGGCACCGGGCTGGGGAGGACGCTACTGGATCTTCCCGAAACTGACCACCGATACCGGGATCGTCGGCTATGGCGAATGCTACGCCTCGACTGTCGGGCCCGAGGCGATGAAGGCGGTGATCGCGGATGTGTTCGAGCGCCACATGGCCGGCGAGAACCCCGAGAATATCGAGATGATGTTCCGCCGCGCCTATTCCTCGGGGTTCACCCAACGCCCCGACCCCACAGTGATGGGCGCGTTTTCGGGGCTGGAGATCGCCTGCTGGGACATCCTCGGCAAGGATCGCGACCGGCCGGTCTGGGCGCTTCTGGGCGGGATGATGAATGAGCGGGTGCGGTCCTATACCTATCTCTACCCGCAGCCGGGGCAGAAGATGTCCACCTTCTGGACCTCGCCCGACGAGCAGGCAGAGGCCGCCGCGGCGATGGTCGATCTGGGCTTCACCGCCGTCAAGTTCGACCCCGCCGGCCCCTATACGCTGCGTGGCGGGCACCAGCCGGCGATGTCCGACATCACCCGCTCCGTTGCGTTCTGCAAGGCGATACGCGAGGCGGTGGGTGACCGCGCCGATCTGCTCTTCGGCACCCATGGCCAGTTCACCACGGCCGGCGCTATCCGGCTGGGTCAGGCATTGGAGCCCTACAACCCGCTATGGTTCGAGGAACCGATCCCGCCCGACAACCTCGCCGAATTCGCCGAGGTCGCCCGCGCGGTGCGGATCCCCGTCGCCACCGGCGAGCGGATGACCACCAAGGCGGAGTTCGGCGCGGTGCTGCGCTCGGGCGGCGCGAAGATCCTGCAACCGGCGCTCGGGCGCGCGGGCGGGATCTGGGAGGCAAAGAAGATCGCCGCCATCGCCGAGATCTACAATGCCGAGATGGCGCCGCATCTTTATGCCGGGCCGGTCGAATGGGCGGCCAACGTGCATCTGTCGGTCTCGATCCCGAACCTGCTGATCGCCGAGACGATCGAGACCGGCGGCGCCTTTCACCAGAAGCTGATCCGTAACACGATCCGCTGGGAAGACGGGTTCATCCATGCCCCGACCGCCCCCGGTCTCGGCATCGAGTTCGACGAGGATGTCGCCCGCGCCCATCCCTATACCGGCGACCGACTGCATCTGGAGATGCAGGAAGCGCCCTGTGACTATGCCAAGGGCAACGACTTCCAGGGCGGCGCGCCGGCGGCGGACCCGGAGGCGGGCGAAAGCGATGATTGAATTTCCCGAGGCCCCTGCTATCTCTGGCGCCAGGTAACGCGCGGGACGACATGGCGACCATTGCCGATATAGAACAGATGATTGCCAGGGTCGGTCTTGGCGACCGCGCGGCGTTCTCCGCGCTCTATGACGCCACCTCGGCGAAACTTTTCGGCGTCTGCCTTCGTATCTTGAATAATCGGGCCGAGGCAGAGGACGCGTTGCAGGAGGCTTTCGTCAGGATCTGGCAGAAGGCGAACAGCTATGCGGCCAATGGCTACAGCCCGATGACATGGCTGATCACGCTGACGCGGAATCTGGCGATCGACAAGCTGCGGGCCCGCAAGGCCCCCGAGGACGATATCGACGAGGTCCTCGACCTTGGCGACGGCCGGCCGACGCCGGAACAGGCGGTCATCGCCGCCTCGGAGGCGGCGCGGATCACCGCCTGCCTGGATGAGCTGGACGCCGACCGCGCCCAGGCGGTCCGGGGCGCCTACCTGGAGGGGGAGACCTACCAGCAGCTGGCAGACCACCACGGTGTGCCGCTGAACACGATGCGAACCTGGCTGCGCCGCAGCCTGTTGAAACTGAAGGAATGCCTGAGCCGATGACCGCAGAAGGCGATCATAGCGACGACGATATCGCCCTTGCCGGCGAATATGCTCTGCATCTGATGGATGCCGACGCCCGGCGCGCCTTCGAGGCTCGGCTGGCGCGAGAGCCGGCGCTGCGCGATCTTGTCCGCGACTGGGACGAGAATTTCATCGTCATGGCAGAGGGGTTCAGCCCGGTCGCCCCGCCCGCGCGGCTGAAGGCGGCGATCGAGAAGCGCCTGTTCGCCGAGACCGCCGCGCCGCGCCGCGCCGGATCGCCCTTCGGCTGGATCCTGGGCGCGCTCAGCGCCGGGGTTCTGGCGCTTCTGCTGGTGGTGTTCCTGCCGGATACCCGGCTTGCGCCCGAAGGCCCCGCCTATATCGCCGAGATCGCCGCCGAGGATGGCTCGCTGGTCGTCGAGGCCCGGTTCGACCCCGAAAGCGGCGGGCTGAGCATCGAGCGGCAAGCAGGGGCCGCGGCGGCGGGACGGGTGCTGGAGCTCTGGCTGATCGCCGAAGGTGCCGCCGCGCCGGTCTCGCTTGGCGTGCTGCCCGAGGAGCAGAGCGCGACGCTGGGGATTCCCGAAACGCTGGTGGCGGCGCTGGCGGGCGGAACGCTTGCGATCAGCGACGAGCCTCCGGGCGGATCGCCCACCGGTCAGCCGACCGGCGCGGTCCTGGCCGTGGGTGCCGTGACCGGGATCTGATCGGTTCCGGAACGTCGTGACGCATCAGCTTGCCGGCATCCTCCGGCGAAATCCGAAAAAAAATTTCGCACCGTCGAAACTTTCCGCCCGGCCTTCCCGTGTCTTCCTGCATCAAAGGGCAAAACGCCCGCGACCGATGAAAGGAACTACGCAATGACCATTCGCAAATCCATTCTGACGACCGCTATCCTTGCCGCCACCGCCGGCGCCGCTTTCGCCGCCGCACATTCGATGGCTCCGGGCGTCGAAGCCGGCAACCAGTCCGTCGCCAACGGCGTCGTCAGCGCCGAGAAGGTCGTCGCGGGCCAGAATGGCTGGCTCGTCGTCCACCGTACCGATGCCGAGATGAAGCCCGGCCCCGTGGTCGGCTATGCGCCGCTGCGCGAAGGCGAAAACATGGATGTCGCCGCGATCCTGACCGAAGAGGTCAAGCCGGGCGAGATGCTGATGCTGATGGTCCATGCCGAAGACGGCGGCATGCAGACCGGCACCTTCGAATACACGCTCGGCGCCAAGGAAGACGGCCCGATCAAGATCGACGACAAGCTGGTGATGACGGTCGTCACCGCCGAGTGAACCAAGACGCGGCAGAAGCGTTGTAGCAGGGCAAGCGCTTCCGAGGGATTGGGTAACGAGTATACGCTTGCAGGCGGGATGCCCCCGGATTTCGGTCCGGGGGCATTTCTTTTATTTCTCAGATATTTGTATGACGATAATGATGCGCCGTTGAAACTTTCCGGCGTCACCCCTCGTGTCTTCCCCATAGCCGCCGGACGCCCGGCCGCAACAAGGAGTAGACCGATGATCCTGAAGACCCTGATGACCTCTGCCGCCGCGGCCGCGATCGCGACTTCGGCCCTTGCCGCAAACCCGATGGTCGGCGGCGCGCCGATGTTCGAGGAGAAGAACATCGTCGAGAATGCGGTGAATTCCGCCGATCACACCACGCTGGTCGCCGCCGTCAAGGCCGCGGACCTTGTCGACACCCTGGCCAGTGCCGGCCCGTTCACGGTGTTCGCGCCGGTCAACGGCGCCTTCGACGCCCTGCCCGCGGGCACCGTCGAAACCCTGCTGAAGCCCGAGAACAAGGCCATGCTGACCAAGATCCTGACCGCTCATGTCGTCGCCGGCGACTGGTCGACAGCCGACATCGCCTCGGCCGCGCGGTCGTCCAGCGACGGCTTCTATCACTTCAACGCCGTCTCGGGCGATGCGCTGTCGGCGCAGGTCCGGGGCAGCAACCTCTACATCTACGACGAAAGCGGCAACGCCTCGCGGATCACCATCGCCGATGTCGATCAGTCGAACGGCGTGATCCATGTTGTCGACAAGGTCCTGCTGCCGAAGTGACGGCGTAGCGCTTCGGAGCGGCAGAGCGCCATCCCGGCTCCGGAGGGGAGCCGGGGTGGCGCAGCCCCCATGAAACCAACCGAAAGGAGCCGATGATGAAACGCCGAGATTTCCTGTTCGCCAGCGCCGCGCTGCCGGTCTTTGCCGGGCGCCTGAACGCCGCCGAAGGCAGTTTCGAGATCACCCGGACCGAGGCCGAATGGCGCGCGATGCTGACCGAGACCGAATATGCCGTGATGCGTGAGGAGGAGACGGAACGGGCCGGGTCCAGCCCGCTCGACAAACGCTATGACCGCGGCATCTACCATTGCCGAGGCTGCGAGTTGCCGCTCTATTCCTCGGCCACGAAATTCGACAGCGGCACCGGCTGGCCCAGCTTCTGGCAAAGCCTGCCGGGTGCGGTCGGCACGAAGCCGGACAACACCTTCTTCACCACCCGGACAGAGGTGCATTGCCGCCGCTGCGGCAGCCATCTGGGCCATATTTTCGACGATGGCCCGCCCCCTACCGGCAAACGCCACTGCCTGAACGGCGTGTCGTTGATTTTCCGGGCCGCGTAAGCGGCGGACCGGGGGCGTCAGCGGGTATCCTCGGCCCGCTCCTCCAGAAGCTCGATCTGGATCTGCTGAAGTTCCGCCAGCTTCGCCCATTGATGCACAAGCTGATGGTCGAACTTCTCGTGAAGCTGGCGGATTTCAAGCTCTGCCTTCAGGTTGATCCGATAGTCGTTCTCCGCCCGCATCCGGTCCTTGGTCTCCTGCCGGCGCTGGCTCATCATGATGACCGGCGCCTGGATCGCGGCCAGGCTGGACAGGACGAGGTTGAGCAGGATGAACGGATAAGGGTCGAAGGGCCGCGCCAGCAGCCCCACCACGTTCAGCGTGATCCAGCCCAGCAGCACGACGACGAACGAGATGATGAACGCCCAGCTGCCGCCGAACTCCGCCACCCGGTCGGCGGTGCGCTCGCCGAAGGTCGCCCGTTCGGCAATTTCCTCGGCCGGGTTGCGAGAGATCAGCTGCCCTTCGGCAAGGCTCTCGATCACCTCGCGGTCAAGATCGCCCAGTTCGCCCCGCTCCTGTTCCAGCAATTGCTCGACATAGGCGGCGCGGAACTGCGCCAGATCCTCGCGGCAGATATGGCGGCCCTCGCCCCATCCCGGCACGCGCTGGCCGATCAACTCGGAAACGCCCGGCCGGACCGAAACCCAGGGGCGCAGCTGCGACGCCGGAAAGCGCCGGTGACAGACATGGCAATCGTGATGCGCAACGCGTGACATCGGAGCGGTCCTGTTCAATGGAAATCCGCCGGAAAGGAAAGCACCGGCATGATGCCCGCCTCGGGGCCGGAGATAAAGCGCCAACCAGAGGCTGCGAAGCGGCGGAAGGATTGGCGACCCCGGAAGGATTCGAACCCTCGGCCTGCTGATTAGAAGTCAGCTGCTCTATCCAGTTGAGCTACGGGGTCGCGCCGGGCCGTTTTGCGTCAGCCTGCCGCCAAGATCAAGAGGGTCGCGCATCGGGCACCGCGCCTAGTCAGGCGGCCCTGGCCGCGTCCTGCGGGGCAAGCAGCGCGGACAGCCATTCCCGCGCAGTCACACCGCCGCGTCAGTGGGTCCAGACCGCCCGCCGGTTGGTGGCGAAATTCTCGCCATAGCCGCCAGGTCGGATGTTCGGCTTGCGCTTGTGGGGTTCCGTCACCACCGCGTCGATGCCGTGGTCGCGGGCATAGTCCAGCGCCGCCTCCTTGGTCTCGAACCGCAGCCGCACCTGCGCCTGGGTGTCGTCCGACGAGGTCCAGCCCATCAGCGGATCGACCTCGCGCGCGGTAGCCGGGAAATAGTCCAGCACCCAGTGCTTCGTCTTCGCCGTCCCCGAGGTCATGGCGTTGCGGGCGGGCTTGTAGATACGGGCGCGCATCGGACGACTCCTTGCATTTGCTGCTCTGGTTTATCGGGAAGAATGCGCGGCAAGGCAAGCTCCGATCGGCTGCCGGCCAACGATACGAGGGAGATCTGCAGGTGGGTCAGAGTATCGGGCCGGCAGCCAGACGAGCGCCTTACGCACCCGACCGCAGGGAGGAACGGTTGAGTCCGCAAGGATTATTATACCTCAGGTTGCATAAATCGGGAAGCCTGTTTCTGCCGAGGCGGCCGGCGCCCTGTGTCGCCCCTTGAACCGGAACAAAAAGTGATCAAATCTGGTGCGTCAGGAGTCGCCGATGCCGCATAACAATCTCAACGCCCCCGTCGCCCGCCCCGAAGTGTTGACCCGCCCCAAGCTGGAAGGCGGCCGACGCTTCGTGATGAAGACCGATTTCGAGGCCGCGGGGGACCAGCCCACCGCCATCGCCGAACTGACTCAGGGCGTGAACGAGGGCGAGCGTGATCAGGTCCTGCTGGGCGCCACCGGCACCGGCAAGACCTTCACCATGGCGCGGGTGATCGAGGAAACCCAGCGCCCCGCCATCATCCTCGCCCCGAACAAGACGCTCGCCGCCCAGCTATACGGCGAGTTCAAGAACTTCTTCCCCGACAATGCGGTAGAATATTTCGTCAGCTACTACGACTACTACCAGCCCGAAGCCTATGTCGCCCGCTCCGACACCTACATAGAAAAGGAATCCCAGATCAACGAACAGATCGACCGGATGCGCCACTCGGCCACCCGCGCGCTTCTGGAACGCGACGACGTCATCATCGTGGCCTCGGTCTCCTGCATCTACGGCATCGGCTCGGTCGAGACCTATTCGGCGATGACCCAGGACCTGAAAACCGGCGAAAGCTACGACCAGCGCAAGGTGATGGCCGATCTCGTCGCGCAAGCCTACCGCCGCAACGACGCCGCCTTCCAGCGGGGTTCCTTCCGGGTGCGCGGCGATAGCCTCGAGGTCTGGCCCGCCCACCTCGAAGACCGCGCCTGGCGCTTCTCCTTCTTCGGCGAGGAACTTGAATCGATTACCGAATTCGACCCCCTGACCGGTGCCAAGACCGACACGTTCGACCAGATCCGCATCTACGCGAACTCCCACTACGTCACCCCGCGCCCGACGATGAAACAGGCGATCAACGGCATCAAGGCCGAGCTTCGCATCCGCCTCGACCAACTGGTGGCCGAGGGCAAGCTGCTGGAAGCCCAGCGCCTCGAACAGCGCACCAATTTCGACCTCGAGATGCTGGAGGCCACCGGCGTCTGCAACGGCATCGAGAACTATTCCCGCTACCTCACCGGCCGCGCCCCCGGCGAACCACCCCCCACGCTCTTCGAATTCATCCCCGACCATGCCATCGTTTTCGCCGACGAATCCCACGTCTCGGTCCCGCAGATCGGCGGCATGTACAAGGGCGACTACCGGCGCAAGTTCACCCTTGCGGAACACGGCTTCCGCCTGCCCTCATGCATGGACAACCGCCCCCTGAAGTTCGAGGAATGGGACGCCATGCGCCCGCAATCCGTCTTCGTCTCGGCCACCCCCCAGTCATGGGAGCTGGAACAGACCGGCGGCGTCTTCACCGAACAGGTCATCCGCCCCACCGGCCTTGTCGATCCGCAGGTCGAGATCCGCCCGGTCGAGATGCAGGTCGACGACCTGCTGGATGAGGTCCGCAAGGTCGCCGCCGCCGGCTTCCGCACCCTCGTCACCACGCTCACGAAACGCATGGCCGAGGATCTGACCGAATACATGCACGAACAGGGTATCCGCGTGCGCTACATGCATTCCGACATCGACACCATTGAAAGGATTGAGATTCTCCGAGATCTCCGCCTCGGCGCCTTCGACGTGCTGGTGGGCATCAACCTGCTGCGCGAAGGCCTCGACATCCCCGAATGCGGGCTGGTGGCGATCCTCGACGCCGACAAGGAAGGCTTCCTGCGCTCGGAAACCTCGCTGATCCAGACCATCGGCCGCGCCGCCCGCAACGCCGAAGGCCGCGTCATCATGTATGCCGACCGCATCACCGGCTCGATGGAACGCGCGCTGGCCGAAACCAACCGGCGCCGCGAAAAACAGGTCGCCTATAACGAGGCCCACGGCATCACCCCGCAGACGATCAAGAAGAACGTCGAGGACATCCTGCAGGGCCTCTACAAGGGCGACACCGATCAGGCCCGCGTTACCGCAAAAGTTGATAAACCACTGGTCGGTGCCAATCTGGCCGCCCATCTGGAGCATCTGAGGTTGCAAATGCGCAAGGCCGCCGAGAACCTGGAATTCGAGGAAGCCGCCCGGATGCGCGACGAAGTCAAACGGCTGGAGGCGGTGGAACTGGCAATTGCCGATGATCCCTTGGCGCGGCAGGCGGCGGTGGAAGCGGCGAGTGGGGCTGCGGGGAAGGGGGCCGGGCGGAGCACCGGTGGACGTGGCGGGATGCGTGGGGGGAAGTCGCGGTATGGGGGGAAGAGATAGATGGACAATGCAGTTGGGGTGATTGCCGCAGTTTTCAGCGGGAGTTTTTTTGGTAGTTTCTTGGGACCACTCCTTTTGGATGAATGGAAGGCTTGGCGACGAAAAAGACATTGGCTAAAGCCACGGCAGACGCTCGCAAACGAGCTATTCGAAGCCATTGAAGGGCCAGTAATTAGCCTTGATGATCTGCGGATCGCGATAGGTTGCGATGCTCAAGAAGCTCGTGAGGTGCTCGTTTCAATGGGTGCACGCGGCACAACGATGTCAAATGGCATGGAGGGCTGGTTCTTGGATCGGTCGCGCACATTGTTTTCGTCAACAAACATCGACTCTTAAAACGGGCGACGAGCAAGCAAGCGTGGGTACTCGCACGTACTATTTCCGCCGGAACCCCAGCCCTCGCCGGATGAATTCACGCCTCCGCCTCCACCAAGTAGAACCGTAGGGTGGGTTTCTAACCCACCATTCTCCTTCAACAACCCACACAAACCGTGGGATAAAACCCCACGCTACGATCCATCCATCCACGCCTTTCCACGACCGCATTGGGACACGCGGTGGGGTGAAACCCCACCCTACGGAAACCACCCCGCGCGGATGTCGCGATGCACCGACGAAAACGGCCAATCCTCTGGGTTTTCGACAAACCCATGCTTCACCGGATTGAACCAACAATACCTGATATGCGCGGCGTGATCGTCGTCGTCACGGATCATGTGCTCCCAAAACCGGCGTTGCCAAATGCCTGCATCGCCTTTGGCAATCTTGCTCGTTGATCGGGGGATGGGATTGACGCGGGCGGGTTCGGCGGGGTGGAACCCCACCCTACGCAACCCTCTTGTGAACCGCGCCTTGATCGCACCCCACCGCACCGAATAGTCGGCGTCGCCCTCGGGCATGGTCCACACCGCATGGATATGGTCCGGCAACACCACCATCGCGTCGCAAAAAACCGGATGATCGGCCACCGTCGCCCGGTACGCCGCCCGAAAGATCTCTATATTGTCGATCAAGGTCGATCGCCCCCGCTCCGCGAGGTTGACGGTGAAGAAATACGAGGCCCCGGCAACCCGGACGCGGCGATAATTCGACATGCCGCAGAGCTAACGCACCGATGGTTAACAAACCCGTAGGGTGCGCATTCATGCGCACCTACCCCGCCGGCTTGATCTCCATCGTCAGCCCCTTCGCATTGACCTTCGCGCGGATCAGGAATGCCTCATCCGCCAGTTGCGGAAACGCCTCGGTCCAGTCGCGGAACTTGTCGTTACTGACCACGCGGGCGCGCAGCCGGACCGCCTCGGTCAGCAGCAACGGGTCGGCGGGGTTGCCCTTCGGCGCGACGCGGATCGCCCGGGCGGAAACCGGCAGATGCTGCGCCAGCGCCCGCTCTCCCATATAGCGGCTGCCGACCTTGTAGCCGACATTGGCGTCGAACCAGACGATCGGCTGATACCCCTGGCTGATGAGCTGCGTCGCGACAGCGGAAACGGTGTTCAGCGAAGGCGTCTCGTCGAACCAGTGCATCACGTTCGATCCGTCGATCACCACCCAGTTCGCAGCCGGCGGCGGCTTGACGGCGATCCGGCGAAGCGCCAGGACGCCCGCCGCCGCGACAATCGCAAAGACCCAGGGCGGCGCCAGCGCCGGATAGGCGGCAAAGACCACCGCACAAAGAGCGAGCCAGACAAGAATACGGAACGACGACATGATCATGCGGCGATTTGAGTCAGCCGCCCGCTGGAAGTCAACATTCGGATTTCGAACACTCGACCTTGTAGCGCCCCCCGGCCCGACCCAAATCCCGGCATTGCGCCCCGACCCCGGCCCGCCTAACCTGAAGCGACTTCATCACAAGAGGCCCCGCCATGCTCACCGGCTCCTGTCATTGCGGCAAGGTCCGCTGGACATTCGACGGCGATCCCGGCTCCGCCACCGCCTGCAACTGCACCATCTGCCGCCGCTACGGCGTGCTCTGGAGCTATGGCCACGAGGGCGAAGAGGTCACCCTCACCGGCCCAACCAGCATGTATGTGTGGGGCGACAGGGAGCTGGAGTTCCATTTCTGCCCCAACTGCGGCTGCGTCGCCTGCTGGCGCGGGGCGAAGCCCGGCAAGGACGGCCGCCGCCGCATCGCCGTCAATGTCCGGCTCGCCGAACCCGACACCGTGGCGCATCTGCCGATCCGCCATTTCGAGGGGCTGGTCAGCTTCGCCGACCTGCCCGGCGACGGCCGCTGCGTCTCGGACATGTGGTTCTAGCGCGCCTGAGCGTTCGGGTTAAGAATTCCCTAACAAAAATTGCATTATCGTTTTAAAACAATATTTTAGAAATTTGTCCACATGTGGACACGCCAATCGCCGCCGCTACCCGGGGCAGGGAATCCCTGACTTGCCGCCGCGTCACCCTCTCTGCCACAGTACCGCATCCCGTTTTCCGGACCTGAGGGTCCGTATCCCATTTTCAAACCCGGAGCGTTTTCATGCTCGGCATATTCTATGGCTACGTTTTCGCCCTGATCACCGCCGTCGTCGTCATCGCCGGTGATATCGCCCTCAAGGTCGCCGCCGATAACGGCCAGCCGCTGGTCTCGCCGCCAGCATTGGTCGGCGCGGGGCTTTACGTCGTTTCGGCCGCGATGTGGTATTTCGCGATGCGTCACGTCAGCCTCGCCCAGGCGGGGGTGGCCTATTCGATGCTCAGCCTGATCGCGCTCTGCGCCATCGGAGCCTCGTATTTCGAAGAGGAAATCCGCGCCCGCGACCTGGCCGGCATCGCCTGCGCGCTTCTGGCGATGGTGCTGCTGATCCGCATCCAGGACTGAGACCGTCCGGCCCGGCTTGCCACCCTGCCCCAACCCCGCTACCTCTCGCCGATGGCACGCCATCCCCTCTATGGTCTCGCCCTTGCGCTGTTCGGCGCGCTGGTGCTGACGCCCGACACGCTGTTCATGCGGCTCTCGGGGATGTCGGGCTACCAGATGGTGGCCTGGCGCGGGCTGCTGATGGGCGCGATCATGCTGACCGCCTGGATGCTGACCAGCCGCGACCGGCGCGCCGATGCGGCGCTGCTTCTCGGCGGGGCGGGGCTGATCGTGCTTGCGTGCCAATATGTGAATGCGACGCTCTTCAACCTCGCCATTGCAACCGCCCCGGTCGCCGTCGTGCTTTTCGCCGTCGCGACCATTCCCGTCTTCGCCGCGATCTTCGCCCGGATCGTGTTCAACGAGCCGACCCGCCCCGCCACATGGCTGACCATCGCCGCGGTGCTGACCGGCATCGGCATGGCCGTCTTCGGGACAGAGGCGGGCGGGATCGGCCTCGACCTCAACGCGGCTCTCGGCGCCCTGGCGGGGCTTTTCGTCGCCGCCGCAATGGCGCTGAATTTCGTGATGCTGCGCCACCACCCGGCCCTTTCGGTGCTGCTGGTCATCGGCGCGGGCGGCGCGCTGTCGGGGTTCACCGGGCTGATCGTCACCGGCCCTGCCGCGATGACCGAAGGCTCGGTCTGGCCGATCATCCTGACCGGCGCGGTGATCCTGCCGCTGTCCTTCGGCAGCCTGTCGCTGGCCTCGCGCCATACCCATGCCTCCAATGTCAGCCTGCTGCTGCTTCTGGAAACCGTGCTGGGCCCGCTCTGGGTCTGGTGGGGTATCGGCGAACGCCCGACCCCGGCAATGCTGCTGGGCGGGGCTATCGTCATCGGCAGCCTCTCGGTCTACCTCTGGCGGACCGGGCGGCGCCGGACAAGGGCCGCCGACCCGATCTGACGGCCGGCGACAGGGTTCGGATCCGGTTTACCTCGGCTGGCAAAGTTGGCACGGGCAAGATCGACAGCGTCGCATTGGCAGACAACTGACGGCGCACGGGGGCGGGCCGACCTAGTCGAAGTCGAAGATCTCGCTCAGGATGGATTTGCGCCGCCGCTTGCCGTAGCGACGGCGATCTTCGTCGTCATCATCATCCCAGTCGTCATCGCGCCGCGGCTGGCGCTGATCGCGGCGGGGCGGCTCTCGGCGGGCCTCTTCGCGATAGGGTTCACGGAATTCATGCACGGTATCGGCAAGCGGCTTGTCACGGCGCGGCTCTTCCTGCACGACCGGGGGCATCGTCTTGTCGATGATCTTGTCCAGCTCGCCCCGATCCAGCCAGACGCCCCGGCATTTGGGGCAATAGTCGATCTCGACCCCCTGGCGTTCGGTCATCACAAGCTCGGTATCGTCGATCGGACATCTCATCGCGCAGGCTCCTTGGTGGTTCGGTTTCAGGGGATATGGGGCCGCGATCCGCGGTGATCAACTTCACCGCGACGATTTGCGCAAGCCGCCGCCTAGCCGCCGGTGACCGTCAGCCCCAGAAGCCGCCAGCTTTGCATGCCGCCGCGATAGTAGAAGATCCGCTCCGCCGGATAGCCGGCATCGACCATCAGCCGGATCGCAGAGGGTGACTGCCCGCACCAGAGTCCGTTGCAATAAAGCGCGACCGGCCGGGCCGCCGCGCAATCCCAGCCGTCGAAATCCGCCTCACAGCCCAGATCGCCAAGCCGGTCCAGGATCAGCGTGTAGGGGATGTTCACCGCGCCCGGGATCGCACCCTGATCAAACCAGTCAGGGGTGCGGCTATCAATCACCATGACCTCGGGATCGGCCAGCATGTCCAGCAGTTCCAATTCGCCCACTGTCGTCACCCCCGGTGCGGGTGTCATCGGCTGGATGCAGAACGGCGGGCAGGCACGAGAGGTCTTGGCCCATTCGCCGGTGATCTCGTGGGTGTTGTCCTGGATGCGGCCGATCTCCACAGGCCCGTCCGGGGTCTCGACGGTCACCGAAGGCCGGTCCGGCGTGATGTTGACCGGCTCCGCTCCGGCGGCGCCGCCAAGGGTCAGCATGCAAGCTGCAAGTCGGAACATCGTAAGTGGCATCGGCATCCTCCTGCTCGGGTTTCGCGCAGCCTCGCACCGCGACGGCCGGTCCGCAACCGGACAAGCGGGCGCACCCGACCGGTTCAGGTCACGCGCCAGTCCAGGACGAGCGCCCGGTCGCCTGAATGGTCGTGGTCGGGATTGTCGTAGATCGGGACTTCCCGCGCCGTGACCGGTCCGATCCGCCGGCTCTGCTTCAACTCCTGCAGGGCCGCGTCGAATCCCGCCGCCTTGAAATGCGCCGAGTTGACGCCGACAACGAAAAGCCCGCCCGACCGCACGAGCCCAAGCAACCGTGACAGAACCTCCGGCCCCAGATGACCATGCGTGAAGGTCCCCGCCGAAACCACCGCGCCGAACTCCGTCGGCAGATCGGTCAAATCTCCGGTCAGATCGACCTGGTGAAGCGCGCGATAGATGCCGCGCCGCGCCGCCTGCGCCAGCATTTCCGGGGAGATGTCCATGCCATCGGCAACAACACCCAGCGCCGCGCCGACCAGCCCGGTGCCGCAGCCGATATCTGCTACCGGGACGTCGTCGGGCGCGGCCAGATCGCGGTAGACCGCTGCCACCGCGGCCGCATAGCTGTAGCCCAGACCGTTGACGAAGGCGCTGTCGTAGACGGCGGCGAATTCCCGGTAATAGGTCAGATTGTCGGCGGGCGTCGCCAGCCGGTATGCGCCTTCCAGCAGCGACTTGCCATCCTTGCCGACCATGCGCGCTCCTCCGTCCGCCGCGGCACCAGCTTAGCCCGGATAGGTCTATCGCACCACATGCACCGCGCAGTCGGCGTGGCGCACCACGCGTCCGGCGGTCGAACCCAGCAGATAGTCCTGCAATCCGGGCTTGTGCGAGGCGATAACGATAAGATCCGCACCACGGCGCGCCGCGTAGTCGGTGATCGCATGGCCGGCGGACCCATGGATCAGCGCGTGCTCGATATCCTCGGCGCCCCCGGTCTCTTGGCGCAGCACCTCCTCTGCCTGGATATGGGCCGAGGATTCCTGATCCGGAGGCAGGTACTGGCTGACATAGCTGGGGATCGGCTCGATCGCATGAACCGCGATGATCGTTCCGCCCTCGTCCAGCAGTTTCCGTGCGACCTTCAGCGCGGTCTGGGTGTGATCGCTGTGATCCGTGGCGATCGGCACCAGTATGGTCTTGTACATCTCGATATCCTCCACTGACGGTTCAACCTCGCACGGCCCCGGCTGCGCCGCCTTGCGATGGGTCAAGCCGCGTCGATGCTCTCGGCAACGTCGTACATCACCGGCTCGAAGCCTTTGCACAGTTCGCTTATCTTTCGGTTGCGCTTGCGCATTTCGTCGCTGCGCAACATCGCCTGGAAATCCTCTCGACGTTTCCATTGCGAATAGCTGGCGATCCGGGTCTGGGCATCGTTCAGATGGATCGCGACAGAAATGAACCCCGGCTGCTTGCGGATAAAGGCATCATAGGCGCCGGTCAGTTCGTCCAGCAAATCCTGGCAGGTGCCGGGAGTGACGTCGAATGTGGTGATGACGGTCTGCAGATCGGCGGATTTGTTGATTGTGGTCATGGGGTCCTCCGAAGCGGGCTTTCACGGGATCAGCCTAGACCGTCCCGTTCGCCCCGTCCAATGCTTCGGATGCCCGGCGTCCCGATCCCGATTGCCCCGCCGCGGTCGTGCCGCTAGCGTCACCGGCATGGCCATCGACCCGATCAGACCCACCGATGACGAGGCGCGCGGCCTTGCGCGTGACCTGCTGGCGACCGCGCGGCACGCGGCCCTTGCCGTCCGTCACCCGAAGACGGGCCTGCCGCACGTAACCCGCATCGCCCTCGGCCTTACGCCCGAGGGCATCCCGATTTCCCTGATTTCGTCGCTCGCGCTGCATACAGGCGCGCTGCACGCCGAACCCGCCTGCTCGCTCCTGATCGGCGAGCCCCCTGCGAAGGGCGATCCGCTCGCCTTCCCCCGTTTGACCCTGGCCGCGCGGGCCCGCTTCGTGCCCCGAAGCGCGCCCGAACATGCGGCGCTGCGCGACCACTGGCTGGATCATCATCCGAAGTCAAAACTCTACATAGACTTCACCGATTTCAGCTTCGTCACTTTCGAAATGACCGAAGCCGCCCTGAACGGCGGCTTCGGCAGGGCCTATCAACTCACGCCTCGGGATCTGGTTGCAATCTCCTAGAACGGATTGTCCATCCGCGAGGTCACGATCACCCGGCCCTTGACAGGTTCCGGCCAGGTCAGCCGCACCAGGTTCGAGGATGACCCGTGGTTCGGCGTGACATAGGGCAGCGCCCAGACCGTGGCGCCCGCCGCGTTCGTGGCCGCGCCTTCCACCTGCACGCTCGGCACCATCCGCGACCATCCGCCGAAAGGCAGATAGCCGCTGCCGTCCAGCGCCCAATTGATGGCCTCCGACCCCTGCACGAATTCCAGCGTCACCGGGTTGATCGTCGGCTGGTCGATCCCGTTGAAGGAATTGCCCTCGAACACCACGTTCCGGCTGCGACCGAAATCGAGCCCGGCAATGGAATCGTCCACTGATTCGACCCGTCGGATGTTCCCGTTGATCGATTTGAAGCTGTTACCCTGCACGCTGAGCCCCTGGATGAAATGACCCGGCCCGTAGGGCTTGATGACGATCCAGTTGAACCAGTCCGCGGCATCCGAGCAGGTGAAGATGTTGCCCGTCACCGTAAGCCCGCCGAACGAGAACTCGATCCCGAAGGCGGGCTCTGCATCGTGTTCGTTGGTCCATTCGATAGAGGAGTTGTCGACGTAGTTGCCGGTGATCACCGATTTCACGTTTGGATAGGTGAAGATCATGCCACCCAGACGCGGGCCATCCACATCGCCGTCGCCCTGGAACCAGTGGTTGCCTACGATCAGGTGACCGTTGCCGAACAGCACGCCAGTGTGCCGGAACCGCTCGAACCGGTTGTCGCGGATCTTCGCGTCGTTGGCGTTGACGTTGAAGGCGATGGTGCTGCGGTCGGTCGCGCGCACCGACTGCTCGTTGGACACGAAATGGCAGCGGTCGATCTGCAGATCCTGGCAGCCCTCGCCATGGCTGGTCACGCCGCGGTCACGCGGCTTGGTCACAAAACAGTCCTTGAGGTGAAAGGTCTGGCCCGCGGGCGCCAGCAGAACGCCGCTGGCATTGCCCGCGCACATCAGCTCGACATCTGTCAACGTGAACTTCGACAGCTTGGAAAAGCCGGAGAAATCAAGAATATATTTGAATCTCGTGAAAGTGTAGTTCTGCGTCGCCGCTGCGCCATAGAGCGGCTGGCTCAGCGTCACGGTCCCCGCGCCCACGTTTTTCGCCGTGACATAGACCTCGCGCCCGACGCCATTGCCCGTGACCAGCGATCCGACCTCGATGTTGGCGACGTTGGCGACATTGCTCAGCGCTTTCGGACTTGCCGCCGAATAGCTGGCAGCGGAACTTGCCACGCTCGGCTCCCAGGCCGGCCCCGCCACCGCGTTGAACTGGCCGTTGCGGATCACCCGGCGCACTTCAAACGTGTCCTTGCTGGCCTCCGCCGCCGCCAGATCGATCGGCGCGTCCAGCTCGATCCGCCGCCCACCCATATCGAGCGACTCGTGGTCCGAGAAGTTCAAGAGCGCCTGGAACGCCTTCTTGAAGCCCAGGACCTCATCGCCGAACGCGTCGATGTAATCCGGCAGCTTGAACGACCCGCGCAGGATCAGCCGCTTGTCGGCGGGCATCGCGACCGTGCCCTCAAAGCGGATGCGGTTCAGCAGCGATACATGATCGCCAAGGAAATACTCGCCCGACGGTACCAGCACATCGCGCCCCGCCGCCGCCATATCCGCCGCCTCGAACGCCGCCCGGTCGTCGGTCACGCCATCACCGATCGCGCCGTAGTCGCGCACATCGACCCAGTCCATCATGTCGCGGTGGAAGACGCCGGTGACATCCTCGATCACCAGATCCTCGATCCGCACCAGCCCGCCATTCGTGCCGGTCAGGTCCAGCCCGAAATGTCCATAAAGCGGCACGGTCCCCCAGACCATGTCCACCCCGCCGCGCTGGCCGGTGCCGATGATCGCGGAAACCTCGACAACCTCGCCATAGGTGGTCAGCGGGACCGACGTTCCGGTCTCGACCAATCCCGGCACATGCGCCTCGCCCGGCCCGCCGGCCCAGCCTGCGACGCGGACCGAAGCCAGCGCCCCGCTGATCGCTTTCACCCGCGCGCGCACCCGCAGGTAACAGCCCGGCAACAGCGGCGTCTGCCCCATGAAGCGCAGCTTCTGGATGGTGTCGGTCTTCAGCAGTTCGAGGCAATTGCCGAAATCCTGATCCGCCACGACCACCGACACGTTGCCCGCCCCGTCATAGCTCGCCGATCCTGCCGTGCCGTCTTCGCTCGACCAGACATCCAACCCGTTCGAGAACGCCGGCGGCATCAGCGCCAGACCCTCGGTGATCGCCTTGTTCATACAGAATATCCTTTCGAAGAAAACGGCACGGATATTCACCGAACGGGGGCGCCCCTTCGGTTCTCGTCCATAGCCGATTGCGGAAAACCGGGCATGTCGCCCGTTGGCGGAAAGGGGTATCAGCCCAGTTCTAACGCTCCGCTAACCGACCGTTCGCAGCGTGCTTCGGAAGCGGGATTGACCCGGCCGCCCAATCGGACGCAGCATCGAGCCAGGGAGGACGCCGTGCCGGAACTGCTGAAGATCATCCATTTCCTTGCCTTCTCCGCCGCGATCGGCGCGGGCCTTGCCAATATCCTTGCGGCCTACCGCCTCCTGCCGTTGCCGCCCGGGGCGATGCCTCGCGCCGCCGCCTACCGCGCCAGGCTGCTCTCGATTTCGACCGGCGGGCTCGCGCTTCTGTGGATCACCGGGCTCGCCCTGCTGCCAGGCCGGCCGGGCAGCCTGTCCGATCCGGTCTTCCTGATGAAACTTCTAGTGGTGCTCGTGCTCACGGCGGTGGTCACGCTGGCGAATCTCGCAATGATCCGCGCCCGTCGCAGCGGCACGCCGCCCGACCCCCGGCGCATGAAGCGCCTCGGCCTTGCCGGCCCCGCCCTCGCGAGCCTCGCGCTGATCCTCGCGGTGGTCGCCTTCAACTAGGGAAGGCGATGATAGTCCAACTCGGCGATTGGATCCAGCGTGGCTTGCTTTCTCCTAGCTTCCGTCGAGAAGGCCGACTGTGTTGCCCTCCGGGTCAGAGAATTCTAGAAAGCGCAGGCTCTCGAAGCCTTCTACCGCGACTGGCTCGGGCAATGTTATTCCTGCCTCAGACAAGCGCTCGATCTCGGCATCGAGGTCCGGAACATGCAGGGTCACGGTCGCGCCGCCATGTCCCCCGGCACTATCGAGAACCTGGAATAGAACATCATCCGCGAGAACCCATTCGTGGCAGGACGGCATCGGATCGCGGTCCCAGCGGCGACCGATGAACTTCGCCCACCAGTCGGATTGAGCGGCGAAATTGGCGGCGTTAACACTCAAGAAGATGTGATTGATCTTCATAGGTCCCTGCCTTTCGTTCCCTGAACGAGAACAAATCAAACGAGCCTGCATAAGGTTCAGCCAGGCCCAACGGCAGGGCCAGCGGATAGCCAATGATACGCATCCTGTCCTACTAGATGCGGTGAGTAGGCGACCGCCGTCCGCGCTAGGCGCCGACCTCCGGCGCCCGCTCGATCCGGACACCGTTGATCTGCCAGCCGTCCTCGGTCTCTATCATCTCGTATTCCGCGACATAGGTGACCCCGTCCTGATCCACCAACTGGACCCGCTGGACGATCCGTCCATCTGTCTCGCTGAGGTCGAGAAACCGAACGACGAGCGGCCTCCAGACCATCGGATAGCCCTTGCGCACCATCACGCCGAAATTCTCCGGTGTGCGGAAGATGCCCTGGATCATCGGGCTGGCATAGCTGAACGCCCTGTCGAAATCATCCTCCAGGAAGGCGTCGATCTGGCTTCGGATCGTCCCCTCGATCGCGCCGTCCTGCGCGGCGGCGGGCGGACCCGCCACTCCGATCGCCAGGACCATGCTCAACATCAGTCGCCGCATCACGGTTCCTCCCTTTCCCTTAAGGAAAGCTAGGCCGGGCGCGCGCCCGATCAAACCGACAATATCGTGATGCGCGGCGCGCTCCTCAGCCCGCCAGCTCGCCCGCCAGCCCCCGGTCGATCAGCGCGATGCTCTCCTCGATCCCGTAAAGCGCGATGAACCCGCCAAAGCGCGGTCCCTGGCTTGCCCCGATCAGCACCTCGTAAAGCGCCTTGAACCAGTCGCGCAGCGGCTCGAACCCGTGTTCCTTGCCGACCGCGAAGACCATGGTCTGCAATTCCTCGGCATCCAGCCCGCCTTCCCAGCCTTTCAGCCGGTCCCGCAGATCCTGCATCGCCGCCCGCTCCTTGTCGTCCGGCAGCCGGAACTCCCGCTTGGGCTTCTCGAAATCGTGGTAATAGCGCACCGCGAAACCCGCCGCCGCATCCAGATCCGGATGAGTCTCGGGTGTCGCATCGGGCGCATAGCGCTGAATGAAGCCCCACATCCGGCCCTTGTCCTCGGCCGCCGAAACCGCCGCCAGGTTCAGCAACATCGCGAACGGCACGACCATGTGCGACTTCGGCACATCGCCACCATGGATATGGAAGACCGGGTTCGCCAACCGTTGCGCGGTGTCCTGCTCGGCATAGGCTTTCAGCTGCTGGTGATACTCGTCCACCGCCTTCGGGATCACGTCGAACCACATCCGCTTCGCGGTCTTGGGCTTTTGATACATGAAATAGGACAGGCTCTCGGTCGAGGCATAGGTCAGCCATTCGCCGATCGTCAGCCCGTTGCCCTTCGACTTCGAGATCTTGCCGCCCTCTTCATCCAGGAACAGCTCGTAGGTGAAGATCTCCGGCGGCCGCCCGCCCAGGATCGAGCAGATCTTCGAATAGATCGGCGTATTGGGCGCATGCTCCTTGCCGTAAGGCTCCCAATCCACGCCCAGCGCCGCCCAGCGGGCACCGAAATCCGGCTTCCACTGCAGTTTCACATTACCGCCCGTGACCGGCAGCGTCCATTCCCGCCCGGTCTCGTCGTCGAAGGTCACGGTGCCCTCTTTTGCGTCGACATGCTTGATCGGCACGTAAAGCACGCGGCCGGTCTCGGGATGGATCGGCAGGAAGATCGAATAGGTCTGCTGGCGTTCCTCGCGCAAGGATTCCAGCATCACCGCCATCAGCTCGTCATAGCGCTCTGCGGCCTTCAGCAGCGTCTCGTCGAACCGGCCCGACAGGTAGAACTCCCGCGCCGAGTAGAATTCATAATCGAACCCGAACGTATCCAGGAACCGGCGAAGCATCGCGTTGTTATGGTGACCGAAACTCTCGTATTCGCCGAACGGGTCGGGCACGGATGTCAGGGGCTTCTGCAGATGCCCGGCCAGCATCTCGCGGTTCGGCACGTTGTCGGGGACCTTGCGCAAGCCGTCCATGTCGTCCGAGAAGCTGATCAGCTTCGTCGGAATGTCGGAAATCACCTCGAAGGCGCGGCGCACCATCGTCGTGCGCAACACCTCGCCGAAAGTGCCGATATGCGGCAGGCCGCTCGGGCCATAGCCGGTCTCGAACAGCACGTAACCCTTCTCCGGCGGCGCGTTCTCATAGCGTTTCAGCACGCGGCGCGCTTCCTCGAAAGGCCAGGCTTTGGAGTTCATCGCGGCGTCGCGCAGATCGGACATGGCAAGCATCTTTCCTGTGCCGGAACGCCCCTCGCGCCCCGATAAACACCGCTACCTATTGCCGGGGCCGCGCCGCGTCAATAATCTGCATCGCAACATCCCCCGATAGGACAGGCACGTGACAGATATCTCCCATTCCCTGACGCCCGAAGATTGCCTCGTGGCGATGATGATGGCCACCTCCGCCTCGGACGAGGAGATCCGGACCTCCGAACTGGTGACGATCGAGGCGATCGTGAATCACCTGCCGGTCTTCTCCGACTACGACACCGACCGGATCAAGTCGGTCTCGCAGACCGTGTTCGACCTCTTCTCGGAAGAGGACGGCCTCGACGCGCTCTTCGGGCTGATCCGCGACAACTTGCCCGAAAAGCTTCATGAGACCGCTTATGCGCTGGCCTGCGACGTCGCCGCCTCGGACGGCAATCTGGGGGATTCCGAACTGCGCCTGCTCGAAGAGATCCGCTACGAGCTGAACATCGACCGGCTGCATGCCGCGGCGATCGAACGCGGCGCCCGCGCCCGCCACATGAAACTGTGATCGCCCCTGCCGGGGCAATGCCTCCGGCGGGGATATTTCCGGACAAATGATGACAGGCGGTCCGCCCTTGCTTCATTGTCTTGAAAATATCCTCGCCGAAGGCCCGCGCTGCTGCGGACGCAGTCCGGCGCGGCGCGCGCAGTCTTGACGCCGCAAGGCGTCTCGCTTTCTCAGACGTAAAGCTTCGTCCAGCGGTCGATCAGGCCGCCATGCACCCGCCGCGCCCGCGCGTTCCAGCCGCTCGCGCCGGCCGGGCGTTCGCGGTCGGCCACGGGGATCGCGGCGCGGCGGTCGAGATCGGCGGCGAAGATCGCGAAGACCAGGTGCCGCCCCGGCAGGCCGATGAAGCCAGCCAGGCCGCTGACGAAGTTCAGCGTCCCGGTCTTGGCACGGATCGCCGCCGGGTGGTCCGTCATCACATTGCCCTCGGTATCGCGCATCGGCACCGGCTTCAGGATCGTCGCCAGCGTGCTGTCCGGCCCCAGCCGGGTCAGCGCCCGCACCATGTCCGCGGCCGAGATCCGCGATCCGTCCCCCAGCCCCGAATGATCCACGAAGACCGGATTCCGCAGCCCCAGCCGCTGCTCGGCCCACAGCGCCATCTCCGTCCCGGATTGCGCCAGGCTGGACCCCAGCCGGCCGCGCGCCGAGGTGGCCGACAGGCCGACGACCTCGGCCGTCAGGTTGGTCGAATAGAGCAGCATGTCCTTCAGCATCCGCTGCAGCGGAATGCTCCGCCGCTCGGCCAATGTCACCGCGGGCAGCGGTCCCAGCACCGCTTCCGGCGCCGCCAGCACGATCCCGTGCGACCGCGCGAAGGTCTGCAGCACCTCGCCGGCATAGAGATCCGGCCGCCGCACCGGCAGCCACCGGCTGCCGCCCGCGCCCAGCGCAGAGCGTGCCACGGTCCAGTCCTCGACCCCGCCCTGGCTGGCATAGGTGTAGATCGGCGCCTTGCGGTCGGCCAGCCGCATCCGGGTCATCGCCACATTCGGCCGGTAGCTCCCGGACCGGGCATCCATCGTCACGTCATAGCTCTCGCCGGCGCGCTTCCATTCGAAATGCACCCGGTTGAAGTTCAGGTTCAGCCCCGACACCGCCGGATTGTAGCCAAGCTGGTCGGGCTGGCCGGGATCTATCGTCTCGATCCGCGGCAGCGCCCCGTCATGCACCAGGAACCGCCCCTTCACCTCGCGCAGTCCGGCGGCCTTCAGGGCGGCGGCAAGCTCGGCCAGCCCGTCGGTATCGAGCAGCGGGTCGCCGCCGCCGACCAGCACGAGATCGCCGTCGAGACGCCCGTCGACCAGCGGCCCGGTCGCCATGACCCGTGTCGCGAAGGCATGCGCCGGACCCAGCGCCTCGAGCGCATATTGCGCGGTGATCGATTTCAGCACGCTCGCCGGCGGCAGTCCCAGCAGCGGATTGCGATGTTCCAGAAGCTGCCCGGTCCGCGCATCGGCGACCATGTAGCCCAGCCGGCCGCTCAGCCCGGCCTCGGCGCACAGCGCCTCGGCGTCGCGCCCGCGCGGCGCGCCGCCGCCCGAGGGCCGGGGCGCGGGGCGCAGCGATGCCGCGGGGGCGTCGGCCCAGGCCATCCGGCCCGCGCCGGCCAGCAGCCCGGCCATCACCGCCCGCCGCGAGATCACGTATCGTGATTTGCCACTCATCGGACCAAGACTAAGCCTGTCCGCGCCCGGCCGACAAGTCTGCCGTCATGGCATTCCGCGAAAAACGCCCTGATCCCTTCGGGCGGATCTGGTCGAACGGCCGGCGGCGGCGATTTGCTGCTGAAGGATGTCTGCCCGCTCACGCAGTCGCACCGCATCGTGCTATGGTCGGGGGACCGGCGACAGAGCGTGTCTGTGCCGAGGCTGGGCATGAGCAACCGAAGATGATCAAGCGACTCGTACCGCCATCGCTGTTCCGGCATTTCTCGCGCCAGGCCGTTCGCGCCCACCAGAAGACCATCGGCAACATGATCAAGCTGCTTCCGCGGGTAAAGCTGCAGGAAATCCACATTGCGAACCTCAAGCCGCTCGTCGACAGGCAGGCGCTGCTCGCGCATCTGCCAAAGGCCGGGAATGTCTGCGAACTCGGCGTGAACGAAGGGGATTTTTCGGCCGATATCCTGCGGATCACCCGGCCGCGGACTCTGAAACTGGTCGATCCATGGGACTCTCGGAGATATGGCGAGAAGAAGTACCAGGCCGTCGCGAAGCGGTTCTCGGCCGAAATCGCTTCCGGGCAGGTCGAGCTGTTGCGCGGCTATTCCACCGGGATCGGCCCGCAGATCGCCGACGGGTCTCTCGACTGGGTCTATGTGGATACGACACACAGCTACGAGCTGACACGCGACGAGTTGCGGCTCTACGCATCGAAACTTATACCCGGCGGCATCCTGGCCGGGCACGATTACCAGATGGGAAACTTCAGAAAGGGCATCGTCTACGGGGTCATCGAAGCGGTGCAGGAATTCTGCGTCCGGGAGGACTGGGAATTCGTCTTCCTGACGATGGAGAGCGTCGCGCCGAGCTTCGGGATCCGGAAACTCTAGGGCGCTATCTGTGCCAGTCCCCGGCGGCGCGGATCGCGGTCGACGACAGGTTGACCATCGGCAGGTTGATAAAGCACCAGACCGGCGGCGCACAGCGCGCCAGAAGCGGCGCCTCGCGCGCGCGCAGCCGGTAGCGCCGGTAGCGGTTCGCGGTCACCGACAGCCGTGCCGACAGCTGCTGGCCAGGCCGGGCAAGCACCCCCACCGGCACCGTCTCGATGATCCACTGCCAGTCCTGCCAGAGATGGAACTGCGCCAGATTGTCCGCCCCCATCAGCCAGACGAATCGGGTCGCGGGATACCGGCGTCTCAATGCGCGAAGCGTCTCGGCGGTATAGCGGGTCCCGGCCCGCGCCTCGAAATCGCTGACATGGATGCGCGGGTGATCGACCAGCGCCCGCGCCGCTGCCATCCGCCGGGCCAGCGGCGCCGGGCCCTCGGCCTTCAGCGGATTGCCGGGGCTGACCAGCCACCAGACCTGGTCCAGCCGGAACCGCTTCATCGCCTCCTGCGTGATATGCAGATGGCCGCGATGCGGCGGATCGAAGGATCCGCCAAGCAGGCCGATGGTCTGGCCGCGCAGCAGGGTGGCGGAATCTCCGGTCATATGCCGCCTTTAGACGGAAATAGGCACGACCGCCAGCGACTGATGCCATGGCAAACCGCCTATCCGTATTCGACGCCGGCGTTGTGATTGCCCGCCCGGCAGGTCCCGCAGGCTCGTCGTCCGGCGCCGCGCTTGACCCGGTCCCCGGTTTCCGTAACATCGCCGCCCGAAGCGGACCTCAAGATGCCGGGGCAATCCGGTTGGGCGGGGCTTCCCCTCCCGATATCAGCGAATCTGCACATTCGACGCATGACCGTGTCTGGGCTTCACCCAAGGGCGGGTCATGCAGGACCAGAGTGGTTGGGGTCCGCTTCAATCAGGGAAGGCGCAGGGGATGAAGCTCCGCCAGCTGGCCACGATACTCGCCGCTTCTCTCTGCCAGCAGGATTGGAACAGCGTCGAGATCCGGCGCCATCTGGCCGAGCGCCTGCCTGTCCGCCTGCGAAAGCTGGCGCTGCTGGTTACCGACGCATTGCTGGCCGAGTTTCCCGGCGGCGTCGCACCTGACCCCGGGCGGCTTTCCGCATTCCTGATCGCCGCTCCGCAGGCCCGACGTATCTGGAGCTTCATCCGGAAAACCGGACTGCATCCGTCGTCGCCATTGACGAAGCCTCGGTTCCTGCCGGACCCGGCACTTGCCGATCTCGACCTGCCGCCGCTTACGACGACCGGCGAGCTGGCCGAGTGGCTGGGCATCACGCCCGACCAACTGACACGGTTCGCTGATCCGCTCGGGCTCTCCGCGCGATCCGACGCCCAGTTCGGCGCCCATTACCGTCACCACCTGCAGCCGAAATCGAACGGTACCCTGCGCCTGATCGAAGAGCCGAAACCATTCCTGAAGCGCCTGCAACGGGACCTGCTGGCGCGGATGCTGGACAAGGTTCCGCCGCATCCCGCCGCCACCGGGTTTTGCAAGGGAAGGTCCTGCATCACCGGCGCCGCCCGTCATGCCGGCGAACAGATGGTGATCTGCTTCGACCTTGCCGATTTCTTCCCGTCGATCACATCGACGCGGATCTACACGCTCTTCCGAACGCTCGGTTATCCCCGCCACACGGCCCGCGCGCTCAGCGGCCTCTCGACCGCGATAACCCCGCCCGTCATCCTGCGGACCAGGGGGCTGGCCGCCCGCGATCACCTGACCCAGCGCCACCTGCCGCAAGGCGCGCCCACTTCACCGGTGCTCGCCAACCTCGCGGCCTTTGTGCTGGATGCCCGCCTGTCCGGCCTCGCCCGGTCACTTGGCGCAACTTATACCCGCTACGCTGACGATCTGACCTTTTCCGGCGACCGCCACATCGCCAGCGTCCTGCATCGCGCCGTGCCAGAGGTCGTGACCGGCGAAGGCTTCCGCCTCAACCCCGCCAAGACCCGCACCGCCCATGCGCACCAGCGCCAGATCGTCACCGGACTTGTCGTCAACCAGCGGGTCAACACGCCCCGCGCGGAGTTCGACCGCCTCAAAGCCATCCTGCACCGTCTCGCCGACCCGGCCGACCCGCGCCGCGCCGATCCCGCCTTCCTCACGCAACTCTCCGGCCGGATCGACTGGCACGAACAGGTCAACCCCGCCCGCGGCCTGAAACTGCGCCAGCGCCTCGCCGACGCGCTCCGCTGACGATTGCCCTTGCCCACCGTCTTGACTATCAGGACACCAAACCCTCAAACCGACGGAGCATCCGCATGGCCAGCTACCAGTACGTCTACCACATGGATGGCGTGTCCAAGACCTATCCCGGCGGCAAGAAGGTGTTCGAGAACATCCGCCTGAACTTCCTGCCCGGCGTCAAGATCGGCGTCGTCGGCGTCAACGGCTCGGGCAAATCCACGCTGCTGAAGATCATGGCCGGCATGGACAAGGATTTCCAGGGCGAGGCCTGGGCCGCCGAGGGCGCGCATGTCGGCTACCTGCCGCAGGAACCGCATCTCGACCCCGCCCTCAATGTCCGCGAGAACGTCATGCTCGGCGTGGCGGAAAAGAAGGCGATCCTCGACCGCTACAACGAACTCGCGATGAACTATTCCGACGAGACCGCCGACGAGATGGCCAAGCTCCAGGACGAAATCGACGCCCAGAACCTCTGGGACCTCGACGCCCAGATCGACGTCTCGATGGAAGCCCTGCGCTGCCCCCCCGACGACGCCGATGTCGAAACCCTCTCGGGCGGCGAACGCCGGCGCGTCGCCCTCTGCAAGCTCCTCCTCGAAGCCCCCGACATGCTCTTGCTGGACGAACCCACCAACCATCTCGACGCCGAGACCATCGCCTGGCTGCAACAGCACCTGATGGACTACAAGGGCACGATCCTGATCGTCACCCATGACCGCTACTTCCTCGACAACATCACCTCCTGGATCCTCGAACTCGACCGCGGCCGCGGCATCCCCTACGAGGGCAACTATTCCAGCTGGCTGGAACAGAAGGCCAAGCGGCTGGAACAGGAAGCCCGCGAGGACAAGTCGAAATCCAAGACGCTGGAACGCGAACTCGCCTGGATCCGGCAGGGCGCAAAGGCGCGGCAGGCCAAGCAGAAGGCCCGGATCAACGCCTATAACGACCTTGCCGAACAGTCAGAGCGCGAGAAGATCGGCCGCGCCCAGATCATCATCCCGAACGGCCCCCGCCTTGGCCAGAAGGTCATCGAGGTCGAAAACCTCTCGAAACACATGGGCGACAAGCAACTGGTCGAGGACCTCTCCTTCGCCCTGCCCCCCGGCGGCATCGTCGGCGTGATCGGCCCGAACGGCGCGGGCAAGACCACGCTTTTCCGGATGCTCACCGGCCAGGAACAGCCCGACAATGGCAGCGTCGAATACGGCGACACAGTGAAACTCGCCTATGTCGACCAGTCCCGCGACGCGCTCGACCCCGCCAAGACCGTGTGGGAGGAAATCTCGGGCGGCGCCGAACTGATCCCGCTTGGCGACGCCGAGGTCAATTCCCGTGCCTATTGCGGCTCGTTCAACTTCAAGGGCGGCGACCAGCAGAAGAAGGTCGGCTTGCTGTCGGGCGGCGAACGCAACCGCGTCCACATGGCGAAACTTCTGAAAGAGGGCGGCAACGTCCTTCTCCTCGATGAACCCACCAACGACCTTGACGTGGAAACCTTAAGGGCGCTTGAAGACGCCATCGAAAACTTCGCCGGCTGCGCCGTGATCATCTCCCACGACCGCTTCTTCCTCGACCGCCTCTGCACCCACATCCTCGCCTTCGAGGGCGAGGCCCATGTCGAATGGTTCGAGGGTAACTTCGAGGATTACGAGGAAGACAAGAAGCGGCGGCTGGGGACGGATGCCGTCGAACCCAAACGCCTGAAACACAAGAAATTCAGCAGATAAGCTGAATTTCTTGCGTGCGCGAAAGCGACTTTGCAAAGCAAAGTTGCGTGCGCACCCGGTTGAGGTTCTATGATGCGCTGGAGCCGAAGCGGTTGAAGTTCAAGAAGTTTGTGAGGTAGTGGTACTCTCGAATGGGCCGACGAAAGGACTATCTTTCTTATATAGATTTGAACAATGTTGAGTGATGTACACTGACGATTGCATACTGATTGATCAATTCCTTGCTGCCGACAAATTTCTTGCAGGCCTGATGCCTGAGTGGCACAATTCCTTTGGGAGTTCACTGCAGACTCGCTGGCCAATAGTCGACAGTAATGGCGGAACACTGCAGGCTGAACTCTGCCTCAGTGTTGACAGCGGGCTCCTTCGACCCAGCATCTCAGTGTTGTTGGCTAAGAAATTACTGTATCGCATTGACTTAGTTCCAGCGCAGGAAGAAAAGCCAAATCCTCACTGGGCCGCACAAATTGGGCTTCCCGCAAAAGTCATTGGTAGCCATACACACCCGTGGGACGAGAATCGCGTTTTTTGCGAGAACCATGGATTTGGTGAATTGCCATGCCGAAAGCCCGTCGCTGCAAGTCTAAGGAATCTGCGACAAGCGTTGGCCCAAACCGCATCAGACATAAATATATCCGTGACGCCAGAGCAAAGTGCTATAGATTTACCGCCAGAACCGATGCTACTTCACTAGTGGGTCCATTAAATGAAATGCAATACAATCAAAGACTTACTTAGTGATTGGCGCGTCTGCGAAGAGCGTGAAGGCCAAGTCATTATCAACACTGACTGCCTTTATCCATCATTCGAGCAAGCCAAAGTGGGCATTACAGAGAGGCGAGGCTTGTTCGAAGTCTCCGACATTGGTGGTGCTGTTGCGTCAGTGCTTTCTCACGGCAAAGAGGGCAAAGCTTTGGACAGTGCGCTTTCCGAAGCCACCCGTCGTCATTGTCTGACCAGACGTGGGGATTGCATTGTGGTTTCAGTAGAGAGTTTGGATTGGCTTCCTGCGGCAATTTTGTCGGTTGCCAATGCGTCTGCTCTTGCTGCGAGAACGGCGTTGATCGACGAAGAACAGACGGCCAAAGAAGTACTTTTCGATGAAATCGACAGGAGTCTGGTGAGTTTGAGCCAAGAGATGGTGAGTATCCGAAAGGAATTCATAGTAAGACGTGACTATTTTGCAGAAGGACGTAGTGGGAAAAGGTGGAAATTTGATTTCGCGGTTAAAGCCAATAAGCAAATACTGATCAAAACTGTCTCGCCACATGGAAATTCCGTGAACGCCAATTTTGTGGCATTCAGTGACATGGAAGCCAATGCAGACAGTATAAATCTGTGCGTATACAGCAAGGAGCCCAACGCTGAAGACGTTCGGCTGTTGAATCAAGTGGCAAGCGTTGTTCCATTGCGCGGATTAGCGGGACGGGTCAGTTCAGTAGTTTCGCACTAGCAGGCCGCAGCAAGCCGTAGGGTGGGTGGTTCTTCGCGCAAGCGAAGGTTCACTCATCTCGCCTTGGCTGACGCATCGTCTTCCCCGCCCACCCGAATATCCTTGCTATTCGGTCTCCGCCCCCCCATATCCCCCCTTGCGAACGTTATTCTCTTTCGACCCGCTGTTCTCCTTCACTGGCTGCAGTCTTTCGATTTTGCACTGACCAAGCCGGGCTGCCGTATCAAACGGGCAGCGAAAAATCAGGAGTACACACGATGGCCAATGGCACCGTGAAATAGTTCAACGCAACTAAAGGTTTTGGCTTTATCGAGCCCGAAGGCGGCAAGAAAGTAAGCGTCCGGTCTGGCCGCCCTACGGGGCGGTTTTCCATGGCAGCAGATCGTCGACGCGGTTGATCTTGTAGTCAGGAATGCGGGCGAGTGTGTCGGCCAGCCAGGCTTGCGGATCGATACCGTTCAGTTTGGCGGTTTCGATCAGGGTATAAGCGATCGCGGCAGCCTTGCCGCCAGTCTGCGAACCCACGAACAGGTAGTTTTTGCGGCCCATTGCGATGGAGCGCATCGCGCGTTCTGCCGTGTTGTTATCGAGTTCCAGAACGCCTTGATCGAGATAGGGCCGGAGCCGTGCCATGCGCGTCAGGGCATAGCGGATCGCGTCCGCCAGTGGCGACTTGCCGGAGATGTTGGGCAGTTGGCCATGCAGCCAGACTTCCAGATCATCGAAGATCGGCTTTGCCTTGTTCTGCCGGATGTTGACCCGCCGGTCAGGTGGTGACCCTCGCGCCTCTTTTTCGACCGCATAGAGCTGCGCGATGCGTCTGATGGCCTCATCGGCGATGGCCGAGCCCTGGGCCCTGTGAACGTCGACGAACTTGCGCCTGACATGTGCCATGCAGGCGACCTCACGGATGTCGCCCGAGCGATAGAGGTCTTCGAACCCGGCGTAGCCATCCGCATGCATCCAGCCTTGATACTTTGCGAGATGATCTTTGGGGTGTTGCCCTTTGCGATCCGGCGAGAACTGATACCAACTTGCGGGTGGGACGCTGCTGCCCCAAGGACGTTCATCCCGGCCATAAGCCCAAAGCCGAGCCGTCGCTGTCTTGCCCTTGCCAGGGGCCAGCATCTTAACGGGCGTGTCATCTGCAAAGATCGCCTGTCCGGCCAGCACATGCCACCCGATGGCATCTGCGAGCGGTTCCAGCAGGGCCGTCGACTTACCGACCCAGTCGGCCAGCGTCGAGCGGTCCAGATCAATCCCGTCGCGCTCGAAGATCCCGCTTTGCCGATAGAGCGGCAGGTGATCGGCGTATTTGTTGACCAGCACATGCGCCAGCAGACCTGCACCGGGACGACCGCGCTCGATTGGGCGCGACGGCAACGGAGCCTGCGTGAAGCCCTCGCAACCCGAACAAGCAAAGCGAGGCCGCACGATGCGGTTCACGATGAACCGACCGGGCACATATTCCAGTTCTTCGGTCACATCCTCGCCCAGACGGCGAAGAGCGCCACCGCACTGGGCGCAATCGTCGTCGCCAGTGGTCAGTTCGACTTCCATGCGCGGGATGTGATCCGGGATCGGACGGCGCTTCGGCTTGTCTTTTGGTTCCTCATCAGGAAGGCGCAGCTTCGCCGTCATCTTGGCGACGGCAATCTCACTGTTCTCCAAGGCCAGTTGAAGCTGTTCGATGCTCTCGGACGAGGTGCCAAACCGCGCCGCGCGATGGCCTGCCAACTGATGCCTCAGCTTCTCGATCAAAACGGCTTGAGCCTTCACCTCGGCCAGCAAAAGCGCTGTGAACTGTCTCAGTTCATCAGGGTCTTCCGGCAGGGATTTAGCGACGTCCAGCATGATCGGATCATACCCGATCCGCGCGCTCAGAGGAATCCCCGCAGACTTGCTCCAAGCGGTTTATCCCGCCTTGAGCGGCTTCCAGCTACGTTGGGGCAACCGCCAGTCGATGCCCTCCAGCAGCATCGCCAACTGGGCGGCCGTCAGGGCGATCTTACCCTCTTTGGCCGATGGCCAAACAAACCGGCCCTTCTCAAGCCGTTTGCTGAACAGGCACGCGCCCTGACCATCCCACCATATGATCTTGATCAGATCACCCCGCCGACCGCGGAAGACGAACATGTGGCCTGCAAATGGATCCTGCTTCAGCGTCTGCTCGGCTTGGGCTGCCAGCGTCGTAAATCCACGCCGCATGTCGGTCACGCCAGCCGCAAGCCAGACCCGCGTGTTCACCGGAACCGGGATCATGCGGAAAGACCTCGGATCAACCGGGCCAAAGCCTCGGGGTCATAGCCACCGATAATCCTCAGTCGGTGGCCACCAGCGATATCGATCTCAATCGCACTTTGCACAGACGTAGGTTCGGGTGTCGGTGCAGGAGTATCCCTCTGGGGGCGATCAATAATCTCTACGGGCAGAAAGCAGGGTGCTTCCGTCGCCAGTTCCTCAACCCCCTTCAGGGTCAGGCGCATACCGAGGATCGCGCAACCATTTGAAAATCATGTTCGCGTTCATCGCATAGCGGCGTGCAACCTGCGCCACAGAAACGCCCGCTGCCGTCGTCTGGAAAGCAGATCGTCCGCTTCTCTTCATCCGTCCAAAGCCGCTTCGTCCGACGCGCCATTCCCTGCTCCGTAGTGTCCGCCATCCAAAGCGGACACTATCGAACACACTCTATGCGCGGCAGTGCAGGCAGACCGGACGCTTACGCAAGAAAGATGTGTTCGTGCACATCTCCGGCCTGGAACGCTCGGGCCTGACCAGCCTCGATGACGGTCAGAAAGTGACCTTCGACATCGAAGCCGGCCGCGACGGCCGCGAAAGCGCGATCAACCTCGCCCTCGCATAAGCAAGCCTCAGGGCGGGTGGATCTTCGCAGAGGCGAAGGACCACCCGCCGCTGCCAGCCGGACGTTTCGACGCCGCGCACCGGCAGATCCGGTTCCCCGCCCCGCCAGAGCAGCGCGGTGCGCGTCGACCAAACCCCAAGCTGCGCATGACGCCGCCCTGTGATACGATCGTGTTCATCAATCCTGGACACGACCCATGTTCCGACATCTCATCCCGATCCTGCTTGCCCTGACCGCCTGCGGCCGGGTCGATTACGATGACGCCCCGGTGGGCCGGTTCGATGGCTCGCTTCTGGTGATGTGGGTCGGCGCCGAGCGGTTCGTCTACGTGCCCAGCCCCAGCCGCCCGCTGGTCTTCCACCGCGGCGATCCGGGCGCGGCGGTTCAGACCATCCGGCCCGAGATGATGTATACCGATGGCGGCTCGATCCCACGGGCGGCGCGGCTCTTCAACGGCTTCTCGCCCTGGGGCTACGCCCCGGCCTACATGGTGCATGACTGGCTGTTCGTGGCCCGGCATTGCCTGACCGACGGCACCCCGACCGAGGCCGAGACGGCGGTTGCCGGGATCGAGTTCGCGGAAAGCGCGCGGATCATCGCCGAGGCGATCAAGACGCTGATCGCCTCGAACAAGGTAAAGCCGGACGACGTCGCGCCGAGGGTGATCTCGGGCGCGGTGGCCGGGCCCTTCGCCTATCGAAGCTGGGTTGCGGAAGGCGCCTGCCAACGCGTGAGCGACGCGCATCGCGAAGAGGTCGACGCCGCCTTCGCGCGCGCCGCGGGGTTGCGCATGCAACGGGGCGTGCGGCCCGCGACGATCGTCGCCGAGATCTCGTTCTAGGCGGGTCTCGGGGCGGATGCCGCAGCTTGCGGCGGTGTCGTCGGTTCCCCAGAGCTTGTGTCAACGCCCACCGCGCGCCCCTTCGCATCCGTTAACAAGTCCTGAACGGAATTTCTCAACCGGTTGATCCGAAAGGATTTCACCTCGCGTCCACATGTGGACAGCCCCGAAAGTCCGGTTTTCCCCACCTGCCCGCCCGGCCGTCCCATGCTATTCTCCTCTTTATTGATGAAAGGCATTTTTCAAGGGACCGAAGCCCCTGCAACAGGCCTCCTTCCCGGCGATTACCGGCGAACCCTGCGCACCAGACCGGCCCCCAGACCGCCCGCGGCGCGATGTCTTTCCAACCGAAGGAGAGACCGATGCCACGCCAGCCCCGCCAGCCTCTCGCCACCCGCCCGGCCCCGACCGGGAAACCCCCGGCCCCGACGCCTCCGCCCTCCCCGGACCAGGCGAACCCGACCGCCCGGCCCATCCGCGGCCGCCCGCCAAACCCCACCCGGGACGCGGGAAAGCCACGCTCCGGTCCGGCGATCTGGCAGTTCACCGACTGGGCGGAGCTTTAATCTTCACGGTGACGGAACCATTCCTCCTGTTCATGCGTTAGCGGTCATTCTGTATTTTTTGGGGGTTTCCCATGTCACTCGGGACCATTCTGATCATCATCCTGATCCTCGCGCTGATCGGGGCATTGCCGACTTGGGGCTATTCGCGCGGCTGGGGCTATTATCCAGCCGGCGGCTTGGGGCTGCTTCTTCTGATCCTGCTCATTCTGCTTCTCATGGGCCGCATCTGACCCCGACCCGTTCGTACGAAGACGCTGCCAACCACGCGGTGTTCCCTTGTGGCAGGCTTTCGCCCACATGGTGGACGGGCCAAAATTATCCTTGCCATTTCGTTCGTTAGGTCGCATACGGCCCTCGCGAACGTTATTGATTTTCGACCCACTGTTCTCCTTACGGCTACAGTCAATCGATCTTGCACTGACCAAGCCGGGCCATCGCACCTACGCGGATGGTATTGAAAACTTAGGAGAATACGGAATGGCCACTGGCACCGTGAAATGGTTCAACCCCACCAAAGGCTTCGGCTTCATCGAGCCCGAAGGCGGAAGCAAGGACGTGTTTGTCCATATCTCCGCCGTCGAGCGTTCGGGCCTGACGACTTTGAAGGATGGCGCAAAAGTGAACTTCGACATCGAAGCTGGCCGTGATGGCCGCGAAAGCGCGATCAATCTGACGCTCGCCTGAGCCTCAGCCACCAAGACATTGAAATGGCACGGGTTTTCCCGTGCCATTTTTCGTTTCCACTCTTCCTCACTAGAAGCCAGGTACTGCACGCTTGTCCAGAGGTCATGGAACAGAACCGGCATGCCGCATGTTCCATTTGTAGTCGCGATGCAGAGATGCGAGTCTCGGCGTAAGAACAGCGGTACGCGCAGACAGGGTGGGTCAAAAACTTGAGTTGGTTGAAAAGTACGCGCAAAGCCCTTGGATTTGCTGCCGCAACTCTCTTGTTTTCCGGCCTTTCCGCGGGAGCATTTGATCTTACGATCCAGTCCAATGGCGGCGAGGAAATCACCGATGCGATTCGGGAGAGTTCCCTGCTTGCAGAAGCCGAGAATAACGGTGTGCGAAACCCGCAGGAAATCATTGCCGCGGCTCGGACCGACTACCGCCAGGTTCTCGGGACACTATACAAGAAAGGCTACTATTCCGGCGTTGTCAGTATAATGATCGATGGCCGCGAGGCGGCAAGCCTGCCGCCGTTTTTCCGAACGCGCTCTGTTTCCGATGTCCGCATCGCAGTAAAGACAGGCGAACCCTTCGTTTTCGGGCGCATCGGCATCGCCCCTCTGGCGCCCGAGACGGAACTGCCCGAAAGCTTCGCCCGAGGCGAACCGGCACTTGCGCCGGTCGTAGGCGAGGCGGTGGACAGTGCGATCCTCGCGTGGCGCGAGGTGGGACATGCCAAGGCAGAGCCGACTTCACAATCCATCGTCGCAGATCACGCACGCAACCGTCTGGATGCCTCTGTCACGCTGGATCCGGGTCCGCGTGTCCGGTTCGGCGATCTGAACATCAACGGCGCCAAATCGGTCAGGGAGCGCCGCATCCGCGAGATCGCCGGCCTTCCCCGGGGCGAAGTTTACTCGCCGGACGAACTCGATGCGGTCGCGCAGCGCCTCCGGGATACGGGTGCCTTCCGGTCGGTCTCGCTCTCCGAAGGCGAAACCGTGGCCCCGGACGGCAGGATGGACATCACCGCCAGGCTCGTCGAGGAGAAGCCGAGGCGCTTCGGCGTGGGGGCAGAAATCGAGTCCTCCGAAGGTGTTTCGGTATCGACCTACTGGATGCACCGCAACCTGCTGGGCGGCGCCGAAAACTTGCGTTTCGACGCCGAGATCGGGGGCATCGGCAGTCAGGACAGCGGAACCGACTATCGGCTTGGCGCCGTTTTTTCCCGGCCCGGGACGTTTGCCGCTGCCAACACGCTGATCCTCAACGCCGAAATCGCCCGCGAGGACGAACCGGAGTACAAATCCGACAGCGTGACGGTCGGCGCCAAGATACGCCGCCGCTTCTCGGAGCGGATCGAGTATAGCGTCGGCCTTCAGTTGCGCTATTCCGACGTCGAGGATGACCTCGGGAGCCGCGAATTCACCCACCTCGCTTTCCCAATCGAGGGTCTCTACGATGCCCGCGATAGCCTGCTTGATCCTACGGACGGCTATTACCTGAGAGCGGAAATCAAGCCCTATCTGGGTCTTGCCGACAGCGCTTCCGGGGCTCGGTTCTTTGCCGATGGCAGGGCCTATTTCTCGTTTGGCGACGCGGTGCCGGTCACGCTTGCCGGCCGCGCGCAACTCGGCTCGGTCGTCGGATCCGGGCTGCGCGACACCCCGCCGGATCTTCTATTCTATTCGGGCGGTGGCGGCACGGTCCGCGGCCAGCCTTATCAGTCCCTCGCGGTGGACCTTGGCGGTGGCAATACAATCGGCGGCCGCAGTTTTCTTGGCCTGTCTGGCGAAGCGCGAATCCGCGCTTTCGAAAGAATCAGTTTCGTGGTCTTTGCCGATGCCGGATTTATCGGCGAAGGATCGACCCCTGGCGGGGATGGCAATTGGCACAGCGGCGCCGGGCTAGGCTTGCGTTACAACACTGGCGTCGGACCGATCCGGCTTGACGTGGCAACACCGGTCAGCGGCGACACGGGCGATGGCGTGCAGATTTATGTCGGGATAGGACAAGCGTTTTGAGACGCCTGCTCCTCATATCGCTTCTCTGCCTGTCACCCGGCGCCATCCTCGCGCAAGAGGACGACAGGGGCTTTCTGACAAACTGGCTTGAGGAAAACCTTTCCGGGGCTGGCCGCGAGATTCGGATCGAGGGCTTTGCCGGCGCGCTCAGTTCCACTGCGAAGCTCGACAAGCTGACCATCGCGGACGATCAGGGCATCTGGTTGACGGTCGAGAACGCGACACTCGACTGGAACCGCTCGGCGCTGCTCCGTGGCAACCTCGAGGTCAACGAGCTGTCAGCCGAGGCCATAGAACTCGTCCGCTTGCCCGCGACGGAAGAGGCCGCGCCACAGCCTGAAGCCTCCGGATTCTCGCTTCCGGAACTGCCGGTGTCGGTTCGGATCGATCAAGTCTCGGTAGACAGGGTGACGCTGGAAGAAGCGATCTTCGGCGAGAAGGCGATCGTGGCGCTTCAGGGTCAGGCGCAGCTTGCCGGAGGCGAAGGTTCTGCGGATTTCGCTATCGACCGGGTTGACGCTGAAGCCGGCAGTCTGGAATTGGCCGGCAGCTATTCGAACGAAACAGAAGTTCTGGATATCGCGCTGCGCGTGGACGAGGAAGAGGACGGCATTCTCGTCAATCTTCTCAACATGCCCGATCGCCCTTCCCTGTCCCTGGTGCTGGAAGGCAACGGACCCCTAAGCGATTTCGCGGCTCAGCTTTCGCTTTCGACGAATTCGACCCCTCGGGTCACCGGCGCCCTTGCACTCATCGCGGAAACGGATGAAGCGGGAAACGTTGCACGGGGCTTTGACGCTCAGCTTTCGGGCGATATCGCGCCGCTTCTTGCCGAGCAGTACAGGGAATTCGTTGGGGGTGAATCCGAGCTGGAGGTTGCTGGCGCGGTCCTGCCCGACAAACGCTTTGTCCTCGAGACCTTCCTGCTGAAATCAGCAGCCCTTGAAATGAATGGGTCGCTGGCACTGTCGCCGGACGGGCTTCCCGAGTCCTTCGACATTTCCGCGATGCTCACACCGGTCGAGGGGTCCGACGTCGTTCTTCCGATCGGCGGCCCCGAAACCCGCGTCACTTCGGCGACGATCTGGGCTACGTTCGAGGCCGGGGAGAGTGACGAGTGGACTTTTAACGGCAATTTGCTTGGTTTCGAGCGCGAGCAGATCACGATCGAGGATGCGGCCATTGAGGCGAGCGGACTGATCCAGCGCGTCGAGACCGATGGCGGTCCCGTGCCTCGTGTGACGGCGCGGATCGGGGCCGAGATGTTCGGCCTTGACCTTGGAACACCCGAATTGTCCGAGGCTGCCGGAGAGACGGCGACCGCCAATGCCATCATCGAATGGCAGGAGGGCGAGCCGATCCGGATCGGTCTTGTAGATTTCACCTCTGGCGATCTGGGGCTGCTCGGATCGGGCAGCGTGGATATCGTAAACGAGGACCTGCGGGCAACGGCTGATCTGTCGCTGCGTGCGGGGTCGCTCGAGCGCTTCGCCGCGCTGGCCAAACAGCCGCTCGGAGGATCGGCGCAACTCGGGCTCAACGGCTGGTACGACCTGTTGGGCGGCGCGTTCGACGCCACGGCCGAGGGAAGCCTGGCCAATCTTACACTTGGCCCTGCGCCGGCCCTCGATCTTGTGGAGGGCGACAGCACGTTCAAGCTCGAAGCGCGACGGGACACCACCGGCCTGACGCTCGAGTCGCTCAGGTTCCAGACCGCCGGCCTCACAGCGGAAGCCGACGGAACACTGAGGACCGAAGCCTCTAACTTGCGGGCGGACGTCTCCATCGCGGACGTCTCGCGTCTTGTTCCGGGTATCAACGGTCCCGCCAGCATCAGCGGAACTGTCGGCCAGACCGGTCCCGGCTGGAACATCGATATCAGTGGAAGCGGTCCCGGTGGCCTGCAGGTCGCCGCGGACGGCACGATTGCGCAGGCCTTCGACAGTTTCGACCTTGCGCTGACCGGAACGGCGCCCCTCGGACTGGCCAATGCCTTCATCTCGGCACCCATAGATGTGCAAGGGACCGCGAACCTCGATTTCGCACTTGTCGGACCGCCCTCGATCCAGTCTCTGTCCGGCACGGTTTCGACCACTGACACCCGCATCGCAGCGCCCGCCTTCAGGGTCACGCTGCGTGGTGTCAATGCCACTGCCCGCCTGTCCGGCGGCACCGCCAACATCGACGCGGCCGGAAATTTTGCCAGCGGCGGGCGGCTTTCCGTCGGCGGCAGTATCGGGCTGATACCCGGCTTTGCGACTGATCTTCGCATCAATCTCGACAACGCCGAGTTCACCGACTCTCAAAGCTATTCGGCCACGACGGACGGCGCGCTGACCCTAACCGGCCCGCTTCGGGGCGGGGCGACCCTGGGCGGCCAGATCGACATCCGCGAAGCCGAGATACGGCTGTCCGCGGCCACGACGGTTCAGAACGTGCCGGACATCACCCATGTCCGCGAATCCGCCGGTGTGTCCCGGACGCTGCAACGGGCCGGTTTGGTCGACAGCGGCAACGGTAATGGCGGGCCGTCCTCAGCGCTCGCTCTCGATGTGGTCGTCAGAGCGCCAAGCAGGATTTTCATCCGAGGGCGAGGACTGGACGCCGAACTCGGCGGACGCTTGCGGATTACCGGAACCGTGGCGAATGTCATCCCGATCGGACAGTTCAACCTGATCAGGGGGCGTCTGGATATCCTCGGCAAGCGGCTCAATCTGGATTCAGGACAATTGCTCTTGCAGGGCTCGCTCGATCCATTCTTCAGGATCGTCGCCGCCACCACCACGACCAACGCGACGGTTCGGATCATCGTCGAGGGAACCCCGACATCGCCCGATTTCGTCTTCGAATCCGATCCGGATCTTCCGGATGACGAAATCCTCGCCAGTCTTCTGTTTGGCCGGGACATCGCCTCGATTTCACCCCTGCAGGCGGCGCAACTTGCCAGCGCGGTGGCGACGCTGACCGGTACTGGTGGCGGCGGTGTCTTCGAGAACATCCGGAACCAGTTCAATCTGGACGATCTGGACGTGTCGACCGACGATAGCGGAGCCGCGACCCTGGGAGTGGGCAAATATTTGAACGAGAACATCTATACGGATTTTCAGGTCAATTCCGAAGGTCGTACCGAGATCCAGCTCAATCTCGACGTGACGCCGAACATCGTCGCGAAGGGAAGCGTCGATTCCGAAGGCGGGACCGGTCTAGGGATATTCTTCGAAAGGGATTACTGAGCGGTGACGAACCGATTTCCGGGCGCAGCGCGAAGGAACATTGGTGGAGCCGAGGGGGATCGAACCCCTGACCTCGTCATTGCGAACGACGCGCTCTCCCATCTGAGCTACGGCCCCAACGGCGGCACATGTGGGCAATCTGATGCGCCTTGTCAAGCGGTGCCAATGCGCGGCGTCCACCTTGGCGCGGAACCGGCTTTTCGCAGGGATGGCGTGTCGCCGCCGCCAAGATCCCGAAACACTCTTTTCCAAGATGGACAGGACCGCAGCAGGCGCTAGGCTCATCCGAAAGGAAGGTCGCTCGCCGTGTTCAACGTCGCGTTTCTCTCGAAATCCGTCTACCGCTTGCAGCGGCTGTCCCGGCAACTCTGGATCCGATCCAGTCTGATCGCCCTGCTGGCATTGGTGGCCGCCGTCCTGAGCCCGGTCTTGTCGCCGCTCGTCCCCGACGGAGTGGCTGATCGCCTGGGGCCGGAGCCGGTCATCCGCATTCTGCAGATCCTCGCCTCGTCTATGCTTGCCGTCACCACGTTCTCGCTCTCAGTCATGGTCTCGGCACGGCAGTCCGCCTCGAGCCAGGCAACGCCCCGCGCACACCAGCTTCTGCTCGAGGATCACATTACCCAAACCGTGCTGGCCACGTTCCTGGGGGCCTTCGTCTATGCGTTGGCATCGCTGATTCTCGTCAGCATAAATCTCTACCAGAACAAGGCCGTGGTGGTGATCCTGGTCTTCACCCTTCTGGTCATCGGCCTCGTCGTGGTGGCGATCCTGCGCTGGATCGAGCATCTTAGCGATCTGGGAAGCGTCGTTACGACAACGGGATGGATCGAGGATGCCGCGCGCGACGCGCTTGAGACACGCAAGGAATATCCCTGTCTCGGCGCCCGTCCGCTGAGTGAAGGTCATCTGGAGATACCGGCGCGGGCGAAAAAAGCGTCTGCGAAGGCGACCGGCTATGTCGAATACCTCGATGTCGGCATGATCGACTCGGCCGCCAAATCCAAGAATGCACAGGTTTTCGTTCTGTCCGGGCCAGGCAGCTATGTAACGCAAGGCGAACCAGTGGCCTGGTTCACAGGGGAGTTGGGCGAAGATGACATCTGGGATGCGCTTTCAATCAGCCGGACGCGGAATTTCGATCAGGACCCCCGCTTCGGGATGATCGTGTTGAGCGAGATTGCCCAACGCGCCTTGTCGCCCGGTATCAACGATCCCGGTACGGCCATCGACATCATCAGCCGATTGACCCGCTTGCTTATCCGTTTCACCTCCGAAACGCATCCCGAAAGCCACGATGATATCCGCTACCGCCATGTCTGGATCAAGCCCGTATCGGCCAAGGCGCTTTTGCGGGACGCCTATGCCCCCATCGCACGGGCCGGCGCCGATACGATTGAGGTGCAGGTTCGTTTGCAAAAGGCGCTGGCGCGACTTGCGCGTTGCGAGGACCGGGAAATGGCGCAGGCGGCACGGATCGAATCCGCCCGCGCCTTGGAATTCGCCCTCAACGGCCTCCTGCTGGAAGAGGACCGCGACCGGATAAGACGCCTTGCGGTCTTGCCCGCGGACGACCCCGCGCCGGTCTGACACCGCGCGGCGAAATCCTCACTCAGCGGCTTCCTGGTACTCCTCCAGCGGCGGGCAGGTGCAAACTAGGTTGCGGTCGCCGTGCACGTTGTCGACGCGATTGACCGGCGGCCAGTACTTGTCGACCCGGAAAGCACCGGGCGGATAGCACGCCTGTTCTCTGGTATAGGGCCGATCCCAGTCGCCCACCAAATCCTCGACCGTATGGGGCGCGCGTTTCAGCGGGTTGTTTTCGGGATGCAGGTCGCCCTTTTCGATTCCCGCGATCTCCTTGCGGATCGAGAGCATGGCGTCGCAGAACCGGTCAAGCTCGGCCTTGGTCTCGGACTCGGTCGGCTCCACCATCAGCGTGCCGGCCACGGGCCAACTCATCGTCGGCGCATGAAAACCGTTGTCGATCAGTCGTTTGGCAATGTCATCCACGGTTACATGTGCGGTCTCGTCGAAGGGCCGCGTGTCCAGGATGCATTCATGCGCGACACGGTCGTTGCGGCCCTTGAACAGGACGTCATAGGCCCCTTCCAGCCGCTTCGCGATGTAGTTTGCGTTCAGGATAGCGATCTTGGTGGCCTGGGTCAGTCCCTGCCCGCCCATCATCAGAATATAGGCCCAGGAGATCGGCAGGATCGAGGCCGACCCGTAGGGCGCGGACGAGACCGGACCCTCGCGCCCGCCCGTTTCGGGATGACCCGGAAGGAACGGCGCCAGATGGGCCTTCACGCCGATCGGCCCCATGCCCGGCCCGCCGCCGCCATGCGGAATGCAGAAGGTCTTGTGCAGGTTGAGGTGGCTTACATCCGATCCCAGTTCGCCCGGCTTCGACAGCCCGACCATGGCATTCAGGTTGGCGCCGTCCAGATAGACCTGACCGCCGTGCTTATGAGTGATCTCGCAAACCTCGCGTACCGTTTCCTCGAACACACCGTGGGTCGACGGATAGGTGATCATGCAGGCGGCTAGGTTCTCGCCCGCCGCTTCGGCCTTGGCGCGGAAATCGTCGACGTCGATATCGCCATTGGCCGCCGATTTGACCACGACGACCTTCATCCCGGCCATTTGCGCGGAAGCCGGATTGGTCCCATGCGCAGAAACCGGTATCAGGCAGATATTGCGCCCTGTATCGTCGCGCGAACGGTGATAGGCGGCGATCGTCAGCAGGCCGGCATATTCGCCCTGCGCGCCGGAATTGGGCTGAAGTGACATCTTGTCATAGCCCGTGATAGTGCAGAGTTTCGCCGCAAGATCGTCCAGCAGTTCGCGATATCCCTCGACCTGGTCGGCCGGGGCGAAAGGATGGATGTTGGCGAAGTCCGGCCAGGTGATCGGCATCATCTCGGCCGCGGCGTTCAGTTTCATCGTGCAGGATCCGAGCGGGATCATCGCCCTGTCCAGCGCCAGATCGCGGTCAGAGAGCCGGCGCATGTACCGCATCATCTCGGTTTCGGCGCGGTTCATGTGGAAAACCGGATGCGTCAGGTAATCGGTTTCGCGCACCAGATCCGCCGGAACCCGATGGTAGTCGGCCGGAAAATCATCGCAACTGTAGTTCAGCCCAAAAGCTCGCCAGACACCTTCCAGCCTTGCGGGACGTACGGTCTCGTCGAGCGTGATGCCGATCTTGGTATCGCCGACCTTCCGGAAATTAATCCTTTCGGCTCGGCCGGCGGCAAGGATCACGCCCTGCAGGCTGCCGACCTCGACCGTGAACGTATCGAAAAAGTATTCCGGTTCGATCTTGTAGCCACCAGCTTCAAGGCCCCGAGCGAGGCGGTCGGTCTTGCGGTGGATGCGCTGCGCGATCGCCTTCAGCCCCTCGGGACCGTGGAAGACAGCGTAGAACGCTGCCATGACGGCAAGAAGCGCCTGTGCGGTGCAGACATTCGAGGTCGCCTTCTCGCGCCGGATATGCTGCTCGCGGGTTTGCAGTGACAGCCGGTAGGCCTTATTGCCACGCGCGTCGATCGACACCCCGACGATGCGGCCGGGCATGTTCCGTTTGTAGGCGTCCTTGCAGGCCATGTAAGCCGCTGACGGGCCGCCATAGCCCATCGGCACGCCGAAGCGCTGGGTGGAACCGACGGCGATATCGGCGCCCATCGCGCCGGGTTCCTTCAGCAGCGTCAGCATCAGCGGATCGGCGATGACGATGCCGAGCGCTCCGGCCTCGTGCAGCTTCGCGATATGGGGCGAGAAATCGGTCAGCGTGCCGTGGGTTCCGGGATATTGAAAGATCGCGGCGAAGACCTTCTCGGCGTCGATCTGTTGCGGATCGCCGACGATAACCTCGATCCCCAGCGGCGCGGCGCGGGTCCGCATCACGGCGATGTTCTGCGGATGGCAGTTCTCGTCGATGAAGAACCCCTTGGCCTTCGATTTGGCGACCCGCTCGGCCATCGTCATCGCCTCGGCGGCGGCAGTTGCCTCGTCCAACAGCGAAGCATTGGCGACTTCAAGCCCGGTAAGGTCGGAAACCATCGTCTGATAGTTCAGCAGTGCCTCGAGCCGACCTTGGCTGATCTCGGGCTGATAGGGCGTGTAGGCCGTGTACCAGGCCGGATTCTCGAGGATGTTGCGCTGGATTGCAGGCGGCGTCACCGTGCCGTGGAACCCCTGCCCGATCATCGAACTGAGGACCGAATTCTTCTTCGCCACCTGCCGCATGTGCCACAGCAGTTGGCGTTCGGACTTCGGCTTGCCAAAATCCAGAGGTTCCTTCTGCCTGATGCTTTTCGGCACGGTCTGGTCGATCAGATCGTCCAGATCCTTCACCCCAAGCACCTTGCACATGTCGGCGATCTCTGCCGGTGAAGGGCCGATATGCCGGCGGTTGGCAAAATCGTAGGGAAGATAGTCGGTGGGCGTGAATGGCATCTGGGGTCTCCGACAGCTTTTGCTAACGTCGCGGCCCCGGATCATATCCGGGACTGCCTGATCGTGGCGGTCAGCCGATCATTTCGTTATATTCGTTCTCGTCCATGTAATCGTCCATCGCTGACAGATCCTCGACCTTCAGCTTGAAGAACCAGCCGTCGCCGGTGGGATCCTCGTTGACCATGCCGGGATTCTTGGCAAGCGCCTCGTTCACCTCGACCACCTCGCCGTCGAGCGGGGCGAGGATGTCCGAGGCGGCTTTGACGCTTTCGATCACGACGACCTCGTCATCCTTGGTCACGGTCGCGCCGACCTCCGGGAGTTCGACGAAAACGATGTCGCCCAGCTGTTCGCTGGCATGACCGGTGATCCCGACGACGACCAGATCGTCCTCGACGCGCAGCCATTCGTGTTCTTCGGTGTATTTCATCTCTGGTACCTGTCCTATCGTTTGAAAGTGGATGGTCTGAACGGCAGCGAGGCGACTATGGCAGGCTGCCGCTTGCCGCGCACCTCTCCGTAAATCTGGGTTCCGGGCGTCGCGTGGTCAATCCCGATATAGCCCATCGACATCGGCCGCTCGATGGTCGGGCCATAGGCACCAGACGTGACGCGACCTACGGGCTCGCCCCCGGTTTCCGCGGCGAATAGCTCTGTCCCTTCGCGCATCGGGCCGCGGCCTTCCGGCAAGATGCCGACGCGCTGCCGCGACGGGCCTGCATCGAGTTCACCGAGGATGCGGTCGGCGCCGGGAAAGCCGCCTTCGCGCGCCCCGCCCCGGCGCCGCACCTTCTGGATCGCCCAGTCCAGCGCCGCCTCTATCGGGCTGGTGGTCTGATCGATGTCATGGCCGTAAAGGCAAAGCCCCGCTTCCAACCGTAGTGAATCGCGCGCCCCCAGCCCGATCGCCTCGACCGACGGATCGTCCAGCAACGCCCGCGCAAGCGTCTCTGCCCGGTCATTCGGCAGCGAGATTTCATAGCCATCCTCGCCGGTATAGCCGGATCGGGAGACGAGGCAGTCGGCGCCTGCGAGCGTCACTCGCGTGACATCCATGAACCTCATATCCGCCACCTCCGAGGCAAGCTGCGACAGTGCGGTCTCGGCCAGCGGCCCCTGCAGGGCAAGAAGCGCACGGTCCGAAAGGACCTCGATATCGCAGGTGTCGGACAGGTGTTTCCGCATATGCGCGATGTCGGCATCCTTGCACGCGGCATTGACCACGACGAAAATCGCATCGCCGAGATTGGCCAACATCAGATCATCCTCGATCCCGCCCTGCGCATTGGTGAACATCGCATAGCGCTGGCGCATCGGCTTGAGGCCCTGAACATCGACCGGAACCAGCTTTTCCAGCGCCAGCGCGGCATCCGCATAGTCCCCGGACTTCGGTCGAAGCATCACCTGGCCCATATGGCTGACATCGAACAGCCCGGCCTTCTGGCGGGTGTGCAGATGTTCCTTCAACACGCCAAGCGGATACTGGACCGGCATCTCGTAGCCAGCAAAAGGCACCATCTTGGCGCCGAGTTCTACGTGCAGGTCGTAAAGCGGCGTGCGGTTCAGATCGGCCATGCCATCCCCTTCAAGTCGCGCCGGTCCGGTCCGGCATTGGTTCGGGCAGTGGATCCTGCCGCCAATGCCCCCTCTGTCCTTCCGCCTGAGATCATTATCCCTTCGGCGCCCCGCATTCGTGCGGGATCTCTCCAGAGTCTGTTACCGATGCGGTCCCGTGGCCTGAGAGTTTCCGGGGCGGTTGCTCCTTCGGCACTGGCCATAGCCAGATTCTCCCGTCATCGACCTCCCGACGCTATTCGAAGGCAGGCCATGCGGCAAGCCCTTGTCTTCCGCTGCATACACGATCATTTTCCCGACGATGATCGCGGATTGCTTCTTCGGCTACGGGTCGCTGGTGAACCGGACGACCCACGACTTTCAGGACTGCCGGCCAGCCGTCCTGACCGGCTGGCGGCGCGTCTGGCGGCATACCAGCCTGCGGCCCGCCGCCTTTCTTACCTCGGTCCGCGCTGAGGGCTCCGAGATCGACGGTGTCACTGCGCTGGTGCCGAATGGCGACTGGAAGGCGCTGGACGCCCGCGAATACGCCTATGCGCGGTCCGACGTGGCCCACCAACTGCGCCAAGAGGCCGTTGAGCGGAGGGTGGTTCAGGTTTACGCGATCCCAGATGGTGCGCATGGCGCGCCGACCGAACTGCATCCGATCCTGCTGAGCTATCTCGACGTCGTGGTACAGGGTTTTCTGCGGGAATTCGGCGAGGCCGGGGTGGCGCGGTTCTTCGACACGACCGATGGCTGGGAGGCGCCGGTGCTGGATGACCGGCGCGACCCGGTCTATTCGCGGCATCGGCGCCTGACCGCGGACGAGACCGATCTGGTGGACGGCTACGTCCGGTCGCTCGACCTGAAGCTGCTGCGCAGCGTCTAGGGCTTCGGCGCGGCCTGCATCAGCGGCATGACATCGGCCATCTCGGGGCCGTGGGTCCGGCCGGTCACGGCCAGCCGTAGCGGCATGAACAGGGCGCGGCCCTTGCGCCCGGTCTTCTGCTTCACCGCATCCGTCCACGCCGCCCAGGTTTCCGGCCCGTAGGGCGGCGGCGGCAGCAGTGCCAACGCCTCTGACACGAACTCCCGGTCCTCGACCGGGATCTGTGGTTTCGCGCCGTGGCTGAAGACCTTCCACCAATCCGCCATGTCGGATTTGACGGTGATGTTTTCGCGCACCACAGACCAGAATTTTTTTGCGATATCATCGGGAACGCCGATGTTTTTTACGTCTTCCGCAACCGCGTCGAAAGGCTGCGAGTGCAGATAACGGGCGGTAAGCGGGAACAGGTCCTCGGGGTCGAACTTGGTCGGCGCGGCCCCGAAGCGCGAAATGTCGAACCCAGCGATCAGCTCGTCCATGCTGCCGCGCAGTTCCACCGGATCGGCCGAGCCGAGCCGGGCCATCAGCGACAGGATCGCCATCGGCTCGATCCCGCGGGCGCGCAGATCCTTCAGCGCCAAGGTGCCCAGCCGCTTGGACAGCGCCTCGCCCTGCGGGCCGGTGAGAAGCGAGTGATGCGCGAAATCCGGCGGCGTGCCGTCAAGCGCGCGGATGATCTGGATCTGTGTCGCGGTGTTTGTCACATGGTCCGAACCGCGCACGATATAGGTCACGCCAAAGTCGATGTCGTCGCAGACCGAGGCCAGCGTGTAGAGATATTGGCCATCGGCGCGGATCAGCACCGGGTCGGAAACCGAGGCGGCGTCGAGCGAGAGATCACCCAGGATGCCGTCAGTCCATTCGATCCGCTCGTGATCCAGCTTGAACCGCCAGTGCCCCGGCCCGCGCTCGTTGCGCAGTTTTTCCTTCGCGGCCTCGGTCAGTTCCAGCGCGGCGCGGTCATAGACCGGCGGCCTGCCCATGTTCAGCAGCTTCTTGCGCTTCAGATCAAGTTCCGTCGGGGTTTCAAAGCATTCGTACAGCCGCCCCTTGCCGCGCAACTCGTCGGCTGCGGCATCGTAGCGATCCAGCCGGTCGGACTGCCTTTCGAACCGGTCCCATGTCAGGCCCAGCCATTCGAGATCGCGCTTGATCTGGTCGGCATAGTCCTGCTTCGACCGCTCGGGGTCGGTATCGTCCAGCCGCAGGATGAATTGCCCGCCCGCCTTGCGCGCGATCAGGTAGTTGAACAGCGCGGCGCGCAGGTTGCCGATATGCAGGTAGCCGGTGGGCGACGGGGCGAAGCGGGTGACGGTCATTCGGGGTCTCCTATTCGCGGCGTGCTCTTTCACATCGGCCTGCTTTTGTCCATATGAACGGACGGGAGGTGCGGCATGACAGTGAATTGGGACAGGGCGATCTCTCCGGGCGAGGACGTCATCGAGATGCTCGCGCACAAGGCGATCGAGTCGCTGCCCGCGCCTTATCGCGACGCTGCGCGCAGGGTCACCTTGCGGGTCGAGGACTTCGCCGATGACGATATGCTGGACGATCTGGGCATTGAAAATCCCTTCGAGCTGACCGGACTTTACGACGGCGTTCCGCTGACCCGGAAATCGGTGATGGACCAGCTTGACCGGCCCGACACGATCTGGCTGTTCCGGCGCCCGATCCTGGACGAATGGGCGGAACGCGATGGCACGGCCCTTGGCGAGCTTGTCGGGCATGTCCTCGTCCACGAGCTGGCGCATCATTTCGGCTGGAGCGATGAGGATATCGCGCGGATCGACCCCTGGTGGGAATAGCTGCGCTGGACGGCTGCCGCGACGGTCCTATCTTTGTGCAAAACAACATGACAGAGAGGATTCCCGATGCCTTCCAGCCGCTTGACCCGCCGCGCAGCCCTCGCCACCGCCGCCGCCCTGCCCCTCGCCGCAACCCTCGCGCCCGGTGCCGCACGGGCGGCAGCCGAAATGAAGGGCGCTGCGGTGGGTCCCTTCCGCCGTTTCGCGCTTGGCGATTTCGAAGTCACCGCCCTGCTCGCCGGCACCCGCACCGTGGAAGAACCGCAGGGAACCTTCGGCATGAACGTCTCTCCCGAGACCTTTGCCGAAGTCTCGCAGGCGAATTTCCTGCCTACTGACAAGGCGCAGTTCTTCTTCACGCCGACGCTACTGAACACCGGGTCAGAGCTGATCCTGTTCGACACCGGGCTGGACGGCACCGGGATCACCTCGGCGCTGACGGCGGCAGGATACACATCGGATCAGGTCGATACGGTCGTCATCACCCACATGCATGGCGACCATATCGGAGGGCTGATGACCGACGGCTCTCCTACATTCGCCAATGCGCGTTATGTGACGGGCGCGGCCGAGTACGACTACTGGTCCTCCGCAGGCAACGAGGGGTTCGACACGAATGTGAAGCCCCTCGGCGACAGGTTCTCGATGATCGGCGACGGCGACAGCCCCGCCAGCGGCGTCACCGCGGTTCTGGCGGCGGGCCATACGCCGGGCCATATGGGCTTCATGCTGGAAAGCGGCGGCGAGCAGCTGATGCTGATCGCGGATCTTGCGAACCATTACGTCTGGTCGCTGGCCTATCCCGACTGGGAAGTGCGGTTCGATATGGACAAGGCGGAGGCGGCCGAGTCGCGGCGGCGCGTGCTCGGCATGCTGGCCACGGATCGGGTTCCTATGCTGGGCTATCACATGCCCTGGCCGGCGATGGGCCATGTCGAAACGCGCGATGACGGCTTCCGCTATGTGCCGCTCAGCTATCAGTTCCTGCTGGACTGACCGGACAGCGCTTTTCGATTGTTCGCCGGCTGCGATCCGGTCCAGACTGACTGAATGCCGCAGATCCTGACGATCACGCTAAATCCCGCGCTCGATCTTTCGACGGCGGCGGATGCCGTTATTGCGGGCCCCAAGCTGCGCTGCGCGGTTCCGCGCTTCGATCCGGGCGGCGGCGGTATAAACGTCTCGCGCGCGATACGGGGGCTCGGCGGCGACAGTCTGGCCTTCGCCGCCCTTGGCGGCGCGACCGGGGCGAAACTGGCCGACCTGCTGACCGAGCAAGGCATCAACGTCCGGCCATTCGCGATCAGCGGCGAAACCCGCCAGAGCCTTGCCGTGACCGACCGCTCGACGGGCGGTCAGTACCGGTTCGTCATGCCGGGGCCGGACTGGACGGAGGCGATGACCAAGGCCGCGCTTGCCGATATCGTCAAGGCCAGCACTTCCGAGGGTCTGGTCGTTCTGTCGGGCAGCTTGCCGCCAGGCGTGGCTGCCGATTTCCCGGTCCGGCTTGTCGCCGGCCTGTCCGGCACCGGCACGCGGGTCGTCGCCGACATCTCTGGCGCAGGGCTGCGGCACCTGGCCGAGCATCCCTGCGGGATCGACATCCTTCGGATGGACGCAGCGGAAGCCGCCGAACTGGCTGGCCAACCATTGGACGAACGAAGCGAAACGACGGCGTTCGCGCGCGATCTGGTGGTGCGAAACGTCGCGCAGGTCGTGATCGTTGCCCGGGGGGCCGATGGCTCGACGCTGGTCAGCGGCGATCAGGCGCTCCATTGTTCCCGCGCGGTGGAAACCGTCGTCAGCGCGGTCGGTGCGGGGGACAGCTTCGTGGGGGCCCTGACCCTGGCGCTGGCGAACGGGTCCGACCTGGCGAATGCCTTGCGGCATGGAACCGCCGCGGCGAGCGCCGCGATGCTGACCGAGGCAACGGAACTCTGCACCCGTGCGGATGCAGAGTTGATGTTCAAGGAATGCGAACTGACCGTGCTTTAGGCGGCGTCCTGTTTCGCGTCCGCACCCAGACCGTCGAGTTTGGCCGCGACCTCGATCAACCGGCGGGTCTGGTGCGCAATAGCGGCCTTGCCCTTGTCATCCAGTTCGCCGGCCATTGTCGAAAAGCCGTAGGGATTGCCGCCGGCTTCGAAGATGGATTGATCCGTGTAGCCCGGCGTGACGAGGATCGCGCCCCAATGCATGAATGTCGTGTAAAGGCCCAGCAGGGTGGATTCTTGTCCGCCATGAGCGTTCTGTGCCGAGGTCATCGCGCTGACCGCCTTGTTCGCCAGCTTGCCTTCCGACCAGAGCCCGCCCAGAGTATCGATGAACGCACGCACCTGGCTGGCGACCGAGCCGTACCGCGTCGGAGAGACGAACAGATAGGCGTCGGCCCATTCCATGTCGCCGGTCGTGACGATCGGTATATCCTGCATCTTCTCCAGTTGCTCGGCCCAGACCTCTTGACCCTGCACGACCTCGTCGGGAGCGGTTTCCGCGATTCGCAGAAGACGCACATCAGCACCTTCCGCGCGCCCGGCTTTGGCAGCCGTTTCGGCCATCCGGTGATTGGTGCCGTAGGTCGAATAGAAGATGATCGCAAGTTTGACGTTGTTCATTTTAGCCTCCGTGATCCCAATTCCTCTGCGGGATATAAGTTCCGAAATCCTATGGAAAACTGCCGGAATACAGAGGCTCTGTGCGCGGATGCAGAGGTGGGGATTCCGGTGTTTCGTGGCGCCGGGCGATTGATGGCTGGTGCGTTGCAATGAATGGTTTGCGGCCACACTCAGGACGGATCGCGCCAGCGGTTCACGATGGGATAGCGCCGGTCCAGCCAGAAGGCGCGCGGCGTCAGCCGGGGGCCTGGAGCCGACTGAAAGCGCTTGTATTCCGATATATAGACGAGGTTCTCGACCCGCTTCACGACCTCCCGGTCGAAACCCATCTCGACCACCTCGGCCACCGAGGCTTCGTGGTCAACAAGCTGTTCAAGGATCACATCGAGGTCTTCATAGGGCGGCAGGCTGTCTTCGTCCTTCTGGTCGGGACGCAGTTCGGCAGATGGCGGTTTATCAATGATCCGGGGCGGGATGAGGATGTCGGCGGGGCCCTTCATCCAGTCGCGGTGATTGTCGTTCCGCCAACGACAGGTCTGAAACACCCGCATCTTGTAAAGATCCTTGATCGGATTGTAGCCGCCCGCCATGTCGCCGTAGATCGTGGCGTAGCCGACCGCGACCTCGGACTTGTTGCCGGTGGTCAGAAGCATCTCGCCGAATTTGTTCGACAGCGCCATCAGGAAGAGGCCCCGCAGGCGAGACTGGATGTTTTCTTCGGTCAAACCCGACTCGATGCCTTCGAACAGGGGCGCCAGCGTGTCCGTGATAGCGGCGCGCGCCTCTTTGATCGGAACGAAATCGTATCGGCAGCCAAGGATCTCGGCGACCTCTTTCGCGTCGTCCAGCGAGGATTGTGACGTGTATTCGGACGGCATCATCACGCAGCGGACATTCTCGGCGCCAAGCGCATCCACGGCGATCGTCGCGACCAAGGCGGAGTCGATACCGCCGGACAGTCCCAACAGGACCTTCGAAAAACCGGTTTTCCGCATGTAGTCCGACAATCCCAGAACCATCACTCGGTAATCGCGTTCCCAGGCATCGGGATGGATGGCCTTGGGGCCATCCTCGATCACCCAGCCCTTGTCGGTTTCGGTCAGGTCGACATGCTGCACGACCTCGTCGAACAGCGGTAATTGCAGCGCAAGCCGTCCACCACGATTCAGAGCGAAAGCGCCGCCGTCAAATACCTGGTCATCCTGCCCGCCAACGATGTTGAGATAGACCAGCGGCAGATCGTTCTCGACCACGCGTGAGACCATGTTGGTCAGACGCCGGTCGAACTTGTCGCGGTAATAGGGCGAGCCGTTCGGAACCAGAAGCACCTCGGCGCCGCTCTCTGCCATCGCCTCGCAGACATCGGGATACCAGGCATCCTCGCAGATCGGAGTTCCGAGCCGCAGCGGCCCGACACGTACCGGGCCCGCGACAGGCGCCGCATCGAAGATGCGCCTTTCATCGAAGACTGCGTAATTCGGCAGGTGATGCTTGCGAACCCGCGCCGTCACCTTGCCACCCTGCAGGATGAAGTACCCGTTATAGAGCTTGTCGAGTTCGGGCAGAGGGCCGCCGATGCCGATTGCCGGGCCGTCCGCGGTCTTTCGGGTAAGATCCTCGATGGCATCCAGACAGGCGATGCCGAAGGCAGGTTTCATCACCAGATCCTGCGCCTGGTACCCGGTGATGAACATCTCGGGCAGCGCCAGCATGTCGGCGCCAGCCTCCTTGGCCAGGGTCCAAGCCCGAAGCGCCTTGTCCGCATTGCCGGCGATATCGCCGACGGTCGGGTTCACCTGCGCGATGGTAAGACGGAACCTGTTGGCCATGAGGATCATCCTGAAAAGCTGGCTCTGTCTTAGCAGACCGCGCCGGAAGGGAAAGCTCCGACGGGCAAAAAGCGTTGTCAGTCAGAATTCGGTCTACTAGGTTGGCATTGCATCCGAAACGAGAAGGCGGATGCCGGGTGAATGGGGGGTTCGGCGGTGAAAGTTCATGCTGCGATAAGGGGCGGGATCGCTGCCTTGACGATCCTTGCGGCAGGCGCCGCACTGGCGCAGTCCGACGACGTCATCGTGAAGCAGTATGATGACGGGGGCGTCTACGAAGGTACCTTCAAGGACGGCAAGCAGCATGGAACCGGCACCTACACCCTGCCGAACGGCTATGAGTACAACGGAGAGTGGGTCGAGGGCGAGATCCGGGGCGAAGGCGTCGCCCGCTTCCCGAACGGGTCGGTCTACGAAGGCAGCTTTGCCAAGGGCAAGCCGGAAGGCTCCGGCAAGATTACCTTCGCCGATGGCGGCACCTACGAAGGCGACTGGGTCGATGGCCGGATCGAGGGATCGGGCGTGGCGCAATATGCAAACGGCGTCAGGTATGAAGGCGGCTTCAAGGAAGCCCTGCATCATGGCCAGGGCCGTATGGAAAGCACCGATGGCTACGTTTACGAAGGGTCGTGGGTGAATGGCGCCAAGGAAGGCACCGGGCGGATCACCTATCCCGACGGCGCGGTCTATGAAGGGGAGTTGGCCGGAAACGAACGCAACGGCGAGGGCAAGCTGACGATGCCCGACGGGCTGACCTATGTCGGTCAATGGAAAGACGGCCAGATCGACGGAACCGGAACCCTGACTCAGCCCAACGGCGATGTCTACGAAGGCGAACTCGTCGGCGGCGAACGGCGCGGCACGGGCAAGGTGACTTATGCCAGCGGCGACGCCTACGAGGGTGAATTCGAGGGCGATAAGCGTCACGGGCGCGGCATTTTTACTGGAACCGACGGCTATGTCTACGAAGGCAACTGGGTCGAGGGCCGAATCGAAGGCGATGGCAGAGTCACCTATCCCGATGGTTCGGTCTACGAGGGCCAGTTCAAGGACGATCTTGCGAACGGCATCGGCAAGATCACCTATCCCGACGGCAACAGCTACGAAGGCGAATGGCGCGCCGGCGTGATCGAGGGCAAGGGGATCGCGCGCTACGCCAACGGGCTGGTCTACGAGGGCGAGTTCAAGAACGCGCAGAACCATGGCCAGGGCACGATGACCTATCCCGACGGCTACAGCTATACCGGTCAGTGGATCGAAGGCCAGCGCGCGGGAACGGGCCGCGCCATCTATGCGGATGGCAGCGTCTACGAAGGCGAATTCGCAGGCGGTGAGCGCGAGGGACAGGGGACTATCACGATGCCCGACGGCTTCACCTATACCGGCGACTGGAAGGACGGAGAGATCGAGGGAGAAGGCGTGGCGACCTATGCGAACGGCGATGTCTACGAGGGGCAGTTCGTCGGTGGCAAGCGGCAGGGCGAGGGGACGATCCGTTATTCTTCCGGCCAGGAGGCGGCGGGAACATGGGAAAACGGCGCGCTGATGGAGTCCTCCAGCGGAGACGGAGCCGCGACCGAGTCGGCGGGCGACACGCCAACCGACCCCGAACCCACCGCACCGGCCGAGCCCGAGGCACCAGCCGAATAGGATCAGATGCATTCGCCGCGGTCGATCGCGGCCAAGAGTCCGCGCGCCCGCTTCAGGATCGCCTGGCGCGTATCGTCCTTCATCCGGACCCAGTTCGAATAGACCAATGACATTCGGGGATTGCCCTCGAACCGTTTGCGGTGTCGGTCGAGGAAATGCCAGTAGAGGCTGTTGAACGGACAGGCATCCTCGCCCGCCCGATCCTTCACCGAATAGACGCAGTCCCCGCAGTAGTCCGACATCCTGTCGATGTAGCTGCCGCTTGAGACATAGGGTTTCGAGCCGACGATGCCGCCATCGGCATACTGGCTCATTCCGATCGTGTTTGGCGCCTCGACCCATTCATAGGCGTCGACATAGACCGACAGATACCACTCGTGCACCTCGGCCGGATCGACGCCGGCCAGCACTGCGAAGTTGCCGGTCAGCATCAGCCGCTGAATGTGATGCGCATAGGCCAGATCGCGCGTCTGGCCGACTGTGTGCGACAGGCAGTTCATCCGCGTCTTGCCGCCCCAGTAGAGCGGCGGCAGCGCACGGCGGTGGTTCAGCGCGTTGCGTCCGGTATAGTCCGACCCCTCAAGGAAATAGACACCGCGCATGAATTCGCGCCAACCGATGATCTGGCGGATGAATCCCTCGGCAGAGTTCAACGGCACGTCGCCCGCATTGAATGCCGTCTCGACGGCCTTGCAGACCTCCAGCGGACCGATCAGGCCGAGATTGAGATAGGCCGACAGCAACGAGTGATAGAGATAGCGGTCATCGGCCAGCATCGCGTCCTGATAGGGACCGAAGCAGCGAAGCCCATGTTCGATAAAATGATCGAGTGCCTGCAACGCACCCTTGCGGTCGACGGCCAGGGTAAAGGGCCGCAGAACGCCGAAATTGTCGGCGAATTCAGCCTCGACGAGGTCCAGCACCTCGGCAGTGATCCCGTCCGGATCGAATTCCGGCGGACCCTTGCGGAACAGGTCGGGGCCGGCAGGCTTGCGGTTTTCCTCGTCATAGTTCCATTCGCCGCCCGCCGGTTCCTCGCCATCCATGAGCAGCCCGGTCTTGCGTCGCATCTCGCGGTAGAAATACTCCATTGTCAGGGATTTGCGGTCCTTTGCCCAGTCCTCGAACTCCTCCACGGAACAGAGGAACCGGTCGTCCGGCAACTGGCACATCTTCAGCGGCACCTCGTCAAGCGCCTCAATCAGCCGCCATTCGCCGGGTCGGGTGGCGATGACCTCTTTCGCGTCATGCGCCTCGGCTCTCCGCAGCAGCTCGCCGCAGATCGTATGGCTGTTCTCCTCGTCGTTGTAGCGAGTGTATTCGACTGTCCACCCCTGCTTACGCAGTTCCTCGGCGAAATGGCGCATGGCCGAGAAAATCAGCGCGATCTTCTTTGGATGATGTGGGACATAGGTCGCCTCGCCGCGCGCCTCGGCCATGACGACGACATCCTCGTTCTTCTTCGCCTCGCGCAATGCAGCGATATCGGGCGTCAGCTGGTCGCCGAGGACCAGGATCAGCCGCGCTACCACGCCACCCGCTTGCCGGCCCAGTCGAAGAAGCCGCCGCTGTCCTCGGGTATCAGCCCGTCCAGAACCTGCAAGAGATTGCCCGCCGCCTCCGCCGGGGGAACCGAGGGATGCCGGCCAAGGTACTTCTCGGTAAAGGCAGTGGTCACGGTGCCTGGGTGCAGGGCAGCGCAGATCAAGTCGGGATGCGACCGGGCCAGTTCGATGCTTGCGGTATGGACAAGCTGGTTCAGCGCAGCCTTGGCGGCGCGGTAGGAATACCAGCCGCCCAGCCGGTTGTCGCCGATCGAGCCGACGCGCGCGGACAGCGCGGCGAAGACCGCCCGTCCTTCTCGCGGCAACAGACGGACAGCATGTTTCAGCACCAGAGCGGGACCCATCGCATTGACCCGAAACTGGTCCGTCAATGCGTCTGCTGTCAGTGACTTCAGCGTCTTTTCGGGTTCCGCGCCGTCGATCTCGAGCGCTCCGGTCGTCACGAGGACCATGTCGAACGGCCCATCCAGCGCCGATAGTGCCGCTTCGACCGAGACCTCGTCGATCACGTCCAACCCGTCGGCTCTGCGTGACAGGCGCGCCACCTCCGCCCCGGTGGCGTCGATAGCTTCGGCCAGCGCGCCGCCGATGCCGCCTGACGCGCCGACCACAAGCGCGCGGCGGATACTGTGCTGGGGCCCGGTCATTCAGCCCGCCATGCCCTTCTTGCGCAACTCGTCCTTCGCTTCGTCGGTCTTCTCCAAGTCGAGCTCCATGCCGCGCAGAACGGCCTCGGTCTTGGAGAATTGCAGATCGCGGTATGCGACGACCTGAATGCGGTTCCCCCACGGATCTCGAAAATCGAGAAACGAGGTGTCCATGATCTCGGCCCCCGCCTTCTCGGCCCGCTCCCGCACGGTCGATCGGTCGTCGACCACCAGTCCGAAATGCCTGCCCCGGTCGGCACGGCCCGCGGGCTCTTGCGTCAGCCCGAAGAACTGGTCACCCATGTCGATGAAGGCATGACCCTTGCCCCTGCCCCGAAGCTCGAAGTCGAAGATCGCGCCGTAGAAATCCAGCGCCGCCTCGATATCTTCTACGCCCAGAACCACATGGTTGACCCCAACCAGACGTGCCTTGTGCATCTCTGCCATTCGAAATCCTCCGTTGCACATGGCAAGAGCTAGGGCATAGGGGCCGGGCGAAAAGGGCTTGGCCCCGTCGCAAAAGCCTCTATAGTCCGCCCCATGAGCAGAACTGCGTATATCCGCGGCCTACTTCTTCTTAGCAGCCTCTGAGCGCGCCAAGGGGGTCCGGGCGCGTGCGCTCAGGGGCCGTTCGCCGCGCCGGGACCACCGGATAGAAGCTCAAGGAACACCGACATGACAAAGACAGACGCAAAACAGGATCGTGTCCTGATTTTCGACACGACGCTGCGTGACGGCGAACAGTCGCCCGGCGCGACGATGACGCATACCGAGAAGATGGAGATCGCAACGCTTCTCGACGAGATGGGCGTGGACATCATCGAGGCCGGCTTCCCGATCGCCAGCGAAGGCGATTTCGAGGCCGTGGGTGAGATCGCCAAGATGGCGCAACACTCGGTGATCTGCGGCCTCGCCCGTGCCAACTACAAGGATATCGACCGCTGCTGGGAGGCGGTGAAACACGCAAGGCAGCCGCGTATCCACACCTTCATCGGCACCTCGCCGCTGCATCGCGCGATCCCGAACCTGGACAAGGACGAGATGGCAGATCGCATCCACGAGACGGTCACCCATGCCCGCAATCTTTGCGACAATGTGCAATGGTCGCCGATGGACGCGACGCGGACCGAGCACGACTATCTCTGCCGCGTTGTGGAAATCGCGATCAAGGCGGGGGCGACCACGATCAACATCCCCGACACGGTGGGGTATACCGCACCGCGGGAAAGCGCCGATCTGATCCGGATGCTGATAGAGAAAGTTCCAGGAGCGGACGAGATCACCTTCGCCACCCACTGCCATAACGACCTTGGGATGGCGACGGCAAACAGCCTGGCCGCGGTCGAGGCCGGCGCACGGCAGATCGAATGCACCATCAACGGGCTTGGCGAACGCGCCGGCAACACCGCGCTGGAAGAGGTGGTAATGGCGCTCAAGGTGCGCAACGACATCATGCCGTTCTACACCGGAATCGACACGACGAAGATCATGAACATTTCGCGTCGCGTCGCCACGGTCAGTGGATTTCCGGTGCAGTTCAACAAGGCGATCGTCGGAAAGAACGCGTTCGCCCATGAAAGCGGCATCCACCAGGACGGGATGCTGAAGAACGCCGAAACTTTCGAGATCATGCGGCCGTCCGATATCGGCCTTTCCGAGACCAATCTTGTCATGGGCAAGCATTCGGGCCGGGCCGCGCTGCGCGCCAAGCTAAAAGATCTGGGATACGAACTGGCAGACAACCAACTGAACGACGTCTTCGTCCGCTTCAAGGCGCTGGCCGACCGCAAGAAGGAAGTCTACGACGATGACCTTCTGGCGCTGATGAGGGACACGACCCAGGACGGAGAGGCCGATCGCATTCAGGTGAAGTTCCTGAAGGTGATATGCGGCACCGAAGCGCCGCAATCGGCCGACCTGATTCTGTCGGTAGACGGAAAGGACAAGCAGGTGACAGCGACCGGCGACGGCCCGGTGGACGCAACCTTCAATGCAGTAAAAGTGCTATTTCCCCACGAGGCACGGTTGCAGCTTTACCAGGTTCATGCGGTCACCGAAGGCACTGACGCGCAAGCGACGGTCAGCGTTCGGATGGAGGAAGACGGCATGATAGCAACGGGTCAGGCGGCAGATACCGACACGGTCGTTGCCAGCGCCAAGGCCTATGTCAATGCGCTCAACCGGCTTCTGGTGCGGCGCGAACGGTCGGGGCCCGGAACGGACGAAAAGTCGGTTTCGTACAAGTCCGTGTCCTGAACCCTCGCTGATTAAACAGGCCCTTTCGCCTTTGATCACGGTTCCCTATAAGGGCACAGGCCCGCGACTGGTAGAGTCGCGGGCCTTTGGAATTGGGGAACGGGGCGATCCGGATGGCAAGTTTTGGTGGTTTGTTTTCGTCTGACATGGCGATTGACCTTGGGACGGCGAACACGCTGGTCTATGTGCGCGGCAAGGGGATCGTGCTGAACGAGCCTTCGGTCGTGGCCTATCACATCAAGGACGGCCGCAAGCAGGTGCTGGCCGTGGGCGAAGATGCAAAGCTGATGCTGGGTCGGACCCCCGGCTCGATCCAGGCGATCCGGCCGATGCGCGAGGGCGTCATCGCCGATTTCGACACCGCCGAGGAGATGATCAAGCATTTCATCCGCAAGGTCCACAAACGCACGACCTTCTCGAAGCCCAAGATCATCGTCTGCGTGCCGCATGGCGCGACGCCGGTGGAAAAGCGCGCGATCCGGCAATCGGTCCTTTCGGCGGGTGCACGTCGCGCCGGCCTGATCGCCGAACCGATCGCGGCGGCCATCGGCGCGGGAATGCCAATCACCGACCCGACGGGCAACATGGTCGTCGATATCGGCGGTGGCACGACCGAGGTCGCGGTGCTGTCGCTTGGCGACATCGTTTACGCCCGCTCGGTTCGCGTCGGCGGCGACCGGATGGACGAGGCGATTATCAGCTACCTGCGGCGTCAGCAAAACCTCCTGATCGGGGAATCGACCGCCGAGCGCATCAAGACCTCGATCGGTACCGCACGGATGCCCGATGACGGGCGCGGCGCCTCGATGCAGATCAGGGGTCGCGACCTCTTGAACGGCGTTCCGAAGGAAACCGAAGTCAATCAGGCCCAGGTTGCCGAGGCGCTTTCTGAACCGGTGCAACAGATCTGTGAAGCCGTCATGACAGCGTTGGAAGCCACGCCTCCCGATCTTGCCGCCGATATCGTCGACCGCGGCGTGATGCTGACCGGCGGTGGCGCGCTGCTGGGCGAACTGGACCTCGCCCTGCGCGAACAGACCGGTCTGGCGATATCCGTCGCCGACGAGACAATGAATTGTGTAGCGCTTGGAACCGGAAAAGCGCTGGAATATGAAAAACAGCTGCGGCATGTGGTAGACTACGAAAGCTGACGTCCGGCGCCGCCGGACGATTGGGGGCAGTCGTGGCAAGAGACAGAGGAAATGGCGACCAATATGTCCGTCCGATCAGACGAATCCTGATCGGCGGTCTGGTGCTGATCCTGTTCGCGGTGTTTCTGGTATGGCGGATCGACAGTCCCCGTGTGGAACGGTTCCGCGCCGATCTTGTCGACCGCGTCGTTCCATCTTTCGATTGGGCGCTGGTTCCGGTGACGAAGATGGCGGATATGATTGAAGGCTTCCGATCCTATTCGCGGATCTATGAACAGAACCAGGAGCTTAGACGCGAATTGCAGCAAATGAAGGCCTGGAAGGAAGCGGCACTGCAGCTGGAGCAGAAGAACGCCAAGCTGCTTGACCTGAACAAGGTCAGGCTTGACCCCAAACACACCTTCGTTACCGGCGTCGTGCTGGCCGACAGCGGTTCGCCGTTCCGGCAATCGGTCCTACTGAATGTTGGAGAACGCGACGGAATCGTCGATGGCTGGGCCACGATGGACGGGATCGGGCTGGTCGGGCGGATCTCCGGGGTGGGCCGAAACACCTCTCGCGTGATCTTGCTGACTGACAGCAACAGCCGCATTCCCGTTTCGATACAGCCGTCCGGACAACGGGCATTGCTGGTCGGAGACAATTCCGCCAGCCCGCCAATCGATTTCCTGGAAAGCGCCGAGCTGGTCCGTCCAGGCGACCGGGTGGTATCTTCGGGCGACGGCGGAGTTTTTCCCGCCGGCATTCTCGTCGGGCAGGTCGCCATGGGCACCGACCGGCGGCTGCGCGTCAGGCTTGCCGCGGATTATGGCCGGCTGGAATTCCTGCGTGTCATCCGCAGCCAACGCTCGGAACGGATCGTCGACCCCGGCGCGTTGCTTGCGCCGCCGCTCGTGCCCGATCTGCCCGAAGCCGAAGCAAGCCTGAGCGAGTCCGCCGATGGTTGATCCGATCCTCCACTCGCCGCTGGGGCTACCGGGTGCTTTTCGTCCTGATCTGCGTCACGATCGTCTTCTTCCAGCTGTTGCCGCTCGATCTGACCGCCGGCCGCTGGCCCGGCCCGGATGTGGCGCTGGCGCTGGCATTTGCCTGGGTACTGCGCCGTCCCGACTACGTGCCGGCTTTCATGGTCGGCGCGATCTTTCTTGCATTCGACCTGCTCTATATGCGCCCGCCGGGTCTCTGGGCCGCCCTGGTCGTCATCGGGCTCGAATTCTTGCGGAGCCGAGAGCCGCATTCCCGCGACCTGCCCTTCCTGGTGGAATGGGCGCTGGTATCTGGTGTCCTTGTCGCCATGACGATGTCCGCGCGGCTGGTGCTGACAATCTTCGTCGTCGGTCAACCCGCTTTCGGGCTCGTCGTCCTGCAACTCGCCGCTACAATTCTTATCTATCCGGTCGTCGTCGCCGCCTCGCGGTTGTTTCTGGGTGTTCGCAAGATTGCCCCGGGTGAAGTCGATCAACTGGGTCACCCGCTATGAGACGATCTCCGAAGGACAGCGCCGAAAGCGCGCGCATGATCACCAGGCGGGCCCTGCTTCTTGGCAGTTCGCAGCTGGCGTTCATGGGTATCCTGGCGGCGCGGATGCGTTTCATGCAGGTCGATCAGGCCGATGAATTCCGGATGCTGGCCGATGAGAACCGGATCAACATGCGCCTGCTGCCGCCAGCGCGGGGTCTGATCTACGACCGGACCGGCGTGCTGATCGCCGGGAACGAGCAGAACTACCGGATCGTCATCGTCCGAGAAGATGCCGGCGACGTCGACGAGGTGCTGGAGCGTGTCGAACGGCTTGTCGCGCTGGAACCGGAAGATCTGGAACGTGCGCGCAAGGAACTGCAGCGGCTATCGCCTTTCGTCCCGGTCACGATCGCAGATCGGCTGACGTGGGAAGACGTAGCAGAGGTCGCCGTCAACGCCCCTGCCTTGCCCGGCGTTTCGCCCGAGGTCGGCCTGTCCCGCTTCTACCCGCTGATAGAGGATTTTGCCCACATCGTCGGCTATGTGGGCCCCGTCAGTGACTACGATCTCGGCAAGCTCAAGGATCCTGATCCGATCCTTCAGATCCCCAAGTTCCAGATTGGCAAGATCGGCGTTGAAGGAAAAATGGAATCCGCCTTGCGCGGCCGGGCCGGTACGCGGCGGATCGAAGTGAACTCGGTCGGACGGGTGATGCGCGAACTCGACAGGATCGACGGGATCAGCGGTGAAAACATTCAGCTGACGCTCGACGCCGGATTGCAGAACTTCGCCCAGGCCCGGCTGGCCGGAGAAAGCGCGGCTGCCGTCGTCATGGACGTGCGCAATGGCGACCTGCTGGCGATGGCCTCGGCGCCGTCGTTCGATCCGAACCTTTTCGTGCGCGGCATTTCGGTGTCGGATTACGGTGAGTTGACCGAGAACGATCATCGTCCGCTGGCCAACAAGACCGTACAGGGCGTCTATCCGCCGGGCTCGACCTTCAAGATGGTTGTGGCGCTGGCAGCGCTGGAGGCCGGCGTCGTCGGCACCGGCGAGACTGTCTGGTGCCCGGGCTACAAGCAGCTCGGCAACCGGCGCTTCCACTGCTGGAAGCGGGGGGGCCATGGCTATGTAGGTCTCAACGCGAGCCTCCAGCAATCCTGTGACGTCTATTTCTACGAGATCGCAGAGCGCGTCGGGATCGAGAGGATCAGCGAGATGGGCCGCAAGCTTGGCCTGGGCGTTGCGCACGATCTGCCGATGTCGGCGGTCGCGGAAGGCAACATGCCGACGATGGACTGGAAGTCGTCGCGTTACGGCGAGAGCTGGATGGTCGGCGACACGCTGAATTCCGGTATCGGACAGGGCTTCGTGCTGACGTCGCCGCTGCAGCTCGCGGTGATGTCGGCGCGCATCGCCTCGGGGCTTTCGGTGGTTCCGCAGATGGTCAAGACGGTGAATGGTGTCGAGGTGCCGCGGACGGAACCTGCGCCGCTGGAAATCGGTGCCAACAGCCTGCGTGCGGTTCGGGACGGCATGATTGCCGTATCGAACAGCCAGCGCGGCACCGCCTACCGCTCGAGGATCGAAGCGGACGAGATGCGCATGGCCGGAAAGACCGGCACCAGCCAGGTTCGCAACATCACCGCAGCCGAACGCGCACGAGGCGTCACCAGCAACGAGGACCTGCCATGGGAGAGACGCGACCACGCGCTTTTCGTGTCCTTCGCGCCGATCGACGCGCCGCGGATCGCCTGCTCTGTCGTCGTCGAGCATGGCGGCGGAGGATCGACCGCGGCGGCGCCGATCGCGCGCGACATCGTACTGCGTGCGCTGCATGGCGACGTGCCTCCGCTGACCGCATATCCAAGCAGCCAGCGTGGAGAAATCGAGAACATGCTGGACAGTCTCGTATTGCGCGATTTTAGCCAGCCCGGCAGCGGGATGATCCGCGCATGAGTTACCTTGAATACAATGTGACCTCCGTCCCGAGCGGGTTTCGGAAGGTCCTTTACCTCAACTGGCCAGTCGTGCTCCTGCTGACGACCGTCGCCTGCATCGGTTTCCTGATGCTTTACTCGGTCGCCGGGGGATCCTGGTTGCCCTGGGCCGAGCCGCAGATGAAGCGCTTCGCGGTCGGGATGACCGCGATGCTGGTCTTGGCGCTGGTACCGATCTGGTTCTGGCGAAACGTGTCGCCGCTGGCCTATGCGGTCTCGCTTGTGCTCTTGGTTCTGGTCGAGATGATCGGGGTCACCGGGATGGGCGCGCAGCGATGGATCGACCTCGGCTTCTTCGTGCTGCAGCCCTCAGAGCTTGCCAAGGTAACTCTGGTGATGGTGCTCGCCGCCTATTACGACTGGCTCGACATCAAGCGCACGTCGCATCCGCTGTGGGTTTTCTTTCCGCTCGTCATTATTCTGGTGCCAACAGCGATGGTACTGAAACAGCCCGATCTCGGCACGGCGCTGCTGCTGGTCATGGGGGGCGGGATCATGATGTTCGTTGCCGGTGTCCACTGGCTGTACTTCGCGGCGGTCGCCGCCTCCGGTGTCGGGCTGATCTATGCGGTTGTCGCCTCACGCGGCACCGAGTGGCAGCTGCTGAAGGATTACCAGTACCGTCGGATTGACACGTTCCTCGATCCGGCCAATGACCCGCTCGGGGCCGGCTATCACATCACCCAGTCGAAGATCGCTTTGGGGTCGGGCGGCTGGACCGGACGCGGCTTCATGCAGGGCACGCAGAGCAGGCTGAATTTCCTACCCGAAAAACACACGGATTTTATCTTCACGACGCTGGCGGAAGAATTCGGTTTCGTCGGAGGCATCTCGCTTCTGACCCTCTATGCGCTCATCATCTTCTTCTGTGTCGTCTCGGCAATGCGTAACCGGGACCGCTACGGATCGTTGGTGACATTGGGCATCGCCGCGACGTTCTTCCTCTACTTCGCGGTCAACATGTCGATGGTCATGGGCATCGCGCCGGTGGTCGGCGTGCCGCTGCCGATGGTCTCTTGGGGCGGTTCGGCGATGCTGGTTCTGCTGGCCGCCTTCGGATTGGCGCAAAGCGCGCATGTGCATCGGCCACGCGCCAAGAAATGACGCTGAACGTCCTGTTCTCTGCCGCGCCGAACCGCTGGCATTTCTACCGCGACGCTCTGAACGCCGCGTTCCGCGATCACGGGTTGGATGTAACGCTTGGGCGGGACTTCGAGCCGCATGAGGTCGATTACATCGTCTATGCGCCAAACGGTCCGGTTTCGGATTTCAGCCCGTTCACACGGGCCAAGGCGGTTCTGAGCCTCTGGGCCGGGGTCGAAACCATCGTTGGAAACCGAAGCCTGACGCAGCCGCTGACCCGGATGGTCGACAGCGGACTTTCGGAAGGCATGGTGGAATGGGTAACCGGCCACGTGCTGCGGCATCATGTAGGGATGGACAAGTACGTCTTGGGCACCGCCGGCTGGACGCCGGATATCCCGCCGCTTGCCCGGAACCGCCGGGTTGGCATCCTCGGACTGGGCGAGCTTGGCGGTGCCTGTGCGCGGGCGCTCGCAGCACTGAATTTCACCGTTTCGGGGTGGAGCCGGTCGAAGAAAGCGCTCAGCGGGATAGAGTGCCTTCACGGCGATGCCGGACTTCGAAACATCCTGCTACAGTCCGAAATCCTGGTTCTTCTTCTGCCGCTGACGGCCGAGACGGAAAACCTCATGGATAAGGACAGATTGGCGCTGATGCCGGAAGGCTCGTTTGTTCTGAACCCTGGCCGCGGCGCACTCATCGACGATGACGCGCTGCTGGAAGCGCTCGACAGCGGCCGGCTTGCCCATGCCACGCTCGACGTGTTCCGCACCGAGCCGTTGCCGGAGGATCACCCATTCTGGAGCCATCCGAAGGTGACGGTGACGCCGCATATCGCGTCGGAGACCCGCGCCGGCACTGCATCCGAGGTTATCGCGGAGAACATCAGGCGCAGCGAGGCCGGCGAGCCGCTGCTGTTCCTCGTCGATCGCGATGCGGGATACTAGCGCAGCCTGGGAGGCCGTGACGGGTCGGTTCCCGGCGCCAGGCGTTCCGGGCGATCCGGGTCGGGCATCTCGACGCGCAGGCCGACACGAGCCAACCGTTCCGCGATTGGAGATTTCGACGCCAGGAACACGATGTCGATCTCGCCCGTTTCGGCGCCAGAGAATATCAGCGCCTCGGAGACCGCCTGTTGCAGCGCATGTTCCGATCCCGGCAGGACATCCAGGAACCCAAGCAGCACGCCCGTGTGCCCGTCATCATAACGGACATCGGCCAGGTAAGCGCCCTGCGCCAGACTGGCCACAAGCGCGAGCTTGAGATGAAGCCCTTCGAGCATTTCAGGCGCGATGCTAGCGAGCGTACGAAGCTCGATTGGCCGTGCGGCAGTTTCCTCGGTGCCCGCGCGCAGGATGCCGGCAAGCCAGTCCACTGCAGTCGCGGGCAGCAGGATCGCCGAGGGCGCGGTGCCAAGGTTGAGCGCCAGCCCGACGCCCTGCCCTTTCATCAGCTCGACCGTCGCCCGGCCGGAGAGCGCCGCGTAGGGCACCGATGCGCCAGCGAACTCCGCCAGACGGTCGATCAGGTCGAATACGAGTGCGTAGGTTTCGCCGTCGACCGGATAGGTCTGCGGCTCGATGCGGTCGCCCTCGGCTCCGGCGGCCAGCAGCAGGAACAGCTGCGCATCGGCAAGCCGTTCATAGAACCTCAGCCGATCGACGTCCCCGCCCGCTTCCATTGCCCGGTGCGCGCGGTCCAGCGGCGTTTCATCCATCTTTCAGCACCTCCTGGACACGTGCGCGCAGAACCGGCAGCAACTCGGATTCGAACCAGCCGTTGGTCTTCAGCCAGGCGGTATTGCGCCATGACGGGTGCGGCAGCGGAAATACTTCTGGGGCATGGTCGCGCCAGGCCCTGACGCTCTCGGTCACGCCGGCCCGGGTTCGCAAGTGCCAGCGGATCGCGTGACCTCCGACCAGAAGCATCAGGGGCACGTCGCCCAGACCGGCCATGATCCGGTCGCGCCAGGTGCGGGCGCAGATCGGTGGCGGCGGCAGGTCGGATCCCTTCGCATCGTAGCCGGGAAAGCAGAAGGCCATGGGCACGATCGCGACTGTCCGGCGGTCGTAGAAGGTCCGGTCCCCGATCCCGAGCCAGCTGCGAAGCCGGTCACCGGAGGGATCGGTGAAGGGCCTGCCCGAGTCGTGTACCCGCTGCCCCGGCGCCTGCCCCGCGATCAGGATGCGCGGCGGGCGGTCGAACCAGACGACCGGGCGCGGCTCATGGGCAGTCGCGGTCGCAGCGAAACGATCGCGGCAAAGCCGGCATCCGGCGATCCCGGACTTCAGCTCATCGAGGGACTCGGTCATCGCCCTTCCCTAGCGCTGCGGCAAGGGCGCTGCAATCCGCGCGTCAGCTCAGGAAGTTCACGATCAGTGTGACGCCAAGGAAGATTGCTATCCAAAGCACCATCGTGCCCGTTGGAGAGCTTTGCGCGACGCGGCCCTCGGGTCCGTATTCGCGGAACAGCCGCGCGACGACCTGGTCCTTGCGGCGCATCCAGAACCGCATCTTGGCGCTCCAGAACCGAGCGACAACCGCCGACAGCCGGCCGATCAGATTCGGCAGGAATCGCCGGTAGCTCCAGTCAGAATCGAGGTTCACGGATTTCAGTTCCGGCGGGTAGATGCCCGTCCGCATCAGGACGGTGAAGGCGAGCGCAGAGAAGAACAGCAGCTGCAACGCCGTGATCACATGGGTCGTGGTGTAAGGCACATAGTCGACCGGATAGGGCAGCAGCGAATAAAGCGGCGCCGGGTAGACGCCGATGGCGATGGACAGGAACGCCGCCGCCCCCATCGCCAGCAGCATGTGCGTCGGCGCTTCCTTGGGACGCAGGCCGCTGTCGTGGGCGAAGAACGCGAAATAGGGGATCTTGATGCCGGAATGGTGAAACACCCCGGCCGACGCAAACAGCAAGACAGCCCAGATGAAATAGTAACCCTCGTCCACCGACGCCGACAGGACCATCGACTTGCTGACGAAACCCGAGAACAGCGGAAACGCGGAAATCGACGCCGCGCCCACGACGCAGAAGATCATGGTCAGCGGCATGGTCTTGTACAGGCCGCCAAGCTCTGACCCCTTCGCGGTGCCGGTGCGGAACAGCACCGCGCCGACGCTCATGAACAGCAGCGCCTTGTAAAGGATGTGGGCGAAAGCGTGCGACACCGTGCCGTTCAGCGCCAGTTCGGTGCCCAGGCCCACGCCCACCACCATGAACCCCAGCTGGTTGTTCAGGCTGTAGGCCAGCACCCGCCGCAGGTCGTTCTCGATCACTGCGAAGAAGATCGGGAACAGCGTCATGACCGCGCCGATATAGATCAGGAGCTCGGTTCCGGCAAAGCCGCGCGCCAGCGAATAGACCGCCAGCTTGGTGGTGAACGCCGACAGCACCACGGTGCCGGTCACGGTGGCCGCCGGATAGGCGTCCTGCAACCAGTTATGCAGCAGCGGAAACGCGCACTTGATGCCGAACGCCAGAAAGATCAGCCAGGTGCCCGGCGACCCCAGCGTCATCTTCTCGAACGCGATGGTGCCGGTCTCGCGGTAAAACAGGACGGCGCCGGCAAGCAGCAGGACGCCCGAACCGACCTGCATGATCAAGTATCGCAGGCCGGTGTGATAGGCGCCCTCGGTGCGCCGCGCCCAGATCAGGAAGACCGAGGTGATCGCGGTGCCTTCCCAGTAGAAGAACAGCGTGACCAGATCGCCGGCGAACAGCGCGCCTATGGCCGAACCGGCATAAAGCAGCGCCGCCACCTGCTGCACCGTATCGCGCACGTGCCACGCGTAAAGGTTTCCGAGAAATGCGGCGATCGAGAAGATCAGCGCAAAGATCCGCGACAGCCGATCGACGCGCATCAGTTCCAGATCGAAGCCGAAGAAACGCACGCTCCACAGCGCGCCCTCCGGCAGCGACCACACCACCAGCCCCGACAGCACCGGGACCGCCAGCAGCAATACGCCGCGCGCGGGCCCCTTCGGCAACGCCAGCAAAAGCGCCGCGCCCGCGAAGAACAGGAAGGCGACGGGGAAACTACTTGCCATCGAATCGGGTCCTGTCCAGATCGTCTTCCGGATACGCCTCGGACTCGACGTCGTACGGCGCGTAATAGTCATCGGGCCGTTTCAGGACCACGCGCATGGCCTTGGCGCAGATCACCAGCGCGGCGCACATGAAGAAGCCGTAAAGCGCATAGAAGCCGGGAATATCCTCGACCAGCAGATAGGTTTTCTTCTTGTACAGAAAGTCCGCGACGAAAAGCCCGGCGCTGACCAGGTAGAGGCCAAGCACCACGCGTTTGACGTTGCGCTTGCTGTCCAGCCACAGCAGTGCGCGACCCAGAGGAGGATAACGGGCCGGATCGTCGTCAGGTATTCTGGACTTGGCCATAGCGAAATCCCCTAGTTTGCGGCAACGATGGGCGACAGAAACTCCAGCATGTCGCCGGCGATGAAGAAGAGGACGACGCAGCCGAACGCGGTCAGCGCGGGCGGCAGCCAGCACAGCAGAGGCGCTTCGGCCCTGGTCGTCACGGCGGGGGCGTCCGGGTCAGTCAGAAAGAAACCGCGCCCGACGATCGACAATAGATAGGCGACGTTCAGCAGCGAGCTGACCATCAGGACGCCGATCATGATCCACTGACTGGTATCGGCGGCGCCGATAGCCAGAAGCCACTTGCTCCAGGACCCGCCCAGCGGCGGGAGACCGATGATCGACAGCGCACCGATCAGGAATGCGAGATAGGTGAACGGCATGGCCCGCCCCAGTCCGTTCATCTGGCTGATATTGGTCTTGTGCGTCGCCACGTAGATAGAGCCCGCGCACATGAAAAGCGTGATCTTGCCCATCGCATGCATCGCGATATGCATCCCGCCGCCGAGCGCGCCCATCGACGTGGCCAGCCCAACCCCAAGCGTGATGTAGGACAGCTGGCTGACCGTCGAATAGGCAAGCCGCGCCTTCAGGTTGTCCTTGGTCAGCGCGATCACCGACGACGCGATAATGGTGAAGGCGGCCAGCCACATCAGCCATTCCGCGGCCCCGGTCCGGGCAAGGAAGTCGATGCCGAAGATGTAGACCCCGACCTTCAGTATCGTGAAGACGCCGGCCTTGACCACGGCGACGGCATGAAGCAACGCCGAAACCGGTGTCGGCGCGACCATTGCGGCCGGCAGCCATCGGTGAAACGGCATCAGCGCGGCCTTGCCGATGCCGAAGGCGTAGAGCGCAAGAAGGATGGCGACCATCGGGCCCTCGATATAGCCGTCCAGGATGCCACCCTTCCGGAAGTCCAGCGTACCAGCGATCAGGTAGGTCCAGATGATCGCCACCAGTTGCAGCCCGATGGATGTGCCCAGCAAAACACCCAGATAGGTCCGCGCGCCCCGGATCGCCTCGGGCGTGCCCTTATGGGCGACCAGCGGATAGGTCGAGAGGGTCAGCACCTCGTAGAAGATGAACAATGTGAACATGTTGGCGGCGAAGGCGATGCCCATCACCGCAGAGATCGCCACCGAGAAACAGGCGAAGAAACGGGCATGGTTGCTCTCTTCGTTGCCGCGCATATAGCCGATGCCATAGAGATGCGTGACCACCCAGAGACCCGACGCGATGATCGCGAAAAGCAAGCCAAGCGGCTCGACGTTGAACGCCAGATCTAGTCCCGGCAGCACGGTGAACAGCGAAAACGCCTCGGTCGTGCCGCTTCCGACGCCAGCTAGGATGCCGAGCACCGTCAGGAAGGTCGCCACCGCCGCCGCCAGCGTCAGCCCGTCGCGCAGATTGGGCTGATCGCGAAACACGAGGTTGGTCACCATCGCCGCAGCGGGGAACAGCATCGTCAGCAATATGGCGGTATTGGTGTCCAACGTCATTCCTACCTATTGCAATCCCATGGTTTCGGCCACGCCGGTGGTGCCGGCCAGGAGCCCTTCGGCGGCCGCTCGCGCGGAGGTGAGCGTCACATCCGTAGCCAGGCCGAAATAGATGCAGGCCAGGGCCATGATCCAGATCGGCCCAAGCATCCAGAACGAAACCTCCGTCGCCGCTCGACCCTCCGGCGCGGGGGCGAGGTACAGCGCCTCGACCATCCGCCAGACATAGACCACCGCCAGCAGCGAGGAGAGCACGATCAGGACGGCGATCGGCCACCAGCCCTTTTCCAGCGCGGCCTGTACCAGCACCCATTTGCTGACGAAGCCCGCCGTGCCCGGCACGCCGATCAGGCTGAGTCCGCCAATGACAGCTGCGGCGCTCGTCCAGGGCATCGCGCGGCCAAGGCCGCAGACGCGGTCGTAGAACGACCCACCTGCCCGCAGCACATAGGCCCCGACCGCCATGAAGAGCACCGCTTTGGTGATACCGTGATTGAACAGATGCACCACCGCCGCCGTGACGCCGGTTTCGGTCAGAAACGAAATACCCAGAAGGATGTAACCGATCTGCGCGACGCTGGAATAGGCCAGCATCCGCTTCAGGTCGGTCTGGAACACGGCGATGAAAGAGGCCGCGAACATCGCGACGACGGCGAATGGCAGGATGATGAATTCCAGCGTGCTGAGTTCGAACACGAAGCTGGGCTGAAAGACCGAGAAAATGAACCGCAGGAGCGCGTAGACCGCCACCTTGGTCGCGGTCGCCGCCAGAAAGGCAGTCACTGCCGAGGGCGCGTAGGTATAGGCGTTGGGAAGCCAGCCGTGGACCGGGTAGACTGCCACTTTCAGCCCCATCCCCACCACGATGAAGGCGAAAGCCGCGTGGATCGTCCGGTTGTCCCCCTGGTCGGCGATCCTGACCGCGATGTCGGCCAGGTTGAGCGTGCCGGTCGCCATATAGAGCAACCCGAGGCCGATCACGAAGAAGGTCGCGCCGATCGTGCCCATGATCAGATAGTCATAGGCCGCCGTCAGCGCCCTCCGGTCGGCCCCCGACCCCATCGCGATCAACACATAGGTCGAGAGCGAGGAAATCTCGAGGAAGACGAAGACGTTGAAGGCGTCGCCCGTCGCGGCCACGCCCAGAAGCCCCGTCAGGCACAGCAGATAGCAGGCGTAGAATAAGGTGTGATGATAGCGCGGCACCTCGCGCGCGACGCTTTCGCGGGCATAGGGCAGTACGACGGTACTGATCCCCGAGACCAGCAACAGGACGAAGGCATTGGCCGCGTCGATACGGTACTCGATGCCGAGCGGCGGCGCCCATCCGCCGATATGGTAGGACAGCACCGAACCGTCGACAACGCGCAGGAGCAGCAGGATCGCGATGATGAAGGAGGCGATGCTCGCGGCGAAGGTCAGACCCCAGGCGAAGCCGCGGCTGCCGACAACGACCACAAGTGGCGCGGCGACGAACGGTACAAGCACCTGAAGCACCGGAAGATGGTCTGCCAGCGTCATGGCGACCTGTTGGGTTGTTTCGGTCGCCATTACGCCTGTCTGCCCGTGGCCCTGTTATATCTCTGGTTCTCTTCCCGTGCGATCGATTGCTCGATGACGACGATCTCGTCTTCCTCTATGGTTCCGAACTCTTCGCGGATGCGCACGATCAGCGCCAGGCCGAGGGCGGTCGTCGCGATTCCGACGACGATGGCCGTCAGGATCAGCACATGCGGCAGGGGGTTGGAATAGACCACCTCTGGATCGATCTTCATGTCGGCGGGAAATATCGGCGCGGTGCCGCCGGTGACCTTGCCCATCGAGATGTAAAGCATGAAGACCGAGGTCTGGAAGATGTTCAGCCCGACGATCTTCTTCACGAAGTTGCCTTTGGCCACGACAATATAGAGGCCGGTCATCATCAGCACGGTGAACAGCCAGTAGTAGATGTGGCCGATGAAGAATTCCCAGGTCATCACCACTCCTCGTCGCCGATGCTGGGTGGGCGGCCGGCGAAAGCGTAGTAGACCGCGACCATCACGCCGGTCACGGTGACGCCAACGCCCAGTTCGACGGCAAGGATCCCCCAATGCTGACCGTATTCAGGGTACTGCGGGGAAAGCGCCGAGTAGTCGAGAAACGCATAGCCCAGAAAGAAGCTGTAGATGCCGGTGCCGGCATAGATGAGAACGCCGAGCGCAAGAAGCTTGTGGACAAGCCAGGCTGGAAACACCTGCTGAACCTTTTCCAGCCCGAAGACGATGCCATAGAGGATAAACGCAACCGCCATGATGACCCCGGCCTGAAAGCCGCCGCCGGGTGAATAATCGCCGTGAAACTGCACGTAGAAGGCGAAAAGGATGATGGTGCCGACCAGAAGCTTGGTGATCACCCGCAAGATCAGATGATGGCGCATCAACCCGCCTCGCTTTCGTCGTCGCCGCGGTTCCTGCGGCGGCGTTTTAGGCCGCTGATCAGCATAAGCACGCCGATGCCCGCGGTGAAGACCACCGCGGTTTCGCCAAGCGTGTCGTAGCCCCGGTAGCTTGCCAGGATCGCTGTCACCATGTTGGGCACCCCGATCTCGTGCGGACTGCGTTCCAGATAGTCGGGCAGGACATGGGTTTGCGCCGGTGCATCGGCGGAGCCGATATTCGGCATGTCCATCGTGCCATAGATCAGAGCGCTGCCGGTGACGAACACTACGAAGAGCGGGATCGCCGGCGACCGCGTCGTGGGTTTCTCGTGCCGCGATGTCAGCGCCAGGGTGCCTAGGACGAGCACGGTCGAAATACCTGCGCCGACCGCGGCCTCGGTGAAGGCCACGTCGACGGCGTCGAAGCCGACGAAGAGCAACGCAGAGAGCAGGCTGAAGACACCGGAAAACATCGCTGTGGCGAACAGGCTGGTGACCCGGACCACCGACAGCGCGGTGACGACCAGGAGGATGAACAACGCAATGCTGAGAAAAGTTTCCATGCCGTCGCCGTCAGGTTTTCTGCGCGGCTTCGGCCGCATTGCTTTCGGATTGCTCCGAGGGTTCCGCGCCGACGAGACCTGGCGCTTCCTTCGGCCGCAAGCCCGAGACGAGCGCCGCATTCGCCACCGCGTGGGTCGAGGTCGGTCCGGTGATGAACAGGAAGACGCCGATGACAATCAGCTTGACCGTGACGAGGGTGAAACCGGAATAAATGCACATTCCGACAAGCAGCAGGACGACTCCTGCGGAATCCGTGATTGACGCGGCATGAAGGCGTGACCAGAAATCCGGAAAGCGCAGCGTACCGAAAGCACCGATGATCACGAAGACCGAGCCGGAAAGAATGAAAAACCAAGCGGCGTAAAGGGCAAAGGTCTCGGCCAGTGTCATGAGCGGGCCCTCGCTTCGGCATCTTCACGCGAAATGTCGCCGATCTTGCGATAGCGGAAGAACTTCAGGATCGCGATCGTGCCGACGAAATTGATCAGTGCGTAAAGTAAAGCGATATCAAGGAAATCGGGGCGGCCGTTGAGGAATCCCATGGCCCCGATCAACAGGACGGTATGGGTTCCGAACGAATTCAGGGCAATCACGCGATCATATACCGTCGGCCCGAGATAAAGGCGCACCAGCACCAAGACCATGGCGATCATGATCGCGATCGTTGCGATGGCAAACATCATGCGGCCTTTCGTTCCGTCAGGGTCACACGACGATCCATTTCGGCAAGTGCGTCGGGATCGCTCTCGGAGTAGGCAACCGCATGGACCAGGAAGTTGTCGGGTTCAGTCTCGATGGTGATCGTGCCGGGTGTCAGGGTGATCGAATTGGCAAAGATGACCTGACCGAGATCGGTTTTCTGGCTGTAGGGAATCGTGAACAGATGTTGGCGGATCGGCATTCTCGGCGAAAGGATGATCCTGGTGACCGCCCAGTTCGCCTTGGCGATCTCAATGAGCAGCCAGAAGAAGTATAGGGTCGTCTGAATGGGCCGAAGATCGAGCTCGATCCGGTCATCATCGACCGCATCCATACGGGTGATGACAAACACCGCCACCAGAACCGAGAGCACGCCCTCGCCGACCACAAGCGGCTTGTAGATGCCGGACAAGAGCAACCACAATGCCAACAAGGTGATGGCTGCGCCGACTGTCCGCACGTCCTGCGATCCCCCCTTTATCCGCTCCGCCTGAAGCACCGCTCCGGTTGTTCGGGAGAGGCTTTCAAGCATGTTGGAATCGATTAATACGGAGCACATCTGTGGTATACAAGCAATTAGCGCTAACTTAGAGACTACCAGTTGCCGCATTCTTCGGCGCATTGCAGGCTGCGGGCGCGTCGGAAATGGCTCGGATTTGCGACAATCCGCCGATCGCCGACCCGAATAGAGTTGGATTCTGCCGCGCGTTTCCCACATAATGGCACTGGAATGGGCAGCGGAAGCCCCGGGGAAAATCAGGTTCGTTCGCGACCGACAGGCAAAAGGCAGTGCCGGGGCACTCATGCTGGAATTCAGGAATGTCAGCAAGTCCTTCTGGACTGGCAAACAGCGCAAGGTAATCCTTGATCGCGCCTCGTTCCGCGTGGAATTGGGCAACTCGCTCGGTATTCTCGCGCCGAACGGGACGGGCAAGACCACGGTCATCAACATGATGGCCGGGCTCGAAAAGCCGGATGAAGGCAGTGTGCACAAAAGCTGCCGCGTGTCCTTCCCACTCGGGTTCATGGGCGGTGTCGTCAACAAGCACACCGCGCGAGAGAACGCCCGCTTCATCGCCCAGCTCTACGGTATCGATCCGGACTACATGGAGGCTTTCACCCGCTGGTTGACTGGAATCAACGAATATTTCGATATGCCCGTCGGTACGTACAGTTCGGGTATGCGGGCGCGGTTCAGCTTCTCGTTGCTGTTGGCGTTGGAATTCGACATCTACCTGATCGACGAAGGCATGCCGGGAACAACGGATGTCGAGTTCAACCGGAAAGCCGGCAACATCCTGCGAGAGAGATTGGAAAACGCGACTGTGGTCGTTGTGTCCCACCAGGCATCCACTTTGGAAAAATTCTGCAAATCCGCTGCGGTCATTCGGGACGGCAAGGTTCTGATGTTCGACACGCTGGAAGAGGCGAAGGCAACCTATGACTACGAAACCTAAGGCGAAAAAGTTCCGAATCCGGCGCGATGACTCACTGTCCGATACCGAGGGACAGCAGAGCGCGGCTGCATCCGGCGCGCAGGGGGCCTCAGGGTCGGAGAACAAGCGCAAGCATCCGACGCCGTTCGATGGCGACGCCCATCAGGCGCCGACCGAAGACGGGCTGGGGGATGCGCCCTACCCGACATCCGAAAGCCAGCGAGTCGACAAGGACGGCGTGAATGTCGGTCCGACCGATCTGGACGCCATCAAGAAAGAGGGTCTTACCGGCCGCCAGTTGCGCATGGCCCGCCGCATTGCGCAAAAGCACGGGCTTTCGCCGAACTCCGATTTCGACGCCGTGCGTCAGTTGAGGCTGAAGGGCATCGACCCGTTCCAGCGGGCAGCACTGCTGGAGCTTGTCGTTCCCGATGGCGACAAGAAACAAGCCCCCAGCAACCTTCCGCAGACCGTCGACAAGCAAAAGCTGCCATCGACCGAGGTGATGCATGAAGACAGCCGCGCGCGCGAGGTCTACCTGATCCAGCAGGACATCGCCCGGCGCCGGCGCCGCAAGATGCTTCTGCTCGCCGCGCGCCTTGCGCTCTTCGTTCTCCTGCCGACTTTCCTCGTCGGGTTCTATTTCTACAAGATCGCGACGCCGCTTTATGCGACGAAGTCCGAATTCCTTATCCAGCAGGCCAACAGTCAGTCGGGCGGCGGCCAGCTGGGCGGGCTGTTTTCAGGCACACAGTTCGCGACCTCGCAAGACTCGATTACGGTTCAGAGCTATCTTCAGTCGCGCGACGCGATGCTGCGGCTGGATGAAGACATCGGGTTCCGCGAGCATTTCAACCAAGAGCAAATTGACCCACTGCTGCGGCTGGACGACAACAGCACGAATGAGGATGCCTACAGTCTTTACAACCGGCTGGTGAAGATCGGCTACGACCCGACCGAAGGCATCGTCAAGATGGAGGTCGCGGCCGCGGATCCCGAGGTCAGCGCGCTCTTTCCCGCGCTTTGATCGACTATGCCGAGGAGCAGGTCGATAACCTGACCCAGCGCCTGCGCGAGGATCAGATGCAGGGCGCGCGCGAGAGCTTCGTCGATGCTGAGAACAAGATGGTCGCGGCGCAGGACCGCGTCCTCGAATTGCAGGAAAAGCTTGGGGTTATTGATGCGGCCTCGGAAACCTCCGCCCAGATGGGTCAGATCACGCGTTTCGAGACCGAGTTGCAGGAAAAGAAGCTGCAGCTTCAGCAGCTTCTCGACAACGACAGCCCGAACCAGGCGCGTGTTGACGGCGTGCGCGGCGATATCAGCCGGCTTGAAGCCGTGGTTTCGGATCTGCGCTCCAAGCTTACCGAAAGCGGCACCGAGTCCACCTCGCTGGCGCGCATCAGTGGCGAATTGCGTATGGCCGAGCTTGACCTGCAGACCCGTCAGGCAATGATGCAGCAGGCGCTGCAGCAGCTTGAAACGGCGCGGATCGAGGCCAACCGGCAGGTACGTTATCTGTCGCTCGGGGTCACGCCCGTCGCGCCGGACGAGGCAAC
>CALOEL010000004.1:0-8425 GCA_942492375.1 uncultured Alphaproteobacteria bacterium
AGATCACCGCCGATGGTGGGCTGATCTGATCGAGGTGAACCAAACCCGCGTCTCGCGCGTAATTGTGTCATGGAACGCATGAAAGCAATTCTGATATTCGTGGCGGCAATCGCTTTTGCCGCCTCTCCGTTTTTCGTGACCAATTTCAGCGGCTTCGATCCGTCACTTTATCCCAATCCGCAGGTCGATCCGCCGATTCAGCCGGCGGGTTACGCCTTCGCGATCTGGTCGCTGATCTATATCTGGCTGATCCTGCATGCCGGATTCGGCCTGTTCCGGCGGGATGTCGACCCCGCCTGGGACCGGACGCGCTGGCCGCTGTTCATCAGCTTGGCCATCGGTGCCTCGTGGCTTTACGTCGCCGAGCGCGATCCGATCCTGGCGACGATCCTGATCTGGGTCATGCTGGTCGGTGCTCTGGTCGCGCTTTTCACCGCCGAGTCCTGGCCCGATCGCTGGCTGCTGCAAACCCCGATCGCGATCTATGCAGGGTGGCTGACTGCGGCCAGCTGCGCCTCGCTTGGCATCTCGGGGGCGGGGTTCAACTGGATAACGGATGCGCAGGGATGGGCTTTCTCCGGTCTGGGGCTGGCGCTTTTCATCGGTGTGGTCGTTCAGACCGCATTGCGACGCGCACCGGAATACGGCCTGACGGTCGGCTGGGGGGTCGCCGCAATCGCCGTGCAGAACTGGGGTGTCCAGACGGGGGTTGCCCTTGCCGCACTTGCAGGCGCGGTCCTGATGCTGGTCCTTGCGGTCTTGGCCTACCGCAAGGAAACCGTATCCCTCTGACCGCTACTACTCGTCCGCCCGCCCCTTGCCCAGGTGCTTGCGCAAGCGGGACGGTGTGCTCTTGGTTCGGCCCTTGTATGGGTTCTGCTCCGACTGGCTGCGGAATGTCAGACGTATGGGTGCCCCTGGCATGTCAAAATCGGCCCGCAAGCCATTGACAAGATACCGGGAATAGCTTTCCGGCATCTTGTCCGGGTACGAGGTCATAACGACGAATCCGGGGGGCCGGGTCTTCACTTGCGTCATGTAGCGCAGCTTGATCCGACGCCCGCCCGGCGCGGGAGGCGGATGCGCCTCGACCATGCCGGCCAGCCACTGGTTCAGCTTCGCTGTGGTCACCCGCCGGTTCCAGACCTCATGCGCCCGCATCACCGCGGCCTGAAGGCGATCCAGCCCCTTGCCGGTCTTTGCCGAGACGGTCACCAAGGGCGCACCGCGCAACTGCGGCAGAAGCCGTTCGAATTCCTCGCGCAGTTCCTTGATCTTGGCGTTCTTGTCACCCTCGAGATCCCATTTGTTCACCGCGATCACCACCGCGCGACCCTCGCGCTCGGCCAGATCGGCGATCCGCAGATCCTGCTGCTCAAAGGGAATGTCCACATCGAGCAGGACAACTACCACTTCGGCGAACTTCACCGCCCTGAGACCGTCGGACACGCTGAGCTTTTCCAGCTTGTCCTGCACCTTGGCCTTCTTGCGCATTCCGGCAGTGTCGAAGATCCGCACCGGAACCCCGTCCCAATCCGTCATCACCGAGATCGCATCCCGAGTGATCCCGGCCTCGGGGCCCGTCAGCAGACGCTCCTCGCCCAGTATCCTGTTGATCAGGGTCGACTTGCCCGCATTGGGCCGCCCGACCACGGCGATCTGCAACGGCTTCGCCTTGGTTGGAACCCTGGGGCCGTCTGCGTGGTCGATGTCGACATCGACTTCCGGCGCGTCCGCGGCGGCGCGGCCGGCGAATTCCTCCTCGATCGGCAGCAGGGCGGAATAGAGGTCGTTCATCCCCTCGCCATGCTCTGCCGACATCCGGATCGGCTCTCCCAGCCCCAGGCTGTAGGCATCCAGCACCCCGGCATCGGCTGCCGCGCCCTCGGCCTTGTTGGCCGCCAGCAGGACATGCGCGTTTTTCTTGCGCAGGATCTCGGCGAAGACCTGATCTGCGGGCAGCACGCCGGCGCGGGCGTCGATCAGGAACAGGCACACATCGGCCATCTCGACCGCGCGTTCCGTCAGCTTGCGCATCCGGCCCTGAAGCGACTCGTCGGTCGCCTCCTCCAGCCCCGCAGTGTCGATCACCGTAAAGCGCAGATCGCCCAGTCGCGCCTCGCCCTCGCGCAGGTCGCGGGTGACACCGGGCTGATCATCGACCAGCGCCAGCCGTTTGCCTACAAGGCGATTGAACAGCGTCGACTTGCCCACATTGGGCCGCCCGACGATGGCGAGGGTGAAGGTCATGGGACCGCTCCGGCGAAATCTGAACCGCCCCCATACATGGTTCGGGTGTCAGCGGAAAGCCTGAAGCGTCCCATCCTGACCCACGACGTAAAGCACGCCATTGACCACGATCGGCCGGCTCGCGGCAGCGGCTGCCATCTGGCTTGTGGTCACCATCGCGCCATTCGTGGGGTCAAAGCCGCGTAGCATTCCGTCGCCCGATGCCACCCAAAGCCGGCCTCCGGCCAGAACCGGGCCGTAATGCGGAACGACATCCTCAAGGTTCTTGGTTCTCCGAACCGGAACAAAGTAGGGAAGGTCCACCGACCAGATCACCTCTCCGCTGCCGGCATCGAGGCGCTGCAATTCGGCTGTATCGCTGATCAGGAAAACCGACCCGCCCTCGACCGTGACCGGCCCGACGGCCCCTGTTCCGGCCGTCCAGACCGGCAGACCATCATCCAGCCCCAGCGCCGCGACCCGACCTGCCGGGGTGCCGACATAGACGGTGTTCCCGACGACGACCGGATCGGCGCTGATATCGCTGATCCCGGCATAAGCGCGACCTAGTCGCGAGCCGGCGATAGGCGTCTTCCAGACCTGAAGTCCGCTGCCCGGAAAAGCGGCCAGTAGTTCGGCCGAAGAGAACGGAAACAGCACGACCTTGCCCGCAACGGCAGGGCTTGGCCCGCCGACGACGCCAGTGACCGAAGGCGTGCCCTGCACCTGCCACTTGACACGCCCTGTCCCGGCATCGACGGCCCAGCCGCGGCTATCGCGCGACACGACATAGACCTGACCTCCGGCCACCGTGGGCGCGCCGGTTGCCGACGATCCCAGATTCTGGCGCCACTGCACCGCTCCGGAAGCGGCCTCGATCGCGACAAGTTCACCAAAGCCCGTGGTAGCGAAAAGCTGGCCGCCCGATACCGCCAGACCACCGCCCGACGCGTCGTCCACGCGTTCGCCCGGCGGGGTCAGGTCGCGCGACCAGATTGTTTGCCCGCCGGTGCCCGTCGCGGTGACGGTGGAGCGACTATCGAGCGTGAAGATCAGCCCGCCCGCTGCCACCGGATCCGTCGTGATGCGGTGTTTGCGGTCGCTGCCGCTGCCGATCTGGCGCTGCCAGGCCAGGCGCGGGGTCGGCGACAGGGCGGGATGGCGGATGGTGTGGCTGGCAGTGCCTGCAACATGCGTCCAGGAACTGTGATTGGTCGGGGCGGACAGCCGGATCGGGACCGATCTGTTCTGCGTCGCCTCGGGCGGGGCCAGGCCCACAGCGGGCCGCAGGTCCGTCCGCTGACCGGGCAGCAGGATTTCCTTCTCGGCGCAGCCGGTCGCGGCGAGCAATCCCGCCAGAACAGCGCAATGGATGAGTTTCACGGTCTTGCTCCCCCTGTCCGATCTCTTTGCGACGCCGGATCGTGCCTGCCTGCGTGCCGTCTAGGCGGCATCCAGCGTGCCGCCCAAGGCCACAATCAACTGTGACGCCCGACGACGCAAGCCTGCCGTGACGCCCTGATCCGCGATTATCGCCTGAAGTCTCGAAAGCGCAGCATCGGTGTCGCCCGCGTCGATTTCTGCCAGCGCCATCTGCTCTTCGGCGAGCAGCCGGAACGGCGCTCCGGGTGCGGCCAGGGATTCGAGCCGCGTCAGCCGTTCGGCGGGCGGCAGATCGGCGCTCTGGATCAGGATCAGCTTGAATTCGGCAAGCTGGCGGTAGACCATCGGCAGGTTGGCATCCAGCGCCGCGAGACTGAGCGTCTCTGCGGCCGCCTCCCGGTTCCCCGCGGCCAGTTCCTCGGCGGCGGCCAGCAGCGCCAGAACCGCGGCCTTGTCGCCCTCTGCCCCGACATCCTGCAACGCCGTGACACGGGCAGCTGGATCGTCGGCATTGAGCGCGGTGAGCACAGAGTCGCCGAAAGTCTGTGCGGCTGCGGCTTCGCGCGCCTTGCGGAATTCGATGAATGCCGCGCCGCCCACCAGGACCAGCACGAGCAAAACGGCGATCCAGCCATAGCGGCGAATCAACCGGAACAACTGGTCACGGCGCAGTTCTTCGGTGACTTCGTCGATGAAACTGTCGGTATTGCTCACGGCTGCCTCCGGGCCTCGGGTCCGCCCCTCTTACCTCAACCCATTCCACATTGCCAAGAGCGCCACGTCCGGACGCAGAAATACCGGTTGCGCCTTGCGGCACCATATCGGAAAAGACTGATCTGAACCGATCAGTTCAGCGTATGACTTGACGACACTTAAAAATCGCGCGCCATTGGTATATACGCGCGACCTGTGACCGACCCGCCGACCGGGTTCCTTTGAGGTAGACATGCGAATTTTTCAGATCTTGACGGCACTCGTGGTCATGGCCGCGCTATATCTCTTCGTCTTCGAACGCGACCAGATCGTCGAATTCGCCGGCGGCGCGCCGGCGAATTCGACGCAACCCGATGCGGCCGCGCCCGCCGCCCTTCCGGCAGAGAACGACGAGGAAGCAGGCAAGCGCGTATCCGTCGTGGTGCAGAAATCGACCGCCCGCAAGATCGACACCGGCGTGCTCGTGCGTGGCAGAACTGAGGCGGCGCGCCAGATCGAGGTCAAGGCGGAAACCACCGGCAGAATGATCATGGATCCCCTGCGAAAGGGCGCGGAGGTGGTCGAGGGCCAGGAACTCTGCGAACTTGACCCCGGCACCCGCGAGGTCGCGCTGATGGAAGCCGAGGCGCGGCTGCCGGAGGCACAGTCGCGTATCCCCGAATCCGAAGCGCGGCTGCCCGAAGCGCAGGCGCGGCTGTCCGAGGCGGAATCGCGTCTTGTCGAGGCGCGGATAAACCAGCGCGCGGCGCAGCAACTTTCGGAAGGCGGCTATGCTTCCGAGACGCGCGTCGCCGCCGCCAACGCCGCCGTCGAGGCGGCACTTGCCGCCGTTGAAACCGCGCGGGCGGGCGTCGCCGCCTCCCAATCCGGTGTGAACGCGGCCAAGGCTGCCGTGCAGTCCGCCGCCGCGGGTCTGGCCGCCGCTGAAAAGGAAATCGAACGGCTGACGATCACCGCCCCGTTTGGCGGCGTTCTTGAATCGGATGCGGCAGAGCTCGGCGCCCTGCTGCAACCCGGCTCTACCTGCGCGACGGTGTTGCAGCTTGATCCGATCGTGCTGGTCGGGTTCATCCCCGAGACCGCGGTGGCGCGGGTCGAAGTCGGCGCGACCGCCGGCGCACGGCTGGCGACAGGTGAAGAGGTCACGGGCCGTGTCACCTTCCTGTCGCGTTCCGCCGACCAGGCAACCCGCACCTTCCGCGTCGAGGTCGAGGTGCCTAATCCCGACGGCGCAATTCGCGACGGACAGACGGCGGAAATCGCGATATCCTCGGACGGCAGAGAGGCGCATCTGCTGCCGATGTCTGCACTGACACTGGATGACGATGGTGAGATCGGGGTTCGCACGGTGAACGACGAGAAGACTGTCGAATTCATGCCGATCCAGATGGTTCGCGATACTGCAGAGGGCGTCTGGGTCACCGGGCTGCCGGATGCGGTCGATGTGATCGTTGTCGGGCAGGAATACGTCACCGCCGGCGTCGAGGTCGATGTCAGCTATCAGGAACTTCTGCAATGACCGGCATCGTCGACTGGGCGGGTCAACATGCCCGCATGGTCATCGCCTTCATCGCCCTGACGCTGATCGCCGGGGCGATGGCCTATGTCGGCCTGCCAAAGGAAGGCGAGCCCGATATCGAGATCCCCGCGCTTTTCGTTTCGGTCCCCTTCCCCGGCATCTCGGCCGAGGATGCCGAGGAGATGCTGGTCAAGCCGATGGAGACCGAGCTTTCCGATCTCGACGGGCTCGACAAGATGTCCGGAACCGCCGCCGAGGGCTATGCCGGTGTCGCGCTGGAATTCGAATTCGGCTGGGACAAGACCAAGATCATCGCCGATGTGCGCGACCGGATGAACACCGTCGAGGCGAATTTTCCCGACGGCGCGGACAAGTATTCGATTAACGAGATCAACTTCTCCGAGTTCCCGATCATCATCGTCAACCTGACCGGCGCGGTGCCGGAACGCACCCTGGTCCGCGTGGCCAAGGACCTTCAGGACCGTCTGGAAGGGCTGGAGCCGGTTCTGGAAGCGACGATGGCCGGACAGCGCGACGAGATGCTGGAGGTGGTGATCGATCCGCTGAAGCTGGAAAGCTACAACGTGACCGCCGGCGAGTTGATCAACGTGGTCCGTAACAACAACCAGCTGATCGCGGCGGGCGAGGTCGAAACCGCACAGGGCGCGATCTCGGTCAAGATCCCCTCGTCCTTCGACGATCAAGGCGACGTCTACGATCTGCCGGTCAAGGTCAACGGCGACCGGGTGATCACGCTCGGCGATCTGGCCGATATCCGGCTGACCTTCGAGGACCGCGCCGGCACCGCGCGGTACAACGGTGAAACCACCGTCGCGCTGCAGGTGGTGAAGCGGAAAGGCTACAACCTGATCGACACCGCTGCATTGGTCCGTGAAGAGGTCGAGAAAGCCCAGGAGAACTGGCCGCAGGACCTGCGGGACGCGCTCCGGGTGGGCGTGTCGAACGACCAGTCGACCCAGGTCGAAAGCATGGTGCAGCAGCTGGAAGGCTCTGTTCTGACCGCGATCTCTCTGGTCATGATCGTCGTCCTGGCGTCGCTCGGCATCCGGTCCGCACTCTTGGTCGGTTTCGCGATTCCGACCTCGTTCTTGCTGTGCTTCATTCTTCTGGGCGCGATGGGGATCACGATCTCGAACATCGTCATGTTCGGCCTGATCCTGGCGGTCGGGATGCTGGTCGATGGCGCCATCGTCGTGGTCGAAAGTGCCGACCGGCGCATTTCCGAGGGCTCTGGCCCGATGCATGCCTTCACCGAATCCGCAAAGCGGATGTTCTGGCCGATCGTCTCCTCGACCGCGACGACGCTCTGCGCCTTCCTGCCGATGCTGTTCTGGCCCGGCGTCGCCGGCGAATTCATGGGCATGCTGCCGGTGACGCTGATCTTCGTGCTCTGCGCCTCGCTGATCGTGGCGCTGATCTATCTGCCGGTCATGGGTGGTGTCGCGGGACGGATCTCGCGGATTTTTGACCGGTCGTCCAACGCGCTGCGCCGGATGCTGCCCTGGGCGGCGCGCGCGGCGCTGGTCGTCCCCTCGCTTTACCTGGTGTTTCTCGGGGCAATGCAATCGCTCAATCCCGGATATCTGTTCGGCGGCAACCCGCCCTTGCAGGGCGCCTTCGCCGCGCTGCCGGGCGTGCTGATCATGATCGCCGGCGCGGTCGCGTCCTCGATCACGCTGGGATCGGTCAAGTCCCTGCGAAAGCCGAACCGGATCGACGGCGGCTATCGCCGCAAGCCGTTCGGCAGCTTCACCCATTTCATCGTCGGCAACCCGGTCATGCCGCTGGTCACGATCGGCGCCGTGGGCTTTCTGGTGATGTCGGTATTCGGCTACTATGCCGCCAACAACAACGGAACCGAGTTCTTCTCGCCGTCCGAACCCGAACAGGCGATCATCTATGTCCGCGCCCGCGGCAACCTCTCGCTGGCCGAGAAGGACGAGATGGTGCGCCAGGTCGAGGATATCGTGATCGGCATGCCGGGGGTCGAGGGCTCTTTCGCCTTCGCCGGATCGGGCGGGCTGAACCAGAATACCGGCGGCGCTTCGGGTCCGCGCGACACTGTCGGACAGCTGCAGATCGAGATGACGCCCTGGGAGGACCGCGAAGGCGATTCCAACCTCGACGGCAACGTCATTCTCGACCGTATCCAGGCGCAGCTCGACAAGATCCCCGGCATCAAGTCCGAGGCTTTGCCGCTCGCCTTCGGGCCGGCTTCGAACAAGCCGGTGCATCTGCGGATCAAGGGTGACAATTGGCAGGACCTGCTGACCGCGACCGCGATCGCACGCGAGAAGTTCGAGGCCACTCCGGCGCTGACCGGCGTCGAGGACACGACCCCCCTGCCCGGTATCGACTGGGAGATCGACGTCGATGTGGAAAAGGCCGGCCGGTTCGGCGCGGATGTGGCAACCGTCGGCGGCATGGTCCAGCTTGTCACCCGCGGACTCTTGCTCGACACAATGCGGGTCGACAGTTCCGACGAGGAAATCGAGATCCGTGTGCGCCTGCCCGAAGAGGACCGGGTGCTGTCGACGCTCGATCTGCTGAAGGTGCGCA
>CALOEL010000005.1:0-308255 GCA_942492375.1 uncultured Alphaproteobacteria bacterium
CGTCCACCAGCTAGGTGGCAGCCGACGTGAGTTGACGATGATCTGGCGCAAAGGTGACCTGATGGCCCCCACAGCGCACGGTGCTACCCCTCCCGGCGAAGCGGACGGCCAGATCGTAGAGGCCAGAGCGCAAGGCCGGCAGGGCAATGCGGTCCTCTGCACCGCCTTCGGCCAGAACGGTATCAGAGCCTTCGGCCGTCAGTTGCCAGCTGGCAGCAGCACCGAATTCCAGTTCGCACGGGGTTTGGCTTGCGACGATCACCTCGGCGGGACATCGGCGTTCGCGACCCCGCGCCTGCTCCTCGGCCAGCGCCTCTCGGATCAGCGGTTCGGTCGACAGGTCGAGACCGTTCGCCCGCAGCAGCGCCTTCTGCGTATCCGGCAAGATGTGCCGCTCTGCGCCGCTCAGGTCATGGAAGGACGCCACGATATCGAAGCGCTCGGCCAGTGCGTTCAAAGCTTCATCCGCAGTCACGGGCTGATCTCGTCGGGCTTGAGGACAAGCGCGACGACGGATTCTCCGTCGGCGGTGATCCGGTCACTCGCGATTTCGCAATAGGCGCCGGGATCCGGCTGCGCCGTGTCGATGGCCCGGACCCAGTGCTTTCCTTCCGGGGCGGCCGGAAGCGTGACCTCGGCGCTCGGCGCGCCCCTGTTGAACGCGATGAACACGACATCGCCTTCCGGCTCGAAATCCGGCGCCTCGGCAGAGCATCTGAGCGTCAGGCACAGATTGGAGAGCCCGGGATCGCGCCACTGCAAGGGCTGAGCCTTGAAATCCGTCCATTCCACGTCCGGAAGCCCGTCCCAGGGCCGTGTTTCGCCGTGCAGGAAGCGGGTCTGTCGAAGCGCCCGGTGGTCCCGGCGGAACGCCGACAGTTCCTTTGCGAAATCCAGAATGTCCGTGTCGGCGGCGTCCCAGCTGACCCAGCCGATCTCGTTGTCCTGGCAATAGGCGTTGTTGTTGCCGTCCTGCGAGTTGGCGATTTCGTCGCCCGCCAGCAGCATCGGCGTGCCCTGCGACAGGAACAGAGTCGCCAGCATGTTGCGCTGCCGCCTTGCGCGCTTCGCAAGGATTCCGGAGTCATCGGTATCGCCCTCGGCGCCGCAATTGTCGCTGTAGTTGGTATGATGGCCGTCCTGATTGCCCTCGGTATTCGCCTCGTTGTGGCGGTGATTATAGCGCGTGACATCAGCAAGCGTGAAACCGTCATGCGAGCTGAGGAAGTTGACCGACGACCAGGCGCGGCGGCCCGATTTGTCGAATTTGTCGGCCGAGCCGAGAAGCCTTGCCCCCAATTCCTGCGCGCTGTGCGGATCGCCCCGCCAATAGCGCCTGACGGTATCGCGAAAGGTGTCGTTCCATTCGCTGAAATGGTGTGGGAATTCGCCCAGTTGATAGCCGCCGGGCCCGATATCCCAAGGTTCCGCGATCAGGCGGACGTCTGCAAGGACCGGGTCCTGCCGGATAGCATCGAAGAAGCCGCCATTGCGCTCGAAGCCATGGTTTTCGCGGCCAAGCGTCGTAGCCAGATCGAAGCGGAACCCGTCGACCCCCATGCATTCCACCCAGAAGCGCAGGCTGTCCATCACCATGCGCAGCACGTAGGGATGCGAGACATTGAGGGTGTTACCGCAGCCCGTGTCGTTGACGTAGTAGCGCGGCTGGCCGGCGATGAGGCGGTAATAGGATGCATTGTCCAGCCCGCGGTAGCTCAGCGTCGGTCCGCGGTGATCGCCCTCGGCGGTGTGGTTGTAGACCACGTCGAGGATGACCTCGATCCCGGCGGCGTGGAACCTTTCCACCATCGCGCGGAAGCCGGTCAGACCCTCCGGACCGAAATAGCGCGGCTCGGGCGCGAAGAAGCCGATGCTGTTATAGCCCCAGTAGTTCTTGAGACCGCGATCGAGAAGAAAGCCGTCATCGACGAATGCGTGGACCGGCAGGAGTTCGACAGCCCGAACGCCGAGCTTTTGCAGATGCTCAAGGATCGCGTCCGAGGCGAGGCCGTCATAGGTGCCGCGAACCGCGTCGGAGACGTTCGGATGCGTCCTGCGGTCAGACCCTTGACATGCGCCTCGTAGATCAGATCGTTCGGTCATCGGCGTCCGTGCCGGGCGGCGGTCGCGTCCATCGCAGGCAAAGCGGGGCCGATCACGACCGACTGCGGCATGAATGGCGCGCTGTCGCGGGTATCAAAGCACAGATCCATCGCCGAGGACGTGGCTGTATAGCCGAGCATCGCGTCGTGCCAGACCCAAGGTGCCCGGTGTCCGCGCGGGCATAGGGGTCGATCAGCAGCTTGTTGGCATTGAACCGGTGGCCCTGCGTCGGGCGCGTAGGGCCCATGTGCGCGGTAGCCGTATAGCGCTTCCCGGCCGGCAACCCCGGCGACATAGCCGTGCCAGATGCGGGCCGGATTTTTCGGGCAGGGGGATGCGCGCCTGTTCAGTCTTGCCGTCAGGCGCGAACAGGCAAAGCTCCATCCGCGCGGCATGTTCCGAGAACACCGCGAAGTTGACACCCTCGCCGTCATGGCGGGCGCCGAGCCGCGTCGCCGTACCGCTTTGAATTTCGTGTTGCGTCATCGCCGTCACGCCGTCCTTCATGCGGACCTCATGAGATCTTCGAAGAGCGTCAGATACACCCGCGCCGATTGGTCCCATCCGACCGGATGACGCATCGCGCGCCGGACCATCGCGTTCCAGACCTTTGGCTGGCGGAACAGCGCGAATGTCCGCTCGATTGCCTGGTCCAGCGTCAGCGCATTGACCGGCGCGAACTGGATGCCGGTCGCGCAGTTCGCGGCAAGAGCGGCGGCATTCGCGTCGATTACCGTATCTGCCAGCCCACCGGTGCGCGCGACCACCGGAATGGTGCCATACCGCAACCCGTAAAGCTGGGTCAGGCCGCAGGGTTCAAACCGTGACGGGATCAGGATCGCGTCACTGCCGCCCTGCATCAGATGCGACAGGGATTCGTCATAGCCGATGATCACCCCGACCGACCCGGCGTGACGGCTCGCCGCCGCGACGAAGGCACGCTCCAGCGCCGTGTCGCCCGACCCAAGCAAAGCAAGGCGACCGCCGCGCCCAACGAGGCCCGGCAGGCAGTCAAGGAGCACGTCGAGCCCCTTTTGCGACGTCAGTCGCGAGATAACGCAGAAAAGCGGCGCGTCTGGGTCCGGCGTCAGCGCAAAACGTGCCTCCAGCTCCGCTCGGTTCCCGGCCTTGGCCCGGATCGAACGCGCGGAATAGGGCTGGACCAGATCGGGATCCGTCTCGGGGTTCCAGATATCCAGATCAATGCCGTTGAGGATGCCAATCAGGTCCTTCTTCCGGGCCTGCAAAACCCCTTCAAGTCCCATGCCCATTTCAGGCGTAAGCAGTTCATCGGCATAGGTCGGACTGACGGTCGTCAACTTGTCGGCAAGGGCAAGTCCGCCTTTCAGGAAGCTGACACGACCGAAATATTCGATGCCGTCCGGCGTGAACAGGCCCCTTGCCAGCCCCAACTCGTCCTGCACCTTCGCATCGAACAAGCCTTGGAACGCGATGTTATGGATTGTCATCACCGTCGGAGGCGCCGGCTTCCCGCTTTGCTGCAGATAGGCCGGCACAAGACCGGCCTGCCAGTCATGCGCGTTCACAACGTCGGGGCGCCAGTCCCCGATGCCCTGCAGCGCCACCTCTGCACCCACCCTGGACAGCGCCCCGAACCGCAGATGGTTGTCGGACCAGTCCTGTCCCTTTGGGTCGAGATAGATGTTGCCGGGCCGGTCATAGAGATGCGGCGCGTCGAGAAGCAACAGGTCCAGACCCTCGGCCTTGGCCACGATCACCCGTGCCGGCCCACCGAAAAGATCTTCAAAGCGCATTGCCTCGGCACCACCGGATGCCAGCGCCGACAGCGCGGGATAGGCCGGGATCAGCACCCTTACGCTGGCGCCCATCGCAGCCAGCGCCTTGGGAACCGCCCCGATCACATCCGCCAGACCGCCGGTCTTGACGAATGGGGCACATTCCGAGGCGACGAAGAGCAGTTTCACCTATGCATCCAGTGCTTCGATCATCGGCGCGGTGATCAGACAGACGCCGCCTTCGGTCCTGCGGAACCGTTTTGCATCCAATTCAGGATCCTCGCCAACGACCAGGTTTTCCGGGATGTGGACGCCCCGGTCGATCACCACATCGCTCAGCTGTGCATTCCTGCCGATATCGACATAGGGCATCGCCACGACCCCTTTGAGACCGGAGAACGAATGGGTCTTCACCCCGGTGAACAGAAGGCAGCGATGCAGGCTCGATCCGGAGATGATGCAACCGCCGGACACCATCGACGAGATCGCCTGGCCGCGCCGCCCCTCTTCGTCGTGGATGAATTTCGCCGGGGCGGTCAGTTCGGAATAGGTCCAGATCGGCCACTCATTGTCATAAAGATCAAGCTCGGGCTCGAAATCGGTCAGATCGATATTGGCCTGCCAGAAAGCATCCACCGTGCCGACATCGCGCCAGTAGGGCGCTTTTTCCAGCCCGGTCCGAACGCAGGACCGGCTGAACGGATGCGCGATGGCTTTGCCGTTCTTCACGATCGACGGGATCAGATCCTTGCCGAAGTCATGGCTTGAATTCGGATCGGCGGCGTCTTCTTGCAGGAGCTCGATCAGGTACTGGGTTTCGAAGACGTAAATCCCCATGCTTGCAAGCGCCAAATCCGGGTGGCCGGGCATCGCCGGCGGATCGGCCGGCTTTTCAACGAAATCCAGGATGCGGTCATTCTCGCCGACTTTCATGACACCGAAACCCTTCGCCTCCTGGCGTGGTACTTCGATACAGCCCACCGTAACGTCCGCGCCGGTTTCGACATGATGGGCGATCATCTTCGAGTAGTCCTGCTTGTAGATGTGATCGCCGGCCAGAATCACGATGTACTTGGGACGGTACCCCTCGATGATGTCGATGTTCTGGGTCACCGCGTCGGCGGTGCCCTTGTACCAGTTCTCTTCATCCAGCCGCTGCGAGGCGGGCAGGATATCCAACGACTCGTTCCGCTCGGCCCGAAAGAAGCTCCAACCTCGCTGAAGATGCCGGATCAGCGAATGTGCTTTGTACTGCGTCGCGACACCGATCCGCCGAATGCCCGAATTGACGGCATTCGAAAGCGCGAAGTCGATGATCCGGCTTTTCCCGCCGAAATACATCGCCGGCTTCGCACGTCTGTCGGTCAGTTCGTACAGGCGACTGCCCCGGCCTCCTGCCAGGACAAAGGCCATGGATTGCTGTGCAAGCCGTTGAGATTCCATACCCATTCGTGAGTCTCCTTCAATATCTCGCGTGACCCCGGATCACGCTCAGCCCTGTTGCAGTTCGAAGAACAGCGTCGAAAGCGGCGGCAGGGTCAGCGACAGGGAATGAGCGCGGCCGGACGCCGCGATCCGTTCGCTGTCGGCATGGCCGAGATTGCCCCGGCCCCCGCCGCCGTAATCGCTGGCATCGGTATTCAGCTTCTCGATCCAGCGTCCCGGCTGGGGAACACCAACGCGTCGTGCAGATCGTTCCACCGGTGTCATGTTGGACACCACCAGAACCGGCGGCGCGCCATCGGCCCCCCGGCGGATCCAGGCGAAGATGGATTCCTCCGCCGCGCCTTCCTCGATCCATTCGAAGCCCTCGGGCTTGCTGTCGAGTTGGTAGAGCGCGGGTGTTGTGCGGTAGAGCTCATTGAGGTCATGGACCAGCCGTTGCACTCCCTTGTGCAGGTCGATGTCCAGCAGATGCCAATCGATGCTCGCATCATGGTTCCACTCCGAACCTTGCGCGAATTCTCCGCCCATGAACAAGAGCTTCTTGCCGGGGTGCCCCCACATGAACCCGTAGTAAGCTCGCAGGTTGGCAAACTTGTCGCCGCCGCTTCCGGGCATCCGGTCAAGCAGCGAGCCCTTGCCGTGCACCACCTCGTCATGGCTGAGCGGCAGGACGAAATTCTCGGAAAAGGCGTAGTGCAGGCCGAAGGTCATCTTGTGATGATGGTACTTTCGATGAACCGGGTCTTCGGACATGTACGACAATGTGTCGTTCATCCAGCCCATGTTCCATTTGTACCCGAACCCCAGCCCGCCATGGCTGGTGGGCGCGCTGACGCCGGGAAATGCCGTCGATTCCTCGGCAAGCGTCACGATCCCCGGCATCTCGCCGTAGCAGATTTCGTTGGTCCGTTGCAGGAAGGCGATGGCTTCCAGGTTCTCGCGTCCGCCATGGACGTTTGGCACCCATTCGCCGTCCTTGCGGGAATAGTCGCGGTAGAGCATCGAGGCCACGGCATCGACACGCAGCCCGTCGACATGATGCTCCCGCAACCAGTAAAGCGCATTGGACGTCAGATAGTTGGCGACCTCTCGGCGGCCGTAATTGTAGACCAGCGTGTTCCAGTCCGGATGAAACCCTTCCTTGCGGTCGGCATGTTCGTATAGCGGCGTTCCGTCGAACAGGCCCAGACCGTGGCTGTCTTCGGGAAAATGGCCCGGCACCCAGTCGAGGATCAGGCCAAGACCGGCGGCATGGCAGGCCTCCACCAACGCGCGGAACTCGTCAAGGGTGCCATGGCGGATCGTCGGCGCAAAGAGACCGATCGGCTGATAACCCCATGATCCGTCGAAGGGAAATTCAGACACGGGCATAAGCTCGATATGGGTGAAACCCATATCCTTTGCATAGCCCACAAGTTGCTCGGCAAGTTCGAGGTAGGACAGAGGCCGGTTGCCCTCATCCGGAACCCGTTTCCAGGATCCCAGATGCACCTCGTAGATCGAGATCGGCTGATCGATCCTTTGCGCCGCATCGCGCCTTTTCATCCACGCCTTGTCAGCCCAGTCATGACCTCGAAGCTTACGCACGACAGATGCGGTTTTCGGCGGATGTTCGGACCCAAATCCGAACGGATCGGCCTTCTGCGGCAACAGCCGTCCATCAGGGCCGAGCAATTCATACTTGTAGGCCTCGCCCTCGCCGATAGCCGGAATGAAAATTTCCCAGACGCCGGTATGACCGCGCCGACGCATCAGATGCCGGCGGCCGTCCCAGCCGTTGAAATTGCCAACGACGGAAACCCGGCTTGCATTCGGCGCCCAGACCGCGAAATGAGTGCCGTCCACGCCCTCATGGGTCAACACATGCGCACCCAACACCTGCCAAAGGTTCAGGTGCGCGCCTTCGCCGATCAGATGTTCATCAAGAGCGCCCAGCACGGGGCCGAACCGATACGGGTCCTCGATGGTCCATGCATCGTCGCCGCGGGTCATGCGCAGGCGATAGTCAAAGCGAGACTTCCGCCGGGCCGCCTGCCCGACAAACAGCCCCGGAGCATCGGCAACAGGCTGAAGCGCGACCACGCGCCGTCCACTCTTCGCGTCCAGAACCTCGACGCCCTCGGCCCAGGGATCAAAGACACGTATAGCGGGATGGCCCGCGACCAGATGCTGGCCCAGTATCGCGAATGGATCAGGATGAGTGCCGGCAAGAATCTGCCGTGTGTCCTCTGTCGCGATCAGTGTCATCCGCTTCCTCTCAGCCCGTCTCGATTCACTCCCATCGACCGGACGTTCCAGATTTCTTGCGCGTAGCCTTCGATTGTCCGGTCAGAGGAAAACCAGCCGACACGCGCGGTGTTGAGCGCCGCCATCCGGGTCCAGCGGGCGGTGTCGCGATAGGCCGCATCGACCTCGCGCTGCGCCGCGAAATAGGCGTCGAAGTCACAGGTCACCAGGAAGTAATCGTGTTCGTAGAGATTGCCGACCAGCGCTTGGTAACGATCCTTGTCCCCGCCCGAGAACACGCCATCGGCGATCTGGCGCAGAACCCGCTGCAGTCTCGGGCTGGTCTCGATAGCACGACGAGCGAAATCGGGTTCGTCGCGTCGGGCTGCCGCTTCTGCCGCGGTCATGCCGAAGAGAAAGAAGTTTTCCGCCCCGACACGGTCCCGGATCTCGACATTGGCGCCGTCCAGCGTCCCGATCGTCGGCGCTCCGTTCAGCGCGAGTTTCATGTTGCCGGTGCCCGATGCTTCCTTGCCGGCCGTCGATATCTGTTCCGAAAGATCGGCGGCCGGGATCAGAATCTCCGCCATCGAGACGTTGTAGTTCGGCGGGAAAACGACCTGCAGCAAATCGCGTGTCACCGGGTCGGCGTTGATCCTGGAGGCGACATCATTGATCAGGCGGATGATGCTCTTGGCTGCAACATAGCCGGGCGCGGCCTTGCCGCCGAAAAGCTTGACACGCGGTGTCCAGTCGCCATCCGGATTGTCACGAATGTCATTCCAAAGCGCCACGGTCTCGAGGATGTTCATCAACTGTCGCTTGTATTCGTGCACGCGCTTGATGTGCACGTCGAACATCGCGGCGGGATCGATCCTGACCCCATCTCTGGCTTTCAGCCAGGCTGCAAGTCTTTCCTTGTTGGTCGTTTTCGCTGCACGGAATGACGTCAGGAATCCCGCATCACCGATGAAGGGCACAAGCTCTTGCAGCCGCTCTAGATCGTCGGCCCAACCGCTTCCTATCGTCTCGTCGATCAATGTCCGAAGCGGCGGGTTGCAGGAATAGAGCCAGCGGCGCGGCGTGATCCCGTTCGTCTGGTTGACGATGCGGTTCGGGAAGGTTGCGTGTAGATCGGCGAACACCGTTTCCTTGACCAGTTCGGTATGCAGCGCCGAGACGCCGTTGACCTTGTGCGCCATCACGAAGGCCAACTCCCCCATCTTGACCGAGCCGGCGTCGATGATCCGGATCGGACTGCCTTTCGCAGCAAGACTCTTTTGCTGGATGATCTCGATGATACGGTGGTGGCGCGGCAGCACCCGCGCGAAAAGATCCGAAGGCCAACGCTCCAGCGCCTCCGGCAGAAGCGTATGGTTCGTATAGCTCAGACAGGATCGCGCGATATCGATTGCCCGGGCCATCGCGACGCCATGTTCGTCGACAAGCAGACGGACAAGCTCCGGACCGGCGATCGCGGGGTGAGTGTCGTTCATCTGGATCGCGACATGATCCGGAAGCGCGTCCAGCCCGTGGCCTTCCGAGAGGAAGCGGCGCAGAAGATCCTGAATGGAGGCGGAAGTGAAGAAATACTCCTGCTTCAGCCGCAATTCCTTGCCGATATCCGTGGTGTCATCGGGGTAGAGTACGCGCGAGATCGTCCGGGCAAGCGCTTCCGGCGCGCTTGCCGCCAGATAGTCCCCCCTATTGAAGCTGGCGAGGTCAAAGAGCTTGGTCGGCTTGGCTGCCCAAAGACGCAGCGTGTTCGCCCATTTGCCCTGCCAGCCGACGATCGGCGTGTCATAAGCCGAAGCGATCACCGACTCGGCGGGATGCCAGACGGTTGTGCCGTCCTCGTCGCTCACGTGGCCACCAAAACCGATCGGGTACGCGACCTCGGGGCGTTCAAATTCCCAGGCGTGGCGCTGTGCAAGCCAGCCCTCGGCGACCTCCACCTGTTCACCATCCTCGAACTGCTGTTCGAAGAGCCCATGCTCATAGCGGATGCCATAGCCGTAAGCCGGGATGGCAAGAGTCGAAAGGCTGTCGAGAAAGCACGCGGCAAGCCGGCCCAGTCCGCCATTTCCAAGGGCAGCGTCGGGTTCGTCGGCGATGACGGTCCGATAATCCTGACCCAACGCGGTCAGAGCCTGATCCACTACTTCGGATACCCCAAGATTGACGGCCACGTCTTCGGTCAGGCGACCGATCAGGAATTCCATCGAGAGGTAGTAGACGCGCTTGGCTTTCGACTCGTAGGTGTTACGCGTGCTTTCGAACCAAGGCTCGACCACGCGGTCACGCAAGGACAGCGCCAGCGACATTCGCCAGTCATAGAGCGACGCATGTTCCGGATCCTTGCCCAGCGAATGCTTCAGGTGACGAAGAAGCTCCGCCTGAAGAGTGGACACATCGATCTTGGGCGTAATCTGGTTCAGCATCAGCGTGTAATTGTCCCCGTGTCCGACCGCTGCCGGTCATTTTTTTTGCGCGTTAGTAGCGGTGACCCAACTTGTGTAAAAGGGTCACTCGCGCCAAGCTAATCAACCCCTCGCACCGGCTCAAGTCCGCCAGCGCGGCTCTGTCCACCAACCTGTCGCTTTCGTGGCCTTTGCGGCCGCCTATCAACCGCTATTCGCCCCCGCAGAGAACGCCGCCACCGGCAATGTTCAATACGGGTCGACTCGCAACCGAGAGCCGGGCCAGTGTTTGGCGCAGCCGTATTGAATATATTGCCACGCGTCAACTAATAAACTTTACGCGCGCAAATTTTTGCGATACGAAACTAACAAGTCTCGGGCATCTGGAAGGCGCCAATGAGTGATCGAAAAATCCAGACGATGGAAGATTTCGCTTCGGTAAGCGGCATCTCACGACCGACCATCTCAAAATACTTCAACGATCCCGAAAGCGTACGCACCACTACGCGAGAGAAGATCGAGCGCGCGCTGGAGCAATTCGACTACCGGCCCAACATCTTCGCGGTCAATCAGAATAGAAGGCTGACCAAGACGATCGGCATTATCGTGCCCTACCTCGCCGACCCGTTCTTTGCAGAGATGGCGCGGATGATCGAGCGCCGCTGTATCGACGCCGGATATTGGCCGATTCTTTTCAGTTCGCATGGTCAGAGGCAGCTGGAAATCAACGCGCTCGAAACCTTGCGCACACTCAAACCTGCAGGCGCGCTGATAGCTGCATTGGGGCGCGGCTCGGACCTCGACGCGATCAAGACCTTTGCCAGGAATGTGCCGACGGTTGCTTTCGACAGCAATCAGGAAATCGGCGAAGCCTTTGTAGGTTCGAACAATTTTCAAAGCATTGGCCTTATCGTGGACTATCTCTGTCGCACAGGTGAAGCGCCGTGTTTCTTCGAAGTGCCTCCGGTCAATCCCAACGCAATCAAGCGCCGCAGTGCCTATGTCGAGGCGATGGAGCGTCTCGGCCACACGCCCGAGATCGTCCATGTCGGAAGTCACAGCTGGGAATTCGAGAAGATGGGCTTGGAAGAAGGCAAGCGCTTGATCTCGGAGCGCAAGCTGCCGTCAAGCACCGTCCTTTGCAGCAACGACCGCATCGCGATCGGTCTGCTGGCCGCGGCGTATGATCAAGGCTTACGCGTGGGTCGCGGACCGGGTTGCGCCATGCGCATTGCCGGACATGACGACCATCCTTGGTCGCGGTATACGTGCCCACCCCTGACGACGGTGTCGCAGGATTATTCGGCAATCGTGGAGGTCAGTGTGGAGAAGCTGTTCGAAATCATGAACGCGGGTGGCAAGAACGAATCGAGGCAGGAAACGCTCTTCGAAGGCAAACTCATTTTGCGCCTCTCAGCGTAACTGCCAAGCCGCTGAAATACCGAAAGAAAGAATTTAAAGTTTACGCGCGTTAAGTTTTTTATTGACTCGAGGCCGGGAAACTTTAGTGATTACCATGCAAATGATGTCATCCAGGGAGGAACTAGGATGGAACTAAAGGAACGCACTTTTCGGCGCGACCGCACTTATTTCGGTTGCTGCGACCAGCGCTTTCGCAGCGTCGCATACCACGACCATCACGATCGCCACCGTGAACAACGGCGACATGATCCGGATGCAGGGTCTGACGGATGACTTCAGCGAAAAGCACCCCGACATCGCGCTTGAATGGGTGACGCTGGAAGAGAACGTGTTGCGCCAGAACGTGACCACGGACATCTCCACCGGCGGCGGCCAGTACGACGTCATCACCATCGGCACCTATGAGGTTCCGATCTGGGGCGCCAATGGCTGGCTGGTCCCCCTGAACGAAGGCATGGCAGATGATTGGAACGCCGACGACCTTCTGCCGGCAATCGCCGGTGGCCTGACCGTCGACGGCAACCTCTATGCTGCGCCGTTCTACGGCGAAAGCTCGATGGTCATGTACCGCACCGACCTGATGGAAAAGGCCGGTCTGGAAATGCCCGACGCACCGACCTGGGAGTTCATCCGCGAAGCAGCGGCTGCGATGACCGACCGTGACAACGAGATCAACGGCATCTGCGCCCGCGGTAAAGCCGGCTGGGGCGAGAACATGGCCTTCCTCACCGCCATGTCCAACTCGTTCGGCGCACGCTGGTTCGACGAAGACTGGAACCCGCAGTTCGACAGCCCAGAATGGAAAGAGACGATCGATTTCTATCTCGGCATGATGGAAGAGTCCGGTCCCGCCGGCGCGGCCAATAACGGCTTCAACGAGAACCTGACCCTGTTCCAACAGGGCAAGTGCGGCATGTGGATCGACGCCACCGTTGCGGCGTCCTTCGTGACCGGTGCAGACTCGACCGTCGCCGACAAGGTCGGATTCGCCCTGGCGCCCGATAACGGTCTTGGCAAGCGCGGCAACTGGCTCTGGGCATGGTCGCTGGCGATCCCGTCGTCTTCCGAAAAGGTGGATGCCGCCAAGACCTTCATCTCCTGGGCTACAAGCCAAGCCTATACCGAGCTTGTCGCCGCCAACGAAGGCTGGGCCAACGTGCCTCCGGGCACCCGCAAATCGCTCTACGAGAACCAGGAATACCTGGACGCGGCACCCTTCGCGCAGATGACGCTCGAAAGCATCAACTCGGCTGACCCGACAAACCCGTCGGTCCAGCCGGTGCCCTACACCGGCGTCCAGTTCGTGGCTATCCCGGAATTTGCCGGCATCGCGACCCAGACCGGTCAGCAGTTCTCGGCAGCTCTTGCCGGTCAGCAGACGGCGGATGAAGCTCTTGCAAACGCGCAGGAGATCACCACCGAGGAAATGGAAGCCGCAGGCTACTAAACTGCGAGTTCGAAGGGCGGGCCAATCGGTCCGCCCTTCACCTAACCGCCGCACCGCCCGATCTTCCGCAAGCCCAGCCCTGGGTTTTCGCAAGCTCAGGTCCGCTATCCACCCCTTGACAGGAGGTTCGTCATGGCAACCCAGCAATCAAGAGCCGCAGCCCGCATTATGATCGCGCCCGCCGTGTTCGTCCTGCTGGTGTGGATGCTGATTCCGCTCTGCATGACATTGTATTTCTCGTTCGCCGACTACCGTCCGTTGCGCGCGACGTTCGATGCATGGATCGGTTTCGACAATTACGCATCTTTCCTGACGTCATCCGCATTCCTGTCATCGGTGGGCACGACGCTGTGGATGGTGGGTGGCATCCTGTTGATCACGATCGTGGGCGGCGTCCTTTTTGCGCTGCTGCTGGATCAGCCAATGTTCGGGCAGGGGATCGTGCGCATTCTGGTGATCGCACCGTTCTTCGTCATGCCGACGGTGTCCGCGCTCGTCTGGAAGAACATGTTCTTCAACGTCGATAACGGGCTCTTCTCATATCTCTACAAGTTCCTCGGGCTACAACCCTATGATTTCCTCAGTCAGGCGCCGCTTTTCTCGATCATCGTGATCGTCGCCTGGCAATGGCTGCCCTTCGCCACGCTGATCCTTCTGACCGCAGTTCAGTCGCTTTCGAGCGAACAGCTGGAAGCGGCGGAAATGGACGGCGCGCCGGGGATCAGCCGGTTCTGGTATATCATCCTGCCGCATCTCAGCCGCGCCATCACGGTGGTGATCCTGATCCAGACGATCTTTCTTCTGTCGATCTTCGCCGAGATCTTCGTGACCACGAACGGCGCCTTCGGCACCCGCACGCTGACATACCTTGTCTATCAGCGCGTGCTGGAAAGCCAGAATATCGGACTCGGATCCGCTGGCGGCATCATCGCCGTCATCCTCGCCAACATCGTCGCGATCTTCCTGATGCGGATCGTCGGCAAGAACCTCGACAACTAAGGGAGGATCGGAACATGGCACGCGCAATCACACCCCGCAAAAAGATCATGTGGACGGCCCTCGCCTGGGGCCTGGGCCTGCTGATCTTCTTCCCGATCCTGTGGACCTTCCTGACCAGCTTCAAGTCAGAGGCCACGGCCATCTCCGATCCGCCCGTCTGGTTCTTCTTCAACTGGACCACAGAGAACTACACCGCGGTGCTGGAGAGGTCGAACTACCCGCTGGCATTGACCAACTCGATCATCATCGCCGTGGGGTCCACCATTCTGGGTATCCTGATCGCGGTGCCGGCCGCCTGGGCGATGGCTTTCGTCCCCGGCAAACGGACCAAGGACGTGCTCTTGTGGATGCTGTCGACCAAGATGCTTCCGGCGGTCGGCGTGCTTTATCCGCTGGTGCTGATCGCAAAATACTTCAACGTGATGGACAGCCGGATCCTGCTGGTCATCGTCCTGATGCTGATCAACCTGCCGATCATCGTCTGGATGCTCTACACCTATTTCCGCGAGATACCGGGCGAGATTCTGGAAGCCTCTCGGATGGACGGCGCGACCTTGAAGGACGAGATCCTCTATGTGCTGACGCCGATGGCCGTGCCCGGTATCGCCTCGACGATCCTGCTGAACATCATCCTGGCCTGGAACGAAGCATTCTGGACCATCCTGCTGACCACCGTGGATGCAGCACCGCTGACCAAATTCATTGCCAGCTTCTCGGCCCCCGAGGGTCTGTTCTACGCCAAGCTTAGTGCGGCCTCGGTCATGGCTATCGCGCCGATCTTGATCATGGGCTGGTTCAGCCAGAAACAACTTGTCCGGGGCCTGACCTTCGGCGCTGTGAAATAGGGGACGAACATGGGACGCATACAGCTAAAGCAGGTTCAGAAGAAATTCGGCGATGTCGAAGTCATCCCGCCGCTGGACCTCGAAATCAACGATGGCGAGTTCGTGGTTTTCGTCGGCCCTTCGGGTTGCGGCAAGTCTACCCTGCTGCGCCTGATCGCGGGGCTGGAAGACACCACCTCCGGCAATATCGAGATCGACGGCAAGGACGCGACATCGGTGCCACCGGCCAAGCGCGGACTGGCAATGGTGTTTCAAAGCTACGCGCTTTATCCGCATATGTCGGTCAGAAAGAACATCGCCTTCCCGATGAAGATGGCAGGCATGGACCAGGCCGAACAGGATAAGCGGATCAAATCGGCGGCGTCGGCCCTGAACCTGACCGACTATCTCGACCGGAGGCCCGGACAACTGTCCGGCGGCCAGCGCCAGCGGGTGGCCATCGGCCGCGCGATTGTCCGCGAACCTGCGGCGTTCCTGTTCGACGAACCCTTGTCGAACCTCGACGCTGCGCTGCGCGTCGGGATGCGGATGGAAATCAGCGAACTGCACAAGAAACTCGACACCACGATGGTCTACGTGACCCACGACCAGGTCGAGGCGATGACCATGGCCGACAAGATCGTGGTGCTTCAGGCCGGCGTGATTGAACAGGTGGGCAGCCCGCTGGAACTGTACCGCACGCCCCGCAACAAGTTCGTCGCGGGTTTCATCGGATCTCCCAAGATGAACCTCATCGAAGGCCCCGAAGCCGCCAAGCACAATGCCCACACGATCGGCATTCGCCCCGAACACATCTCGATCTCGAAGACCGAGGGGCCGTGGCAGGGCACCGTCGGTGTCGCGGAACATCTCGGCTCTGACACATTCATGCATATCCACGGCATTCCGGGCTGCGACCCGTTGACCGTGCGCGCGGGGGGCGAGGTGGATGTGCACCATGGCGATACCGTTTACCTCACTCCAGATCCGCAGCAGATCCACAAGTTCGACAAGGACGGACTGCGCATCGAATGAGCCGGCTTGAGGGAAAATCAGCCCTCATCACGGGGGCTGCCCGCGGCATCGGCCGGGCCTTCGCCGAGGCATATGTCCGCGAAGGGGCGACCGTTGCGATCGGCGACATCAACCTGCCCGCAGCCGAAGCAGCCGCCGATGAAATCGGTGCTGCCGCCTATGCCGTTGAACTGGATGTAACGGATCAGGAGAGCATCCACGCCGCGATGGACGCGGTCGCGACGAAAGCCGGCAAGCTCGACATCCTGATCAACAACGCGGCTCTGTTCGATGCCGCCGAAACCGTGGATATCACTCGCGAAAGTTACCAGAAGCTTTACGCCGTAAACGTTGCGGGAACTCTCTTCACGATGCAGGCCGCTGCCAGGCAGATGATAAAGCAGGGACATGGCGGCAAGATCATCAACATGGCAAGCCAGGCAGGCAGGCGCGGCGAAAGCCTTGTACTCGTCTACTGCTCGACCAAGGCCGCAGTGATCTCGATGACCCAGTCTGCGGGCCTCAACCTGATCAAGCACGGCATCAACGTAAACGCCATCGCGCCGGGTGTCGTCGATGGCGAACATTGGGAGCATGTCGATTCGATGTTCGCCAAGCTGGAAGGCAAGAAGCCCGGACAGAAGAAGTCAGAAGTCGAGGCCGCGGTGCCCGCAGGCCGGTTCGCCACGCCGGACGATCTGACCGGCATGGCGATATTCCTCGCCTCCTCCGAGTCGGACTACATCCTGTCCCAGACCTATAATGTCGATGGTGGCCAATGGATGAGTTGAAATGAAGCTAGCGAATGCCACATTGAACGACCTGCCGGACGAGATCGGGCGTCCGACCTATGATCGGACCGGCCTGAAGCCGGGGATCGTCCATATCGGTCTGGGGAACTTCCACCGCGCGCATCAGGCCTGGTATCTGCATCGCCTGATGCAGCAGGGCCTTGCGCATGACTGGGCGATCATCGGCGCAGGTGTTCGGGCAAACGATGAGGCGCAGCGCAAAAGGCTTGCAGCGCAGGACTACCTGACAACGCTTATCGAGCTTGATCCCGCAGGCCGCTCTGCCGAAGTGGTCGGCTCGATGATCGACTTCGTTCCCGTCGAAGAAGGCAACGCACCGCTGATCGCGCGGATGGCCGATCCATCCATCCGCATCGTTGCACTGACCGTGACCGAAGGCGGCTACTACATCGATCCCGCGACAAAGGGGTTCGACGCCGGTCACCCGGACATGCAGCATGATGCCGCCAATCCGGCGACTCCCCGCACCGCATTCGGCGCGATGGTGGCCGCGCTGAAGCAGCGCCGTGACGCTGGCGAAGGTCCGTTCACCGGGCAAAGCTGCGACAACCTGCAGGATAACGGCGTGATTCTGCGACAGGCCGTAGTCTCGCTGGCACGCCTGTCGGACCCGGATCTCGCGGACTGGATCGACGCAAACGGCGCCTTCCCCAATTCGATGGTCGACTGCATCGTGCCTGCGACCGGCCCGAAAGAACTGGCTCTGGCCAAGGACTTCGGCATTGACGATGCCGCCCCCGTAACCCACGAGAATTACCGCCAATGGGTGATCGAGGACAACTTCTGCGCCGGCCGACCCGACTGGGACAAGGCGGGCGCCACGTTCTCGGATGATGTTCGGGCCTATGAGGCGATGAAGATCCGTATTCTGAATGGCGGCCATCAGGTGATCTCGAACCCCGGAGAGATCCTGTCGGTTGAGTTCATTTCGGGCTGCATGGCGCATCCGCTGATCGGGCCGTTCTTCGGCAAGGTAGCGCGCGACGAGATCGTGCCGCAGGTCAGCCCCGTTCCGGGCATGACGCCCGACGCATATGTCGATCTGATTCAGCGCCGATTCTCCAACCCCGAGATTGTCGACACCGTGCGCCGGGTGGCCTTCGACGGCTCGTCGCGCCACACCGGCTTCATCCTGCCCGTGATCCGCGATGCGCTGAAGGGTGGCACGCCCATCGAGGGGCTGGCCCTGACCGAGGCGCTTTGGGCGCGCATGTGCGAAGGCACGCGCGAGGACGGTACGGTTATCGAGCCCAATGATCCAATCTGGGACAAGCTGACGGCAGCCGCCAAGGCGGCCAAAGCCAATCCACAGGCTTGGCGTAACCAACGCGACCTTTACGGTGAGTTGGCGGATAACCCCCGCTTCAGCGAAGCCTTCGACCGCTGGCTTCGCATGATCTGGAGCGACGGGGCCGAGGCGGCGCTTCGCGCCTATCTGAAATCCTGAAGCTGCGGCGCAGCCGATCCAGCCTGGACGCGCGACAGCAGTTTAGCCGAGCTTGACGACCGCGCAGTTCCGTCCCTCAGGACCGGGCGAGAAGAAGACGCACCAAGGCGGCCGATGCGACGCGCGATCGGACGTCGTCGGAACGGCTGGTCAGCACGATCGGCACCTTCGCACCAAGCGCCACGCCTGCGATGTCGGCACCCGCAAGGTAAACCAGCTGCTTCGCGATCATGTTTCCGGAAACCAGGTCCGGGGAAACCAGGATATCCGCCTGGCCGGCCACAGGCGAGACCAGACCTTTCGCCCGCACCGCCTCGATCGACACGGCGTTGTCGAAGGCCAGCGGTCCTTCCACCAGACCCCCGATGATCTGCCCGCGATCCGCCATCTTGCACAGGGCCGCCGCCTCGACGCTGGAGGTGATCGCCGGGGTCACGGTTTCTACCGCCGACAGGATCGCCACCTTCGGCATTTCGTTTCCCAAGGCCCGTGCGAGGTCGATGGCGTTCTGGATGATGTCGCGCTTGGTATTCAGGTCCGGCTCGATATTGATCGCGGCATCGGTGATGAACAGCGGCTTGGGGTAGTGCGGGACGTCGAAGACGAAGACGTGCGTGATCCGTCTTTCGGTGCGCAGCCCGACATCGGCATCCACCACGATTTCCATGATTTCATCGGTATGCAGCTTTCCCTTCATCAGCGCATCGGCGCGACCTTCCCGCGCCAGCTTCACGCCTTCGGAGGCCGATGCATGGCTGTGAGGTGCGTCGACGATCTCGGCCCCGCCCAGATCAAGACCCTCCTCCTTGGCCACCGATCGGATGCGTTTTTCGGGCCCGACAAGCACGGGCACGATCAGACCCGCATCCCGGGCCGCCAGCGCACCGCCAAGCGATCTCGCGTCGCAGGGATGGATGACGGCCATCCGGATCGGCTTGTGCTGCCGCGCGGCGTCCAGCAAAGAGCGCTGCAACGCGCCCCGTTCATGCAAATGAACCTCGGGCAACTCCGCGCTTGGACGACGAATCTTGACCTCTGGCGCGATCACCTCGGCCTTTCCGGTGATCACCGTATCCCCCGCATCGTCGAGACAGAGACAATCAAGGACCACATGGCGATCGGCCCTCTTCTCGGCCACCGTCACCCGGACTTGAAGCGTGTCGCCCAATCCAACCGCGCGGCTGAAGGTCAGGTTCTGGCTGACGAATTCCGTCCCCGGCCCCGGCAGCTTCAGCCCCATCACCGCCGAGATCAGCGCATCGCCCCACATCGCATGGATGGTGACATCGCCGCCGTCTTCGGGTCGCCTGCGTTCCGGCTCAGAGGCATCGTCTCCGCCTTGAACCACCGAGAACAGTCCCAGGTCTTCACGCTGAATCTTCCGTGTCAACTCGGCGGAATCGCCGATCCGCAGTTCGTCATAGGTTCTGTTTTCGATATACTGCATCGCGTCCCGCTTCTCGTTCCATCGTTCCATCGTTTCATCGTTCCAGAGCCTGCGCCCAGAGCGAGGGAGTATAGCCAAGAGGCGAGGATTTAACAGCCGCCACCGTCGCAGGCCGGCCGGTATCCAGCCTTGCGCTAGGTCAAAAAAGAATCCGCCGCGGGTCTTCCCCACGGCGGTTCGTTCATTCAAGCTCTAACGCTCGGCCTTACGAGTTCAGGAAGTTGTCGACTTCCTTCTTGGCTTCCTCGCGGGACTTGCCGTAGCGCTCCTGGATCTTTCCTTCCAGCTCTTCGCGATTGCCTTCGATGCGGTCGAGGTCATCTTCGGTCAACTCGCCCCATTTCTGCTGGACTTGACCCTTGAACTGCTTCCAGTTGCCCTGAACTTGATCCCAATTCATGTCGTGCTCCTTTCGATGTTGCTCTGTGATATAAACGTCCGGGCAATGGCATGGTTCCGTTATCGCGATGGCAATAGGCGAGGCCGTGCCGACAGCTGACTCGGGTGTGAACAGCTTCCGGAACCGACCGTCCGGAGCGGGGGTTTCATCCGTGTCGATATGCAAAGAAAGGAATGCGGCATGCCGATGAATCAACCGCTTGCGATCCTGGCACTCGCCATTCTCGTCGTTGGTCCGGCAGAAGCACAGTCAAGCGATCCGCCCGAACAGTCGCTGATAGTGACCGGGGAGGAAGGCGAGGTCGACCTTGCGGTCCTGCCGCCCGAAGCGCTGATCGGCGCGCGCGTCTACGATCACAATGACAAGGCCGTCGGCGAGGTTTCGTCGATCCTGCTGGATGCGGGCGGAAATCCCGCCCGCATCGTTGTCGATATCGGTGGGTTCCTCGGGATGGCGGAAAAGCCGGTCGCGCTCGACCTCGGGCAGTTATCCGTCGAACGGGGGACCAACGTGGAGTACTCGGTCTATCTTGAGATGACGGAAGAGGAATTGGAGGCCCTGCCCACCTATGACGACTGATCGTGGGCCGGTTGAGGACCCGCCACGCGCGGAACCAATCCCGCAAGCCGGCGTTTCGCCGGTGCGGGGGACAAATTCGATGCAACTTGATCCCATATCGAGATGGGCGCTGATCATTCTCGCCACCATCGGGATCTTTGCAGCGCTTTGGGCTGCACAGCCTGTGCTGGCACCGGTCGCGCTTGCGTTCATGTTCGCCGTGATGCTTACGCCATTGTCGGATTTCTGGCACAAGCTGGGGTTGCCGGTTCTGGTCAGCAGCCTTCTTAGCCTGCTGCTGGGTCTTGGTGTGGTCGTGCTTCTGGTGCTTTCGCTGGAACCGGTCGCGGTCAACCTTTATGAACAGGCGCCCCGTATCAGATGGGAATTGCGCGATGCGGTTTCAGGTCTGCAGGGCATGATCCAGGGACTTGACGAGGTGTCCGAGGAGGTCAGCGAGGCGATATCTCCCGATGGAGAGGCCGGTGCCGAGGGTGACAGCGAGAAGAAAGAGACCGAGATTCCGCAGGTTTCCGACGCATTGTTCCTTGCCCCGGCGATTGCCGGTCAAGTGATGGTCTTCGCCGGCGGCCTCTACTTCTTCCTGCTCTGCCGCGAGGATGTCTACCGCTGGCTGGCTCAGTTCACCCGCGGTGCGGATGAGGCGACATTGCGCGTCTTCCGTAGCGCGGACAATACGGTGTCGCGCTACCTGCTGGCGATCTCGGTCATCAACGCCGCGTTTGGCGTGGCCGTGGGCGTCTCGATGCATATCATCGGCATGCCGGGCGCGGTGCTTTGGGGGTTCGTCGCGGCATTGATGAATTTCATCGTCTATCTCGGCCCCGCCCTGGTCGCCATCGCGCTGGCTCTGGCCGGAACGGTCGTGTTCGACGGCCCCTATTCCTTCGCCGCCGTCGCGGCCTTTGTCGGGCTCAACGTGATCGAGGGGCAGTTCGCCACGCCCACCCTCCTCGGCCGACACATGCGGGTGAACCCGCTTCTGGTATTCCTGTCGCTTTGCTTCTGGCTCTGGCTCTGGGGTCCGATCGGCGGCATCGTCGCCATCCCGCTGCTGGTCTGGACCCTGGCGGTCGGCAAGGGGCTGGGTCTGGACATCGCCCTTGCCGGACCGGCGGGCAAGGATCCGACCACAGCTGAAAAGTCGCGGTTGACAGACACGGGTTGAGGTTCCGGAAGCTGCCCGACCAGGCTTTCCCCGGATTCCCTCGTCCTCTTTCAGAACCTACTATCGACATTTAGCCCGGCGGCCGATGACTTGAGGTGAGGCAGCCACAATCTGACCTCGTAGACGCCATCCTTGTTGATGACGTCCAACACGCCTTCGAGTTGCTGCACGAACGCGTTTATCAGCTGCTCTCCGAGACCGATGCCGGGCGTGCGGGGTTCGGGCGTCAACGCCTCGCCGGTCGAGTTGGCGATGGTCAGGCGCGCGCCCTCGTCTTGCAGGTCGGTCAACTCGACGGACAACCAGGGGTCACCGTCTCGGGGCCGACCCAGGTATTTCAAGGCATTGGTCACCGCCTCGCTGGCCAATAAGGCCAAAGGTACCGCCTGGTCGGGATAGAGCACTTTCGGTTCGAACTTCGTCGTGACCTTCACTGCTTCCCCGCGCTGCAACCCGGTCAGGGTGATCCGCTTCACGATGTCTTCCAGCAGCTCGTCCGCGCGCACCCGACCCTCGGTCGAGGTTTCGTAGAGGTTCTGATGGACGGTGGCGAGGCTCATAACACGGTTCTGCACGTCCTTCAGCGTGTCCTTCGTCCCTGGCTCCCGTGTCTTTCGGATCGTCATGTTCAGGATCGACGCAATCAGTTGAAGATTGTTCTTCACCCGATGATGAACCTCCTTCAGCAGGACGTTCTTGTCGTGAATCGTGTCCTCCAGCTCCGCCTCGTCGCGCAGGATGCTGGACGCCATCATTTCCCAGGTCTCGTCCATCTCGCGGATTTCGCTCGGCACAGAACTGCCGCCCTTTGGCGGACTGATCTGGCGCGAGCGCATGAACAGCAGCATCCGCGCGCGCAGATTTCGGGTGGGTCCGATGACCATCCGCTCGACGGCAAGATAGGCCACGCCGAGACAGGCAAGCCACATCAGGATCGGAAACATCAACGGCATCGCGAGGCTCAGCATCCCCGGCATCAGGCCGCTCCGGCCGCGTTCCCAGACGCCAAGCGCATAGATGAGATTCGGTACGATCGGCACGACGGTGAAGAACCGCCGCTGTCCGCCACGCGTCTCGCCTTTGAACGACCTCGGCCGTTCTCCCGCGAATGTGTAGAGTGACGCGCCTCTCGGCAACCTGTCCAGCGCCGTCACGCCGTTCCCCGCCTCCGATGTCAGCACCTCGCCAGAAGTGTTGAACAGGATCAGATCCAGCGGCTTCATCTCGTCCAGCCGCTCTCGCGACGCGATCAATCGCCAATGGGCGATAGAGAGAATGACATATCCATCGAACCTTTCGTCGACGAGAACGGGAACACCCATCACGATCACCGTCGTGCGGCTGATCGGTGCATTTTCCACCCTGACCGCGTAGGTTCGCGGGTCATCGACCATCCGGCGATAGAGCGGTGTCTCACTTAGATCGGTTCCTGTTCCGTCAGAGGCACAAGCGACGATGCCTGTTGCATCAACGTAACCGACCAGCGTGAGCGCGTCCGAACCTGTCACGATCTCCCTGAGTGCGTCGTCGCAAGCGGCCGGATCGGAACGAAGAGTAGGCATGATGCGGGCAATCGATTGTGCAGAGCCGAGTCCGATCCGGATCAGACCCTCCTCGCCGACGGCGGCCCTACCTGTCAGCGCCAGCATCGCGGCTTCGGCCCGTTGCTCTGACTGTTCCATCATCTGCAAGGTTTGCGCCAGTGCGATGATGCCGATCGGCAATAGCGCCAGCGCCAGTAGAACTGCAATTCTGAAGGCGAGACTACGGCTAGTCTCGCGCAGAAGAGAAATCAAGCAGAGTGCCTTTTCGTTGGGATCGCACCGTTTATTACGGCCATCGTGGATTTGTCAGTCAGTTCAAAACTTTCGTCCTCGCCCAGATCCAACGCCTCGACAAGCCGAACCCTGCCACGATTGACGCGGCTCTTTATGGTACCGACCGCAACGCCGCAAGTTTCCGCTGCCTCCTCGTAGGAAAAGCCCATCGCGCCAACCAGCATCAGCGCTTCCCGCTGCTCGGATGGCAATTCCGCGAAGACCGCCTCGAAATCGGCCATCGCCATGCGGCCGTCATGGTCCGGCTTCTGCGACAGGGTCGCCGCCATCTTGCCATCGACGTCCGCGACCTCGCGCTTGCGCTTGCGACGGTCGGAATAGAACGTGTTTCTCAGGATGGTGAACAGCCAGGCCCGCATATTGGTGCCAGCATCGAACTTTTCGATGTTCTTCCACGCTTTCACGATCGTGTCCTGAACAAGGTCATCGGCCGCCGAGCCGTTCCGGGTCAGGCTGAGCGCAAAGGCCCGCATCGCCGGAAGATGCTCAACGATCTCGTCCCGCGGGTCAGCGGGCGCTTCATCGGTTGGCGTTTTCATTTCGACTCGTCCTGCTCTCGCAACTGGCGCAAGAGCTCTTCGAAACGATCTGGAACTTTTTCTTCGGCGGTCTTCTCGTAGACTTTCCGGAGGTTTTCTTCGATCTGCCTCTCGAGTCCGGACTTTTCCTTGTCCCGATCCATGTTATTCAGGTCCATTGTCGCTGTAAGTTTCGTTACCACATCTGGAACCAAACCGTGAATACGGAGTTTTGTTCCGGGAAAAATGAAAAAAGGGGCTGACTTATGCCGGATACCAAACAACAGGCACCCATTAGCGAAATTGTCGGGGGCCTGCTGCCATATCTGCGTCGCTACGCGCGCGCGCTGACCGGCAGTCAGTCGACAGGCGACCGATACGCGGCGGCGACACTCGAATCGATCATCAGTGACCGTTCCGCGTTTCAAGACGATCTTGCGCCGAAAGTCGCTCTGTTCCGGGCGTTCCATGCGATCTGGACCAGCGCAGGCGCGCCCGTCGACGGCCAGGAATCGGGCATCGCAGCCAAGGCGCAGGCGCATCTGGCCAAACTGACGCCGAACACCCGCGAGGCGCTGTTGCTCGCTACGATCGAGGAATTCGCACCGTCGGATATCGCCAGGATCATGGATAGCGACACCAGCGAGGTGGAACATTTCCTCTCGGTCGCCCGCCGCGAAATGGAAGACAGCGTCAGCGGACGCATCCTGATAATCGAGGACGAGGCGATCATCGCGCTCGACCTGCAGAGTATCATCGCGGAAATGGGTCATGCGATCACCGGGGTGGCGCGTACGCAGGAAGGCGCGGTTGCGCTTGCAGAAAAGGAAAAGCCCGATCTCATCCTGTCTGACATCCAGCTCGCTGACGGAACGTCCGGCATTGATGCAGTGAATGATATCTTGAAGGCGGCAGGGGATATTCCGGTCATCTTCATCACGGCCTTCCCCGAGCGCCTGCTGACCGGCGACCGGCCAGAACCCGCCTTCGTCATCACCAAACCCTATTCCGAGAAGCAGGTTCAGCTTGCGGTAAGCCAGGCGATGTTCTTTGCCAGCACGGAAACGCTTGGGACCTAGCGTCCCGGCGTCTTGCTTCTAATGCACAGCGCGGCCCCGGCCCTTCGGCCGGCGGCCGCGTGTACCAAGGTCAAACCGGCGGTTTGCCTCTGACTGCCCTCACGATCAGCGCGATCACGAAGAGCGCGATGAAGAGGAAGAACAGGAACTGCGCGATCCCCGCCGAAGCACTGGCGATACCGCCAAAGCCAAAAACGGCCGCGATCAGGGCGACGACCAGAAATGTTAAAGCCCAACCAAGCATAGTAAACTCCTTTGTGTCTCATCGGCTTACTGCCGAATTCTCTCAACCAACGCGAAGCTTGATCATTGGTTCCTGCGCAAGCTGCACCTACGTCACTTGGAACCATCGACGGATCAGAAGCGTTCACGTGTGAAGTTTGGGGAAATTCCTTGAAAGGAGAAACGAATGGCACGTGCTTCCGATTCCGAGCCGACCACCGCCGACCTGCAGGCAGAGCTTGTCGCATTGAAGAAAGACATCGCCAGCCTTGGCGCCACTCTGGGCGAATATGGCAAGGCGAGGGGTGAAGAATTCGCCCACGCGGCGTCCGAGCGGGCGCAGTACCTGCGGGCGCGCGGCGAAGAAGGCGTTGCACATGCCCGCGACTCCGCGACGAAGGCCTATCGGCAGGCGGAAGACTCGGTGCGCGAAAACCCCGCCACGGCGGTGGGCATCGCCGCCGCGCTGGGGTTCCTTGTCGGCCTTTTCGCCAGTCGGCGATAGGGCCCGGCATGATAGGCGCTTTCAAATCCGCCGCCGAAGACACTGCCCGGCGCGTCGCGCTGGGCTTTCTGAGCATTCTGGCGCTGTGCGTCGGAGTGCTCTTTCTTACCCTGGCGGCATGGATCGTCATCAGCCAAATGGCTGATCCGACGACCGCCGCCCTGGTGATCGGCATCACCTACGTTGGCGTCGGCCTGATACTCGGCGCTTTCGCCGCTGCCAGACGCTCGGGGTCATCTCGCCGGCGCGAGGATTTCATGGCTCCACCGGCACCGATCCGTCGGGAAAAGGTCTATACCAGCATGGCCGCAGCCTTCTTCGAGGGGCTCGGCGCCGGACTTGCCACACGAGGTCGGAACGATCGGTCCGGCACGCGCTACGATCCTGACGACTATCCTCGCCGTTAAGCGGGGAAATGGGTTTCTAGAGCGGCAGCAGGGCTGGAGCGGGCGGCGGGAATCGAACCCGCGTCATCAGCTTGGAAGGCTGAGGTCTTACCATTACACAACGCCCGCTTGAGCAGTCAGTGCATATTTCACTGCAATATGATGGTCAAGTAGCACTCAAGTCCCCCAACGCGATAATCCGTTGAGATCGCGGGCAACTGCTGGAATAGTGTTGTTCAAGATCTGCTGGCATGTAGGCCGGTGATCGACAAAGTGGAGGACTACATGATCAATCTCAAATCCGGCCTCGGCGGCCTGGCCGTCGGCGCTGCACTTGCTTTCGTGCCAGCCACCGCGCAGGCCGAGGAATTCATCAACATCCTTACCGGCGGGACATCCGGGGTCTACTACCCGCTCGGGGTGGGACTGTCGAAAATCTATGCCGACAATATCGAGGGCGCGCGGACGCAGGTTCAGTCCACCAAGGCATCGGTCGAGAACCTGAACCTGCTCCAGCAAGGCAAGGGGGAACTCGCGCTGGCGCTGGGTGATTCCGTCAAGCTGGCCTGGGAAGGCGACGCCGAGGCGGGCTTCCCCGAACAGCTCGGCAAGCTTCGCGGCATCGCGGCCGTCTATCCGAACTACATCCAGATCGTCGCTTCGAAGGATTCCGGCATCACTGATCTGGCCGGACTGAATGGCAAGAGCCTGTCAGTCGGCGCGCCGAAATCGGGCACCGAACTGAACGCCCGGGCGATCTTCGAGGCGGCCGGCATGAGCTATGACGACCTCGGCAAGACCGAATATCTGCCGTTCGCGGAATCGGTCGAACTGATCAAGAACCGTCAACTCGACGCCACGCTGCAATCGGCTGGCCTCGGCGTCGCCTCGATCAAGGATCTGGCGACCTCGATCGACATCCAGATGGTCTCTGTTCCCGAAGAGGTCGTGACGACGCTCGGCGCACCCTATATCGCCGCGACCATTCCGGCGGGCACCTATGAGGGCCAGACCGAGGATGTGCAGACGGTCGCGGTCGTCAACTTCCTCGTCACCCACGAGGACGTGTCGGAAGAGACCGCCTACCAGATGACGAAGCTCTTGTTCGAGAACCTTGGTGAACTGGAGGCCGCGCATGCCGCCGCGGCCCAGATCAAGCTGGAGAGCGCGCTGGAAGGCATGCCGATCCCGCTGCATCCGGGCGCCGAGCGCTATTACAAGGAAGCGGGCCTGATGTAGGCTGACAGGCGGGCGCACCGGCGGCGCCCGCCTCATCGGGGGGACGATCATGACGATTCGCGGCGACGAGATCCATCCTGTCAGCAACGCACCGGTGGCGGAACTGCACGACCCGCTTGCGGCCAGCTTCCCTGAAAGCCCCGAAGGCCGGGTGCTGTTCTGGATCGCGGTGGTCTTCTCGCTCTTCCAGATCGCCACGGCGGCGCATCTGCTGGACCTGCCCAGCCAGATCACCCGCGCGTTCCATGTCGGCTTTCTCGGGCTGCTCGGCTTTCCGCTGCTGGCGGCGGTCGCTCGCCGGGCGCCGGCCTGGCATCTGCTGGCCTGGACGATGGCGGCGCTTTCGGTCGGCGTTGCGCTCTACCAATGGTGGGAATACGAGCCGCTGATCCTGCGCGCCGGCGATCCGCTGACGCGCGACATCGTGGTTGGCGTCATCGCGCTTGTCACCGTCTTCGCCGCCGCCTGGGCGCTGATGGGACCGGCCCTGCCGATCATCGCGGGCACCTTCCTCGGCTATTGCTTCTTCGGCGAATACCTGCCCTCGCCGCTGAACCACCGGGGCTATGATTTCGCACAGGTGATCGACCACATGGCCTTCGGGACCGAGGGCATCTACGGCATCCCGACCTATGTCTCCTCGACCTATATCTTCCTCTTCATCCTGTTCGGCGCCTTTCTGGAAAAAGCGGGGATGATCAAGCTCTTCACCGATGTCTCCCTCGGCCTCGTCGGCCACCGGCAGGGGGGTGCTGCGAAGGTCTCGGTGATCTCTTCGGGGCTGATGGGCACGATCTCGGGCTCGGGCGTCGCCAATGTGGTGACCACCGGGCAATTCACCATCCCGCTAATGAAGAGCTTCGGCTACCGGTCGGCCTTCGCCGGCGGGGTCGAGGCGACCTCCTCGATGGGCGGACAGATCATGCCCCCGGTGATGGGCGCGGTCGCGTTCATCATGGCCGAGACGCTGGGCGTCGAATATGTCGAGGTCGTGCAGGCCGCGATCATTCCGGCGCTCCTCTATTTCGCCTCGGCCTTCTGGATGGTGCATCTCGAAGCCGGTCGCCACGGGCTGAAGGGCATGGCGAAGGACGAACTGCCCTCGCCCCTGCGCGCGTTGCGCGAGAACTGGCACCTGATCCTGCCTCTGGCGGTGCTCGTCTACCTGCTCTTCACCGGCTACACGCCGCTTTTCGCGGGCACGATCGGGCTTGCCCTGACCGTGATGCTGATCCTCGGCGGCTCTGTGGCGCTCGGGCTGCCGCAGGGCGTGCTGCGGATGATCTTCTGGGTCGGTCTCGGGCTGATCGCCGCGACCTTCTTCCAGTTCGGCATCCAGATCGTCGCGCTCGCCATTCTCGCCCTGATCGCGCTCAACGTCTTCATGGCGGGCGGGCGCGAGACGCTGGCGATCTGCCGTGACAGCCTGGCCGAGGGCGCCAAGACCGCGCTGCCCGTCGGCATCGCCTGCGCGCTGGTCGGCGTCATCATCGGCACCATGACCCTGACCGGAGCGGCCAACACCTTCGGCCAGTTCATCGTATCGGTCGGCGAAAGCAGCCTGCTCTTGTCGCTGATCCTGACCATGATCACCTGCATCATACTGGGCATGGGGATTCCGACGATCCCCAACTACATCATCACCTCCTCGATCGCCGGGCCGGCGCTGCTGACACTTGGCGTGCCACTGATCGTCAGCCACATGTTTGTCTTCTACTTCGGCATCCTCGCCGATCTCACGCCGCCCGTGGCACTGGCCTGTTTCGCCGCAGCGCCGATCGCCCGCGAAGGCGGGCTGAAGATCTCGTTCGAGGCGATCAAGGTCGCCGCAGCGGGTTTCGTCATCCCCTTCATGGCGGTCTACACCCCGGCCCTGATGCTGCAGGACGGCGGCCCGCTGGCCGAATCCATCGGCTATGCCCCGGCCGTCGCCTTTATCGTCTTCAAGACGATCCTCGCGATCGGCCTCTGGGGCGCGGCGGTGATCGGCTGGGTCGGACAGCGACTGAACTGGCTGGAGCGCGCCCTTGCCATGGTTGCGGCCTTCACCCTTGTCGCCGCCCTGCCCCTGACGGATGAGGTCGGTTTCGGGCTTGTCGTTCTCTTCGTCTTCTTGCTCTGGCAGCGGAAGGAGCGCCGCCCTGCATGACCGCCTGCCTGACAGTCGCCGCCACGGCTCTGCACCTGGCCAGCGCCGAGTTTGAGCTGTCGTGGCAGCATTCGGTAGAACGGACCGGCTGGCGCGAGACATGGGCGATCACCGAAGGCGCGCTTTGGCTGCGCGAAGCCGCGGTCAAGGGATCCGGGGCCGGCATGGAGCCCGGCGACGGCGCCGTGCTGCGGGATGGCTGGTGGGTCTGGACACCCCCGGCCCTGTCGGTGCCGGAACTCGTGCTGGCGGCATCGGGCGCGACACAGGGCGGCTGGCGGCTCTGCAGCGCCGGGACCTGCCACGAATTCGGAGCAGAAGCCAGCGGTCCAATCACCCTCGCGCCCTGCCCGGATTGATATTGCCAGACGGAATGTTCGCGGCGCGCATTGCGGAAATCCTATCCGGCCCACAGGCCTTGCGCGACTTGCTGATGCCACGCCAGAACGGTTAGTCTTGCCGAAACGCGGGCGCCGATCCGCGCCGTCAGAAAAAAGGCAGAGCATGGCCGCCGAAACCCAGACCGCGCCGCATACCGGCCTGACACTCTATTTCATCGTCGAGCCGCCCGACTACCAGTTCATCGCCTGCTATCTGGCCGCCTCGATCCGCGAACAGTTCGGCTCCGGCGTCACGCTGCTGGGTTACTGCCCGCAGCACAAGTTCGACCAGATCAACCCGGACGCCATCGCGGTCCTTCAGCGGATGAATGTCGAAGTCCGCCCTTTCGCGGCCGAAGGGCGGTTCGATCCGGCCTATCCGCATGGCAACAAGCTGCTGGCAACGCTGGAACCGCGCGACACCGAGTTCTCCGGCTTCATGGATTCCGACATCCTGTGCATCCGCCCGAACCACCCGGCCAACATCGTGAAACCAGGCTGCGTCTCGCTGACGCCCGCGGCCTCGATGAACTGGGCGAAACAGACGATCTGGGACGAGATCTACAGGACCTGCGGCATGGACAAGCCCGAAGAACGGATCAGGCTGATGCGCCAGAAGCGGGGCAAGCCGCGAATGCCCTATTTCTCGTCGGGCCTCTTCACCTTTCCCGAACAGCACCGCAACGCCGACGGGCTCCGCTTTCCCGAAGTCTGGATGCAGATCGCGCAGGCGCTCGACGCCAATCCCGAGATCCCGAAGAAGCGGCCCTATCTCGACCAGATCAGCCTGCCATTGGCGATCCGCAAGGCCGGGCTCGACTGGAACCTGCTTCCAGAGGAACAGCACTACATCCTCGGCGGCCGGATGCGCGGCGAACCGCTGCCCAGGGACCGCGATATCTATACCGTTCATTACCGCCAATGGCCGATCCTGAAAGAGGTCGGGCTGAGCGGTTTGGGCAAGCAACTGCTGGAAAAGCATGCCGGGGTGCGGCGGGTGACGAATATCCGGAAAACCGCCGTCGGCTAATGCAGGTGGCGGTCAATCGAATTCACCCGGTCATACGCGACAGGCTCTAGATCCAGTCGAGGTTGACCTTGGTCACCGGAAATCTGTCGTCGACCGCCGCCCGCAACGCCTCGAACCGGGGCCGCAGGTCCTTGAACTTGTTCTCGTGCGTCTCGGCCACGGTCAGCCGGATATCGTCGAAAAGGTCTTCGGCCAGCATCAGCTCCAGCAGCTCCAGCTCGGCGCCCTCGATATCCATCTTGAGAAAGACGATCTCGCCGTGCCGCGCGACCAGGTCGCGGATCATCGCCGGCAGGTCGATCAGCGCCACCTCGATGGCGTTGGCGGCATCCTCGTCGATCTTGCGTCCGCCCGACACGACCGTGCTCTTGACCGAGGCGCCCTTGGGATTCTCTTCGAAATTCGCCGCCCGCATCAGCCGGATGGTTCCGGCGCGTGGCCCAACAGCGGCGTTGTGCAGGACCACGTTGGACCGGCCCGCGAAACGCGTTTCGAGCCGCTGATACGCGTAGGGGTCAGGTTCGAACGCATGGACGATCGCGCCGGTTTCGGCCAGCGGGCCGGTCACATTGCCCAGATTGGCGCCGCAATCCAGCACCACGTCGCCGGGTTTCAGCATCGACAGGATGCCCTGCATCAGCCCCTTCGCCTCGGCGGCCCTCATGTTGCGCTCCTGGCGGCGCTTCAGCTTCGTAAGCTCTTCTTCGACGCTCAGTCCCATGCGCCCCCCTGCAGTCAGTAATCGACGTAATGCGACTGGATCGTCGGCGGATAGCTGTCTTTCTCGCCCTGCTTGCGCACCGCGTAGAACAGGAATTGCGGCATCTCGAACCTCTGATCCGCGCCACGGGCCATGTGCGTCGGGTCGGGGATTTCCTTTGGCGGCTCGTCCTTGGCGCGCGGGAAGGTCCAGACACCCAGGATGTCATATCCCAGCGTCGCCCCCCAGAACCGCCAGGGAATATCCGGCCCCACCTGGTAGAAGCCATGCCCGAACCAGCCATCCGCGCCGACACAGGACATGAACACGCCGCCGTCCTTCAGCATCCCGTGGACATTACGGAAAGCGGTGGCGATGTCGAAGACATGCTCGGTCGTGCCGCCATCATAGATCAGGTCGAACTTGCGGCGCAGATCGGGGCCGATGGGTTCCGACAGGTCATGGATGTATTCGGCGCCCTCGATATCCGAGAAGTCGAGACTCTTGAGCGCCGGCCAGCCGATTGCGGACAGGAAGGACTCGCAGAACCCGTCCTCCTGGAAAAGCTGGTCCTCACTGACCTCGATATCCATCGCCGCAAGGTTGCGGACCAGCCGCTTGCCCCAGTTCGGCCGGAAATGCATCTTCTGCCGGCCCAGCATGATACCGTCGGACCGGCCCTGCACCATCGGGGCGCAGCGCGCCATATGCGTCGCTATGTTGATGCTGATACCCAAGAATTCCTCTCCGTTCCCTGCGGCCCGTCCACGGCGATCGCCATTCGATCGGATCCTATTGGCGTGGCCCGCCAGTGTCGATGGACGCGACAGAATAAGGTTTCTCGGAACGGAAAATTGCGGTATCTGCTGTCAAAACGACACTCCGCCCCGTCGATACGGCAAGCGAAGGTGAAAAGGACAGGCACAGGCATGGCAGACCTCACCCGACGCCCCGTCGCATCGCTCTGGATCGGCGAGAAGTTGCACTATCTCAACCAGCTCTGCCTTAAGTCGCATATCGACGTGGGTCACCCGACGACGCTCTACGTCACTGACGATGTCACCAACGCGCCCGAAGGGGTCGAGCTTCGCCCAGCCTCCGAGATCATGGATCTCGACATGGCGCTGGTCGGCAATACCAGCCCGTCCTTCCTGTCGAATGTCTTTCGCTACAAGATGATCCGTTCCACGGGTGCGGTCTGGATCGACTGCGACGCCTTCTGCCATCGGCCGTTCCCCGACGACGACTATATCTTCGGCGTGCACGGTTTGCAGGGCGCGCTGAATTGCGGTGTCGTCGCTTTGCCCAGCGAGTGTGAAGTGATGGATCAACTCTTGGACTATTACGACAATCTGCCGGATTACCCCGCCTGGTGGAACAAGAACCAGCGCAAGAAGATGGACCGCCAGAACGGCGACCTGTCCCATGCCGCGAAGATCTACGCGACCGAACGGACCGCCTTCGGACCGCAGGCCTTCACCCATTACGCCAAGCAGGCCGGCATCTTCGACCAGGCCCGCCCGCGCGAGGCGCTATATCCCGTGCCGTTCCAGCTCAACGACGTGTTCTACGATCCCCATGGCCGGGTCGAGGGGCACTTCACCGATGCCACGCTTTCCGTGCATCTCTACACCAACGGCACCAAGCCGTGGTGGCGCAAGCACGTCCCCCTGCCCGGCAGCTATGCCGCGCGGATGTGCGACCGGCTCGGCATCGACGCCTCCGCCGCGCTGGAATGACCACGGCGGAATGACGGTGCGATCATCAAGCTGACGCCGCACATATCGCCCCACGGGCGCACCACCGCCGTCTCGATGATGAAGGACGAGGCGCCTTATCTGCTGGAATGGTTCGCGCATCACCTGGCGGTCGGCTTCACCGATATCCTTGTCTATACCAACGACTGCACCGACGGCACCGACGACATGCTGATCCGGCTGGAGGAGCTGGGCCTTGGCCATCACCGGCGCAATGACATCCCCGCAGGCGTGAAGCCGCAGCCTTCCGCGATCAAGTACGCGCAGGACGAAAAGGTCGTGCAGGACAGCGACTGGGTGCTGCTGTTCGACGCCGATGAATTCCTCTGCATCAACTATGGCGACGGGCGGCTCGACAGCCTGATCGCCGCGGCGGGCGAGGCGAACGGCATCGTCATCACCTGGCGGATCTTCGGTTCCGGCGGCGTGGTGGAGTGGAGCCGCGCGCCCGTGACCGAGCAATATCTCTGTGCCGCGCCGCCGCTCTGGAACAAGGGCTGGGGGGTCAAGACCCTGTTCAAGTTCGACGCGGATTACTGGAAGCTTGGCATCCATCGGCCGGCCATCAAGAACAAGCACCTTCAGACCGATTTTCCCGCCAGCGTGCACTGGCTGAACGGATCGGGCCTGCCGATGGAGGATTATTTCAAGTTCCGCGGCTGGCGCAGCATCCGGCGCACCATCGGCTATGACTGGGCGCAGATGAACCACTACGCCGTCAAGTCGATCGACGCCTATGCGGTCCGCAAGTTCCGCGGCAACGTGAACCTCAAGGCCGACAAGTACAACGCCGATTACTGGGCGCTGCAGGACCGCAACGAGGTGCGCGACACGAACATCCTGCGCTATTCGGCGGCACGCGCGGTGATCATGGACGAGTTGCTGACCGATCCGGTGCTTCACCGCCTGCATCATCAGGCGCTGGAACGGATCGAGGCGCGGCTGGCGGAGTTCAAGCAGACCGACGCCTACGAAGAACTGAAGCAGAGCTTGCTCGCCGCTTCGCAGATCCCGCTGACCCGGATCCAGGCCAAGCCGCCGAAGGCGCGTGATCCGGCAAAGATCGCGGCGCTGATGTCCGAGGTCGAGAAAAAATCCGCGGCGCGTCCGAAATCCGAACGCCGCAATCCCGCTATCGACGGTTTTGGCCGTCCCGAGGACAGCGATCCCTATATCGCCAGCCGGATCGACCGCAGCACCGACATCGCCTTCGACTGGGTCGCCAATCACCAGGTGCTGCTGCCGGCCGATCCGCGCGTCCTGAAACCGGGTTCGCTGGCCGAGGTCGCCGCCGGCAAGTTCGACCGCCGCGCCGCGCGGTACCGGGCGCATCTGCTGGCGGTCGATGACCGGCTGCTGGAAATCGGCGCGGGCATGTGCTTTCTGCCGATCCTGTCCTGCCGCGCCCATCCGGGGTTGGTCGTTCTGGCACAGGAGGAACGCGGCGAACTGGCCCGGCTGGGCCGTGAGGCAGCGGCAAAGAACGGGATCGAGGACAGTTCCCGGCTGAAGATCGTCGACGGACCGCTTGTCTTTCCATCCGACGAGGATGGCCAGGCCAGCGGCTTCGCCGCGCTCATGCGGGATTTCGCGCCGACGGTGCTTTATCTTAACGACACCCGCATCACCCCGAAAACCCTTGCCGCCAGCCTTGCGCCATCCCTGCGCCGGATCGTGGTGCCGGAACCGATCCTGACCGGCGATGCGGCGGGCCGGTTCGCCGCAGCGCTGGCAGATCACGGCTTCGCATCCACCCAGCCAGTCGAAAAGTCGGGCCTGCTTATCCTTGACCGGGCGTCTCGGCCGGACCGGTCGGAAGACCGGTGAATTCCTCGCCCCGGCGTTCGGAAAACCCGCTGAGCAGGCCTTCCAGTTCCGCGCGCTCGGGCAGAACGGGTTTCGCATCCTCGGGGATGTAGCCCAGCCATTTCAGCCGCCCGAACAGTTCTGCGAAATCCAGTTGCCCGATCGACCGATAGTCCGACCGTTTCGCGCTTTCACCGACCCAGTCCATCCGGATGACGTCGATGATGTCCGGAGAAATGTTGCAGAAAGACCGGTATTGCCGCACATAATCCGCAGCATTGGCCATCGAGCGGCGCAGGATGATCGCGACCTTCTCGCCCGGCTGCATGAAAAAGGCCGCCAGATGCAGCGCCGAGCCGTCCAGCGCCACGATCTGCCGCGCCGCCTTGTAGCGGGCGATCTGAACCTCGATCGGGTGCCGTTCGGGATGGAATACCTCGTAGCCCAAGCGGGCCAGATTTTCCTCTATGATCGCCTCACCCAGCACACCGCCGCGCTGCGCAGCCAGTTGCGCCCTCGAAATATAGAGCTTTTCGCCGCCCTCGGGTCTGACCCCGCCACCCAGCCTTTCCCGCATGAAGCGGCGATAGGCGGAAGACCCGGCATAGCGCTCGTTCCAGCCGAAGCCGAGTTCGGGAACGTAAAGCCGCTCGACTTCGATCGGCGTGCCGAACGTGTGGAGCGGCACGTTGATATCCAGAAGCCGGAAGAAATCCCGCAACCCGTTCATCGCCCGCTGGGTTTGCTTCACGCTGCCCCGGTAGGGCAGGTAGAGCACGCTCTCGATCTTGTCGCCAACCTCGTCCAGCGCCCAGAGGCGGGCAGTGGATTCCACAAGGAAATGCCCGAAATGGCCACGCATATGGCCCGCAAAAAGATGGCTGCCGGACAGCTTCTCGATCTTTTCGTCCGCCGAAAGGACCGGAGGCGGCGTCGATTTCCCGGCCCTGATCCAGGCCCGCGACAATTCGCAATAGCGGCCGTCGGACAACAGAACCCCCGAGGCAAGCCGGGCGTCATGGTCGCGCTCGGGCACCACGATGGCATTTTTCAGATCCAGGATCTCACCGGTGAACACGCCGTCGCTGCCCGGTGCTGGCGCAGGCTTTGCCTCGACGGCAGGGGCGGGTTCTGGTTCGGAAGGCGATCTGTCGGCGTCGATCCGGTCGATCATCCGCTTCGCGTAACGCGCAAGCGGATCGGCCTGCAGGATCGCCTCGCTCGCGCGACGCGCCAGCGTTTCATGGCCAGCGGCATGCAGATCCCCCAGAAGCGTCTTCTGCCAGGGTCGGACGGCCTTGCGCGCCCGCAGCCCAAGCCGAAACTCGCGCTCGTCGAAGGTGCCGTTGCCGATATCGCGGAACAGCCCGTCCAGAACGCCGCAGGCCTTGAGCTGACGGATCAGCTTGTGGCCGAAATGCCCGCATTTCATCATCCTGACATTCGGCGCCTGCATCCGCGCCGCATGGGCGCGATCCTCTGCCACGAAAGGATCGTAGAACAGGAATATCCGCCCCGCCTGCGGGACCGCTTCCGCCGCATCAAGATGGTCGGGGCTCTCCCAGTCCCATTTCCGCCGGGCATAGCGATACCGCTTCTCGAACGGCGCGAACTTGTGCGACAATGTGCTTTGCGGACTGAATGCGATCACGGTGCTTCCGGGCACCAGCGCGGACAGCGTGATGGCCGCGAAGCCGCCCATCGAAGCACCGGCGAACACGATGTGCCTGAACCCGTCGAACAGCCCCGCATCGCGCAGCTCTGTCAGAAGCGCCGGCCCCGAGGCGTTGCGATACCAGTCCTTGCGGCTGGCGATGATGCCGAGGATCGAAAAGCCGTTCTTCGCCGTCCGGGCGTGCAGCCAGGGCTGCGGCGGATCGTATTCGCCCACCGAAGCGAGATTGTCCAAGGTGACGAAAAGCACGTCGGACCGGCGGATGAAGTAGGCCTCGCAAAGCTCGTGCGGCAACCGGAACGCATCCATGCCAACCGCCTCGGCAGCATTTGCGGCGAACGGCGGCGGCGGCGGTATCGGCTTGTCCCGCTTGGCCATCTTCAGGCCCGCCCCCTCACAGCGTCACTTCCGGCGGTAGACATGCACGCCCGCCCGCGAGTTTTCCGCATCCATCTCGAACCCGGCAGCGGCCAGGAAGCGCCGGCAATCGCGCATCCCCTCGCGCCCGTAGATGTCGCGATGCATCTCGGCGATGATCGTGTGCACGCCCTCCAGTTCGGCATCCCGCAGGAAATCCCGTTCCGCGCCCTCGATGTCCATCACGATGACATCATGCGGAAATTCGCGCCGCAACTCGTCATAGCGGATCGTCGGCACGCTGACCTTGCGCGCCTTCTCGATGTTCTTGACCACTGTCAGGCCCGAGCCGAGGAAATTGCCGCGCAGGAAGAAATCCACCTCCTCGGGCGGTTCGGCCACGGTCATCACCACGCCATGCCGCACGCTGATCGTGTCCGCCAGCCCGTTATGGGCGTAAAGCTGCGAGATATGAGAAAGAAGTTCGGGATTGGCCTCGATCGCCAGCACCTTTTCGGCCTTGCAGTTCCGCGCGATCGCCGCGCCGACCAGCCCTGACCCCGCGCCCATCTCGAGGACCCGCGCGCCGGGGCGGATCACGGCAAGGCCGGCCTCGACCTCGCGCCGTTCATAGCGGCCTTCGCCCATCGCCTTGATCATGCCGGGGCCGAAATGCGGCGCCTCGGGCACGTCGATGCCGTGATAATGCGCGACGATTGTCTGCGTGCTTTGCTCTGCCACGGGGGCCTCCTAGCCTCGGGTCCGGTCCTGCCTTTCTGGCGGCAGGTTAACGTTCAAGCAACTATGACGCATCGAGGTGGCGCTGTCAGGGCCTTTTGAGGGCGATTGCCGCCCCTGTGGCCGCAAGTCACCGGTCCGTCAGTCCATCAGCGTGGCGACCACTGCCAGGCAATCCCCGGTCAGCACGAGCCCCGGAAAATGCCGCGCAGCCAGCACGCCGTCGCGCTGCGCCCGATATTCCAGCGGCATTATCCCGGTCCGGTCGGCGGCCCAGACCCGCGCGATGATCTCTCCCTTGGTGATCGGGTCGCCCAGATCGACGCAGGGTTCCAACAGCCCCTCGCTGGTCGAGAAATGGTAGCAATTGTCCTCCGGCATATCGAGCATGATCGACGGTCCCGCGCTTGGTTCGCCCTGCATGATGCCAGAATGGATAAGTAGATTTCGCGCGCCTTGCCGCGCAATCCGCGCCGATTTCGCCGTGGCGGACCCGCCCCCGCCCAGTTCGGTGGTCACGAAGACCTTGCCCTGCGCCTCGACCGCGGTGTCATACATCCCGACACTGTCGATTTCGCGCAGCATCAGCGAATACGGCGCGTTGAATGCCCGCATCGCGGCGACGCATCCGTCCTGCTGGTCGATGGAATCAAGGTAGTGGGCGCAGGCGAAGGGCAGGAAATCCAGCGTCTTGCCGCCGGAATGGTAGTCCAGCACGATATCGGCCATCGGCAGCAGGATGTCGTGAAAGTAATTGGCAATCTTCTGCGTCGCGGTGCCGTCGGCCCGGCCCGGAAAACAGCGGTTCATGTTCACATTGTCGATCGGCGAGACGCGCGAGGCGCTGCGAAAGGCGGGATAGTTCATGTAGGGCACGATGATGACCCGGCCCTCGATATCCTCGGGTTCCAGTTCCCAGGCCAGCGCCTGCAGCGCAATGGGGCCTTCATATTCGTCGCCGTGATTGCCGCCGGTGAACAGGGCCGTGCGCCCCTCGCCCCTTCGGATCACGGTGATCGGGATCATGATCGCGCCCCAGGCGCTTTCGTTGCGCGAATGCGGCAGCCGCAGAAAGCCGTGATGCTTGCCGTCGGTGTCGAAGGGAACCGTGGCGACGATCGGGTTCTGTATCATGGCAGTCCTTGATCCTCTGTTCGCTAAACATGCGCCGGAAATGCCGGCGTCACTCAGGTCTCTATCGTCTGGCCGGCGCCGGTCTCGGTCGCGCGCTGCGCCGCCAGGTTGGCAATCGCGGTATCCTGCACGCCGGTGCCGGTCAGGTCGGCAATCGTGATGTGTTCGGCGGCCCGGCGGCCCGGCGCACTGCCCGCGACAATCGCGCCCAGTTCGTCATAGGTCCGATCCGCCTCCGCCACGCCCGCCGCGATCGCGGTGCGCAATTCGCCCATGATCCGTGTCTGCGACAGGCGGTCGGGAACATAGAGATCGGCCCGCCCGATGCAGTCCGGTGCAAGCTCGTTCTTGCTGTGCTGGTCCGATCCCATCGCCGTGACATGCTGCCCCGGGCGCAGCCAGCTGCCGCCCCGCAGGACCGGTTCGGTCGCGGGCGTCGTCGTCACGATCACATCCGCGCCCTGCACAGCCTGCTCGGCATCGTTCACGGCCTCGACCTCGATCCCCTGCGCCTCCGCCATGTCGCGCGCCGCCTTCGCCGCCCGCCCGGCGTCACGGCCCCAGACGGTCGCACGCCGGATCGGACGGACAAGGCAAAGCGCCACCAGTTGCAGTCGCGCCTGCACGCCGGTGCCGATGATGCAGGCGGTCTCGGCGTCCGGGCGCGCCAGATGCCGCGCCGCGACCGCCCCGGCGGCGGCGGTCCGGACATCGGTCAGATAGCCATTGTCCAGCAGCAGCGCCTCGAGCATCCCGGTCTGGGCCGAGAACAGCATCATCAAGCCCGAGGTCGAGGGCAGCCCCAGCGCCGGATTGCCGAAGAAGCCGGGCGAGACCTTGATCGCGAAACCCGGCAGGCCCGGCACGAAGGCGGTCTTGACATCGACCTCTCCATTCACCTGCGGCATCTCCATCGACAGCACCGGCGGCATCACCACCGACCCGCCGGCCAGCGCCGCGAAAGCGCCTTCCACGCAATCCACTGCCGCAAGGTCGAGCGGCACGATGTCGCGCAGCTGCGCTTCGGTCAGGATACGGACTTTCGGCATCTCATCCGGCCTCTTTCATCAGATCGACATCCTCGCCCGCCACGATCCGCGCATGCAGGCCCATGTCGATGTTGCGCCCGCTGAGCAAGCAGACCGCCGGCCCCTCCGGCCGGACCTGCCCGGTCAGCAGCGCCGCCACCCCGACAGCGCCCCCGCCCTCGACGATCTGGCGTTCCTCGAAATAGCAATGCCGAATGCCGGCGGCGATCTCGGCCTCGGACAGCAGCACCACCTCGTCCACCAGGTCGCGGCACATCGGGAAGGTCCAGCGGTTCTCCATCCCGATCCCGCCGCCTAGCGAATCCGCCAGCGTCGGCAGTTCCCGCACGGCGACCGGCCTGCCCGCCTTCAGGCTTTCCTGCATCGCCGCGCCCCGTTCCATGGTCAGCCCGATCACCCGGATCCCCGGCCGCGTCGCCTTCATCGCCGCGGCGATGCCGGCGATCAGCCCGCCGCCCGACAAGGGCACCAGTACCACCGCGGCATCCGGCACCTCCTCGGCCATCTCCAGCCCCAGCGTGCCCTGCCCCGCGATCACCCGCGGATCGTCGAAGGGCGGCACCATCTCCAGCCCCTCCTCTTTCACCAGCCGGTCGACCTCGACCTGTGCATCGTCCTGGCTTTCGCCGACGATCCGCACCTCGGCGCCGAGGTCACGCACCGCATCCAGCTTGTTCTTCGGCACCAGCCGCGACATGCAGATCACGCAGCGCAGCCCCTTCCGCCTTGCCGCATAGGCCAGCGCCCGACCGTGATTGCCGGTCGAGGCCGCCGTCACCCCCGCCGATCCCTCGGCGATCTGCGCCACCGCATTGGCGGCACCCCGCAGCTTGAAGGCGCCGGTATGCTGCTGCAGTTCCAGCTTCAGCCAGACCTGAACACCGGTGAGCCGTTCGAGGCTGGGCGACGGATCGCAGGCGGTGCGCCGGACGATCCCGGCGATCCGCCCGCGCGCGGCCTCGATATCGCTCGGCGTGACCGTCATGAGGCCATCCGCGCCTCGGCCGCGAAAAGCCGGCCGATCCGCGCGGCAGGCGAAAGTCCCACCGTCTGCAACAGCGCCCAGAACAGCGCGTGGTTGGACGAGACCACGGGCTTGCCGACCTTCGCCTCGATCTCTTCGATCAGGCCCAGCGCCGGCAGGGCGGTGCAGGACAGGAACAGCGCCTCTGCATCGGCATGGTCGGCGCTCAGCGCGGCCTCGGTGATCGAGGCCGCTTCGAGCCGCGCCATGTCGCGGTCGTCCGGCAGGCCCATGCAATGCGCCGCCACCACATCGACGCCATGCGCCCCGAAATACCCGACCATCGGCTCTGTGGTCTCGGGAAGGTAGGGCGTCAGCAGCGCGATACGCCGAGCACCCAGCGCCGCGAAGGCCCGCCGCGCCGACAGCGCCGGGGTCAGCACCGGCGCGCCGGGGCGGACCGAACCGATGGCCCCGGCAATGGCGTCCTCCCCGATCACCGTCGAGGCCGAGGTGCAGCCGTAGCAGATCGCCGCAAGCGGCTGGTCCGGCACCAGAAGGTCCGCCGCCCCGGCCAGATGCGGCAGCATCGCCCGCAGGTTCGCGGGCGTGGTGGGATTGGTGAAAGCCACCCGCGTCACATGCAGCCGCAGCTTGTCGGCGGGCAGCAGGCGGGCGGCGTCGCCCTCTATCGTCAGGTCGGTCGCAAGCGCCAGAAGGCCCACCCGGATCAACGGATCCTCGGCCATCAGCCTTGGCGATACGCGGGACAGGGAAACGGACGTGCCGGCCATGATATTTCCGATGCTGTCAGACGACGAGAACCGGGCAGGTCGCCAGCCCCGTGACCTTGTGCGACACGCTGCCCAGAAGATACCCCTCGATCGAGCCCAGCCCGCGGCTGCCGATCACGATCAGGTCGTATTCGTGATCCAGCGCGAACCCGACGATGGTGCGCGCGGGCTGGCCCGCCTTGACGAAGGCACGGACCTTTTCCAGCCCGTTATCCTTGGCCGCCGACTTGGCATATTCGGCGATGTCGCGGGCGTTGTTGCGCAGGATGTCATCCATGTTGCCCGGATCGCTGGGGCGCACCATCGAAAACGACGCCTCAAGCATCGCGTGATGCCGGTAGACCGTCAGCACCGACAAATCGGCATCGCAGAGCTTGGCCAGGTCGATGGCCTTCATCAGCGATCGTTCGCTTCCCGACGAGCCATCAAAGGGGGCAAGGATCTTCTTGAACATCGGCGTCTCTTACTTGGCGAAGGCGAGGTCACGCAGGAACAGCGCGATCTGTGGGAAATAGATCAGCGCGACCGACACGCTGAGCAGGATGAAAATGAACGGCGGCGTTCCCCTGATCACTTCCAGATAGGGGCGCTTGAAAACGGCGATGGCGGTGAAGATGTCGCAGCCGAAGGGTGGCGTGGCCGAACCGATCGCCACCTGCAGCGTGATGACCGTGCCGACCAGCACCGGGTCGAGCCCGACCGATTCCACCACCGGCGCGAAGATCGGCACGAAGACCAGGATCACGACGATCGGATCGACGAACATGCAGCCGATAAAGAACGCGATGGAGATCACGAACAGCACGCCGATCGGCCCCATCTGGTCGATGCCGATACCGCCCAGGATCGCCTGCGGGATCTGCGCGAAGGAAATCACCCAGGAGAACGCCGCCCCCGCGCCCACGAGGATGAAGACGACCGCGGTGATCAGCCCGGTCGATTTCGCGGTATCGTAGAGGCCCCGGAAATCGAGTTCGCGGAACACCACCATCTCCAGGAAGATCGCGTAGAGCACGCAGGCCGCCGCCGCCTCGGTGGGCGAGAAGATGCCGCCGTAGATGCCGCCGATGATGATCGCCGGAAAGCCCAGCGGCCAGAGCGCCCGGCGCAGCGCGCTCAGCCGCTCGCTCCAGTTCGTCTTCGGCTCGGTGGGCACCTTGTTCCTGACCGCGTAGATCCATGAATAGATTGAGAACAGGATCAGGATCAGGATGCCCGGCCCGATCCCGGCGATGAACAGTTCGGCGATCGAGGTGTTGGAGACGACGCCATAGATGATCATGCCGATCGAGGGCGGGATCAGGAAGGCGATGTCGGATGCGTTGACGATCAGCGCCAGCACGAAGCTGTCCTTGTATCCCGCCTTCAGCATCCGCGGCCGCAGCGGAGAGCCGATCGCCACCACCGTCGCTTGCGTGGAACCCGAGACCGCGCCGAACATCGTGCAGGCCGCCGCCGTCGAGACCGCAAGACCGCCCTTCAGGTGGCCTACGAAGGACATCACCAGGTCGATTAGCCGCCCGGCCGACTGTCCCCGCGTCATGATATCGGCGGCGAAGATGAACATCGGCACCGCGATCAGCGAGGCCGGCCGAATGCCCGCCATCATCTGCTGCACCATGGTCTCCAACTGCCCGAACCCGCCGAAGAGCGAGTAGAAGCCGACGAAGGCGCCGACGATCAGCGGGATCATCATCGGAAAGCCCAGCAGCAGCAGGACGATCATGATCGAGAAGATGGTGACGGCCATGGCTCAGACCTCCAATTCGCTGTCGTCATAGCCTTCCAGAACATTGGTCGACAGGTAGATGTCCTTCTCGATCAGGTTCTTGATCGCGGTCAGCGCATATTGCAGCCCGGTCATGAAAAAGCCGACCGGCACCCAGACCAGCGTCCACCAGACCGGGATCTGCAACGACGGCAGCACCCGGCCCCGCCCCGACTGGGTCAGCATGTATTGCAGCGAATACCAGGCCAGCCCGAACATGAAGACCGCCGTCACCACCGCGATCACCACCATCAGCGGCTTGCGCGCCTTGGGCGGCAAGGCGTCGAAGATCGCCGACATGCGGATATGGCGTCCCTGCCGCGCGGCATAGGAAATGCCCGCGAAGGTGATCAGGATGATCAGGATCCGGTTCAGTTCCTCGGAAAAAAAGATCGAATTCTGGAAGACGAACCGGCCGACCACATTGGCGATCGTGTTCGCCGCCATCAGCAGAACGCCGACCGCCAGCATGACCGCCTCGATCCGGCTGATCGCGTTGTCGATCGTGCCCAGAAATCCCGGCAGGCTGGATCTGTAGACCTCCGTCGCCGGATCGTCCACGCTTGTCGTATCGGTCTGCGACTGCAGCTGAGAGCCGTGGTTGTCTTCGCTCACCGGCATCGTCCCCGTTGATATGGCAAGGCCCCCCGGTGAACCGGGGGGCCAGGCGGCGTTATTGCTTCACCGCTTCAAGATCGGCCTTCATCTGGTCGAGGATTCTCTGCCCCGACTCGCCCGTCATGTCGACGAAAGCAGCCTCGACCTGTGGCGCGGTCTCCATGAACGGCTGGCGTTCCTCCTCCGAGAGGATGTTAATCTCCATCTCGGGCTTGGCTTCCTTGATCGCTTGCAGCGCCGCGTCCTGCAGCCCGGACTGGTATTCGACGATATGCTCGAATGCCGCGTCGGTGGCGTTCTGGATCATTTGCTGATCCTCTTCCGACAGCCCGTCATAGAAGTCCTTGTTGGCCATCACCGCGGTGGTGAAGTTGTTGTGGCCGATGCAGGTGATGACATCCGTCACCTCGTACATCTTCGTCGATTCGAGGAAGAAGCCCGGGTTTTCCTGGCCCTGGATGATGCCCGTCTGCAGCGCGCCATAGACCTCGCCCCAGGGCAGCGGCGTCGGCGTCGCGCCAAAGGCCCTGTAGCTTTCCACCAAGAGCGGGTTGGTCATCACCCGGAACTTGACCTCGTTCAGATCCTCGGGGCTGCGCACCGGTTCCTGGGTGGTCATGCAGACCTCGCCCTCGGGGAACATGGTCAGCAGCTCCAGCCCCTGCTCGGCATAAAGCTCGGGGAACATCTCGTTGACCGCCTTCGAGCTGCGGAAGAACTCGGCCAGCTGATCGTTGTCCTGCGGCAGGAGGTAAGGCACGAAGAACACCTGCGCCTCGGGGATCAGCGCCCCGGTGAAGCCCGGAGACTGGTCGACGAACTGCAGAATGCCGGCCTGCGCCTGCTCCATGATGTCGGCGCTTTCGCCAAGCGTGCCATAGGGGAAGATTTCGATCGTGTGGTCGGAATTCGCCTCGACCTCTTCCTTGAATTTCTGCGCATAGATGCCCTGCACCTCGTCGGCCGCTTCCTCATGGGCATAGCGCCATGTTTCCGCGAACGCGCCGCCGGTCATCGCGGCCAGCGCCATTGCCGTGGACAAACCAAGCAGGCTCTTTCTGGAAGTCGTCATCTGATACTCCTTGTTCTGTTTGTTCTGTTTCGCGGCGTATCCGGGGACATTGATCTGCCGGTCGCCGTTCCATTCATTTCCGTTTCGCGATCCCTCCCACGACGAAACTCTGGATGTGGCGCAACGCGGGCAACCGCGACCCCCCGACCCGCTGTCAATCGGATCAAAAGGCGGTCCGGCCCCCGTCGGTTCCACTGAACAATGATGTGTGCCGGTTCAATATCATGTCAATTCAATAATAATATCATTACAATATTCATCAATACAATCTTGGAATCCGGCGATCCTGCGGGCCGGCCAGCGCCTGTTTACGGGGCCAGAAACGGGATATCAGAGGTCGAACGCGCCAGCCGCGCGACGATTCCCAGCCCCTCTTCCAGCCGGGTGCCGGTCGGCGCGCCAAGGCAGATCCGCACGCCCTGCCCGCGCGGCGCCGACCCCACCGCGAAGGCGGCGCCAGAGGCAAGCGCCACGCCATGCGCCCGCGCGGCCGCGACGAAGCTTTCCTCGTCCCAGTCCTCGGGCAGCGGCAGCCAGACGTGAAGGCCGAATTCCGTCTGGCGCAGGTCGAGACCCGACAGCCGTTCCGCCGCCAGGACGTTGCGCTCCTTCAGGGCGCGACGCTGCCAGCCAAGCAGGCTGTCTGCGGTGCCATCCGCGATCCAGCGCGCGCCGATCTCCGCGATCAGCGGCGTCGCCATCCATTGCGCCGCCAGACTGCGCGACGCGGCCAGGGTGATCTGATCCTCGGGCACCACCAGCCAGGCCAGCCGCAGCCCCGGCAGCAGGCATTTGGAAAAGCCGGTGAAATAGAAGGTGCGCTCCGGCGCCAGCGCCGCGACCGGGGCCGGCCGGTCAGGTTCCAGCGGCCCCCAGGCATCGTTCTCGATGATCGTAAGGTCATGCTTGCGGGCGATCTCGACGATCTGCCGGCGGCGATCCTCGGACATTCGGCAGGCCGACGGATTAAGGCCCGCAGGCATCAGGTAGATCAGGCTCACCGCCTCGGTCGCGCAAAGCCGGGCCAGCGGCTCGACCAGCATCCCGTGCTCGTCGCAGGGCAGCCCGGTCAGCTTCAGGCCCAGCGATCGCGCAAGTCCTTTCAGCGTGTGGTGGCTGAGCGTGTCGGTGATCAGCAGATCGCCCGGCGTGGCCGCTGTCAGCAGCGCCACCGTCATTGCCGTGCTGCTGCCGTTCATCGGCAGAACCCGGAACGGGTCGGTTTCGACGCCGCATTTGCGAAGCCAAGTCACCGCCTGCCGGATCGGTTCGCGCAGCGCGATCCGGGGCCGGAAAGAAAACATGCTTTCCGGCGGCAGATCCTCGGCGACCGCCGTCAGGACTTCCTTGAACCGCCGTGCATGCATGTCGCTGGTCACCGGGGTCATGATCGAGAAATCAACGATGTCCTGCCCGGTCTCCAACCGGTGATAGGGCGTCGCGATGCCGTCATTCCGCCCCGCCCGCACGAAAGTGCCCCGCCCGACCTCACCGGCGATGATCCCGGTGCGGATCAGCGAATCATAGGCGCGGCTGACCGTCTGCACCGACAGGCCAAGCCGGTAGGCCAGATCGCGATGCGTCGGCAACCTGTCGCCCGGTTGCAACTCTCCGGTCTCGATCGCGTCGACCAGTGACTGGGCAAGGCTTCTGTAGGCCGGACGCTTCAACGTTCCGGACGATGGAGGCCAGATTGTCATGATTTCGATTGTGACATATTCAGGCCAATTGACAACCACCCAGCTCCGACCAAGAGTGGCCCCATGCCGCGCCAGACCCTCGATGCCCGCGATATCGCCATCCTGCGCGTCCTGTCGCGCGAGGGGCGGATATCCAAGGCCGACCTCGCCGACCGGGTGAACCTGTCGGCCACGCCCTGCTGGCAGCGCCTGAAACGACTGGAGGAGTCTGGCCTGATCCAAGGCTATCACGCCGATCTGGCGCTGGGGCGGATCGCGCCGCATATCGTCGTCTTCGTCACCGTCGAACTGGACAGCCACCGCGCCGAGACCTTCCAGAAGTTCGAGCGCGAGATGGCCCGGTTCACCGAGATCACCGGCTGCTGGGCGCTGGGGGGCGGCTTCGACTACCTGATGCAGGTCACCACCCGCGACATCGAAAGCTACCAGATCCTGATCGACGCGCTGCTGGAGGCGCATGTCGGCCTGAAACGCTATTACAGCTACATCGTGACCAAGGAAGTTCCGACCTCGGGCGGACCGCCTCTCGATCACCTGCTGGGGGCCGAGCCGCAAAAGGTTTGACCGGAACCGCCCGGATTTTCAGAGGATTCCTCTGCCAATCGCCGGGCTTCGAAAGAATCCTCTGCCCCAACTGGGTAAGATGACGCGACTCTGAAACCCTCTGCCAAATGGTGACGCCTTGACCGACCTCGCCTCCCGCCTTTCCGACGCCGCCCTCCTGCGCGACCGCTGCTATGTGAACGGCGGTTGGCAGTCCGGCGGTTCCGATTTCGCCGTGACCGACCCCGCCACCGGGCAGGAGATCGCCCGCGTCGCCGCCTGCCCCGCCGATCAGGCGCGCGAGGCGACCGATGCCGCCGAGGCCGCCTTTGCCGACTGGGCCGGCCGCACCCCGCAGGAACGCGCGGCACTGCTGCGCCGCTGGTTCGAACTGATGCACGCGGCGAAAGAGGATCTCGCGTTGATCATGGTCGCCGAGCAGGGCAAGCCCCTGTCCGAAGCCCGCGGCGAGATCGACTATGCCGCCTCGTTCCTGGAATTCTACGCCGAAGAGGCCAAGCGTCCGAACATCGAGGGCGTGACCTCGCATCTCGCCGATGCCGAGATGGAACTGTGGCGCGAACCCGTGGGCGTCGCCGCCCTGATCACGCCGTGGAACTTCCCCTCGGCCATGCTGACCCGCAAGGCCGCCGCCGCGCTGGCCGCCGGCTGCACCGTCGTGGCACACCCTTCCGCCGAAACCCCGCTTTCCGCGCTGGCGCTGGCGGAACTGGCCGACCGCGCCGGCCTGCCGAAGGGCGTCTTCAACGTCGTCACCGGCGACGCGCCAGAGATCGTCGGCGCCTGGACCGGCGATGCCCGCATCCGCGCGCTGTCCTTCACCGGCTCGACCGAGATCGGCAAGCTGCTCTACCGCAACTCAGCCGACACGGTGAAACGGCTGGTGCTGGAACTCGGCGGCCACGCGCCCTTCATCCTCTTCGCCGATGCCGACATGGACCAGGCGGTGGACGAGGCGATCAAGGCCAAGTTCGCCACCACCGGCCAGGATTGCCTCGGCGCCAACCGCTTCTTCGTCGAACGCCCCGTCTATGACGAATTCTGCCGCCGCTTCGCCGAGCGTGCGGGCGCCCTGACCCTCGGCCCCGGTATGGATGACTGCGACCTCGGCCCCTTGATGAACGAGGCAGCGGTGAAGAAGCAGGAAAGCCACGTCAAGGACGCGCTCGACCGCGGCGCGACCCTTCTGACCGGCGGCGAGCGCAACCCGCAGGGCCCGCTCTTCTTCCAGCCGACCGTGCTCGCCGATACCCCCGAGGATGCGCTGATCTTCCACGAGGAAACCTTCGGCCCGGTCGCCGCCATTGCCCCTTTCGACACCGAGGAAGAGGTGCTGGCACGCGCAAATGCCACCGAATACGGGCTGGTCGCCTATCTGCACACGATGGATCCGCGCCGCATCTACCGCGCCAGCCGGGCGCTGAATTTCGGCATGGTCGCGGTCAACCGCACCAAGGTCACCGGCGCGCCGATCCCGTTCGGCGGCATGAAACAATCCGGCCTCGCCCGCGAAGGCGCGCGCTACGGGCTGGAAGCCTTCACCGACATCAAATACGTCTGCCGCGACTGGGCCTGACGCCAAACCCCGAGAGGACACCGACATGCTGACCAATGACATTCTCGCCCAGTGGGACCGCGAGAACTTCTTCCACCCCTCCACCCACCTCGCGCAATTCGCCCGCGGCGATGCGCCGCAGCGCGTCGTGACGGGCGGCAAGGGCGTCTATATCGAGGACCGCGACGGCAACCGCCTGCTCGACGGCTTCGCCGGGCTCTACTGCGTCAACGTCGGCTACGGTCGCACCGAGATCTCCGAGGCGATCGCCAAGCAGGCCAAGGAACTGGCCTATTACCACGCCTATGCCGGCCACGGCACCGAGACCTCGATCACGCTGGCCAAGATGGTGCTCGACCGCGCGCCCGCCAACATGTCCAAGGTCTATTTCGGCCTTTCGGGTTCGGACGCGAACGAGACCAATATCAAGCTGGTCTGGTACATGAACAACATCCTTGGCCGGCCCGAGAAGAAGAAGATCATCTCGCGCTGGCGCGGCTATCACGGCTCCGGCCTGATGACCGGCTCGCTGACCGGGCTCGAGCTCTTCCACAAGAAGTTCGACCTGCCGCTCTCCCAGGTGATCCATACCGAGGCGCCCTATTACTTCCGCCGCCCCGACGCCGCGATGAGCGAACAGCAGTTCAGCGAGCATTGCGCCGCCGAACTGGAGGCGCTGATCGACCGCGAGGGGGCCGACACCATCGCCGCCTTCATCGGCGAGCCGGTTCTGGGAACCGGCGGCATCGTCCCGCCGCCCGCCGGCTACTGGGAAGCGATCCAGCGGGTGCTGACGAAGCACGACATCCTCCTGATCGCCGACGAGGTCGTGACCGGCTTCGGCCGCCTCGGCACCATGTTCGGCTCGGCCCATTACGGCATCGAGCCCGACATCATCACCATCGCCAAGGGCCTGACCTCGGCCTATGCGCCGCTCTCGGGTTCGATCGTGTCCGACAAGGTCTGGAAAGTGCTCGAACGCGGCACCGACGAGAACGGCGTCCTCGGCCATGGCTGGACCTATGCCGCCCATCCGATCGGGGCCGCGGCGGGCGTCGCCAACCTGGAACTCATCGACCGGCTCGGACTGGTCGAGAATGCCGGCAAGATCGGCGCGCGGCTGAACGAGATGATGCAGGACGCTCTGGGCGGACACGCCAATATCGGCGACGTGCGCGGCGACGGGATGCTCTGCGCCGTCGAACTGGTGGCCGACCGCGACAAGCGCGAGCATTTCGACCCCAAGGCGGGCACCGGCGCCAAGATCGTCACCGAGATGGTCCGCCACGGTGTCATCTGCCGCGCGATGCCGCAGGGCGACATCCTGGGCTTCGCTCCACCGCTCTGCCTGACCGAGGACGAGGCCGGCAAGATCGTCGAGGTCACGGCGGCGGCGGTGAAGACCGTGCTGGGCTGAAGACCAGCGCGCGGCCCCGGACCTGCCGGGACCGCGCGCTTCACGGGATCTGCCGCGCGCCCAGCCCCTCGGATATCTCGCGCGCCGCATCCATGACCATCCCGCCAAACCGCCCGACATCCGCCAGCTTCACCCGGCTGACCGGGCCAGAGACCGAAACCCCCGCCACCGCGTCGCCGGTGGCGTCGAAGACTGGTGCCGCGATGCAGCGCATCCCCTCCGACCGTTCCTCGTCGTCCACCGCGTAACCCTGCGCGCGGATCGCGGCCACTTCGCGGCGCAGCGCATCGGCGTCGGTCAGGGTGGTCTCGGTGAATTTTTCCAGCCGCCCGCCGATCACCCGGTCCAGCCGCGCCGCCGGATATTGCGCCAGCAGCGCCTTGCCGATCCCCGACGCATGCAGCGGCGACCGCGTGCCGGGCGGAAAGAAGGCGCGGATCGAGGCATGGGTCTCGACCTGGCTGACAAAGATCACCAGCCCGCGCCGCTCGATGCCAAGATTGGCGGTCTCGCCGCTTTCCTCCATCAGCCAGCGCATCACCGGGCGGCTGCGTTCGACCAGCCCGGTGCGCCGCAGGAACGCCGACCCGACCAGGAAGGCCCTGGACCCGATGAACCAGGTCTGGTTCTCTGCCTCGGCCTCGACCATTCCGCGGTTCTGCAAGGTCACGAGGATCCGGTAGATCGTCGCGGGCGACTGGTCCAGCCGCTCGGCCAGTTCGGTCAGCGTCGGGCCGGGCAGTTCGGCCAGATGCTCCAGCACCTCCATCGCCCGGTCGAGCGACTGGATCGTGTTCTGCTCGGTCTTGTCGTGGAACCCCTTGGGGCGTCCGCGCTTTCTGGTTTCCATCATTGCGCCGCCTTTCATATGTGAAAATCCGTTTCACCCAGTGAAAAAATCAAACCACTGATATTACGAACGAAATCCAATATATAGCAATTTGAAAAAATATTTCAAAAAAATTGCGGACGCGGCCCGATTGCCGCATTCTTGCTGCAACAGCCAAAGGAGCCTGCCATGAGCTTTCAGAACCCGGTCTTCATCCCCGGCCCGACGAATATCCCCGAAGATGTCCGCCGCGCCTGCGACATGCCGACGCTCGACCACCGGTCGCCGCTGTTCGGCGAGATTCTGCACCCCGCCCGCGCCAATGTGCAAAAGGTGCTGAAGTCGAAGGATGCCGAGGTCTTCATCTTCCCCTCGACCGGCACCGGCGGCTGGGAAACCGCGCTGACCAACACGCTGTCGGCCGGCGACAAGGTTCTGGCGGCCCGCAACGGCATGTTCAGCCACCGCTGGATCGACATGTGCAACCGCCACGGGCTGGACATGACCGTGGTCGAGGCCGCCTGGGGCGAAGGCATCCCGGCGGATCGCTACGAAGAGATCCTGACCGCCGACAAGAACCACCAGATCAAGGTCGTCCTTGCCACTCATAACGAGACTGCGACCGGGGTGAAATCCGACATCGCCGCCGTGCGCCGCGCGATGGATGCCGCCAAGCACCCGGCGATGCTGTTCGTCGACGGCGTCAGCTCGATCGGCTCGATGGATTTCCGGATGGATGACTGGGGCGTCGATGTCGCCGTCACCGGCAGCCAGAAGGGTTTCATGCTGCCCGCCGGCCTCGCCATCGTCGGCTTCTCGAAGAAGGCGATGAAGTCGGTCGACAGCGCGAAGCTGCCGCGCACCTTCTTCGACATCCGCGATATGGCCAAGGGCTATGCGAATAACGGCTTTCCCTACACGCCGCCGGTCGGCCTGATGAACGGCCTGACCTATGCTTCGAACAAGCTTCTGGACGAGGGGCTGGAAAACGTCTTCGCCCGCCACACCCGTATCGCCAGCGGCATCCGCGCCGCCGTCCACGGCTGGGGCCTGACGCTCTGCGCGGTGTCTCCGGACCTCTATTCCGACACCGTCAGCGCGATCCGCACGCCCGAAGGGTTCAATGCCACCCATATCGTCGAACATGCCGCCAAGACCTATGGCATGGCGTTCGGCACCGGGCTGGGCGAGGTTGCCGGCAAGGTCTTCCGTATCGGCCATCTTGGCTCTATGACGGATGCCATGGCCCTGTCGGGAATCGCCACCGCCGAGATGGTGATGGCCGATCTGGGGCTCGACATAAAACTCGGGTCCGGCGTCGCGGCGGCGCAAGAGCACTACCGCACGACTGCCCGCCAGCCGGCAAAGGCCGCCGCATGAAGGACAGCGCGATGGAGATTCCGACCTACGAGGACATGCTGGCAGCGCATGAGCGGATCAAGCCGCATATCCGCCGCACGCCGATCCGCACCTCGGACTACCTGAACGAGCTGGCCGGCTGCCAGCTGTTCTTCAAATGCGAGAACTTCCAGGAACCCGGCGCCTTCAAGGTGCGCGGCGCCTCGAACGCGGTCTTCGGCCTCGACGACGAGCAGGCGAAAAAGGGCGTCGCCACCCATTCCTCGGGCAACCATGCCTCCTGCCTGTCCTACGCGGCGATGCTGCGCGGCATTCCCTGCAACGTGGTGATGCCCCGCACCGCGCCACAGACCAAGAAGGACACCGTGCGCCGCTACGGCGGCAAGATCACCGAATGCGACCCCTCGACCACCTCGCGAGAGGCGACATTCGCCGAAGTGCAGGCCAAGACGGGGGGCGATTTCGTCCATCCCTACAACGACCCGCGCGTGATCGCGGGGCAAGGCACCTGTTCCAGGGAGATGATCGAACAGACCGACGGGCTCGATTTCGCGGTCGCCCCGATCGGCGGTGGCGGCATGATCTCGGGCACCTGCCTGACGCTCTCGACGCTGGCGCCCGAAACGAAGGTGATCGCCGCCGAGCCCGAGCAGGCCGACGATGCCTATCGCAGCTTCAAGGCCGGCCACATCATCGCCGACGACGCGCCCAAGACCATCGCCGACGGCCTCTTGGTGCCGCTCAAGGATCTGACCTGGCATTTCGTCTCGAACCATGTCAGCGACATCTTCACCGCTTCCGAGCAGGAAATCATCGACGCGATGAAGCTGACCTGGAAGCATCTGCGCGTGGTCATGGAACCGTCATCCGCGGTGCCGCTGGCCACCATCCTGAAGAACAAGGACACCTTCGCGGGCAAGCGCGTCGGCGTCATCATCACCGGCGGCAACGTCGATCTGGACAAACTGCCCTGGACCTAGGGCGAGAGGAGGACACCATGAACGCACCTGTGGACATCAACAAGCTCGAAGTCGGCTTCGACGTGCCGGCCGTGCCGGGGATGGACGAGAAGGACATCCAGACGCCCTGCCTGATCCTCGATCTCGACGCGCTGGAACGCAACATCAAGAAGATGGGCGATTATGCCAAGGCGCATGGCATGCGCCACCGTTCGCACGGCAAGATGCACAAATCCGTCGACGTGCAGAAGCTGCAGGAAAAGCTGGGCGGCGCTGTCGGCGTCTGCTGCCAGAAGGTCTCCGAGGCCGAGGTCTTCGTGCGCGGCGGCATCAAGGACGTGCTCGTGTCGAACCAGGTCCGCGACCCGGCCAAGATCGACCGGCTGGCGCAACTGCCCAAGATGGGCTCGAACATCATCGTCTGCGTCGATGACATCGACAATGTCGAGGAACTGTCGAAAGCCGCGCAGAAGCACGGCACCGAGCTTGGCGTCTTCATCGAGATCGACTGCGGCGCCGGTCGCTGTGGCGTCACCACATCGGACGCCGTGGTCAAGATCGCCAAGGCCGTCGATGCCGCCAAGGGCCTCACCTTCAAGGGCATCCAGGCCTATCAGGGCGCGATGCAGCACATGGACAGCTATTCCGACCGCAAGGCCAAGCTCGACGCCGCCATCGCCCAGGTCAAGGACGCGGTCGAGGCGCTGAAGAAGGAAGGGCTGGAACCCGAATTCGTCTCGGGCGGCGGCACCGGCAGCTACTATTTCGAAAGCAATTCCGGCGTCTACAACGAGCTGCAATGCGGCTCCTACGCCTTCATGGATGCCGATTACGGTCGTATCCTCGACAAGGACGGCAACCGGATCGACGAGAATGAATGGGAGAACGCGCTGTTCATCCTGACCTCCGTCATGTCCCATGCCAAGAAGGACAAGGCGATCGTCGATGCCGGCCTCAAGGCCCAGTCGGTCGATAGCGGCCTGCCCTTCATCTACGGCCGCGACGACGTGAAATATGTCAAGTGCTCGGACGAGCATGGCGTGGTCGAGGACCCCAAGGGCGTGCTCAAGGTCAATGACAAGCTGCGGCTGGTGCCGGGTCATTGCGACCCGACCTGCAACGTCCATGACTGGTATGTCGGCGTCCGGAACGGCAAGGTCGAAACCGTCTGGCCGGTCTCGGCCCGCGGCAAGGCCTACTGATCCATTTCCCTCCCTTCCCGGGGCCGGACCTGTTCCGGCCCCTTTTTTTGACGAAAGGCCCCAGCATGTTCATCGTTCCCGAGAAAGAGATCGCCGGGCTCATCACCCCCGATGCCGCCTTCGCCGCGGTCGAGGCCGTCTTCGCCGCGATGGCGCGGGGCGATGCCTACAACTTCCCCGTCGTGCGCGAGGCGCTTGGCGAGGGGCGGCAATACGGTTTCAAGTCGGGCCTTGACCGCGCCGGCAAGAACCTCGGCGTCAAGGCCGGCGGCTATTTCCCCGGCAATGCCGACAAGGGCATCACCAACCACCAGTCCACCGTCTACCTGTTCGATCCCGATACCGGGCGCCCCACCGCGATGGTCGGCGGCAACCTTCTGACCGCGCTGCGCACCGCCGCCGCCTCGGCGATCTCCATCGACCGGCTGGCCCGCAAGGACGCGAAGGTCCTGGGCATGGTCGGCGCCGGCCATCAGGCCGGTTTCCAGCTGCGCGCCGCCGCCAAGACCCGCCAGTTTGAGAAGGTCGTGGCCTGGAACTACCATCCCGACATGCTGCCCGCCCTCGGCAAGGTCGCCGAGGAGCTTGGCCTGCCCTTCGAGGCGGTCACGCTCGACGATCTCGGCATCCAGGCGGACGTGATCATCACCATCACCTCCTCGCCCGAAGCCTCGCTGCTCGACGCCCATGTGCGCCCCGGCACGCATCTGGCCTGCATGGGCACCGACACCATCGGCAAGCAAGAGGTCGAACCCGCCGTCCTGGCCCGCGCCACCGTCTTCACCGACGAGGTCGCGCAATCCGTGACCCTCGGCGAGGCGCAGCATGCCATCAAGGGGGGTATGATCAGGGAATCCGACATCACCACCATTGGCGAGGTGATCAACGGCACCCATAAGGGCCGCACCTCCGACGACGAGATCACCCTCTTCGACGGCACCGGCGTCGGCCTGCAAGACCTCGCCGTCGCCGCCACCGCGGTCGATCTGGCCCGCAAGGCCGGCGTAGCGGTGGAAGTGGAGATCTGAAACAGCGGCCCACCCCCTGTCTGGGGGGCGGGCCCGTTTCGCCGTGCCGCGACTTTAACTGACAGCGGTCATCCAGGGACGAAGCCGGCAGTGGCGGCTTGGCAGACAGTTGCGACATTCGGCGCACGGTCACCAATGCCAGCTATTTGACCTTTGATGCACACGCAGCCCGAAATACCAAATGAGTCGAAGTGAATCTGGTTCGCTTTTGTGCCTGACCGGTTCTGTCCGGTTCTCGCTACTGGAGGTCACCATTCAGCAAATCGACGTGCCTTGATGCTGGTGCTACGTACACGACGTCGGTATGCCTCGTCACATCTCCATTGTTCGATGGTGTGGCCAGAATGCGGAAATGACGTATCGAGACAGCGCTGGAGCGTGCAACGCCCCTTTGATTTTTGCTTTACAACGGACCATGAATTTAATGCCCAACGGGCTTGCTTCATGCCGCAGGAGAATACTTTGAAGAAACGCAGGATGCCGCCTCTTTCGCTGCTCCAGACCTTCGAGGTGGTTGCCCGGCACGGCAGCTTCACGCTGGCGGCGGATGAATTGTGTCTGACACAGAGTGCCGTCAGCCGGCAGATCAGGTCGCTCGAGGACCAGTTGGGCCTGCCGGTTTTCCGACGCTTGCACCGGGCCATCGAACTGACCGCCGAAGGACTGCGCCTGTTTGAGTCGGTGACGCGCGGCTTGCGGGAGATCGAGAGCAGCGTCACCGGGCTGAGAGCCGCGACAGAGAACCCGCAGATCACCGTCTCCGCGTCGGTTGCCTTTTCCTATTTCTGGCTGATGCCGCGGCTGGAGCGGTTCAGTGCCCGGCATCCGGAAATCGACCTGCGGATTCTCGCGACGGACCAGAGGGTTGACCTGCGTCACGAAGGTGTGGATGTGGCGATACTCTACGGTGCCGGGCAATGGCAGGGTGTGCGGGCGCATCTCTTGTTCGGAGAGCGAGTCTATCCGGTCTGCAGCCCTGCCTATCTGCGCGACCACCCGGAACTCCGCACGCCTTCCGACATGCTCGACCAAACGCTTCTGCATCTCGACGGCGGCGGCAATATCTGGGGCGGCGTCGACTGGCGCGTCTGGCTGGTGACGCAGGGCGTGACGGGGCAGCCGGTGCGGCGCGGGGTGCGGCTGAACAGCTACCCGATGATCCTTCAGGCCTCCGAGGCCGGACGCGGCGTGGCGCTCGGCTGGAGCTATATCACCGACGAAATGCTGGCCGATGGGCGGCTGGTCTGCCCGGTCGACAAGGTGCTGGAAACCCGCGAGAGCTATTACGTATGCGCATTGGAAGGGGCGGCGGAGGTTCCGGCGATAGAAGCATTCTTGCAGTGGATATTGAACGAAGTTTCCGAGACCCCGCATCTAACATGATTCCAGGGAATGCGTGGCATTCGAATTGATCGTTTGAGCCGCGACTGGAAATACCCTCATCTGGACCCCGAGAAAACCTTCGGGGTGATGCCGATGTCCGAACTCTCGCTTCGCCGGTCCGGTCGCAGGGGGCGCGGTGCCCCCGATGCGATCCCGGCGCTTCCCCCGATCACGCCCGGCATGGTCGGCGGACGGTATCAGCCGCTGACCCCGCCCGAGATGGAGCGTGTCCATCACCTTGTCCTGCGCCTTCTCGAGGATCTGGGCCTTTCGCAGGTCACGCCAAGTCTTGAGCAACGCGCGGTCGAGGCCGGGTGCCGGGTCGATGACGACGGCCGCCTGCGGTTTCCCCGCGCGCTGGTCGAGGATGTGATCGCCCGCACGCGGCGCAAGTTCACGCTGCACGGCATCGACCCGATCCACGACCTGGAGATCGGCGGAAAGCGGGTCCATACCGGCACCGGCGGCGCCGCTCCGACCATCATGGATTTCGAGACCGGCACATACCGCGAAAGCACCGTGGCCGACCTCTATGACATCGCCCGGTTGGTCGACCGGCTCGACAATATCCACTGGTATCACCGCTCGGTGGTGGCGCGCGACACGGACACGATCCTCGATCTCGACATCAACACCACCTATGCCTGTCTCTCGGGCACCACCAAGTCGATCGCCGTCAGCTATACCGACGGCAACTCCGTGCGCGCCGTGCAGCCGATGCTGGACATGGTCGCGGGCGGCGAGGGCAAGTTCCGCGAGCGCCCCTTCTGCACCGCCGTCTGCTGCCATGTCGTGCCGCCGATGCGCTTTGCCACGGAAAGCTGCGACGCGCTGGAGGCGGCGGTTCTGGCCGGAATGCCGATCCTTCTCGTCGCGGCCGGTCAGGCCGGGGCGACGGCGCCGGCAGCACTTGCGGGCGCGGTGGCGCAGGCCTGTGCCGAGGTGCTGGCCGGGCTGATCCTGTGCAACATCATCGACCCCGGCTGCCGGGGCACCTTCGCAGCCTGGCCCTTCGTGTCGGACCTTCGCACCGGCGCCATGTCGGGCGGCTCGGGGGAACAGGCGCTTCTGTCGGCGGCCTGCGCGCAGATGGCGGGGTTCTACGACCTTCCGAACTCGGTCCCCGCGGGCATGACCGACAGCAAGCTGCCCGATGCGCAGTCGGGCGGGGAAAAGGGCTACACGATCTCGCTTGCCGCCCATGCCGGGGCCTCGATGATCCATGAATGCGCCGGGATGCAGGGCAGCCTGATGGGCACGGCATTCGAATCCTACGTGCTCGACAACGACCTTCTGGGTGCAATCCTGCGCACGGTGAAGGGGGTCGAGGTCAGCGAGGATACGCTCAGCTTCGATGTGATCCGCGACGTGGTCATGGGCGCGGGGCACTACCTTGGCCATCCGCAGACCTTCAGCCGGATGAAGACCGACTATCTCTATCCCGAGATCGCCGACCGTCGCAGCATCAGCGAATGGCAGGATGCCGGCGCCCGGGACGCGCGCGCCGTGGCGCGGGACAGGGTGCGCCGCATTCTGGCCGACCACTATCCGCGCCACATCGGCGATGATGTCGATGCGCGACTGCGCCAGAGCTACAACATCATTCTGCCGAAGGCCCGCATGCGGGCCGGCAACGGCGTCTGGTAAGACAGCGAAAAGAAAGGAAATCATCATGCAGTCACAAGCGAGGGTGGTGATCGTCGGCGGCGGCATGATGGGCGTGGGCCTGGCCTATCATCTGGCCGAAGAAGGCTGGAAGGATGTTCTGCTGATCGAGAAGGGCGAGTTGACGAGCGGCTCCACCTGGCATGCGGCGGGCCAGTGCCCCTCGTTCATCGGCAACTACAACATGGCCAAGATCCACCACTACTCGAACACGCTCTATCCGCGTCTCGAAGAGCTGACGGGACATCCGGCGGGCTGGCACGGCTGCGGCGGCATCCGGCTGGCCACGACGCCGGAAGAGGTCGACTGGTTCCGCCATGTCGCCGGTTTCGCGGCCAATGTCGGCTTTCACATGGAGATCATCGGCCCGAACCGGATCAAGGAACTGAATCCCTGGCTGGATACCGAGGGGGTTCTTGCCGGCGCGCATACGACGATGGACGGCCACGTGGACCCGGCAAGCGCGTGCAACGCCATGGCCGCGGGCGCGCGGCAGATGGGCGCGACGATCGTCCGCCGCAACCGCGTGACCGGCATCAGCCGGCTGCCCTCGGGCGAATTCGAGGTGGCGACGGAGCAGGGCGATGTCATCTGCGAGCATGTGGTCAATGCCGGTGGCTGCTATGCCCGCGAAGTGGGCGCCTGGGTCGGTGTCGACACGCCGATCACCAACATGGAACACCATTATCTCGTGACGGAACCGCTCGCGGCGTTCACGGGCACAGGCACCGAACTGCCGGTCATGCGCGATCCGGCCACGGCCGGCTATTACCGGCAGGAACAGAAGGCGGGGCTCGTCGGGATCTACGAGCACCACGGCGCGAAGGAAGCCTGGGCGATCCGTGACGGCACGCCGGATTGGCAAAGCGAGAACGAGCTGTTTGAAGGTGATATCGACCGCATCGCGCCCTGGCTTGAAAAGGCGCTGGAGCGGATGCCGATCTTCGCCGAGGCGGGCATCAAGCGCGTCATTAACGGCGCCATCCCGCATACGCCGGACGGCAATCCCCTGCTTGGCCCCGCCCATGGCGTTCGCAACTTCTGGCAATGCTGCGGCTCGTCCATCGGCATCGCCCAGGGTGCGGGCTGCGGCAAGTATCTGGCCCAGTGGATGGTGCACGGCGATGCCGATATCAACATGGCATCAGTCGATCCGCGCCGCTTTGGCGGTTACGCGGATGCGGACTACACCCGCGCCAAGAGCTTCGACGACTATCACAACATGTTCGAGACCCCGCTGCCCGGCCGCGAGATCCAGGCCGGCCGGCCATCCCGGGTGACGCCGCTCTATGAAGAGCTGAAAGAAAAAGGCGCGGTCTACACCGAGGTCTATGGCTGGGAACGGCCGAAATATTTCGCCCCAGCGGGTTTCGTTGAAAAGCTGCAATACCGGCGCAACAACGTCTTCGATCTGGTGGCCGCCGAATGCCGCGCGGTGCGCGAGCGGGTGGGCATCATGGACCTGTCGAGTTTTGCCAAGTTCGACGTGACCGGCCACGGCGCCGAAGCACTTCTCAACCGGCTGACCGCCAACCGGTTGCCGAAGAAGGCGGGCGGCATCAACCTGACGCATGTCCTGTCAGATGGTGGCCGGATCGAGGGAGAATGGACGATCACGCGACTTGCCGATGACCGCTTCTATGTGCTGACCGGCGCAGGTAGCGAGCGGCAAGCGCTCGACCATATGAACGCCGCCGCCGGGCAGGATGTAACCATCGCCAACGTCACCGATGATTTCGGCATGCTGGTGGTGGCGGGGCCGAAATCGCGCGACGTTCTTGCGCCGCTCACCGACGCGGATCTGACCAACACGTCATTCCGCTGGCTGTCGGGACAGGAGATCACCATCGCAGGCGTGCCCGTCCGCGCCCTTCGGGTGACCTATGTCGGCGAGCTGGGCTGGGAACTTCATGCGCCGATGGCACAGCTGGAAACGCTCTACGACGCGATCTGGGCCGAAGGAGAGGCGCATGGCATCGCCGATTTCGGCAGCCATGCGGTCAATTCCATGCGCATGGAGAAAGGCTATCGCGGCTTTGGCGCCGAACTGACCAACGAGATCACCTTGATCGAGGCTGATTGCCAGCGCTTCTACGCGCCGGACAAGGGCGACTTCAACGGCCGCGCCGCCACCGAGGCCACCCGTGAGAACGGCATCTCGACACGGCTCGCCTACGGCGAGGTCGCCGCCACCGATTGCGACATCTACGGCGGCGAGGCCGTGATGCAGGACGAGCGCGTGGTCGGGGTCTGCACCTCCGGTGGATTTGGTCACGCGACCGGAACGAGCCTGGCCTTTGCCTATCTAAGCCCCGAGGTTTCCGGAGATCTGGAGGTCGTCATTCTCGGCGAACGTCGCGCCCTGCGACTGTTGGACGAGCCCGCCTGGGATCCGTCCAACGCACGCCAGAAGGCCTAAGGCCGGATCGGACGACCGCCTGAGCCAATCCCTGCCGAAGACGGAATTGAACGCGCCTTCAGCCGACCGCCTCGACGCCTCGGGTGGCCATTCTGCAGTGAAAGTTGTGGTGACAACCGGAAGCGCGGCTACGATCGGCTCATCTGTCGCGATGTCGCACGCCCGACTGCGAACTGGGATCAACGAGGTCTGGATGGCAGTTGACGAGAAAACCCCGCCGCGTACCTTCCGACTGAGTGCAGTATTGGTCAAAATGGACTCGGTCCCGCCAACTGCTGCGAAGAGCACTTAGGTCCGTTATGGATTGGCGATGATTTGCCCCTTGTTCCAGGCTCCGCGTTTTGGGGGGACTGCGGGAAGTCGGACTCTTGGCATAAGTTGCACTGCAATCCTCCCTCCAGCCCAGACTTCAGCATCGCGCTGACGTCATTAGTCTAGCAGTGTTGGCAATTGCGGGTTTCCAGCCTTACAATTCTTGAGCTTCGCTGCCGGTGCATTGGGCGGCATAGAGCCCGGACCGACCGACGCCGCGATCTGGTTGAACTGGTGCGAAGCGCGGTTAGAAGACGTCGTCTCATTCAGCGCGACCCTCGTCGCCGCTTTCGGCTCATGTCAAGGCCCGTCCGGGATGCTCGCCCAGACGGTAATTCACCGGGGGCGGGCGCGCTGGACCATTCCGAACAGATCGCGCGGATCGTCGGGATCGGCGATGATGTCGAGTTCCTGATAGAACGGATGGTCCCTCAGTTTGTCACGCAGATAGCGCAGGGCGGAGAAGTCCTCGATGGCGAAGCCGACGCCGTCGAACAGCGTGATCTGACGGTCATTGGTCCGTCCCGACGCGGCGCCGGTGATAACCTGCCACATTTCGGTGACCGGAAAGTCGTCCGGCATCTGCTGGATCTCGCCTTCGATCCGGGTCTGGGGCGGGTATTCCACGAAGACGTCGGAGCGGGCCAGGATGTCCTTGTGCAACTCGGTCTTGCCGGGACAGTCGCCGCCGATCGCGTTGATGTGCTGGCCCGCGCCCACCATGTTGTCGGTCAGGATCGTGGCGAATTGCTTGTCGGCGGTGCAGGTGGTGATGATCTGTGCGCCTTCGATGGCCACTTCCGGCGTCGAGCAAGGCACAAGGTCGAAGCCCTGTCCGGTCAGGTTGCGAACCACCTTGTCCGTCGCGGCCCGATCGATATCGTAGAGCCTAAGCGTGTCCACGCCGCAGATCGCGCGCATCGCCAGCGCCTGGAATTCCGACTGAGCGCCATTGCCGATCATTGCCATGACCTTGCTGCCTTTCGGCGCGAGGTGGCTGGCCACCATCGCCGAGGTGGCCGCCGTGCGCAGCGCGGTCAGCAGCGTCATCTCGGTCAAGAGTTCGGGATAGCCCGTGTCGACCCGCGCCAGAAGGCCGAAGGCAGTGACTGTCTGCAGGCCCTCCCTAGTGTTCTTTGGGTGGCCGTTGACGTATTTAAAACCGTAATCCTCTCCGTCGGAGGTCGGCATCAGCTCGATCACGCCTTCGGCGGAATGGCTGGCCACGCGCGGGGTCTTGTCGAATTTTTCCCAGCGTCGGAAATCGTCCTCGATATAGCGCGCGAGGTCTTTCAGCATGGTCTCGATGCCGATGCTGTGGACGAGCTTCATCATGTTCTCGACGCTGACGAAGCGGATGTAGGCAAGGTCGGAGGGGGCGGGAGCGGGCATTTCGGGTCTCACATATGGCTGCGGGTTGGGCGGTCGAACACGCGGCGGCCGAAGAGCGACGCGGTGAGGTCGACCATGAGCGACGCGGTGCGGCCGCGATCATCAAGGAAGGGGTTGAGTTCCACGAGATCAAGCGAGGTCGCGAGACTGCTGTCGTGCAGCATCTCCATGACCAGATGTGCCTCCCGGAAGGTGGCGCCGCCCGGCACGGTGGTGCCCACCGCGGGGGCGATGGCGGGTTCGAGGAAATCGACATCGAGCGAGACATGCAGCATGCCGTCAGCGGCCTTGACCCGTTCCAGAAATTCCGTCAACGGAGCGGCGATGCCGCGCTCGTCGATCTGGCGCATGTCGATGGCGGTCATGCCGGATTGCGTGATGAACTCCCGTTCTGGCGCATCAACCGAGCGTAGTCCGATGAAGCAGACGTTCTCGGGCGGCACCGGCGCCTCGACGGCAGGAAAGCCGTCGAACCCGGTCTGTCCGGTGACATAAGCGATGGGGGTGCCGTGCAGATTGCCGGACGCGGTGGTCTTGGGCGTGTTGATATCCGGGTGGGCATCGAGCCAGAGCACGAAGAGCGGGCGCCCGGCCTTGGTCGCATGGGATGCCACACCGGCGACAGTGCCCAGCGACAGCGCGTGATCTCCGCCCATGAAGACGGGGAACCCTTCGCCCATGGCCGCCTCTGCGGCCTCTGCCAGTATCTGCGTCCAGGCGATGGTTTCCTCAAACGCATGCACTTCGCCCCGGGGAGCGTCGGCCACCCAAGCGGGGCCGGGCAGGTTGCCGCGGTCCTCGACCTGCCAGCCCAGCGATCCAAGCGACTCGGACAGCCCGGCGGTGCGATAGGCGTCCGGGCCCATGATGCAGCCGCGGCGGCGCTTGCCGCAATCCATGCCGGCCCCGATCAGAATGCATCTCCGCGTGCTCATGCGTTGTCTCCTTTCGCTACTGCCGCCGTCACGATGATCTCGACCAGCAGGTCCGGCCCGGCAAGCCTTGCCTCGCCGCAGGCCCGCGCCGGGGCGTGGCCTTCGGGCACCCAGGCATCCCAGACTTCGTTCATAGCATCGAAATCGCTCATGTGGGCGAGCCAGACGATCGCTTGCAAAATATGCGCCTTTGACGATCCGGCCTCGTCCAGCAGGGCCTCCACGCGCGAAAGGCAGTCCCGCGCCTGTTCAGCCACGTCCGAGCCGCTGCCGACCTGTCCGCAGAGACAGGCGGTGCCGTCATGCTTGACGATCTTGCTCATCCTGGCGTTCGTATGCATCCGTTCGATCATGGCGCTCTCCTTGGTCATCGGGTCGGCTCGGGCGTCGCCGGTGCGTCCATCGTCGTCTCGCGGCGGGTCAGGTGACGCAGGTAGCGCCGTTCGAGCCAGCGGAAGACACGGGTGATGGCGAAGACGATCAGGAAATAGAGCAGGGCCGCCGTGATGAAGCCCTCATAGGCGAGGTAGTAGCGCCCATTGAGCCAGCGTCCAACGCCGAGGATGTCCTGCAGGGTGATCGTGCTGGCGACGACCGAGCCGTGCAGCATGAAGATGACCTCGTTGGAGTAGGCCGGGACGGCGCGGCGGAAGGCCGAGGGCAGGATGATGCGGCGCATGCGCGACCGGTAGGAATGCCCCGTGGCGATGGCGGCCTCGACCTCGCCCTTCGGCGTGTCGACAATGGCGCCGCGCAGCAGCTCGGTCGTGTAGGCCGCGGTGTTGAGCGTGAAGGCGATCAGCGCGCACCACCAGGCCGAGGACAGGACCGGATCCCAGAGCCAGCTTTGGCGGACCACCTCGAACTGGCCGAGGCCGTAGTAGATCAGGTAGGTCTGGACCAGAAGCGGCGTGCCGCGCAGCACGTAAGTATAGCTCCAGACCAGCGGGTTGAAGACCCGGTGGCGGCTGGCCCGCGCGATGGCCATCGGGATCGCCAGAATGCCCCCCAGAACGAGCGCCAGAACGGTCAGGTTAAGCGTCATCCAGACGCCATAGAGGAAACGGTCGAAATTCTCCGCGACCAGCGCGATGTCGAGTGGGATGTATGACAGAAGGTTTTCCATGGCTCAGCTCCTCACCACGCCGCGGCTGTAGCGGCGGTCGAGCGCCCGCAGGCCGAGGTCTGAAATGCCGGTCAACATCAGGTAGATGACGAAGGCCGCTGCCATGAAGGTGAAAAGCTCACCGGTCGAGCGCCCCGCCGTGAAGGCGTTGTAGACCAGATCCTGCAACCCGATCACCGAGACGAGCGCGGTCGTCTTGAGTTGTACCAGCCAGTTGTTGGTGAAACCGGGCAGCGCATAGCGCACCATCTGCGGCCAGATAATGTGCCGGAAGATGAGCTGCCCTGGCATGCCGCAGCTGATCCCGGCCTCGATCTGGCCGCGCGGGATCGCCATGATCGCGCCGCGGAAGGTCTCGGTGAAATAGGCGCCGAAGATGACGCCGATGGTCGCCGCACCGGCGACGAACTTGCTGATCTCGACATAGTCCCAAAGCCCGGTGGCGGTGCCGATGGAATTGACCGTGACCTGCCCGCCGAAGAAAACCAGCAGGATCAGCACAAGGTCGGGAACGCCCCGGACTATGGTGGTGTAGGCGCCCGCCACCCGTTGTGCGAGGCGGCTCGCGGAGAGCTTTGCCCAGGCCCCCAGAAGCCCGAAGACGAGCGCGATGGCAAGCGACACCAGCGCAAGCTGGACCGTCATGATCGTCCCGGCGATGAGTTGCGCCTTGTATTCGAGTATCAGGTCCATGAGCGTCTCCTCCGATGTGGCGGGGCGGCGGGTGCCTCCCCTCCGGCTTCGGTCAGTTGGTTGCTGCGTCCGCGGAGTCCGGCCGGCCACCATAGATGTCGAACGGGAAATACTTGCCATTGATCTCGGCGTAGGTGCCGTTCTCGCGGATCGCGGTGATCGCCGCGCTCAGCGCATCGCGCAGTTCCTCGTCGCCTTGGCGCACGGCGATGCCGACGCCCTCGCCATAACATTCCACATCCAGATGGTCGCCACCGAGGAAGGCGTAGTCCGCGCCCTCATCGGTGCTCAGGAAGCTTTCCTGCGCTATCAGCGAATCCGACAATTGCGCGTCGATCCGGCCGAGCGCGAGATCGCGGAACACTTCCTCCTGCGTGCCGTAGAGCACGACCTCGGCATCGGGGAACATCCTCTCGGCATAGCACTGGTGGGTGGCACCGCGCTGCACGCCAATGCGCTTGCCCGCCAGCCCCTCGTCCTCGAAATCGGCATCCTTCGGCGCGACGATCCGCGCGGGCGTCTGGTAGTACTTGTCCGAGAAGTCGATCTGGCGCTTGCGCTCCTCGGTGATCGACATCGAGGCGACGATCGCGTCGAATTTCTGCGCCTTCAGCGCCGGGATCATGCCGTCCCATTCCTGCTCGACGAGTTCGCATTCGCGGCTCATCTCGGCGCAGAGCGCGTTGGCGATCTCGATGTCGAAGCCGGCAAGTGTGCCATCGGCCTCCTTGTAGGAAAACGGCGGATAGGCGCCTTCGACGCCAATGCGCAGGGTATCTTGCGCCATCGCCGGAGCCGCAAATGCGGCAAGCCCGATGGCGGCGAAAGTTGTAAGGAACATTCTTCTGATCATGGTAGTCTCCTCTTTGCAGTGGTTGGTTGGGGAAGTGGTCAGTTCATGCGCGCCAGAAAGGCTTTGAACTGCTCGGTTTCGGGGTTGGAAAACAGCTTGGCGGGCGGACCTTCCTCGCAGACCTCGCCCTTGTGCAGGAACACGGTCTTCGATGACACGTCGCGTGCGAATGACATCTCGTGCGTAACCACCAGCATGGTGCGTCCCTCATCGGCAAGGTCGCGCATCACGCTCAGCACCTCGCCCACAAGCTCCGGGTCGAGCGCCGAGGTCGGTTCGTCGAACAGCATGACGTCGGGGTCCATCGCCAGCGCCCGGGCGATTGCCACGCGCTGCTGCTGGCCGCCGGAGAGATGTGCGGGGTAATAGTCGGCACGATCGGACAGCCCGACCTTGGCCAGAAGTGCGAGCGCCTTTTCACGCGCCTCCGCCTTCGGGGTCTTCTGGACATAGAGCGGGCCTTCCAGCACGTTTTCCATCACCGTCATGTGCGACCAGAGATTGAAGCCCTGGAACACCATCGCGAGGCGCGCGCGCATCCGTTCGACCTGCCGGATGTCCTCGGGCACGGTTTCGCCGTGGCGGTTCTGCTTCATGCGGATTTTTTCACCGGCCAGGTAGACATCGCCGGAATTCGGCGTCTCCAAGAGGTTGATGCAGCGCAGGAAGGTGCTCTTGCCGGACCCCGAGGCGCCAAGGATGGCGATCACATCGCCTTTGTGCGCTTCCATCGAGACGCCCTTGATCACCTCGTGGTTGCCGAAGCTCTTGTGCAGGTCATCGACCTTGAGTGCGGAAGGCTCAGTCATGTTCATGTCTCCTGATGAGATGCGAGGGCTGCCAGTTCACCGAGCTTCACCGGCTTGATCGGCGAACGGGCGCGTGGCGTTGCGGGCGTGGTGCCGCAGGATGCAAGTATGCCGCGCACCGTCAGGTCGCACATGCGGCCCTGGCAGGGGCCCATTCCGGCGCGGGTGGCGGTCTTGACCTGGCGCGGGCCGTTTGCGCCTTCGTTCAGCGACTGGCGAATGTCGGCGGCGGTGATTTCCTCGCAGCGGCAGACGATCGTCTCGGCCTCGGGCGCAAGAAACTCCGGTAGCGGTGCGTAGGCGGCGTCAAGAAACGGCCGGATCGCCATCGCGCGCCGGAACGCCGCGCGATCCGTCGCGGACTTCCGGTCGCGATCGTCTTCGCTCAACCGCCCGGAAAGATGAAGAATGTCCAACGCGGCCAGCCTTCCCGCCGCCTGCGCGGCCTCGGCGCCGCCGATGCCGGCACCGTCGCCTGCGACATGGATGCCCGGCAGATCTGTCCGGCCCCAGGCGCCCACGACCGGCTGAAACGCCTGCTGCGCGGAATTCCACGTATGAGTGATTCCGGCAGCCCGGCTCATGTGGGTCGAGGGCACGACGCCCTGATGCGTCAGAAGAAGCGGCGTGGTCAGCCGATGGTCGCGACCTTTCGCCGTGAAGGTAAAGGCGATGGCGCCATCCTCGGTCGCGGCGGCCCGGAAGCCGGTGACGCCGGTATAACGCGCGACCCCCGTCGCCTTGATCTTGCGCAAAAGGCCAAGACCCTTGATGAGCGTCGGCGCCGCCAGAAATGCGCGCGGCAGATGCCTCGACGCTCGCAACATCATCGCCGCTGTCTGCGTCTCCACCAGTGCCCGTGGCGGCGCGCCCGCATCGATCATCTGCGCCGCGATCAGATAAAGGAGCGGCCCCGACCCGGCCAAAACCGCGTCGCGCGGCAAGAGCCCTGCGCCTTTCATCAGGATCTGTGCCGCCCCCGCCGGCATCACGCCGGGCAGCGTCCAGCCGGGAAACGGAACCGGGCGTTCCTGCGCTCCGCCCGCCAGCAGGACGTGGCGGGCCGGGCAGATATGGCTCACACCATTACGGGACCAGACGACGCGTGGACCGGCCTCGACGCGCCAGACGGTCGCGCCGAACTCGGCCGTGATGCCGGGGGCGTCCAGCGCCTCGACAAGCGGGCGACCGGCGGCGTAGTCCGTGCCGAGATACGGCCGGGTATCGCCGTTGACGCCGACATTGCGGTAGATCTGCCCCCCGGGCCGCGGCTGTTCGTCCAGCAGCAAAACCTGTGCGCCGCCTTGCACGGCGGCCGCGGCGGCGGCCATCCCGGCCGGGCCCGCGCCGACGATGATGAGATCGGCGTCACGCATTTCCTGCGCCTCCGCTCAGGTTGCGCAAACCACGCTGCCGCCGCAGAACCATGCCATCGCGTACCGTGGTCATGCAGCCCTGGCAGTTCGGGCGACCGTCCACCTCGACCAGACAGTCGAAACAGACCCCCATCATGCAAAAGGCGGTGCGCGGCGCCCCTGTCCCGCTGGTACGCGAGGGGTCGCCCGAATGGGCCAGCAGCGCCGCCGCGACGGTATCGCCTGCCCGTGCTGAGACCGGCTCGCCGTCGACCGTCAGATGGACAGTTGCCCCCGGATCAGGCTGCGTCAGAAAGCGCGAAGCGATTTTCATCGAAAGCCTCCAGATCGGGTGCGCTTGAAGTGTCGTCTATCCAGTCGGCAAGGATGCTGGCATGCAGCGGGGCCAGGGTGACGCCGCTGTGACAGGTCACGAGATATGCGCCGGGATGCTTTGGCGAACGCGCATAAACCGGGTAGCCGTCCGGGGACATGACACGCAGCGCGCCCCAGGCACGTACGACCCGGACGTCGGCCAGCGCCGGAACGACATCTACTACGTGCCGCGCCAGCCGCGCCATCACGTCCAGTGTTTCGCTGTCATCCGGCCCGGCATCGGCCTTGGTGCCGCCGATCTGCACGCCGCCTTCATTGACCTGCCGTATCGTGCTGGACAGGAACGGCAGCCGACAGGCCAGCTTTTCGGTGATGAGAAGTTCGCCGCGTTGCGCGCGGACCCGGGTGACGAATCCCAGTTGCGCAGCAAGCGATGTCGCGCCGAGACCGGCGCAGAGCACGACACGCTCCGCACCATGTCTTTCGCCGCTCTGCAATGTCAGATCAAATCCGCCGCCAGCCGCCGCCGCGATGCCGGACACCGGCGCATCCGCGATGAGGCGGCCGCCAAGTGCTGTGACTGCGGATCGCAGGGCCCTGAGCAAACGCAGCGGATTCACATGACCATCGAGCGGGCAGAACGTGGCCCCGACGACAGCCCGTCCGATTTCGGGATGTATCCGCCGCAACTCGTCGCCGCTGATGATCTCATGTCCGAACCGGTTCCCGAGATGTGCCTGCTGGCGTTCGAGCGCCGCCGCGAACTCCCCAAGCTCCGCCTGATGCGTGAAGAACTCGAATCCGCCGGACTGGTCCAACGCCAGATCGGTGCCTGTGAGATCCCTCAGCATCGCCGCGAAACCGGGCCATGCGGCAACCGCGTCGCGCGTCAATTCGGCATAAGGTGCAAAGTCGGCACCTTTCCCCTGAAGCCAGACAAGACCGAAATTCCCCTGCGACGCGCGGAAATCACCGTCCGACCCGTCGAGCACGGTCACCTGTCGGCCGGCCTGCAACAGGCCAAGCGCTGTCGACAGGCCCACAACGCCGCCGCCGATGATCGCGATTTCTGATGTTCCGGTTGCCATGCGATTCCTCCGAAAGGGAAAATCGCACATGTATCATCATACGAATAATTCTTGTTTTTGCCTAACTCATACCTTCATGATATGCATTGAGCCATGCTCCATCGCCTCACGCATCGACAGCTTGAAGCCTTCCGGGCCGTCATCGAAACCGGACAGGTCACTGCCGCGGCTGACGTTCTCAACACGACCCAGCCATCGGTCAGCAGGATGATCTCTGATCTTGAACACGCCACGGGGTTCGGCCTTTTTGAGCGGCGTGGGCGGCAAGTAGTGCCGACATCGGAGGCGCTCGCGCTTTATGAGGAGGTCGAGCGGTCTTTCGTCGGGTTGGCCGAAATCTCACGTGTCATCGAGGACATTCGTGACTTTCGAAAGGGCAGCCTGCTGATCGCCGGAATGCCCGCGCTGGCTCTCAAGTTCCTGCCCGATGCGATCGCAGCCTTCGTCAAGGAAGAGCCCGGGATCACCGTTTCGCTTCGCGCCCGAAGTTCGCAAGCGGTGCTGCGGCACCTCAGTTCGCAGCAATTCGACCTCGGTTTCGCCGCACTCGACACCGATCATCCTGCGGTCAAGCGCAGGCCGATCTGCACCGCTCCGATGCAGGCCGTACTCCCTGTCGGCCATCCGCTCGGGCGGAAAGACCGTCTCGAGCCCGGCGATTTCCACGAACAGCCCTTCGTGGCGCTCGGCGCCGAAATCGCCACGCGATCCGAAACCGATACGTTCCTTGCGGCCGGAAACGCCCGTCCGCGCATCGTCGCCGAAGCGCAGTTGTCGGCTTCGATTTGCGAATTGGTGGCAAACGGAGCGGGCCTGTCGATCGTCGAGCCTGTGACGGCCGCCAATTTCGCGGCGGCCGGCAGAGTCCTCGCGCGGTCCCTCCACCCCGACCAACCATTCCGCTACGATTTGCTCATGCCGGCGCTGCGCGAACCCTCGCGTGTCGCGACACGCTTTCTCGAACTGGTTGAGGCGCAGTTTGCGGCGTTGCTTAATCGCTGATTCATACCGCTTTAGGCAAGCGGAAAAGAAATCCCGTATTTTCGCTGCTCAGTCCCCAGCCATCCGGCCGAGGCGATCGTTCCGATCATTTTTCCGCTAAAACCCGCAACGTCATCCTCAAACGCGGTGCAATCGTTCAAGCCTGCCTCTTGATCACGTAGATGGCGGGTTCGTCACTGGTCGCAATTGAAGCAGGTAGAGTGTCTGCCCAGAGAGCGCCCATTCAATATCATGTGGGCCCGGTCCGAATACCTCGTCGCACTTCGCAACCAAAGTGCCGAAACAATCCAGATCGGCTGTCGTGAGACAAGGCCGTTCGGCCAGTTCCGGAGCGACCACCTCTTGCCGCGTCGCTCCACCCGGATCCCGCCGTATTGCGAGGTCCTTGAAGCCCGCAATCCGTTCGAGCACATCCCCGGCGCGCCCGATCCGGAAGCGATCCGGAATGACCAGGCCCTGAACGATCGCTTCGCCGAGACCCCAGGCCGCCTCGATGACAAGCTCGTCCGCGCCGGTTACCGGATTGCAGGTGAAGAGTACCCCGGCAACATCCGCATCAACCAGTTGCTGGATCACCACGCCGACGCGTACCGCCATGTCCGCATCAACGCGGGCACGATAAGCCATTGCCGACTCGGTGCGCGCCGATTGCCAGACCGCCTCGACCGCCGCGATGGTCGCATCGGAACCTTTGACATTGAGCAGGGTCGCATGTTGCCCGGCAAAGCTGGCGGCGGCCGAGTCTTCTCCGATAGCCGAGGACCGGACCGCGAGAGCCCCCGGCAACGCGTTGCAGATCCTGTCGACTTCCGCACACGCTCGATCCTCTTTCCGGACGATCGCCTCGACCAGATCGTAGTGGAGGCCGAAACCGCCGGGTACGGGCAGCCCGGCGCGAATTGCCGCACCAAGCCGCGCTGCCTTGCCGCCAAATAGCCGCGCGTCAGCGGCAGCGGATAGTGGAACCGCGCTCACGAAGAACTGACCCGCACTTCTCCGGTCGTGCCATCTACCGTGATCTGCGCGCCATCGGGAATCCGTGAGGTCGCGTCGCGGGTGCCGACCACACTCGGGATGCCGTATTCGCGGCCGACGATTGCGGCATGTGACAGCAATCCTCCCGCATTCGTGACAATAGCGCCGAGAAGCGGAAGCACGATGTTGAAGGACTCGGTGGTCGTAGCGGTCACCAGCACGTCTCCTCGCCGCAGCCGGCCGAAATCGACTGGCCCGTCGATGACGCGGGCGGTTCCGGTAAAGGTGCCGGGACTGGCGCCGGTGCCGCGAATGACCGTGGCATCGCTTTCGGGCGCCGGGCTGCCGCCGAGTGCTGCGATCGCCGATCCCATCGCCTGCATCAGCCGAACGACGTCCGGCGGAAGGCCATCGAGCGGCGGCGGTGGCGAAGGTGGATCGCCGAGCACGGAGGGCGCCTGATCGGTCCGATGCGTCTTGCGGTATGTAGCGCGATCGGCCAGTTCAGCGGCGCTGGGCCCGCCCTCTCCACGAACCAGAGAACGAATCTCCTTGTAGTCCGCCTCCACGAGATGGGCTGCTTCGGCGATCCGCCCCTCGGCGGCCAGTCTTGCGCCGGCCACGAGAAGCGCCCGGCGCATGATGCCCGCCGCCCATACGTCGCTATATAGGCCGCGTTCGTCGCGCAGCCTCGACATCAGGTGAACCTCTCCGAGCAACTCGTCAAAGAGCTGCCGGTTCTCAGCCGGAACCTTGTCGCGGAGCCGGGTCACTTCTTCCTCGGTCGCGGTATCAGACGCAGGCGCGCCATGCTCGACCCCAAGACGAATACCGGCAACGAGCACCTCTGGAACTTCGATCGCCGACGGTTCGCCTGTATCGAGACTGTCGAGCAACCGGTGTGCGACAATGTCGAGATACGCCCTGGCCGCCTCGCCGACTTCCCCCGGCAAACGGCAGAGCTGGGCGAGGATCTCCGAGTCCGGCTTGCTCGAGGCAAGCAAGTCGTGCGCATCGGGGTGGCGTCGTATGGCCGCAACGAGGCTGTCGAGCTCGGGAAAAGAGCCCGCGGATTCCGGCGCCGAGCCGCGCGTGAGCGCCAGGAACTCGCCCAGTGGCAGGCCGGTCCAGGCTGTGACATGCGCCATGAAGTCGCCGACCGGGATCATCGCCGCCGCGTTGAAACTGTGGTGCTGCCGGACCATCTGCTGAAGGTGCTCCCGGCACCGGTCGAGATAGGCGATGAACGCATCCCCGGACAGTGTCTCCGGGTCTATGGCCAGAAGTTCTTGATGCGCCCTGACCGCCGCAGGCTTTATTTCGCGATCCCAGAGCGCCAGATCTTCGCGCCAGAGTTTGTCCCGGAAGACCTTCGACGCAGCTTCGAACCGTGCGGGTATCTCGTCTGCCGGTGCCGGCACCGGCGCCGAATAGGCGAAGCCATTAACAAACTGATAGTTCAGTGTATCGATCAGTAACCCGTAGCGCCGCGCGCAGTCCCGGAACCCTTCCGCCAGGTTAGGCGGATGGACCTCGGCCTGGAACCGCGAGAATGGGCGCGGCACGTGGACGATGTCGATCGCCCATGAGCCCGGACCCGGCGCTTCGAATGCCGCCGTGGCAAGGTTGCCGTCAATAGCCATGATGTTGTCCCCCCTGATCCGACGGGACTCTCCCACTCCCATCGCGGATCAGCGCCACGTTACCAGATGTCCCAATTCTCGCAAATCGCTTTTAGCGCCATGCAGCCCGTGTTTGGTGGCTTTGGAATGTCACCGTGAAATGGCTGCGGCGAAGGGCTTGCCCGGCAATTTGAAAGCCGCGAGAGCCGAAAGTAGTACGGCGGCGGTGAACAACCTGATCATGATGTCATGGCGCAGGATGCTGACCGTGCTGTCGCTCCCGAGGACGGCGCCGAGGGCAAGGATGCTAAGGATCCCGCCGAGGTAGCGCATGGTCGAACTTACGCCGGCGGCCATGCCAGCCCGTTCAGGATTGACCGCAGACATTGCGGCGGATTGGGCCGGGGCACTGGATAACCCCATCCCAACTCCGAACAACAAAAGCGCATGGACTGCATCTCCCGGGGCTGTGAACGATGCAAGACGCCACAGCATCAGGACACCGACGAAAAGCGGAATGAAGCCCAGTAGCGCCGCGAACCTTGATCCGATCCGGTCGGTCAGTTGCCCGCCGATCGGTGCGGCTACGACCATACCGATCATCATGACGAAAAGCATGTATCCCACCTCGCGCGGCGCAGCCTGCCGAAACAAGGAAAAGAACTGGGGCAACTCGAATAACAGCCCGTACATGGCAAAGTTCTGAAGGGCCATAATGGTTGTTCCGGACGCAAAGGCGGGAATGGCGAAAAGCCGGGGATCGAATACTGGAATGGCGGTTTTCGCCTCCCAGGCAATGAACGTGACGCCGGTGATGAGGGCCGCGATCAGCGTGATCGCAAGAGTGATGCCCCCTGATTTGCTGGTCAGGATCAGAAGCGTCAGGGCGAGCGCGAGAAGGCCAACCCCGGCGAAGTCGATCGACCGGGCGAGTTGGACGGCAGTATGGCGTCTGGAAAATGCAGGCTGAGGTATGGGGAAGGCCCGAAGCAGGATCGCTGCCAAGGCAAGGAACGGCAGATTGGCCAGAAAGATCGCACGCCAGCCAAGCAAGTAAACGATTTCGCCGCCCAGCGCGGGACCGCCGGCCGCGGCAAGACCCATCGTCGCGCCAAACAGCCCGAACACCCTGCCACGCCGCTCTGCGGGAACATGCAGCCGAAGCAGCGCGAGCGTGGCAGGAACCACGAGCGCGCCCGCCAGCGCCATCGTGACGCGCGACATCAAGAGCAGACCGACGCCCTGGGCAACGAGACCGCACACCGCGCCGATCACATAAAGCGAGATCCCGGCCCAAAGGATCCGCGCGTGTCCGACAAGATCGCTGATCTTGCCGGCAGGGCCTTGGCTGACGACGTTGACGACCAGATAGCCGGTGACCAGCAAGCTTGTAACCAAGACGAGATCTGTTTCGATCCCATCACCGATCGACGGCAATGCCACTGCGATGAGCGTGGACCCGAGCGGCGCCTGCGCCGCGGCGAGCAGCAACGCTGCAACGGTCACGCCTCGCATGGTTCTGGCTTGGTCATTTGACGTCACGAATCGGCATCTTTCTCTGCGCTTGGTTCGCATAAGAGCATGACACCGCGAGATGCTGCCGACGAACAGTACGCGCCCAGCAATTGCATGGCACGCATCTTGGTTTTCCAGTACCAGTTCATCGATATTTGGGTGCGCAGATCCCAGCCACTTGACGCCTGCAAGGGAGCACGCCCGAGCGTACTGAGCAATAGCGCCTTTTCCATGAGCGAAGTCCGCAGCCGGAATCCGACTTCTGAACCAGACGGGTTTTCCACAACTTGCGGACGAACGTTCGTTAGGAACCGGCAAGCCGGCAATGGCGGTATTCACCTCCGGAATATTGCCTTTGGATAAACGAACCAGCAAGAAACGGGGCGCATCGCGACCGCTTATGCCTACTGCAGCATGGATCAATTTGGGACTTGTTGTACCCGTGCGCTGGCCGGCCATCCACCGCCCGCACCGTTAATCCCGCCAAGCGCCGGCAGGTTGCCATACGTTTTGCAGACAAGATGCAGACGCAAGGCAGACAGCGGATTTCCCTTTTTTTCAGGTGTTAACCGATGATTCGCCCGCTGACCGCCGAACCCCGCCCTTACCCCTTCAACTTCGCCGCGATGCGGGTCGCCATGAAGTCGATGAACAGCCGCACCTTCGGGTCCTGATGCCGCCGGTGGGCGTAGAGGCAGCCCAGCTGCACCGGCAGCGGCGGCGTGTCCTCGGCCACCACCACCAAAGCGCCCGAGGCCAGGTGGTCCGCCACCTCGAACAGCGGCTTCATAACGATCCCCTCGCCGTTCAGCGCCCAGCCGGTCAGAACGTCGCCGTCATCGGATTCGTAAGGCCCTGAAATGCTGTATTTCTTCGGGCCGTCCGGGGTTTTCAGCGTCCAGCGATACTCGGTCGCGCCGGGAAAGCGCAGCGCCAGGCAATCGTGATCCCCGGCCATGATCTCCTCGCCCGACTTTGGATGCCCCTTGCGCGCGACATAGTCGGGCGAGGCGCAAAGCACCCGCTCGCAATCGGCGATCTTGCGCAGCCGCAGGTTGCTGTCCTCGGGCAGACCGATGAAGAACGCCACGTCCAGCCCCTCTGTCATGACGTCGATCTTCCGGTCCGACAGCCGCAACCGGATATCGACCAGCGGATATTCCTTCTTGAAATCAGGCACATCCGGCGCGATCAGCCGCCGACCGATCCCCAAGGGCGCCGCCACGTAAAGCGACCCCTTCGGGTTCTGCGTGACATCGTTCACCGCCGACTCGGCCTCTTCGACCGCGTTCAGGATGTTGCAGGCGCCCTCGTAGAACAGCTTGCCCTGCTCGGTCGGCTGCAGCGCCCGCGTGGTGCGGATGAACAGCCGGACGTTCAGATGCGCCTCAAGCTGGCCCAGCCGCGAAGAGGCCACCGCCGGCGAGACCCGCAGATCCCGCGCCGCCGCCGACATGCTGCCCAGCTCATAGGTTCGCACGAAGGTCTTGAGATTGTCGAAGTAGGACATTGCCGCGCCGATTTGCCGGTTGCAGAAGGGGTCGATACATCCCTTTTACAACAAAATCGGCGACCGGCCAGAAATTGCCACGCAGCGTGCTCTCGATCGCTCGGAACCGAGGGCCAGGCCAGCCGCTAGCGCATCCCGGCCATGGTCCGGCGCACGGTCTTGATCCGGTCCCGGTTCGGCGGATGCGTTCCGAGGAAGCGGTTGCCCGGATCGGGAATGCGGGTGAAATAGCGTGCGCCCACCAGCGGGTCGAACCCGGCCCGCGCCGTGATGATCGTGCCCAGAGCATCCGCCTCCAGCTCGTAATCCTTCGAGAATCTCCGCGCCCCGACGCTCGCGCCGAGATTCTGCAGCGTCCCCACATCGGCGCCCGCGACGGTGGCGAGGATACCGCCCAGCGCGGCCCCGGCCATGGCCGAATCCCGTGTCCGTCCAAGATGCCCCTCGATATGATGGGCCGCCTCGTGGCCCATGACGAAGGCGAGTTCGTCGGAATTCTGGGTATCGGCGATCAGCGCCGAGGTGAAAACGATCACCGGCCGGCCCGACCTGTCGAGCGTCTGATAGGCGTTCGGCGGCTGCCCCGCCCGGGTGTCCACCCGAATGTCGAAATCGCAATTGGCCCCGCGCGTGCGGTTGCGGCAAATCCGTTCGGCCAGCGGCTCCATCCGGCGGGCGACCTCGACGAAGCTGCGCGCCTGACCGCGGGTCGGGGCGGACTGCTGCTCGGCCACCGGTCTTTGCCCGGCCGGCCGGCCGGTCTCCATCGTCACCACCTCGCAGCCTGTCAGGCCCAGGACCAGCGCCAGAATCACAGAAATCCGCATCGAACCCACCTCGTCTTTTTTCACGCATTCTATCCTAGCGGGCGTGAACGGCCAGACAAGTTTGCGTCAAGCCTTGCAATGGGCGGCGGCTCGCATAGGCTGGCGCCATGTTTACAATCGAACACGAATTCGACGCCACCGTCATCACCCTTGTCGACGAGGCGTCCAGCCACCTGCAGGAAGACGTGACGGTGAACGCCTTCGAGGATTGCGTGACGCTGGAACAGCTTGATCCGCGCAACGACCGGGTCGAGAAAATCACCCTGTCGCTGTCGCAGGTCCGCGATCTGGCCGCGGCCCTGGACCTGCCGGAGGGGGTCTACCGGCTGCGGCGCGGCTGAACCGGAACCACCGTTCCCGGTTTCGCGGGCGGATGCCTCCGGCGGGGATATTTTCCGACAAATGATGAGGCTTCGCGGTGACCGGCGCGGGGGTTCCTCCTTGAACCTCGGCGGCCGATACCCGACATATCCCCGAACGACCGGAGAATGAGATGCCGAACCCGAACCCCGCCGCGATGGAATTCCTGCTGACCAGGCGATCGCGTCCCGCCAAGACGCTGACCACGCCGGTCCCGGCCCGCGCGGCGCTGATGCCGATCCTGACCGCGGCGGCGCGCAGCCCCGATCACGGCAAGCTCGAACCGTGGCGCTTCGTCGTGCTGGAGCGTGCGGCGCTCGCGCGGCTGGCAGGGCTGGTGGTGGCGCGCGGTACGGCGCTTGGCAGATCCGCCGAGGATATCGAGAAGGCGCGCCGCGCCTATGACGATGCCGGGCTTGTCGTGGCAGTGGTCTCTTCGCCCAGGGAGTCCGAGAAAGTGCCCGAGGTCGAGCAGAGGCTTTCCGCCGGCGCGGTCTGCCTCGGGCTTCTGAACGCCGCCCAGGCCTCTGGCTGGGGCGCGAACTGGCTGACAGGATGGCCGGTTTATGATGGCGAATTCCGGACTGCCGGCCTGGGGCTGGACAAGGCGGAAACCGTCGCCGGAATGATCCATATCGGCACCGAGACGGCGCCGCCCCCCGACCGGCCCCGGCCGGATATCGAAACGATCACGAGTTGGGTCGAGGCATGATCTTCAACGATTTCGCAAAGGCCGTCGGCCAGCTGTCGGACCCGCGCTTCCGCCGGGTGCTGTGGCTGGGCCTCGGGCTGACGGCCGGGCTTCTGGTCGCGCTCTACGCGGCTGTGGTCTGGCTGGTCGGCCTCTTTGCCCCCGAGACCGTCACCCTGCCCTGGATCGGCCCGGTCGGCTGGGTCGACACATTGCTGTCGGGCGCCTCGCTTTTGCTGATGATGGTGCTGTCGGTCTTCCTGATGGTTCCCGTCGCTTCGGCCTTCACCTCGATGTTCCTCGACGATGTCGCCGAAGCCGTCGAGGACCGGCACTATCCGCACCTTCCCGAAGTGGCGCCGATCGGCTGGCTCGAGGGTCTTCAGGACACGCTCGGATTCCTCGGCGTCATCGTCGCGGCCAACCTGCTGGCGCTGCTGGTCTACGGCTTCATGGCCGCGACCTTCGTGCTCTTGCCCTTCACGCCGCTCGTCTTCTGGTCGCTCAACGGCTATCTTCTGGGGCGCGAATATTTCCAGCTTGTCGCGATGCGCCGGATGGACCGCGCCAGCGCCAAGGCCGCGTTCCGCAGGAACCGCGGCACGATCTGGTTCGCCGGCGCGCTGATGGCGATGCCGCTGTCGGTGCCGCTGGTCAACCTGTTGGTGCCGATCGTCGGCGCGGCCACCTTCACGCATCTCTTCTACCGGCTGGAGGGTGGCGCCGCGCGCCGCTGAGGTGCCTAGCCCCGGTCCATCCGGCCGAACCAGTCAAGATCGCGCACCGAGATGCCGCCGAAGATGATCACCCCGGCGATCACCGCCCAGATCACGGCCGCGATCAGGGTCACGATGATCGCGGTGCGTCTCACGTCGAAATTGGCGGGCGCGCCTTCCTGGGTGCCGGGCACGACTTTGCCCTCGTCGCCCTGGGTGCGCAGCCGGATCGGCAGGGTGACGAACAGCACCATGAACCAGATCACGGCGAACAGGACGAGCGCGGAGGTGATGCCCATCAGACCTGCTCCAGCTCTATCAGGCAGCCGTTGAAATCCTTCGGATGCAGGAACAGGACCGGCTTGCCATGGGCGCCGATCTTCGGTGCGCCGCTGCCCAGAACCCGCGCGCCCGAGGCTTGCATCCGGTCGCGGGCGGCCATGATATCCTCGACCTCGTAGCACATGTGATGAATCCCGCCAGAGGGGTTCTTTTCAAGAAACCCGGCGATCGGGCTTGCCCCGCCCAGCGGATAGAGCAGCTCGATCTTGGTGTTCGGCAGTTCGATGAACACCACCGTCACACCGTGATCCGGCTCGTCCTGAGGCGCACCGACCTTCGCGCCAAGCGTGTCGCGATATTGCGCCACGGCGGCCTCCAGGTCCGGGACGGCTATGGCGACGTGGTTCAGGCGTCCGATCATCATTGGCCTCCTCTGGTTTCGCGCCCTTATCCCCCCGCCCTTGCGGCCATGCAAGGGCCAGACTGCCGCGGCGCGGGTGTTAACCTGCAATTCACCAGTTCCGGGCCTAGATGGGACTCGTCCAGATCAAGAGGCCCTGCCATGCCCGAATTTCCAGATACCTTCCCGTTGGGCCAGTCGCCGACGGCGGACCGCCCGCTGCTGGGCCTGACCGTCCTGATGGTCGAGGACAGCCGCTACGCCTCGGAGGCGATGCGGCTGCTCTGCCTGCGCTCGGGCGCGCGGATCCGCCGCGCCGACAACCTGGCCTCGGCGCACCGGCATCTCGGGGTCTACCGGCCCTCTGTCGTGATCGTCGACCTCGGCCTTCCCGACGGCTCGGGCGAGGATCTGATCCGCGAACTGGGCCGCGCCTCACCGCGGGTCGGGGTGATCCTCGGAACCAGCGGCAGCGACGATGGCGCCGGCCGGGCGCTGGCCGCCGGGGCGGACGGGTTCATCGCCAAGCCGATCGAGAATCTTGCGGTGTTCCAGTCGAAGATCCTTGAACACCTGCCCGCCGGGGCGCGTCCCAAGGGGCTGCGCCGTCTCAGCCAGGACACCGTCGATCCCGATCCGGTCGCGCTGCATGACGACCTCGTCCGCATCGCCGAACTCCTGTCGTCGGACCGCGCCGATCTGGGCGCCATCGACTATGCCGCGCAGTTTCTGGCCGGTGTCGCGCGCATCGCCCGCGACGACCGCATCGAGGAAGCTGTCGAGCGGCTGACGCGGCACCGCGCGATCGGCGGGCCGATCGGCAAGGATATCGACCGCATCTCGGGCCTCGTTCAGGACCGGCTGCGGCAGCGCAAGGTGGTCTAGTCAGCCCAGCGCCGGATCGCGGCTGACAAGCACCGGCGCGGTCAGGCTCGACAGGCTTTCGCGCTGCCGGCCCCCGGCGTCGAAATTCCCCGGCCGAAGCCAGGCCCGGAAGGCGGCGTCGAGCGCCGGCCATTCGCTGTCGATCGCGGCGAACCAGGCGGTGTCGCGGTTACGGCCCTTGATCACTGCCGCCTGCCGGAACACGCCCTCGAAACTCAGCCCGAGCCGCTGCGCAGCGCGGCGCGACCCGAGGTTCAGCGCGTTGCATTTCCATTCGTAGCGGCGATACCCGGCCTCGAAGGCCCATTTCATCATCAGGTACATCACCTCGGTCGCCGCCCGCGTGCGCTGCAAGGGCGCCGAGAAGTTGATGTGGCCGACCTCGATGCTGCCCGCCTCGGGCGCGATCCTCAGATAGCTCGCAACACCTTCCCAAGCCCCGGTCTCGAGGTTGCGGATCGCGTAGAACAGCGGGTCGGAGCCGACCTCGACCGACCGCACCCAGCCGGCATAGGCGGCGGCATCGGCGAAGGGGCCATAGGGCAGGTAGTCCCAGATCCGCTCATCGACGCTGTTGGCGCTGTGGATCGCCTCCGCATGGGTTTCCGCCCGCAGCCGTTCCAGCCGGGCGTAGCGGCCTTCGAGTGTTTCGCCGGCGGGCGCGGGCGGAGCTTTCCAGCCGGAAACGACAGCGCCCAGCCTTTCGGTGTCGCCCAACGCCGCCTACTCCTCGGGGATCACGCGCAGCCGCAATTCGCGCATCTGCTCGTTGGTCGGAAGGCTCGGCGCGCCCATCATCAGGTCCTCGGCGCGCTGGTTCATCGGGAACATGATGACCTCGCGGATATTGGCCTCGTCGGCCAGCAGCATCACGATCCGGTCGATCCCCGCGGCACAGCCGCCATGCGGCGGCGCGCCGTAGCGGAACGCGTTGACCATGCCGCCGAAGCGCTTGCGCACCTCGGCTTCGTCATAACCGGCCAGCGCGAAGGCCTTGAACATGATCTCGGGCTTGTGGTTCCGGATCGCACCCGACACCAGTTCATAACCGTTGCAGGCCAGGTCGTACTGGTAGCCCAGCACCTTCAGCGGGTCGCCGTCCAGCGCCTCCATCCCGCCCTGCGGCATCGAGAACGGGTTGTGGGAAAAGTCGATCCGGCCCTCGTCGTCCTTCTCGTACATCGGGAAATCGACGATCCAGGCGAAGGCGAAGCGGTCCTTCTCGGTCAGGCCCAGTTCCTCGCCGATCACATTGCGCGCGCGCCCCGCCACGAGCTCGAAATCGCCGGGCTTGCCGCCAAGGAAGAACGCAGCATCGCCCTGCCCCAGCCCAAGCTGCTTGCGGATCGCCTCGGTCCGTTCCGGGCCGATATTCTTGGCCAGCGGGCCCGCGGCTTCCATCCCGTCCTTGCCATGGCGCCAGAAGATATAGCCCATCCCCGGCAGCCCTTCCTTCTGCGCGAAGGCGTTCATTCGGTCGCAGAACTTGCGGCTGCCGCCCCCCGGTGCGGGAATCGCGCGGATCTCGGTGCCGTCCTGTTCCAGCAGCTTGGCGAAGATCGCAAAGCCCGACCCGGCGAAATGCTCGCTGACCACCTGCATCTTGATCGGGTTGCGCAGATCCGGCTTGTCGGTGCCGTACCACAGCGCGCTGTCGGCATAGGAAATCTGCGGCCAGTGCTTGTCGACCTTGCGGCCCTGCCCGAATTCCTCGAACACGCCCTCGATCACCGGCTGGATCGTGTCGAACACATCCTCTTGCGTGACAAAGGACATCTCCATGTCGAGCTGGTAGAAATCCGTGGGCGACCGGTCGGCGCGCGGATCCTCGTCGCGGAAGCAGGGCGCGATCTGGAAATACTTGTCGAAGCCCGAGACCATGATCAGCTGCTTGAACTGCTGCGGCGCTTGCGGCAGGGCGTAGAACTTGCCCGGATGCAGCCGGCTCGGCACCAGGAAGTCGCGCGCGCCTTCGGGGGACGAGGCGGTGATGATCGGGGTCTGGAATTCCCGGAACTTCTGGTCCCACATCCGCTTGCGCATCGAGGCCACGACATCCGAGCGCAGGGTCATGTTCCTTTGCAGCGCCTCGCGCCGCAAATCGAGGAACCGGTAGCGCAGCCGCGTCTCCTCGGGATACTCCTGGTCGCCGAAAACCTGCAACGGCAGTTCGTCGGCGGCGCCCAGCACCTCGACCTCGCGGATGAAGACCTCGATCTCGCCGGTCGGCAGCTTCGGGTTGATCAGTTCGGGATCGCGCGCCTTCACCTCGCCGTCGACACGGATGCACCATTCCGACCGCAACTTCTCGACCTCGGGAAAGGCGGCGCTGTCGGGATCGCAGAGCAACTGCGTGATGCCGTAATGATCGCGCAAATCGATGAACAGGATGCCGCCATGGTCGCGGATCCGGTGCACCCAGCCGGCCAGGCGCACGGTCGTGCCGACATCGGCTTTGGTCAGGTCGGCGCAGGTATGGCTGCGATAGGCGTGCATGTCGGCCCCTTGCAAGGAATTGTCGGTTCGCGCCGATACACATTGCCAAGGGGCGGAAGTCAAGCGGGCAGGCCCTGCGCGGGGCTTGGCCCATCCGCGATGACGCCGGGGCAGGATCTTTACAGAACGGGGAACTTTAGACAGAATACAAACGTTTACAACGACGGGCACCGGAAATGCCCGGACATCCCGGCGGAAGATCGGGACGCCGTTGATGATGCTAGGGAGCATCAAAGGGGGTGAGTATGTGGACACGGCTATTTGACCGGATGCTGGACCATATCGTGCAGACCGGCGATCTTCACGTCACGCTGCCGGACGGCCAGGGCCGGCGCTACGGCAATGGGCGCGGCCCGCGCGTCTCGATCACCTTCCATGATCCCGACCTGCCCCGGCGAATGATCATCAATCCCGACCTCGCTTTGGGCGAAGGCTACATGGATGGCAGCGTCGTCATCGAGAATGACGACCTTTACGGGCTTCTTTCCATCGCGGTCACGAACATCGCCCGCCAGCGCAAGCCGATCTGGTGGCAGCGCCCCTTCGTCGGCCTGCGACGCTCGCTGCGCTGGGTGCAGCAGTTCAACCCGGTCGGCCGCGCACAGGCGAATGTGGCGCATCACTACGATCTGTCGGGCGAGCTTTACGGCCTGTTCCTCGACGAGGACCGGCAGTATTCCTGCGCCTATTTCCGGCATCCGGGCGTGACGCTCGAACAGGCCCAGATCGACAAGAAGAACCATATCGCGGGAAAACTGCTGATCGAGCCGGGGATGAAGGTCCTTGATATCGGCTGCGGCTGGGGCGGCATGGGGCTGACGCTTGCCCGCGACTATGGCGCGCAGGTCGTCGGCGTCACGCTCTCGCGCGAACAGCACGCCCTTGCCCGCAAGCGGGCCGAAGAGGCCGGTCTTGCCGACCGCGTCGATTTCCGCCTGATGGACTACCGGCAGGTGACGGAACGCTTCGACCGCATCGTCTCGGTGGGCATGTTCGAACATGTCGGCGTGCCGCATTACCGCGAGTATTTCAACCATGTCCACCGGATGCTGAATCCGGATGGCGTGGCGCTGATCCACACCATCGGCCGGGCCAGTCCGCCGGGCTATACCAGCCCCTGGATCGCCAAGTACATCTTCCCCGGCGGCTATGTCCCGGCGATGTCGGAAGCCTTCGCGGCGATCGAGAAGGAAAGGCTCTTCGCCACCGATGTCGAGATCTGGCGGCTGCACTATGCCGAAACGCTGAAGCACTGGCATGACCGGTTCATGGCCAATATCGACGAGGCCCGCGCGCTTTACGATGACAGGTTCTGCCGGATGTGGCGCTATTACCTCGTGGCGTCGGAACTGACCTTCCGCCTGAATACCCAGGTCGTGTTCCAGTTCCAGCTTGCGCACCGGCAGGACGCCGTGCCGCTCACCCGCGACTACCTCTACGCACCCGACCCGGCCGCCGACCTGCGGCACGCCGCCGAGTAGAACCGCGATTCATCCTCTCTTGCGTTCGCTCGTTCCATCCCTATAACCCCCGATAATTTGCGCGCAGCCGATCGTCGCGCCGAGCCGGGGGAAACGGGATACCATGCCGAAGCGGACCGACATCAAATCCATCATGATTATCGGTGCCGGACCCATCGTCATCGGCCAGGCCTGCGAATTCGACTATTCCGGCGCCCAGGCCTGCAAGGCCCTGCGCGAGGAAGGCTACCGCGTCATCCTCGTCAACTCGAACCCGGCGACGATCATGACCGATCCCGGCCTGGCCGACGCCACCTATATCGAGCCGATCACCCCCGAAGTCGTCGCCAAGATCATCGAAAAGGAACGCCCCGACGCGCTGCTGCCGACGATGGGCGGCCAGACCGGGCTGAACACCTCGCTGGCGCTGGCCGACATGGGCGTGCTCGACACGTTCGGGGTCGAACTGATCGGCGCCAAGCGCGAGGCCATCGAGATGGCCGAGGACCGCAAGCTGTTCCGCGAGGCGATGGACCGGATCGGGCTGGAAAACCCCAAGGCCACCATCGTCGCCGCGCCGAAGAAGGAGAACGGCAAATACGACCTCAAGGTGGGCGTCGCCGAGGCGATGGCCGCGCTGGAAGAGATCGGCCTGCCCGCGATCATCCGCCCCGCCTTCACGCTCGGCGGCACCGGCGGCGGCATCGCCTATAACCGCGAGGATTACGAGAAGCTCTGCCATTCCGGGCTGGATGCCTCGCCGATGGCGCAGATCCTGATCGACGAAAGCCTGCTGGGCTGGAAGGAATTCGAGATGGAGGTTGTGCGCGACCGCGCCGACAACGCGATCATCGTCTGCGCCATCGAGAACGTCGATCCGATGGGCGTCCATACCGGCGATTCGATCACCGTCGCGCCGGCGCTGACCCTGACCGACAAGGAATACCAGATCATGCGCAACGGCTCGATCGCCGTCCTGCGCGAGATCGGGGTCGAGACCGGCGGTTCGAACGTGCAATGGGCGATCAACCCCGAAGACGGCCGCATGGTGGTGATCGAGATGAACCCGCGGGTCAGCCGCTCCTCGGCGCTGGCCTCCAAGGCCACCGGCTTCCCGATCGCCAAGATCGCCGCCAAGCTCGCCGTCGGCTACACGCTGGACGAGTTGGACAACGACATCACCAAGGTGACCCCGGCCAGCTTCGAGCCCACCATCGACTATGTCGTCACCAAGATCCCCCGCTTCGCCTTCGAGAAATTCCCCGGCGCCAAGCCCGAACTGACCACCGCGATGAAATCGGTGGGAGAGGCGATGGCGATCGGCCGCACGATCCACGAGTCGCTGCAAAAGGCGCTGGCCAGCATGGAAACCGGCCTGACCGGCTTCGACGAGGTCGCGATCCCCGGCGCACCCGACAAGGCCGCCATCGTCAAGGCGCTCTCGGCCAAGACCCCCGACCGGATGCGCACCATCGCCCAGGCGATGCGGCACGGCCTGTCGGATGACGAGATCCATTCCGTCACGATGTTCGATCCATGGTTCCTCGCCCGCATAAGGGAGATCGTAGAAGCCGAGGAAATGTTGAAAAAGTCTGGTTTGCCTGAAACCGAGGCTGACCTCCGCGCGGTCAAGATGCTGGGCTTCACCGACGCCCGGCTGGCCGATCTGACCGGCGGGACCGAAGAGGATGTGCGCCGCGCGCGGCTCAGCCTCGGGGTCAACGCCGTCTTCAAGCGGATCGACACCTGCGCCGCCGAATTCGAGGCCCAGACCCCCTACATGTACTCCACCTACGAGGCCCCCGCGATGGGCGAGGTGGAATGCGAGGCGCGGCCCAGCGACCGCAAGAAGGTCGTCATCCTCGGCGGTGGCCCGAACCGGATCGGCCAGGGGATCGAGTTCGACTATTGCTGCTGCCACGCCTGTTTCGCGCTGACCGAGGCCGGCTACGAGACGATCATGGTCAACTGCAACCCCGAAACCGTCTCGACCGATTACGACACCTCGGACCGGCTCTATTTCGAACCGCTGACCTTCGAACACGTCATGGAAATCCTGCGCGTCGAGCAGGAAAACGGCACCCTGCACGGCGTCATCGTCCAGTTCGGCGGCCAGACCCCGCTGAAGCTCGCCAACGCACTGCATGACGCCGGGATTCCGATCCTCGGCACCTCGCCCGACGCCATCGACCTTGCCGAGGACCGCGAGCGGTTCCAGAAACTGCTCGGAAAGCTCGGCCTCAAGCAGCCCCGCAACGGGATCGCCAGCAGCGACGAACAGGCGATGCAGATCGCCAAGGATGTCGGTTATCCGCTGGTCATCCGTCCGTCCTACGTGCTGGGCGGCCGCGCGATGGAGATCGTGCGCGACGACGACCACCTCGCCCGCTACATCCGCGACGCGGTGAACGTCTCGGGCAAGAACCCGGTGCTGTTGGACAGCTACCTGACCAACGCGACCGAGGTCGATGTCGACGCGCTGTGCGACGGCGCCGATGTCCATGTCGCCGGCATCATGGAGCATATCGAAGAGGCCGGCGTCCATTCCGGCGACTCCGCCTGCTCGCTGCCGCCGCACACGCTATCGCCTGAAATCGTCGCCGAGATCGAGACCCAGACCCGCGCACTGGCCCTCGCGCTCAATGTCGTCGGGCTGATGAACGTGCAATTCGCGATCAAGGATGGCGAGATCTACGTCCTCGAAGTAAACCCCCGCGCCAGCCGCACCGTGCCCTTCGTCGCCAAGGCGACCGACAGCGCCATCGCCTCGATCGCCGCGCGGCTGATGGCCGGCGAGAAGCTGGCCGATTTCCCGCGCGCCCGCCCACATGCCCCGGTCAGCGACACCGAGACCATCCCGATGGGCGACCCGCATGCGCTGGCCGATTTCCGCACGCCCTGGTTCAGCGTCAAGGAAGCCGTCATGCCCTTCGCCCGCTTCCCCGGCGTCGATACCCTGCTCGGCCCCGAGATGCGCAGCACAGGCGAAGTGATGGGCTGGGACCGCACCTTCCCCCGCGCCTTCCTCAAGGCGCAGCTTGGCGCCGGCAGCCGCCTGCCCGACAGCGGCGCGGTCTTCGTCTCGATCAAGGACAGCGACAAGACTCCGCAACTGATTGAAACCGCCCGGCTTCTGACCGACCTTGGCCTGACGCTGGTGGCCACCCGCGGCACCGCCGCGTTTCTGGCCGAACAGGGGTTCGAGGCAGAGGTCGTCAACAAGGCCTATGAGGGCGGCCGCACCATCATCGACATCATGAAGGATGGCGGCGTGGCGCTGGTGCTGAACACCACCGAAGGTGCGCAGGCGGTCGAGGATTCGCGGTCGATGCGCAATGTCGCGCTGATGGACAAGATCCCCTATTTCACCACGTTGGCGGCCAGCCATGCGGCGGCGCTGGCGATGAAGGCCAGCCGCGAGGGCGAACTGGGCGTAAGATCGCTGCAGGGCTAGGCGGGGCGGACGTCCCGCCCTGGCGCCAGGCTCTGCTTGCCGCTAGCCGACGCGGTCGAGCAACACCATCGGCTTTTCCGCAGGCTCGGTGTCTGCCTCGCTCCGCGCACGGGCGGCGCGAAGCTGCTGCAGCGCAAGGCTCGGCGTCGCCCGGCGCGATGCGAAGGGAACGGTCTTGGGGATCTGGGTCGGCGCGGCGGCGCGGGGATTGCCGAAGCTGTAGCCGGCCTGATTCAACGAGATCGGACCGAAAGACGCAAGCGAGGCTTCACCGGGCTTCTCGGCCTCGGCCTCGGCCTTGGGCTCGCCCGCCTGATCTGCCAGGTAGGCATCCAGCGCCTCTTCCAGCTTGGCCGCCATCTGGTGCAGGCCATGCTGTTCGGCCCTCTCGCAGAGGTCGATCACGACATCGAAAAGCCAATCATGGTCTTGCATTTGCCATCCCCGGTAGTGCCTGCGGTCAGTGCCGCCACAGACAGGTTGCGGCAACTTGGTTACCAGCCGCTTAAGATTCCCGAAAGGGTTGTAACGTCACGTCACTGCCGACCTGCGCGGTCTTGCGCCGATCCGGCGACAAACCGCGCAGCCGGCAGGGCGGCAACCGGCGGGCCGTCGCGCATCGCCCGGCCTCGGCCGGCCCGACGTGCCCGGACTCAACCCAGCACCCGCCCCGCGACCGCATCGAGTTTGGCCACCAGCGCAGGGTCGCGCGCATCCGGCGCGGTCAGAATCGCATGGTCCAGCGCCCGGTCGCAGCCATGCGGGCAAGGCGCGCGATCCGCGCCCAGCAGGTCGGGCACCCGGCGCACCAGCCCCCGCGCCTTGTCGGCATTGCCCATCAGCGTCCGGATGATGTCGCTGACATCGACCTCGCCATGGTCGGGATGCCAGCTGTCATAGTCGGTGATCATCGCGACACTTGCATAGCAAAGCTCCGCCTCGCGGGCGAGCTTGGCCTCGGGCATGTTGGTCATCCCGATCACGTCGCAGCCCCAGACCTCGCGGTAGAGCTTCGATTCCGCCAGGCTGGAAAACTGCGGCCCCTCCATCGCCAGATAGGTGCCGCCCTCATGCGCGGTGATCCCCTCCGCCCTGGCGGCATCGAGGCAGGCCGCCGACAGCCGCGGACAGGTCGGGTGCGCCACCGAAACATGCGCGACCAAACCCTTGCCAAAGAACGATTTTTCCCGCGCGAAGGTGCGGTCGACGAACTGATCGACGACCACGAAATCCCCCGGCGCCATTTCTTCCCGAAACGACCCGCAGGCGGAAACCGAGATCACATCCGTCACCCCCAGCCGCTTCAGCGCGTCGATATTCGCCCGGTAGGGCACCGTCGAGGGCGAATGCACATGGCCGCGTCCATGCCGCGGCAGGAACGCCATCCGCACCCCGTCCAGCACCCCTGTCAGGATCTCGTCGGACGGCGCCCCCCAGGGGCTCTCGACCGCCTGCCAGCGCGCCTCTTCCAGCCCGTCGATCTCGTAGACGCCCGACCCGCCGATGACGCCGATGACCGTTTCCATGCCTGCCTCCCGCAAAATTTCGGCGCAGCCTATGCGAAAGGGCCGGGGCTGGAAAGCGGCGGCGACGTCATGCACCGGGCGCATGGGGGCCGTCCCGCCGCGGGGGTTCCTCGCGCCGGACTTTCCTGCTAGACGCGCCGCAGCGAACAATCCCAACTTCCGGAAGACCAGTGCAGAAATCCACATGGACGGCGTTTGCCGACCGCCTCTCCATTCCCGAACTGAAGCTCAAGGCGCCCTCTCCGCTTTCGCCCAGGCAGGCGAAGACCGAGATCCTGTCGGGGCTCACCGTCGCCCTGGCGCTGGTGCCAGAGGCCGTGGCCTTCGCCTTCGTCGCCGGGGTGCATCCGCTGGTCGGGCTCTACGCCGCGTTCATTGTCGGCCTGATCACCGCCATCTTCGGCGGCCGTCCGGGGATGATCTCGGGCGCCACCGGCGCGCTGGCCGTCGTGATGGTGTCGCTGGTGGCCGAGCACGGCGTCGAATACCTCTTTGCCGCCGTCGTCCTGATGGGCCTGATCCAGATCGCCGCCGGCGTGTTCCGGCTGGGCAAGTTCATCCGCCTCGTGCCGCATCCGGTGATGCTGGGCTTCGTCAACGGCCTAGCCATCGTGATCTTCCTCGCCCAGCTCAGCCAGTTCCAGGTGCCCGGCACCGCCGAGGCCGCGGGCCACGGCCTCGCCGGCGGTGAATGGATGACCGGCTGGCCGCTGATCATCATGCTGGCGCTGGTCGTGCTGACCATGGCGATCATCTGGGTGATGCCGCGCCTGACCCGCGCGATCCCCGCGCCCTTGGCCGGGATCGGCATCGTCGCGGCCATCGTCATCGGCTTCGGCATCGACGTGCCCCGCGTCGGCGACCTCGCCTCGATCGAGGGCGGCCTGCCGATGTTCCATATCCCGATGGTGCCCTTTACCTTCGAAACACTGGAAATCATCCTGCCCTACGCCCTGATCCTCGCCGCCATCGGCCTGATCGAAAGCCTGCTGACGCTGAACCTGGTCGGCGAGATCACCGGCGAACGCGGCGGCGCCTCCCAGGAATGCATCGCCCAGGGCGTGGCCAATACGGTCACCGGCTTCTTCGGCGGCATGGGCGGCTGCGCGATGATCGGCCAGTCGATGATCAACGTGAAATCCGGCGGCCGCACACGCCTCTCCGGCATCGCCGCAGCCCTGTTCCTGCTGGCCTTCATCGTCGTCGCCTCACCGGCGATCGAGCAGATCCCGCTCGCCGCCCTTGTCGGCGTGATGTTCATGGTGGTGATCGGCACCTTCGCCTGGAACTCGCTGACGATCCTGCGCCGGGTGCCGTTCACCGACGCCTTCGTGATCGGCCTCGTCACCGTCGTCACCGTCGCCACCGACCTTGCCACGGCGGTCGTCGTCGGCGTCATCGTCTCGGCGCTGGCCTATGCCTGGCAGAACGCCAAGCGCATCCACGCCAAGACCTACATGACGCCCGAGGGCGCCAAGGTCTACCAGATCCAGGGGCCGCTGTTCTTCTTCGCCGACAGCCGCGTCGCCGACCAGTCCGCCCTGACCGCGATCGAGCAGATGGCCGGCCGCTACGAGACCGCCGGCAAGCAGCTGCAACTGCGCCATCTCAGCCATGACTGTCACCGGCTTCTGTCAAAGGCCGGGCAGCTCATGGTCGATGCGGATGACGATCCGGATTACGGCATCGCGGTCGATTACTCGATCCGAACCGGAATGCTGGGTGCGGGGCACTAAAGCGGGATTTGGACCAAAGGCGTCCGGTGTCCGGAAAGAGCCTGCAGTGGACGTTTGGGCTTCGACGATCATATTGCTCGTCACAACATCTACCTGGCGGATCTTGGCGGTCCCCGCGCAACCGGATTCACCATCAGAAACATGAAAACCTTGCGCAGAAAACCACCGACGCGAAGCGAACTCAGCGCCGCCCGCGACCTTCGAAATGCATAGGTTCGCCAACGCATCGTCGGCGTCCAATACCGGGGATGGAATCGATACAGCGGATGGTCGCGGCGTTGATTGCGCCAAACCCGAACATACTTGAAAGCTCACCGGTCGGCGGCACTCGCTAGCCGTCTTCTTCATCCTCGCCGCCCGGAACGCCGCCCGGCGGTACCGTAGTCGGTCCGCCGCCCAAGCCGGGCGCTAGGCAAGCGCAGGCCGACGCCTGCGTACCAAAGAAAAAATATCTCCGCGTCGCAGTCGCCACGCAAGTTACGCCCGGGGGACACGTGCCCAAGCACGCATCGCGCCTGAGGAAGAAGGGCTTCAAACCGCAGGGCTGTCGAACCCCGATGAAGCGGCCGATGCCGTCAATTACTAGTATAATAACTACAAGCACCACGACGCCGACGACAATAAGTATGACGATTTCCATGGCCAAATCTCCTCCAATTCAATGAAGTAGCGAACCACGATTCACATTTGCCTGTGCTTTGCTAACGTGCGCCCAATGCAATCGGCAGGCAAGTAAATTTCCGTACGTACAGCCTTTCGGATGGGCTGTTTTGAACACGGATATTGCGCCAAAGACCGCCTGACGGCGCCGCGGGCGCAAGGTCGGTCATACTGTCGCGTCGCAGGATGAGGCGCGACTGCTCTCCAAAGGACAAATGCAGGCTAGGGGCTGCGCGAGACTTTAGTGCTGCGCCGGCGAAGGTCGGTCTTGTCCGCACGCCCAAGCCCGGACAGCAGCAGACGTCCCAGATCCCAACCCCAAACCTACTCCCCCGGCCGCTTCAAACTGAACAGGTTGTCCACGCAGGTATAATCCCGGTAGCCCAGCCGCGCCATCGGGCGGAACGTGGTGACGTCGAACCTGCCGTCGACGATGCAGTCGTCGCGCATGTAGACGCCGGTCACCTCGCCGAAGACGCAGAAATTCTCCAGCCCTTCCAGGTTGACGACCTGCGTCAGCCGGCATTCCAGCGCGGCGGGCGCGGCGGCGACCCGCGAACAGGGGATCGTCTTGCATTCGGCGCGTTCCAGCCCGGCCAGCTCGAACTCGTCGACCTCGGCGCCGAACGACCCGGAACTCAGGTTCATCTGGTCCTTCAGCGCGAACGACACGATATTGACGCAGAACACCCCGCTATCGGTGATGTTGGCCACCGAATCCTTGCCGAAATCCCGGTCCGGCTTGCCGCTGGTCGAGGCGAACATGACCTGCGGCGGCGTGTAGGCGACCGCGTTGAAGAACGAATAGGGCGCAAGGTTCTCGCGCCCGTCGCTGCCCCGCGTCGAGATCCAGCCGATCGGACGCGGCGTCACGATGGCGTTGAATGGGTTATGCGGCAGGCCGTGACCATCTGCGGGGCGGTAAAACATGCTTTCTCCTCGTTCGTTGCCCCTGACCTAGCTGCGTGATAGCAGGCTTTCCAGTCCTTAATCGTGATTATGCGGGGGCAGGCTTGTATCGCCTCGAAGAAGAAACGCCGGCGGATTGGTGGGAGGTCGAGGCGCTGATGGACCTCTGTTTCGCACCGGGACGAGAGGCTTTGTCCTCCTACCGGCTGCGCGACAAAATCCCCCCCGTCAAGGCGCTCTGCACCGTGGCGCGCGATGCCGACGGCACGCTCGCCGCCGCGATCCGCTACTGGCCGATCATGATCGGGGACGCCCCGGCGCTGCTGCTCGGCCCGATCGCGGTGCACCCGACCCGTCAGGGCGAGGGGCTGGGCGCGCTCCTGATCGTCGAAAGCATGGGCGAGGCGCTGCGCGAAGGCTGGAGCCGCGTGCTGCTGGTCGGCGACGCGCCCTATTACCGCCGCTTCGGCTTCGCGAAACTGCCGGACGTTGTGATGCCGCCGCCGACCAATCCCGACCGGGTGCTGGGGCATGACCTGGTGACGGGGGCGTGGAAAGGCGTGGCGGGGCAGGTGACGAAATGGCCCGAGCCCGCAACAGTCCACCAGTGAGCCTGGACATAAGGGTGACACGGTTTGCATATGAAAGGCTTTGACAAAGAGCGATAACAAATTTGCGGCAAAGCGTTACGACTATCTCGTTCCACGATTGTGGTTCAACTTGAAATCGTCAGGCCGCTTCACGAGGTCATCGCACGTTCTCCAAAGCGTCCTCACAAGGAGTGGTGTTCTTGGAGCCATTTCATTGGAATTGCTTGGATAACGGAGCAAGGAGCCTTTGCGGCTTCCATGCAATTCCGCCAGCTTCACAATGTACTCGTTGACCATAGCGGCCGCGTCTTCGGGATTTGGTAGGTCTGGGAAGCAGCCTGCTGCTTCATGTTCCAAGCATGCTATCCGCGCATTAACGTTTACGCTGCCGCGCACCGGTTCACAAACCTCGTCATTCCACATGGAAATGATGTCGTGACCCGATCTACCGGTGGTCGATGGCGGTTTGCCATTAAGGAACATGCATGCCTTTAGCATAAGTTCCAGCCCATGCGCGGCTAGCATCAGGGTAGGCCGAAATAGAATACGTCCGCTTGAACGCTGGGCATCATCAAGTGCAAGCGCGCCCTCAGCAAATGACTTCGCAACAGCGGCAAACTTGCCCGCGTCTTCATCCCAAAAGTCAGCCACATGCTTTCTCGATACAACTCATCTTCGGACAGTTGATCACCCGATCCCGCGCAGATACTCCATCACCGCCGGCCGCACCGACTGCGCGCCCGATTCCGAGGCCGCGTCGATCACCTTGCGCAGGTCCTTCAGGTTCACCCGCCGGATCAGGTGCTTGACCGGCCCGATCGAGGCCGGCCGCATCGACAGGCTGCGCAGGCCGAGCGCAGCGAAGCAGATCGCCTCGATCGGCCGCCCGGCATCCTCGCCGCAGAACGACAGCGGCGTGTTGGTCCGCTCGCAGCGGTCCACGATCTGCTGGATCAGCGACAGGAACGAGACGTTCAGCGTGTCGTAGCGCCGCCGCACCCGCTCGTTCTCGCGGTCGGCGGCATAGAAGAACTGCTTCAGGTCGTTGCCGCCGATGCTGATGAAATCGCATTCCTCGAAGAACTGCCGCGGCGCGAAGGCCATGCTGGGCGTCTCCAGCATCGCGCCGATCTCCAGCTTGAACGGCACCGCATGGCCCAGCTGCTTCTCGGTGGCCAGCGCCGCCATCAGGATCTCGCGGGCCTGGCGGAATTCCTCGGTCTGGGCGATGAACGGGAACATCACCGTCAGCGGACGCCCCGCCGCGGCGCGCAGCAGCGCCTGCAGCTGCATCCGCATCACGCCCTTCTTGTCCAGCCCGACCCGGATCGCCCGCCAGCCCAGCGCCGGGTTCGGCTCGTCCTGGCGCTTCATGTAGGGCAGCACCTTGTCCGACCCGATATCCAGCGTCCGGAACGCCACCCGCTTGCCGTCGGCGGCGTCCAGCACCCGGCTGTAAAGCGCCGCCAGCTCGCCGCGCTTGGGCACCTTGGTGCGGATCAGGAACTGCAATTCGGTGCGGAACAGGCCGACCCCCTCTGCCCCCGACCCCTTCAGCGACGGCAGATCCGCCATCAGCCCGGCATTCATGTGCAGCGAGATCACCGTGCCGCACAGCGCCTGCGCCGGCTGGTCGCGCAGGCTGGCATAGCGCTCCTGCGCCGCCGCCTGCATCGCGATCTTGTCGCGGAAGGCCGCGGCGACATTGTCCTCGGGGCGCAGATGCACGATGCCCTGCTCGCCATCGACCAGAATCCGGTCGCCGTTCAGCGCCTCGGTGGTGATCCGCTCGGCATGGATCACCAGCGGGATCGCCAGCGCGCGCGCGACGATCGCGGCATGGCTGCCGACCGAGCCCTGCTCCAGCACGATCCCCTTCAGCGCCCGGCCATATTCCAGCAGCTCTCCCGGCCCGATATTGCGCGCGACCAGGATCGGGTTGTCCGGCAGTTCCGCCCCGGTCTCCGACCCCTGCCCGGTCAGGATCCGCAACAGCCGGTTCGACAGGTCGTCGAGATCGTGCAGCCGCTCGCGCAGATAGGCATCCGGCACCTGCGCCATGCGGAACCGCGCCGAGGTCTGCTCTTTCTCCACCGCCGCCTCGGCCGACAGGCCGCTGGCGATATCCTCTTCCATCCGGCCGATCCAGCTGCGCGAATTGGCGAACATCCGGTAGGCTTCCAGAACCTCGCGCTGTTCCTTGTCGCCGGTATCGGCAATCGACAGCATGTCATCGACCGAGATCCGCAGCGCGTTCACCGCCTCCTGCAGGCGGATCAGCTCGGCCTTGGGATCGTCGGCCACCGGGTTGGTCACGACGACGCGCGGCTCGTGCAGATAGACCTGGCCCTCGGCCACGCCTTCCTGCGCCACGCCGCCCTGGAACATCACCGGCTGCGTGTGCAGCGCCTTCAGCGCCGCGCCCTCGCCGATGAAGGCGCCCAGCTCGGCCATCTCGGCCAGCACCATCGCCACTACTTCCAGTGCATAGACCTCGTCCTCGGAAAATCCGCGCGCATCCTTCGACTGCACCACCAGCACGCCCAGCGATTCCCCCAGCCGCTGGATCGGCACGCCAAGGAAGGACGAGAAGATCTCCTCGCCGGTTTCCGGCATGAACCGGAACCCCTTGGTCTGCGGCGCATTTGCGGTGTTGATCGGCGTCCCGGTCCGCGCGACCCGACCGACCAGCCCTTCGCCGATCCGCATCCGGGTCTTGTGCACCGCCTCGGCGTTCAGCCCCTCGGTGGCGCACAGTTCCAGCGTTTCCTGATCGCGGAACAGGTAGATCGAGCACACTTCGGTCTGCATCGAATCGGCGATCAGCCGGGTGATCCGGTCCAGCCGCGCCTGTCCCGCACTCGATTCGGCCAGTGCATCGCGCAGCCGCCCCAGCAGTTTGCGGCTTTCACTGTCGGTGCGGTCCGCCATTCCAATCCCGTTCCTTCCGTCACGCCCTCTATAGGCGAGTTGCGCCGCGAGGGGGAGAGGCGAATGTCACCGAACGGGCGGATCGGGCCGGCCGAGGAGCGAAAGCGCAGAACCCAAACCGACCGCCCGGAAAACGAGCAGTCTCGAGCCGGGCGACACGCGGTGCGATGGGGGTGCGCGATGTCGGCTTGGCGGGACAAAGCGAGCCTTTGCTGCGGCTGCTCGAATGTCCGATCCGCCACGAAACAAAAGCCGTCACTTTGTCGCTTCGGCACGTGCGGTGACCCACGACACGACCTCGTCAACCGAGCCTCGCCGGCGTGCCGTGCGCTCGGCCAGAAGATAGTATTCCTGGGTTCTGGTGAAGTTTGAAATCCCGATCTCCAGCAGATTACCCGCGGCGAGGTCGCTCGATACAAGAAACCGGCTGACCAGAGCAACGCCCTGGCCCGCGATCGCGGCATCCACCGCCAGAGCCGTCTGGGTGACTCGCAGGCCGCGCTTGCTTTGATCCGCCACTCCAATGCCTGCAAGGAACTTCGGCCACAGATCATGCGTGTCATGTATCTTGGGCAGTCTCGAAAGGGTGTCCGGGTTGACCGGCCCTTGCCCGGTCTCCACCAGTCTGGGCGCGGCAACGGCGATCACGTCCTGCCTGAACAATAGCGTGGCCTGCAGCGCCGCGCCGAACGGTGGGGTGCCCTGACGTATTGCAAGATCAATCCCGTCGCTGTGAAAGCTGGAGACTTTCTCGGTCGCCATGATGCGTAGATCGACGTCCGGATGCTTCGCCGCGAAGTCCGGCAAGTTCGGGATAAGCCACTTGGCAGCAAATGTCGGCGTGACGCTGATCAAGACCTTGTCGGGCTCTGGCTTGAGCTGCGCGGTCGCCGAGCGTAGGTCGGCGAAGGCGTCCGCGATTCTGGCGTGGTAGCCGCGCCCGACAGGTGTCAGGGCCAGCCCCTTGGGTACTCTGTCGAAGAGCGTGACGCCAAGATGAGTTTCGAGATGACGCACATGCTGGGCGACCGCGCCCTGGGTCACGCCCAACTCGTCAGCTGCGGCACGAAAGCTGAGACGACGGCCAGCAGCGTCAAAGGCACGAAGACCGTTCAGAGGAGGCAGTGCGTTCATTCTTCAATAGTATTCCTACAGTCATAAAACAGCAATTCTCAATCGTGCAATTCCAAACCTTTTTGTAACAAGCTAATGATGAAAGAGGAGTTGGTGATGACAGTAGAAAAAGTAGCCCTGATTACGGCTGGCGGCAGCGGCATGGGCGCGGATGCGGCGCGCAGGCTTGCCGCTGATGGCTTCAAGATCGGCATTCTTTCGTCCTCGGGCAAAGGCGAAGCGCTTGGCACGGAACTCGGCGGTTTCGGCGTCACCGGGTCCAATCTGGACGGGAGCGATCTGGCTGCGCTTGTTCAAGGCGCGCAGGATCGCTGGGCGCGCGTGGACGTGCTGGTGAATTCAGCCGGCCACGGCCCGAAAGGTCCCGTGCTGGAAATCAGCGACGACGATTGGCACCAGGGGATGGATGTCTACCTGATGAATGTGATCCGCCCGACACGGCTGGTGACACCGTTGATGCAGAACCAGGGCGGCGGCGCGATCATCAACATCTCGACCTTCGCCGCGTTCGAGCCAGACCCGCTTTTCCCGACCTCCGGCGTCTTCCGCGCGGGTCTGGCCGCGTTTACCAAGCTCTTTTCTGACAAGTACGCGTCAGATGCTATCCGCATGAACAACGTCCTGCCCGGCTTCATCGACAGCCTGCCAGAGACAGAGGACCGAAAGGCGCGCATCCCGATGGGGCGGTATGGCCGCGCCGAGGAGGTATCGTCGCTGATCTCCTGGCTCGCCTCCGACAGCGGCGCGTACATGACGGGCCAGAACCTTCGCATTGATGGGGGGCTGACCCGTGCAGTGTGATGTCGCAGCACCCGCGCCCGCGCGCGACCGGCTTGTATTCGCAGTGAAATGGGGCGCATCTGCCGTGCAGATCATGGGTTACACCGCCACCGGCTTCGGCTGGACGCCCTGGAACCTCTATCTCTTCCTGGTCGGTGTCCTCGGCTGGTTTGCAGTTGGCGCTTTGTGGAACGACAAGGCCTTGATGCTGGTCCACCTCGTTGCCCTCGGCGCCATGATCGCGGGCATGACCAGCGGCTGATCTCCGCAATGCCGTCATTGGTGCGGCCCGCAGCATCAGTCACACTGGGCTCCAAGCTGTCCTTCGCCAAGCTCGCATAGCGGATTTTCCGTCCGGCGATCGGTAGCCGACATCTGAAACGTCTCGCGTGGCATCCCCGGTGGAGCCCCGCAGTGGGATTCCACCGGCAGATCGCGGAGTCCGGCCGTGGCGCGACTGTGCGGCCCGGCGTCCGGCGCCTCGCGCATCTTGCGTCAAGCCCCACCGCGCGCCACAAGGAAAGCGTTAAGAAAGCCTGAACGCCGAAGGCTCTATTTCTTTGTTTTCAAAGGCTTGGAAAAACGTCCACATGTGGACGCCTGGTTTCTCAGGCCACCTTTTCCAACCCGAAAGTATCATGCAGCGCCTGCACCGCCAGTTCCATATATTTCCGGTCGATCAGCACCGAGATCTTGATCTCCGACGTGGTGATGACCTTGATATTGATCCCCTCGGCATAGAGCGCCTTGAACATCTGGGCGGCGACCCCGGCATGCGACCGCATCCCGATCCCGACCACCGAAACCTTGGCCACGTCGGTATCGGTGACGAGGTCATGGAAATTGATCGCCTCCGATGCCTTGGCCGCCAGCATCGCCTTCTCGGCCCGCGCCACCTGCCCGACCGGCAGCGAGAAGGTCATGTCGGTGCGCCCCTCCTCCGAGATGTTCTGCACGATCATGTCCACGTTGACACCCGCCTCGGCCAGCGGCCCGAAGATCGCCGCCGCGATCCCCGGCCGGTCGGCGACCGAGATCAGCGTCATCTTGGCTTCGTCGCGGCTGTAGGCGACGCCCGAAACAGCTTTGCTTTCCACGATATCCTCCTCGTCGCAGACCAGCGTGCCCGCGGTCTCGTTGTTGTCCTCGAAGCTCGACAGCACCCGCAGTTTCACCTTGAAACGCATCGCCAGCTCGACCGAGCGGGTCTGCAGCACCTTCGCCCCCAGCGAGGCCAGTTCCAGCATCTCCTCGAAGGCGATCCGTTCTAGCTTGCGGGCCTTGGCGCTGATCCGGGGATCGGTGGTGTAGACCCCGTCGACATCGGTATAAATATCGCACCGCTCGGCCCCGAACGCCGCCGCGAAAGCCACCGCCGTCGTATCCGATCCGCCGCGCCCCAGCGTGGTGATCCGCCCCTCGGGACTGATCCCCTGAAAGCCCGCCACCACGGCAACCTTCATGCCCTGCGCGAACTTGGCGCTGATATTACCGGTCGGGATCTCCTCGATCCGCGCCGAACTATGGGCCGAGTTCGTCCGGAGCGGAACCTGCCAGCCCTGCCAGCTGCGCGCCGGAATATCCATCTCCTGTAGCCGCAGCGCCATCAGCCCGGCGGTCACGTTCTCGCCCGAGGAGACCACTGCGTCATATTCCCGTGCATCGTAGAATTTCGAGGTCTCGTCGACCCAGCCCACCAGTTCGTTGGTCTTGCCGGACATCGCCGACACGACGACGATCACGTCATATCCATTCGCCACTTCCCGCGCGATGCGTTTCGAAGCGCGGTGGATACGGTCCAGCGTCGCCACCGATGTGCCGCCGAATTTCATCACAAGGATTGGCATGAAGGCGCCCCGTCCCCCGGTTTGGTCGCGCGCTTCTTATGCGGCGGCGGGGTGAAGGGCAAGGTGGATCAAGGGCAGATGCCAGGTGCGGGATTCACTCCGCCTCGGCGGTAAGGCTGCACCCGCGGATCAACCAACCCGCCCTGGGATCGCGCACCAGAATGCTGAGGGACACGCCTTCGCCGGTCTCTTCGCCCTCACTGAACCGCGCCAGGCACCAGCCGAGATCTCCGTCCGATCCAGAGTCGATGATCGAAAGCTCTTTGGCGTTGCCGCCTGCCCCCACCCAATCCCTGTGCAGGACCTCGATTGCCGCCCGCCCCTGCGCAGGTGGCGCATAGGGAGAGAGCAGCACGGCGTCGTCTGAGAAACAGGCGGCACAGCCTTGCGCATCGCCGGCGCGGTAAGCAATCACCATCCGTTCCAGAAGCTCTTTCAGGTCGTCCTGGAACATCGTGCTATCCGGTTGAGAGAAGACTAGTTGGTCTTTCGCGGCGGCAGGAACGGCAGCGGCGCGACCGGCACGCCATCTTCGACGAGACTCCGGGCCTCGTCGTTCGAGGCTTCACCGTAGATCGACCGTTCCGGCGCGTCACCGACATGGATCTTCCGGGCCTCGTCGGCGAAATCCTTGCCGACATATTCCGAATGGCGCTGGATCTTTCGCTTCAGCTCCGTGATCGCGGCTTCGGCTGGCGACGAGGGCGCGGCGAGCGCGTGCATCGGCGCGGATTCGGTGCGAACCGTCTCGCGGTCGTCCTCCTGCGTCCGCACGCGGGGGGCCATCATCGCTTTTTCGACCGCGCCGGTTCCACAATCGGGACAGGTCAGCATGCCGGAAAGGCGCAACTTTTCGAAAGCCTCGGCGGACTGGAACCAGCTTTCGAACTGGTGATTGATTTCGCATTTCAGCGCGTAGCGGATCATCAACGCCTCACTCTGCCCCGCTGCACAAAATATAGCTACTGGACAAAATGGCAACCGCCAGCTGCTGGGCGCCCCCAATGACGATGCTGCGCCATGATATTTCGACTGTTACTGCCCGGGCGCCGGCACCCTGAATGTCAGCGAAGCCCAGAGCGATTCCCAGACTTCCGACTCCGCGGCATCATCGGCCGCCAGCGGAAGCATGGTCACCGAATCGAGCAGATATTCGTGGCCCGCTTCAACCGGAATGCTCGCGACCCCCTCGGCATCGGTAATCTCGGTTCGGATGCTCACCATGCCCTCGGGGTCGCGGTCGAAGATCTCGATCTGGACCTCTTCACGCGGCTCGCCCTGATACAGCACTCGTACCGGCAATCCGCCGGGCAGGTCGTCGGTATAGGGATTGGCCAGCGCGACGATCTCGGTTCGTAAACCGACTTCTCGGTCCGCGCCGCTGCCCTCGCCCACCGCGACCAGCGCCTTTGCGAACCGCCGGTAGCGCTCTTTCACGTCCTCCTGAGGCAGGTCCCTTTCGGCATGAAGCGACAGGACCCCGTCAAGCTTCTTTTGCTCGACGAAATCCACGAACTTTTCCCAGCTGTCCCAGGTCAGGGAACTGTCGGTGGTTTCGTGGACAACGATCCAAAGCCCGTCCCCGGGTGCGGCCATGTCAAGCGCCGGCCGGTCGCCGATGCGGGAGTCGACCGGTATCACCGTGTCGCCCGACACGATGTCGAAACGCACGGAATTCTGCGGAATGTAGCTGAAGGCGGCGCCCTTGAATTCCTGCCCGACGCGCAGATCGGCACGAATTGCCGCGCCGGTCTCGACGGCATAATCCTGCGGCTGTATCCAGAATTCGTGGGCGACCGCCGGCAGAGCGCTAGCTAGCATCAGGGTCAGAACATGGAGCGTCGGAACTTTCATGAGCAGAATGCCTCTTTCGGCTTGCCGTCTCAAGCTGGCGCAGTTCCTGCGCCTGTCAAGCCTGATCCTCGTTGCCGCGCTCTGCGCGCTGGCGGCAAGCGACAGCCGCGCGCATGAGATACGGCCCGCCATTGCCGACATAAACCTGACCACGGATCGCGCCGAAATCGAAATTCGGCTGTCGCTCGAGCCGATCATCGCCGGCATCGACCTGAGCGAGGTCCAGGACACCAACGCCTCGCCCCTGGCCGACCGCTACGACGCGCTGCGGGCCGAAAACCCCGAGGCGCTGGCCGATGACTTCCGTGGCCTGTGGCCGACAATTGCCGAAGACATCCGGTTGTTCGCCGGCGACGGCCGGGTCGCGATGACGCTGCAAGACGTGACGGTGATCCCGGAACCCGACCTCGAACTGCCGCGGGACGCCCGCGTTGTTCTGGCGGCGTCGCTGCCGGAAGACGGCAGCCCGGTCACGCTGGGATGGGATGCGGCCTTCGGACCGCTTGTGGTCCGTCAAGGCGCCGAGGAGGAAGACGGCTATTCCGGCTACCTTACCGAAGGCGCCGACAGCGAGCCGATGCCCCGGACCGGCAGCGCACAGCAATCCTGGCTGTCGGCCTTCGTCGATTACGTGCGGATCGGCTTCGAACATATCGTTCCGAAGGGTCTCGATCACATCCTCTTCGTGCTCGGCCTGTTCTTCTTCTCGCTGCAAATGCGGCCGCTGCTCTATCAGGTGACGGCCTTTACTTTGGCCCATACCGTAACGCTCGCCATCGCCACGCTCGGCCTGTTGCAGATCCCGGCAAGCATCGTAGAACCGCTGATCGCGGCCTCGATCGTATACGTGGCGGTCGAGAATATCTTCCTGCAGCGATATCGCCCCTGGCGCACCGTCGTGGTCTTCGGTTTCGGTCTGCTCCACGGTCTCGGCTTCGCGTCGGTCCTCGGCGATATCGGCCTCAATCCAGCGCGTTTTGTCACCGGGCTTATCGGTTTCAATATCGGCGTCGAACTGGGTCAGCTCGCGGTGATCGCCGCCGCGTTCCTGACGATCGGCCTTTGGTTTGGCCGCAAGAGCTGGTACCGGTCGGCAATCTCCGTCCCCGCATCTACGGCGATCGCAATCGTCGGGGCCTACTGGTTCGTCGAGCGGGTTTTCCTCTAGCCCCGCGATCAGGTCGTTTCGTTTTCCAGATGCAGCTTGATGTTCAACAGAACCTCCTGCATCGCCGTCGTTTCCCGCAGCAGCCGCTTGGCTTCATTGATGGTTATGATCCCGTCCTCGATCGACTGGTTGTACTCCGCCATAAGCATCCCGAACCGCTGGCTCAGCGTCACGACATCGCTGTTCACGCCGCTGCCCTTCGAATTCCGGTGCTCTGAATCGTAGGAAACCGTGAGCTGCTGCAACTCCGCCAGGGCGCTGGTGACATGCGGATATTTCGACGCGGCTTCCAGCAGGGCCACCGCGTCGATCGGCATGAAACGGTCGGCATGTTCCGGCGCATCCGAATAATAGCGCCCAAGCGTCGTCTTAGACTTTCCGGTTATCTTGCAGGCGCGTTCCAGGCCGACATCCTTGACCAGCGCCTCGGTGCATTTCTTCAGGAATTTCTCGGCAACACTCATCATCTCGCCCCGCTCTTGCGCCCAGGAAGGCAATAGCCTCGCCTTTTTCCCATTACCGGTCTATTTGCTGAAAGTCATCAATCTGTTGCGCCGCCTCACCCAAACGGCGGCCTCGACCCGCCCCCGGATTTCGGACACCAGATATCGCAAAATGCTTGAACCGGATCGTTCAGGCTGGCTAGAACCCGGCATGGCAAAGCTCTATTTCCACTATTCGACAATGAACGCGGGCAAATCCACGCTGTTGTTGCAGGCGTCCTACAACTACCGTGAACGCGGCATGAACACCTATCTGTTGACCGCGCAATTGGACAACCGTTCAGGCGAAGGCCGTATCGGGTCCCGGATCGGTATCGGCGAAGAAGCCGACACATTCGCCCCCGGGGAGGATCTGTTCCGGAAGATCGCCAGTCGCCAGGCGCTGGACGATCTCGCCTGCGTCTTCGTCGACGAGGCGCAGTTCCTGGAAAAGGAACAGGTCTGGCAACTCGCGCGGGCGGTTGACGACCTGAAGGTGCCGATCATGTGCTACGGGCTGCGGGGCGACTTCCGGGGCGAGCTTTTTCCCGGCTCGGCGGCGCTGCTGGCGCTCGCCGACGAGATGAGAGAGGCGCGCACAATCTGCCATTGCGGCAAGAAGGCTACCATGGTGGTGCGGCAGGATGCGGCGGGAAACGTCGTCACCGATGGCGCGCAGGTGCAGATCGGCGGCAACGAAACCTATATATCGCTCTGCCGCCGCCACTGGCGCGAGGCGATGGGCGAACGGCCGCGCGACTGCTAGAACATGCGCCCGCCAAGCGGCACGTCCTGATCTGTCCCCAAAAGCACCACCTCGCCGTCTTCGTCCGGCACACCAAGCACCAGCACCTCCGACATCACCTTGCCGATTTGGCGCGGCGGGAAATTGACCACCGCCAGCACTTGCCGACCCAGCAGCGTTTCGGGTTCATAATGGCGCGTGATCTGCGCCGAGCTTTTCTTCTCGCCGATCTCGGGGCCGAAATCGAGCCATAGCTTGTAGGCAGGTTTGCGCGCCTCCGGATAGGGCTCGACGCGGGTGATCTGTCCGACCCGGATATCGACCTTCTGGAAATCGTCATAGCTGATCGTCATTTCGAAAGCTCCCGGCTGCGATCCGCCGCCGCCCTGACCGCGTCGCGCAACAGCGGCGGGAAGCCGCGGTCCTCGTCCATCAGGACGGCAAGCGCCGCCGCCGTGGTGCCGCCGGGGCTGGTGACGTTGACCCGCAACGCGGCCGGCTCTTCCTTGGCTTCCTCAGCCAGCGCGCCGGCGCCCGCCACCGTCGCCTTGGCCAGCCGCATCGCCAGTTCGGCGGGCAGGCCCTGCGCCTCGCCCGCCGCGGCCAGCGTCTCGATCAGGTGAAATACATAGGCCGGGCCAGAACCGGAAACCCCGGTCACCGCATCAATCTGCTCCTCTGCCTCCAGCCGGACGACCTGCCCGACCGCCGACAGCAGGTTTTCGGCCAGATCGCATTGCGCCACCGAGGCATGCGCATTGCCGATCATTGCGGTGATCCCGCGTCCGACCGCCGCGGGCGTGTTCGGCATCGCGCGGATAATCGGCGTTTCAGCGCCAAGGGCGGTCTCGTAGGCCGCGATCGGGGTTCCCGCCGCCACCGAGACAAACAGCGTATCGCCGTTGCCGAGCGGCTTCAGGACCGGCAGCGCATCGCCCATCATCTGCGGCTTCACCGCGATCAGCACGATCGCGGGGTTCTCAGGCAGTTCTTCGTTCAGATGCAGTCCCGCGACCGAGCGCAGCCAGTCCGAAGGCTGCGGATCGAGGATCCAGACCGACGCGGCGGGCAGCCCGCGCTTCAGCCAGCCCGCAAGCATCGCCGAGCCCATCTTGCCGCATCCCAGAAGCACCAGCCCGCGCTGGCCTATCGCCGAAAATTCCATGACTCTCTCCGCTTTTGCGCCGCCACCCTACAAAGACAGGAGCGCGCGGAAAACCGTCAATTCATTGTCTCGGAAATATCCCCGCCGGCGGCCGGTTCCTCTCAGGAAAACCGTTCTGTCAGGCGCGCCCGTAGGCCTCGGCCATGGCGACCTGCAAGGCATCGTCGATGCCGCGGTCGCCCCAGGCGACCAGCTGGAAGGCCGGGTAGAATCGCTCTGCCGACATGACGGCGGCGCTGATCAGCGTGTCGATCTGCTCCGGCCCGGCCACCTGGCCGCCGGCAAGAACCAGACCATAGCGATAGACCATCAGCCGCTGTTCGAGCCAGAAGGTGAAAGCTCCGGCCCAGCACTTGTCATTGATCCGGTTCAGCGTCTCGTAGATCTGGCCCAACTTCTCCTGCGGCGGCTCCATCTCGAAGGTGCAGATCAGCCGCAGCGTCTCGTCATAGCCGGACCAGGCCAGGGTGATCGAATAGGTCCGCCATTGTCCTTCCACCGCCATTGCGATCTGATCGTCGGCGATCCGGTCGAAATCCCATTCATGATGCGCGGCGATATGTTCGACGATATCGATCGGATGAAGATCTTCCGTCGTGAAATCATGCTCTGATAGCGACATGCCCGGCCTCATCTGTTGTAGCCCTGCGGGTTTCTTGCCCCACTAAGACTAGGTGCCTGCTCAAGGTCCGGCGGTGCTATTCGCCGCCCTTACTAGATATGGTGTTCGCAAAGGGGCAGTCTGTAAAGCGCTATTTTCAGGTTTTTCTGCAATTGTTGCTGTTGACCCGGCGATCCGCGCGGTGCAGCGGGCCGAGTCCTCCACAGCCCTTTACGGCCATCGGGCAACGAAAAAGCGCGCACCCGGGGCGCGCACTTTGTGGTTGGGCTGCGTGCCGTTACTTCTTCGGGGCCGCCTTGGCTTTCTTGCCCGAGCCACCTTCCAGCGCCTCAATACGTGCCAGAAGTGCCGCGTTTTCCTCGCGCGCTTTCTGGGCCATGGCGCGCACCGCGTCGAACTCTTCCCGCGTCACAAAATCGCGGTCGGCCATCCAGCGATCGACCCAACCCTTCATCGCGGTCTCGGCCTCGTCCCTGGCGCCTTGGGCCACACCCATCGCATTGGTCATCAGCTGCGAGAAATCGTCGAGAATCTTGTTGCGGCTCTGCATCACGGCCTCCATCGCCTAGTCTTTCCACAATATGGGACGCCACCGCCCGAACCACAAGGTTGACTTCCCCCAAGGCGCCGCCCATTCATGCCGCCATGATCGCCGCCGCCATTCCCTTTCCCGACATCGGACCAGAGGTCTTCTCAATCGACTTCGGGGGCTTTTCCTTTGCCCTACGCTGGTACGCGCTGGCCTATATCGCAGGCATCCTGATCGGCTGGCGCATGGTCGCCCGGATCCTCGCCACGCCAAGGCTCTGGCCCGCCGACACGCCGCCGATGACACGCGGCCAGCTCGAGGATCTGCTGACCTGGATCATCATCGGCGTGATCGCCGGCGGCAGGCTGGGCTTCGTGCTGTTCTACCAGCCGGGCTATTACCTTTCCAACCCGGCAGAGATCCCGATGATCTGGCAGGGCGGCATGTCGTTTCACGGCGGCTTCCTCGGCGTGCTCTCGGCATTCTGGCTGTTCTGCCGCCGCCACGGCCTGCCCTTCGCGCAGATCGCCGACGCGATGGCCCTCGCCACCCCGCCCGGCCTGTTTCTCGGGCGGCTCGCGAATTTCGTGAATGCCGAGCTGTGGGGCCGCCCCAGCGACCTGCCCTGGGCGGTGATCTTCCCGGGCCAGGCGGCGCAGGACTGCCCCGGCGTGGAAGGCCCCTGCGCCCGCCATCCCTCGCAACTCTACGAGGCGGGGATGGAAGGGCTGATCCTCGGCCTGCTGCTACTGTTCCTGGTCTGGCGGCGCGGCTGGCTGAAGCGCCCCGGCGGGATCGCCGGGCTGTTCCTTCTGGGCTACGGCCTGTCGCGCTTCGTCGTCGAGTTCTTCCGCCAGGCCGACGATCAGTTCATCACCCCGGACAACCCGATGGGCCACGTCCTGCGCGCCGGGGAATTTGGCCTGTCGATGGGCCAGATCCTCTCGCTGCCGATGATCCTCGCGGGGATTGCCTTCATCCTCTGGTCCCGCCGCCGAGGATGACCGCGCTGGCCGATGTCCTGATCCGGCGCATCGCCGTGACTGGGCCGATCACCCTCGCCGAGTTCATGGCCGAAGCGCTGTCGCATCCGCAGCACGGCTATTATTCCACACGCGATCCCTTCGGCAGCGCCGGCGATTTCACCACCGCGCCCGAGATCAGCCAGATGTTCGGCGAACTGCTCGGGCTGTGGCTGGCGCAATCCTGGCTCGACCAGGGGGCGCCTGCGCGCTTCACACTGGCCGAACTGGGACCGGGGCGGGGCACGCTGATGGCCGACATGCTGCGCGCGACGGCACGGGTTCCGGGGTTCCTTCACGCCGCCGATGTGCACCTGGTCGAAACCTCGCCGACGCTGCGCGCGAAACAACGAGAGATGCTGGCGGGCCATGACATCGCTTGGCTGGACCGCGCGTCAGACCTGCCCGGCACTCCCCTGTTCCTGCTTGCCAACGAATTCTTCGACGCCCTGCCGATCCGCCAGTTCGTCCGCGATGCCAAGGGCTGGCGTGAACGTCAGGTCGGAGTGAACGACGGGCGCCTGGTCTTTGGCCTCTCGACGCCCGCTCCGATCGCGGCGCTCCACCACAGGCTGGACGATACCCGGCCCGGCGACATCGTCGAGACCTGCCAGGCCGCGACCGCCATCGCCTCTGAAATCGGACAGCGCATCGCCCGGTATGGCGGCGCGGCACTGATCGCGGATTACGGCGGCTGGCGCTCGCTCGGCGACACCTTCCAGGCGTTGCGGCATCACCGTCCCGAAGACCCGCTGTCCAATCCCGGCCAGGCCGACCTGACCGCGCATGTCGATTTTCAGGCCTTGGCCATTGCCGCCGCCCCGTGGCGCGGAGATCACCGAAATGCTGCCTCAGGGTGTCGTGCTGGAACGACTTGGTATCGCGGCGCGGGCTCAAACGCTGGCCCGCTCGCTGTCCGGCGACGCGCTGCAATCGCATGTCGCCGCACATCGCAGGTTGACGCATCCCGATGAAATGGGGACGCTGTTCAAAATGATCGCCTTTCACCATCCGGGCAGCACACCGCCCCCAGGATTCGCGCCATGACGCTGGAGATCATCACCCGATCGCTGATCTGCCGGAGTGCGGCATGGGTTTTTCACCCGCAAGGGCGGGCGTCTTCGGGGATTTTTCCGGGGCTGAACTGCGGACCCGGCTCTCAGCGACCAGTGCGAGATCGTGGCGATCAACCGGGCGCGTGTTGCTGATGCGATCGGGGTACCGCCGGATGCGCTTCTGACGCTGCATCAGATCCACTCGGCCGACGTTGCGACCGTCGACGAGCCGGGACCCACCGGCGGCATACAGGCCGATGCGCATCGTCACTGACCGCCCCGGCCTCGCGGTCGCCGTCCTGACCGCCGATTGCCAGCCGGTGCTCTTTGCCGACCGCAACGCCCGCGTGATCGGCGCCGCCCATGCCGGTTGGAAGGGCGCGATGGCGGGAATTCTCGATGCGACGCTCGACGCGATGGAGGTTCTTGGCGCCGCACGAAAGGATATCACCGCGATCATCGGTCCCTCGATCAGCCAGCGCGCCTACGAGGTCGGGCCGGAATTTCTGGAGGACTTCCTGACCGAAGCGCCCGAAAACGCCCGCTTCTTCGCCAATGGCGATGGCGACCGCTATCATTTCGACCTTCCCGGCTACGGGCTGCACCGGCTGCGCGAAGCTGGCGTTGGCGCCGCGGATTGGACGCGACATTGCACCTATTCGGATCCACAGCGCTTTTATTCCTACCGCCGAAGCGTGCACGCCAAGGAAGCCGATTACGGACGGCTGATTTCCGTCATCGCCATCTGATCCTATCGGACCGTCAGGCGGCACAGATTGTGGCGCAATTGTGGCGACGACCCGGTCATATGCATCAACAGTATTCGGATGCGACGACGACTATCCACAAAATGCAGCGGTCATCGCGATCGGTTTCCACCATCCTTGGCGGTCGCTCCGGTCTGGCGCCGGGATTCCGCGCAAGCCGGTCCTGCTCTGAAACAGAGTGAACCGTGCCATGCAATGGCCTGAAAGCATTTATAAAATTTTCTGGAACGCACGGCTGGGCGCATCTGGAACCCGCCGTCCTGGCAAAAAAAGGGGACTGCCATGAAGACGAAACGCCGCTGGCTGAACACAATCCTGCTGGAAGCTGCCAAGACAGACGCAGCCCTGCCATGGACGCGCGGTGAAACCCGGAAGCGCATGATTGCACGCCGCTCGGAACCTGCCTGCACCAAGGCGGCCGCACGGGCCTGACCACCGGACACTGCACCGCACGGCCCGGACGTGTTTCCTTGAACGCGGGCTGTCCGATTCTCTGCCGCAACCGGTCCGATTCCGGCGAACTGAGCGGAGACGAGAAACAATCCCGGAAACGGTTCCCGGGACTGTCTCCAAAGCCGGCCCGCTTTGCCCAGTTCTTTGACAGACGCTGCGGCATCTCGCATGATGCCCGAACCAAGTCCTCTGCACTTGGGTGGGGGCGTATTGCAGATGTGACCAGGACGTAAGGACTGATCGCATGGCCAACATACGCCACAACATGACTGTCCCCGGGACAGCCAGAACGCACTACATTGCACCGACGGCCCCGGCGCGGCAGCCCGCCGCGCGTCAGCGTATTCGGCCGGTGGAATTCTCGTGGCTGAACCGGATCGGAGAGGTCCAGCACCGCGTCACCACAATCCCCGACATGCCGATTTTCCGGCTGGCGTTCAATGCCTTCGCGCGCGGCGCCCTGGTGGAAACCCCGGACGGTCCGGTCGCGGTCGAGGATCTGCGGCCCGGCATGTGGATCGACCCGGTCGACGGCCCGCCGGTGCAGGTCGGCTGGACCGGGGCGATGCCCGCCGTTCCGGCGGGCAGCACGCAGCCCGACCGCCTCTACCGCCTGACCGAAGGCAGCTACGGACTGGGTTCGGGAAAGCCCGACCTGCTGCTTGGCCCCGGCGCGCGGCTGATGCCGCCGGGCCAGATCGGCCAGCCCGATGGCCGGCTTCGTCTGGTGTCAGAGCTTGCCGACGGCCATCACGTCGTGGAAGTCGCCCCGCGCGGCACCGTCCAGCTTTACCACATCGCGCTTGCGTCGCAGAGACTGCTCAAGGTCAACGATGTCGCGGTCGAGAGCTTCCATCCCGGCCATGCTGCGACACTCGCCATCGCGGATGATCTCTTCGGCCAGTTCCTGTCGCTGTTCCCGCAGGTCCGCACGCTGGCGGAATTCGGCCCGCTCAAGTTCCTGCGCTAGCGTCATGCCTTCTTCATCAGCCGGCTTTCCAGCACGTCGAAGGGAACGCCGGGCTGATCCTTGGCGCAGCGGATCACCAGCGAGGTCTTGACGTTGGCGACGTTCGGCGCGGCGGTCAGTTTTTCCGTCAGGAAAGGACTGGAAGGTCGACAGGTCGGGCGCGATGCATTTCAGGACGAAATCCACCTCGCCGTTCAGCATGTGACATTCGCGGACCAGCGGCCATTCCCGGCAGCGGGCCTCGAAGGCCGAAAGATCCGCCTCGGCCTGGCTCTGCAGCCCGACCAGCGCGAAGACCTGCACCTCAAATCCCAGCTCGCGCGCGTCGACATCGGCGTGATAGCCGCGGATGTAGCCGCTTTCCTCCAGCGTCCGCACCCGGCGCAGGCAGGGCGGCGCCGAGATGCCAACCCGCTTGGCCAGTTCGACATTGGTCATCCGGCCATCGGCCTGCAGCTCCGCCAGGATCTTGCGGTCGATCGGTCCAGCGTGTTGGCGCCATGGCCTCCCCCGATAGCTTTTGCGATTGTTATACGCACGGGCCGCGGTATGCGCAATATTATTTCACTTCGCGCAACATTCTTTGCAAAGGCGAGCCCCTCGACCGTTGAACGGTTCCGGCAGGGGTTTTCCCCCGCGCCGCTGATTATATGGCGGTGGCGAACTGATGAATGCGGGGGAAGACATGGCCGAAACGCGTCACGTGAAGGTGCTCATCATCGGCTCGGGTCCAGCCGGCTACACGGCCGGGGTCTATGCCAGCCGTGCCATGCTTGAACCGCTGCTCGTGCAGGGGATCGAGCCCGGCGGACAATTGACCACGACGACCGACGTCGAGAACTGGCCCGGTGACACCGAGGTGCAGGGCCCCGACCTGATGGTCCGGATGGAGGCCCACGCCAAGGCGATGGGCTGCGAGATGGTGTCGCGACATCATCACCGTCTCTCGACCTGTCCAAACGCCCCTTCACCGCCAGGGCGACAGCGGCACGACCTATACCTGCGACGCCGTGATCCTTGCCACCGGTGCGCGGGCAAAATGGCTGGGCCTGCCGTCTGAGGAGAAATACAAGGGCTTCGGCGTCTCGGCCTGCGCCACCTGCGACGGGTTCTTCTACCGCGGCAAGGAAGTCGTGGTGATCGGCGGCGGCAACACCGCGGTCGAAGAGGCGCTGTTCCTGACCAATTTCGCCTCCAAGGTCACGCTGATCCACCGCCGCGACGAATTGCGCGCCGAAAAGATCCTGCAGGACCGGCTGTTCAAGAACCCCAAGATCGAAGTGCTCTGGGATCACGAACTGGACGAGGTGACCGGCACCGACATGCCGCTCGGCGTCGAGGGCGTCCGCGTCCGCCATGTCGAGACCGGCGAGATCACCGAGATCCCCTGCAAGGGCTTCTTCGTCGCCATCGGCCATGCGCCGGCCTCCGAACTGGTCAAGGATCAGCTGGAACTGCACCATGGGCGGCTATGTCAAGGTCACCGAGCCGGACACCACCGCCACCTCGATCCCCGGCGTCTTTGCCGCGGGCGACCTGACCGACCATATCTACCGCCAGGCGGTCACCTCGGCGGGCATGGGCTGCATGGCCGCGCTGGAGGCCGAACGGTTCCTGGCCGAACAGGACTGCCACGGCGCGCCGCGCGACGCCGCGGCAACCTCGGCAACCCGAACGGTCCCACGCTCGCCTGCGTCACATCGGGTGAAACGGACTTTCCGTCTTTCAGCTGGACGCCCGGCCGAAATGATGCGGCGGCGCGCACGCTGGCGCTGCGAGAAGCGAATGGCTATTTCCCGCGATGCGGCGCTTGACCTATCGGGCAGCCCATAGGCGGTAAGGCCTGTCCGCGGCGAACTGGACCGACGGACTTCGGTCTATGGAGAGTTGTTGAAATGGACCGTTGCATCATGGAAGCTTCCAATCTCGCCCCCATTCCCGAACTCTATGTCTCTGCCGAATCGGCGCAGAAGCTGAAAGTCGAGGCCGCCGATCTGCAAAGCTGGGATCTGACCCCGCGCCAGATCTGCGACCTGGAACTGCTGATGAACGGCGGGTTCAACCCGCTGAAGGGCTTCCTGACCGAGAAGGATTACCAGAGCGTCGTCGACACCATGCGCCTGGCCGACGGCACGCTCTGGCCGATGCCGATCAATCTCGACGTGTCCGAGAAATTCGCTGAAGGTGTCGAGATCGGCCAGGATATCGCCCTGCGCGACCAGGAAGGCGTGATCCTGGCGACGATGACCGTCACCGATCGCTGGACGCCGGACAAGGCGCGCGAGGCCGAGAAGGTCTTTCGGCGCCGACGACATCGCCCATCCGGCGGTCAACTACCTGCACAACACGGCGGGCAAGGTCTATCTGGGCGGCCCGGTGACCGGCATCCAGCAGCCGGTGCATTACGATTTCCGCGCCCGCCGCGACACCCCGAACGAACTGCGCGCCTTCTTCCGCAAGGTCGGCTGGCGCAAGATCGTCGCCTTCCAGACCCGCAACCCGCTGCACCGCGCGCATCAGGAACTGACCTTCCGCGCCGCCAAGGAGGCTCAGGCCAACCTTTTGATCCATCCGGTCGTCGGCATGACCAAACCCGGCGATGTCGATCACTTCACCCGCGTGCGCTGCTACGAGGCGGTGCTGGACAAGTATCCCGCCTCGACCACCACGATGAGCCTGCTGAACCTCGCCATGCGCATGGGCGGCCCGCGCGAGGCGGTCTGGCACGCGCTGATCCGCAGGAACCATGGCTGCACCCATTTCATCGTCGGCCGCGACCATGCCGGCCCCGGCAAGAATAGCCAGGGCGAGGATTTCTACGGCCCCTACGACGCCCAGGATCTGGTGCGCGAGCACGAAGCCGAGATCGGCATCACCCTCGTCGACTTCAAGCACATGGTCTATGTGCAGGAACGCGCGCAATACGAACCGATGGATGAGATCGCCGACAAGGACGACGTGACGATCCTGAACATCTCCGGCACCGAACTGCGCCGCCGTCTGCGCGAGGGCCTGGAGATCCCGGAATGGTTCTCCGTTCCCCGAGGTGGTCAACGGAACTGCGCCGCACCCGCCCGCCGCGCAGCCAAGCAGGGCTTCACCGTGTTCTTCACCGGCTTCTCCGGCTCGGGCAAATCAACTATCGCCAACGCGCTCATGGTCAAGCTGATGGAGATGGGCGGCCGTCCGGTGACGCTGCTCGACGGCGACATGGTGCGCAAGAACCTGTCGTCCGAACTGGGCTTCTCCAAGGAACACCGCGACCTCAACATCCGCCGCATCGGCTATGTCGCCTCCGAGATCACCAAGAACGGCGGCATCGCCATCTGCGCGCCGATCGCGCCCTACGCCACGACCCGCCGCGCCGTGCGCGAGGATGATCGAGTCTTTCGGCGCCTTCATCGAGGTCCATGTCGCCACCTCGATCGAGGAATGCGAACGCCGCGACCGCAAGGGGCTCTACAAGCTGGCGCGCGAAGGCAAGATCAAGGAATTCACCGGGATTTCCGATCCCTACGACGTTCCGGAAAACCCCGAGCTGCGGGTCGAGACCGAGAATGTCGATGTCGACAACTGCGCGCATCAGGTGATCCTGAAGCTCGAAAGCATGGGCCTTATCGCCGCCTGACCACGCGACCGGGCCGGGACCCTACCCCGCCCGGACCACCCGGCGTAAGAGCACCCCGGTCAAAGGATGTTACGCTGCAATCGGTGGTTTCCGTCGTTCAGTGGACGTTGACCGGCGCCAGATCGTTCTGGCGTGCCAGCACGAAGGCCAGCTTCCGGTCGCGTACCAGCGCCAGCCGCTCTCCGTCCGCATTGTGGACGGCATAGATCATCTCTGCGCCCTCCGCGGCCTCTTGCACCTCGGCAGGCAGGTCAATGACGGCGACGGGGCGGACATAGACGATCCGGTCTTCCCCGCCCGGCAGTTGGTCGAATGTGGTATTCATGCTCGTTTCCCCTTCCTCAAGCGCGCTCGATGCGGATCTTCTGAACAACAGTACGCGCGGGCGACCGCTTTAGATCCACGTGCAGCAGTCCGTTCTCCATCATGGCCCCGGCCACTTCGACGCCCTCGGCCAGCACGAAGCTGCGCTGGAACTGGCGTGCGGCGATGCCGCGATGCAGAAAGACACGCTCCGCATCATCCTCGGTCTGCTTGCCGCGAATGACCAGTTGGCGATCCTCGACGGTGATCGAAAGATCGGCCTCTGCAAAGCCGGCCACGGCCAGCGTGATACGGAACGAATGGTCGCTCGTCTGTTCTATGTTGAAAGGAGGATACCCGCCCATGTCGGCCTTCGCGGTACGTTCCATCAGCCGTTCAAGCTGATCGAATCCCAGAAGCATCGGATGGGTGCTTAGCGTCAGTTTTGTCATCGACACGTCCTTCAAGTAAGCGACAGTCCTGTATCCGGCCCCTTTCAGCGGCGACCGTATGGAAAATATGGGTGTCCCTAGATATGACTACAAGAGGCCCGCACTACACAAAACCTTGGCGATGCCACCCGGAAACGATAATCTTTCGCATCCGCATCGGGCCGAGTCGGGGCAAACGAAATGAACAAATCCAGCCGGATGGACCATCTGGAAGTCCTTCGCGTCAAGCTCGAGGTCCTGCGCCGCGAGCATCGCGACCTGGACGATGCGATCCATGCGCTCGAGGAAAGCGGCCGCGCCGATCAGCTGCGGATCCGGCGGCTCAAAAAGCAGAAGTTGCACCTGAAGGACCAGATCGCCCAGATCGAGGATGAACTGACCCCGGACATCATTGCGTGACCCCTTGATCCCGCTATAGTGCCGCTTCCCGAAAACCGGAGCGACTGGGATGACAGAGGTTAAGGTCGGCATCATCATGGGCAGCCAGTCCGACTGGCCGACGATGAAGGAAGCGGCGCAGGTGCTCGACGAACTTGGCGTGCCCTACGAAACCCGGATCGTCTCGGCGCATCGGACGCCCGACCGGCTTTGGGATTATGGCAAGACCGCCGCGGGCCGTGGCTTGCAGGTCATTGTCGCGGGGGCCGGCGGCGCGGCGCATCTGCCGGGGATGATGGCCTCGAAAACTCGCGTCCCGGTGATCGGCGTGCCGATCCAGACCAAGGCGCTTGGCGGCGTCGACAGCCTTTACTCCATCGTCCAGATGCCCCGCGGCTATCCAGTGGCGACCATGGCCATCGGCGCGGCCGGTGCGGCCAATGCGGGGCTGCTGACGGCGCAGATCCTGGCACTTCACGACAGCGCGCTTGCCGGGCGGCTGGACGGGTGGCGCGATGCACTGTCGGCCTCGATCCCCGAGGAACCCGGTGATGTCTGAGCTTTTGCGGCCCGGCGCGACGATCGGCATCCTCGGCGGCGGCCAGTTGGGCCGGATGCTGTCGGTCGCCGCCGCGCGGCTCGGCTTTCGCTGCCACATCTTCGAACCGGGAAAGGCCCCGCCCGCCGGCGCTGTGGCGGCGCAAGTGACCACGGCGCCCTATGACGATACCGACGCGCTGACGGCCTTCGCACGGTCGGTCGATATCATCACCTACGAGTTCGAGAACATCCCCACATCGGCGCTCGACACGCTGGAACGCATCTGCCCGGTGCGTCCGGGCCGCGAGGCGCTGCGCGTCAGCCAGGACCGGCTCACCGAAAAGACCTACCTGGCCGATCTCGGCCTGCGGACCGCGCCCTTCACCGCGGTCTCTACCCTCGAGGACCTGCACCGCGCCATCGACACGATCGGTACGCCGTCGATCCTGAAAACACGGCGGTTGGGCTATGACGGCAAGGGACAATCGCGCCTGAAGGACTCCGGCGACGCGGCGCGGGCTTTCGACGACATGGCCGGTAGCGACGCCGTTCTGGAAGGCTTCATCGACTTCTCGCACGAGGTTTCGGTAATCGGGGCGCGCAATCCCGACGGTCAGATCGCCTGTTTCGATCCGGGCGAGAATGTCCATCGCGACGGCATCCTGCACACCACCCGCGTCCCGGCCCGCCTGACCCCGGCGCAGCGCAGCGATGCGGTTCTGATCGCCGCGAAGCTGCTGAACGCGCTCGATTATGTCGGAGTGATCGGGGTCGAGCTTTTCGTCACGCCGGACGGTTTGATCGTCAATGAATTCGCGCCGCGCGTCCATAATTCCGGCCATTGGACGCAGAACGGCTGCACTGTCGACCAGTTCGAGCAGCATATCCGCGCCGTCGCAGGTTGGCCGCTTGGCGATGGCAGTCGCCATTGCGACGTCGAGATGCTGAACCTGATCGGTGACGACGTTCTCGAGGTTGATAAGATCGCCGCGGACGGACGGTCCGCGCTGCATCTCTACGGCAAATCCGAAATCAAACCGGGCCGCAAGATGGGCCATGTGAACCGGGTGCTGGCGGCGCAGCCCTAGTCGCCCTGGATGACGTCGCGCACGATATCGGTCAGCGTAAGATCGTGGTCGAACCGTCCGGTCCTCAGGAATTCCAGGACCTGGGCGATGACCAGCGGGTTCAGCATCATGAAGGTATGGGTGACTGGCAGAACGATATGGTCGTCCATCCCCTCGATCAGCGTGGAGCGGACCGACACCTTGCCGTCATCCTCGCCCTCGATCACCGAGGAATAGATCGGATTGAGCGACCGGTTGCCGGCGATCACCCCCAGTTCGAACCGCGGCAGGCCAAGCTGGTTGGGAACACTGCTGGACGAGGTTCCAAGCTGCAGGCCGGCGGGCCCGTTCAGCCACTGAAAGGCGCCGAGATCGCCGAAGAAATCCACCAGTTCCGTGCCATGGTTCGGCGGCGCCATCATCACGACCCGGCCCATTTCGGCGGGTCTGTTCCCCTGCAGCCAGGCGCGAACCAGTATGCCGCCCATCGAATGGGTGACGAAATGAACCTTCTGATCGCCGCAGGATGCCACCGCCGGCGTGATCTGCGCGACGAGATCGTCGATCGGCGCCTTGGTCGAGGGATAGCCCTTGTTCACGACGGTATAGCCGTTCGCCTCCAATGCCTCTTCCATGACCACCAGAGAGGTCTCGGTTCGGGCCAGACCGTGGAGCAGCACGACGCAGTCGGCGGCGGCTGTGCCGGGCATCAGGGCGAGAAGAAGCAGAGCCAAGTATTTCATACCGCGATAGATAGTGCGATCCGACGCCCGTTGCGAGATGCAGCTTGCCTATACCTAGCGTCACGCGCCATCAAGCCCGCATGAGACACAAATCCCCCCGCCTCGCCACCCGAGCGATCATCGTCCATGACGGAAAGCTGCTGCTGGTCAACGCCTATCCCAAGGCCCGGAACTCGGACCTGTGGTGCGCGCCGGGCGGCGGCGTCATGCCCGGACAGTCCCTGCCCGAAAACCTGATCCGCGAGGTGCATGAGGAAACCGGGCTGTTGGTGAGCGTCGGAGAGCTGGCGCTGGTCAACGAATTCCATGAGCCCCGGTCGGGCTATCACCAGGTTGACCTGTTCTTTCGCTGCCGGATCCGTGCCGGGGAACTGGACGATCTCTGGAACGATCCCGAACGGATCGTCACCGAACGCCGGTTCTTCGATCTCGCGGAACTGCGCCGGATCCGGCTCAAGCCCGACAGCCTGCCCGATGTGGCCTTTGGCGCATCGGGTCCGGCCTTCTATGATCCGCTGGAAACCCTTGTTCCATAGCCCTTTTCAACGAGGCGGCTTGCTTCGCCACGTGTCCAGCCAGCCGGAAAACCGCCCCCAGCGGCCCCGTACCCGATCACGGGTGGCGTCCGATGCCTCGTCGATATCCTCAAGGATCGGGTCGATCGAGCGCTCGCGGAACTGCGCCCACATCCGCCAGGCCATGAACAGGACGAAGGCGAGGATCACCAGGATGATGATGTTCACCCAAGGGATGATCGTCACATCGGGGCCCTCGACACGCCTGATCGCCACCGCGTTCGGGAAGGTGGACAAAAGCTCGTTCCGCCACCCGTAATGGGTCATGACGGCCCATTTCGGCGTTTCGGCGGTCGAGCGGAGGTCGTCGGCCTCGGTCTGCAGACTGGCAGTGTCGAACTTGAAATAGGGCGGCCAGGACCAGCCGGTATCCTCGTTGCGATAGACCATCGGCTTGCCGTTGGACATGATGGTCTGGATGAACTGGACGTCACGGTTGATCAGCGATCCGGACTGGTCGTCGGGGGTGGCCCAGAAGATCCGCGTCCAGTCGTTCAGATCCTGCCGTTCCTGGTAGGTATTGACGACCCGCACGACATCGTGCTGCGGCAGCGTGTAATGCAGGAAGGCCGCGGCCAACAGCGCGAGCATTGCCACAACCCCCAGCTTCAGCCGCCGCCGCCCCTTGCTGCCGCGCGGCAGCCAGAAATGCAGTACCGCCGCCACGACAGCGATCACGACGATCCAGAAGACCCACCATCCATAGCCGCCCATCAAGAGTCTCCTTTGTTAGTTCACCAGATAGAGCGTGATGGCCAAGGCCACCATCGGGATGACATAGACCAGCCAGATCAGCTTTTTCCGAAGCCCTGTTTCGTAGTCGCGCATCCCGGCTTCTATATAGGCACTGCGCGCCACCCCGTCCTGGCTCTCGGGATGATCCTCGTCCCAGCGGTTCTCCAGCTTCTCGCGCCGAACCGAACGGGAATATATCGAGACGAGGACGTAGACCACCGTCAGAAAGAGGAAGCCGAATATGAAAAGACGAGCGAATGCAATCATCTACGCGTCCTCCTGACGGCACCCCAAGGGCCGACGATGTCGACCAGTCTCTCGGCTTCGTTGCGGATCGGTTCTTCCATCGGCTCCTCGCCTCCGAACAGCGCCTCTCGGGTGCCCGCCTTGTCTACCTGGTATTCCCGCACCAGAAAATCTACCACATATTGCCGTTTCTCTTCGGTCCAGCCGGAATAGAGTGCGTAGAACAGCTGTTTGTGGCAGATGAAGACCTGCCGCACATCCAGCGGCGCAAGCTCGGCCAGAAGCTGGTTGACGACGTCGCGGTCGGCATGGCCGCGCGACCGCAGGGTGTAGAAATAGGCCGGATGTTCGGAACTGATCCGCGGCCATGGTCCGCCCGCCTCGACCCAGCGTTTCAGCGCCGCGAGGCCCTGGAATTCCTCTGGCAGCGACCGGCCAAGCTCATGCGCGAGATGCCGCAGGTCGCGCCGCGTCGCGCCGCCAAGGTCGATCCCGCGCGAGGCGGCGGCGTCGATCAGGATGAAATCCATCTTCTGCCCGAGGATCGCCGCGGCATCCAGATTGCGCGCCCGAACGATCGGCTCGACCAGCTCGTTCAATTCCATGAAGCGCGCGATCATGTTGCGGTCGCGGATGTCGAAGACATGCGGAATAGGCAAGGTTCCCAGCTTCTGCTTCGGCGCGACGGCAATGGCCGCGGGATGCGGCACATCGCGGAAGATGTAGAGCCCGCCGAAATGCGACGTCCAGAAGTTGCCCTGCTCGACCGTCAGGGGCTTCAGGGTGATCGGGTTGCGCGTAACATCGCCGGTCTTCTGCGCCAGTTCGATCATCTCGGCGATCAGCACGTCGTCCCACCAGGCGTCATCCTCGCTGCGGAAGCGGTCGATCTTCTCGGCCAGCTTGCGCCCCTCGGCGACATGGCTACCGGTGGTGTCGGCCTCGACGGTAATCCGGCGGATATCGAACAGGCGCGCCGGAGAAGACAGGTCGAAGACCGAATTGGCCAGTTCCCCGGCCACCGCGTCGCGCGTCGTCAGCGCGAACAGCTCTGCCTCGTTCTCTTCGATGAAGCGGCGCAGGATCGGCCGCGAGGTCGAGAACTTCGCATTCAGAAGCGGCGCGGTCTTCTGCGCGGTCGTCAGCAGGATGAACTGCCGGTTGCAGCCATTCGGGTTGAGGTAATCCATATCACCGAATTCGTCGCCGATCTCGGGCGAATAGCCGGAAAGGTCGATGTGGAAATCGGCCAGCGCGGTCTCTTTCCCGGTCAGCGACTTCAGCGCGCGGTTGTAGCGCCCGACCAGCTGCGCCGAGGTGACGGGCACGAGGTTGCCAAACATCAGACCCTTTTCGATGAGACGCCTCATGTTGCCAGTCCTTGCCGGATGTTTCGCATGCGAAACGCCGCCCGGATTCTGCGAGCAAATTCAGCGCGATGGCTCGTTGAATCCCGGAAAATCATTTCTTTACAAAGGATTAACCTAATGCCGTTCACCACTCCTCCTCCTGCCAGCGCGAGGGTTGCTGGGCAAGCGCAAGAACCACCGCTGGCAGCCAGACCAGCGCGGTCAGGCCGATCCAGCGCAGGATCGCGCCCCAGCCCGGCAGATCCCAGATCACGATCCGCAGGACCGCCGCCGCAAGAATGCAGGTCGCGACCGACAGCGCCCCGTTGAGCAGCAGCGGCCGAACCCCCTCGGGCAGGACCCGTGCCCAAAGATAGGGTGCAACGACCCCGATCGCGAGCAGGCCGAGGGCCGGCAGCACGATATCGAGGACCATGCTCAATCCGCCTGCCCTTTCGCGGCATAGCGCCGCCGCGCCTCCTCCATCCGGCCCATCTCGCGCACCGCGGTCTCGATCGCGACCTCGTCGGACTTGTCGGCATAGCGGAATTCGCTGTCGGCGTAGCGGTTGATCTCCTGCACCACCATCTCGACCGTGATCGGCGTCGTCATGTCGCGGATCATCGCCAGCTTCTCTTCATAGGGCTTGAACAGGAACAGGTCGGGGTAGTCCATCCATTCGTCCGGCAGTTCGAAATCCATCGCCCGAACCTTGACCGCATCGGTGACGTTCTTGATTGCGCGACCGGTGAAGCGGTCATCGGCCTCCTGGATCGCCTTCAGGTAGGTGCCGAGCTTGGCGATGGTGTCGAGCTTGCCGATATCGCCTTCCACCTGCTGCCAGACGCGCAAGAGACCATCCTCGTGCGGGCGGCCGTGGCTCTCGAAACTGGCGGCGACGGCGCGCTTGATCTCTTGCGCCGCATAAAGCTCGTGGTCGCCCAAAGGGATCGAGTGGTTCTTGCCCATCAGAAGGTGCAGGATGTCGATGTAATCCTCGCGGCTTTGCGGGCCGTCGACGAGGAACCGCGCGCCCGCCCGCTGGCGCAGGGCGTCATCGACATTCTCCGGGTAGTTCGAGAACATGCCGAAGGTGCAATTGCCGCGCACCACCGTGTTGGCGCCCGAAAACGCCTCCATGAACACTGCCGTCACTTCCTGCTGGCCGGCGCTCGACTGGCGGTCGCCGCGCTTGCCGGCGATCTGGTCGATATCGTCGACCGTGCCGAAGCCGATGACGTTCGGGTCCAGCACGTTGTTGACGAAGGCCTTGGCGTTCTGGCCGGACTTGCCCTGGTAGCTGTCGATCTGGTCGATCGAGAAATTCTGGTAGCGGAACGGATAGCCCGCGGTCTGGCAATAGCCCTGAATCAGCCCCGCCATCATCTGGATCAGCGTCGTCTTGCCGGTGCCGGGCTTGCCATCGCCCATGAAAGTGAAGATGAACCCGCCGAGTTCCGCGAAAGGGTTCAGTTTGCGCTCGAAATCATAGGCCATCAGCATCTTCGACAGCTTCATCGCCTGATACTTGGCGATGTGGTTGCCGACGACCTCGTTCGGTTTCTTGAAGGTCATGGTCAGGGTCGTGCCCCTGCCGCGCCGCGCCGGGGTGAAGCCTGCGATGGTGAAATCGTCGGCCTCGACGCGGTAGCGGGCATCGGCGAAGGGGGCGAGCCGACCCGCGGTCTGGGCGCGAAGTGCCACCTTCTCCATCAGCTGCTCGGCAAAGGCGAGGATCGTGGCGACCAGGCGCGGCTCGTCCGCGGCGAAGAGCGCCAGCTTCTGATCAAGCTCCCAAAGCGCACCGTGAAGCCCAAGCTGGGCGTTGTCGGTCAAAACCTCTTCCACCGACCCGATCTCGACCGCGACCTCGGTGGCGGACGACGCCAGAAGGAAGGCCGAGGCATTGGCGAAGGTGTAGAGCACCGCCAGCGCCTCGCCGGTCAGAAGTTCCGCGAATTCGGTCGACTTCGACGCGGGCAGCCGGCCTTCCAGGTTCTCGCGCTTCAGCGCGTCGAGCCCGGTCCGCTCCGCATAGCCCTCGCCCACCGCAAGCGCGATCGCCACGGCCCGGCGCAAGGCCTGCATCGCCGTCGCTTGGACCGGCGAGATCAGCAGATCGCCGCCGTCCGTCCCCTCGATCCGTTCGACCAGTCGCACGCCCTCGGGCCGCGCGGTCGAGCGGGTGACGAGCCCCGGCGTGGTCGAGCGGAACTGCCGCCGCACCGGAACGCCAGGCGACCGCTCGGCCGGCGTTTCGGCCACGGCTGCCTTGGCGAGGCGCGGCGTGTGATCGAACCCGTCCAGCATCGTCGCGGCGGCGGCATAATGCTTGCGGATATCCTCCTCGCGCAGTTCCATCTGATCGGCGGGGATGCTCATCGCGGGCTGCTTTCTTGCTGTTTCATTGTCTCCCAAGTATCCCCGCCGGAGGCGAGAAAGTCGATTTTTCGTAGAAAAATCGCGCCTCCGGCGGGGATATTTTCGAGACAATGAAGGGTCATCTGTAGCTCAATACCCTGCCTTGGCGGCCGACAACGAACTTGCGCACGTCGCGGAAGCCGGGCGGGTCGAGTTCGGCCAGCACTTGGTAGGGACGTTCGGGCAAGATCACGGCGCGTTCGGTGCGGGTGGCGCCGGTATCCATGCCGCGCCCGCTGAACGGGTCGAGCGCGAAGATCTGGCGTTCGACGGTGCCGAACCAGCCGGATTTCTGCGTCTCGGCCCGCTCGCTTTCCAGTTCCTCCAAGGTCCAGGCCAGAGTCCAGTCCTCGCCCTCGGGGGAATGCGCCTCTTCAAGCACCTTGCGGATTGGGCCGGTCTGGCTGGTATAGGCGCTGGAATACATCGGGCCGATATGGAAGCGGCGCAGCCGTTTCGGGTGCAGGTCGTCGAAATCGGTGTCGAAGCCTTGCGCGATGGTCAGAAGCTTCAGCCCGGCGATGGATTGCGACATCAGGTGGCTCTGTGCCTCGGGGAAACGGCGCTGGTCCTTTGGGAGCGCGGTGCGGCCGGCATCCTCGATCTCCATCAGATAGATCGTCGGCAGGTTCACCTGGCTGTCATAGACCGCCCAGTGCAGCAGGTAGCGCCGGCGCCCGTCACCCGCATCGCCGAGCCAGATCGCCTCGGGGTCGTTCTGCGCCCAAAAGAGGCCGCCACGCAACAGCGCCTCGTAATAGAGCCGCTGCGACATGGCGAATTGCAGCTTGGTTGGGATCGCGAGGTCGCTGACGATGGTGCGGATCATCTCGGCCTTGAGGTCGGCCGCCGACATCATGCCCTTCAGGTGGCGTTCGGCCTGCTGCGCGTCGTTGGCCATGGTCATCAGTTCGCGGAAGACCGGGAAGCCGCTTTCATGGGCGTCGAAGGCGAGCGATCCGAAGAAGGTGCCGGTATCGCGCCCGGTCATCAGGTATTTCATCGAGAGCGCCCGGAACGTGCGCGAGATCGCCTCGACATAGCCGCCGATCACCGCGACGTCGGTCTTGGTCAGCCGGCGCTCCTGCTCCATCGTCGCGGCGACGCGGGCAAGATGGCCGGTGATCGCCTCGAACTTGCGGAAGTAGCGGCGCGCGGCGAAGGTGTCGGTCAACCCGACATGGTCGCGGGTGAGGTCAGCCTTGATGTCCCGGTTTCCGGTCTCGGTCGCCACCTAGGCCCCATACAGGTTCTTGTCGTGTTTCTCGACGATCTTCTGGAACCGGCGGGCAAAGCGTTCGTCGGCTTTTGCCTTTTGTTCCAGCACCTTGCGGGCGAAGACCATGTGATCCTCGTGCGCTTCCAGCATGTCGGCCATCCGCGTGTTGGTGGCAGAGCCGATGCCGGCCATCGCCGCCTGCGCTTCCTGGTCCGTCTTCACGCCGATCTCGTTGATCCGATGCGCCACGTCCTGCTGCTGCGCGGTCTTCAGCGACTTGGACAGCGCGTCATAGAGCACGACGCGCTGCTTGGTGTCGGTCTGCAGCTTGTTGATCAGCACCATCTGCGTCGCGGCCTGGTTCTGCAGCGAGTCGATCCAGGTCTTGCCCTTCTCGATATAGCGTTCCAGCGTCTGGCTTTTCGCCAGCATCACCTGTTCGGCCTGCACCAGCTCGTTGTAGCGGGTGTTCAGTTCGGCCAGCTGGGTTTCCAGCTTGGTGCGCGCGGCGGCGTCCTGTTCGACGGCGATCTTGTTCTCGAGCTCGATGATCTTCGGGTCCATGCCCTGGATCTCGGCGCGGGTGCCTTCCAGCTCTCCGACCGTGGCTTCGCGCTCCTCGAGCGTTTCCGACAGGTTGCCTTCGACCCGTTCCTTCTGCGTGTTCAGCATCGCCAGCTGGCCTTCCAGCAATTTCACGATCACGTCCGACTTGGCGATCAGATCCTGCAGCTTGTCGTCGATCGAGGCGGTGCGCATCCGCTCCTGCCGCATCGAATCCGATTTTCCCTTGGAGAACACGCCGACGAAGCTTTCCCAGCCGGTCTTGTTGCGCATCTCGTCGAAATCCCGCGAGAAGGCGCTGGTCACGTCGTCGAGACCCATGATCAGCTCGGCGATATTGGCGTTCATCAGCTCGGTATGGGCATGGACATCGTCGAGCGTCGCGTTCTCGATGTCGATGGCGATATCGTCACCCGTTGCCAGCTTCTGGCGGGCGGTGTCGATGGCGCTGGTAATCTCGGTGATCTTCGACTGGGCCTCGGCCACGTCCTGCTGGCTTTTTCTGATCTGCGCGTCAAGATCGGCCATGTTCGCTCCTTGCGGTGTCAACAACTTGAATTCTATGTGGGGATGCTACTGCAATTGTCAGCCCCCCGTCATCCGTTTTCCGGCGCGCGATCGCCGGCCGGGCCGGAACGGGGTGCGACGAAGCCGGAGGACAGGATGACAGAATTGATGATCGAGGTGGCGCAGTCCGCAGCCGCGCCGGAAACCGACCGGCCCGCACCGGACCGGCTGCTGGCCGGCGATCCGGTCTTCACGACATGGAACGTCGAGGAACGCGACGGGCTTTACTGCGGCATCTGGCAGGCGACGCCGGGCAAGTGGCGGATCGTCTACGAGGAATGGGAATATTGCCGCATCCTGTCCGGCGTCTCGATCCTGACCGAGGATGGCGGCACGCCGCGCCGGGTCGAGGCGGGCGACAGCTTCATCCTGCGCCCCGGCTTCACCGGCAGCTGGGAAGTGGTCGAGACCACGGTGAAGGACTACGTGATCCGGCTTTGACCGGCATCGGCCCCTTCAGGACGTCAATTCCGGGTCCAGATCGGTCGCACCGTAAATCGTTTCGGGTGACACGATGGTGGGCGGCAGTTCGACCCCGCGATTGGCCATCTCGAACCCTTCGATCCGCACGGATTCGTCATAGCCGCGGATCACCACGCGGGTGCCGAGCGGGGTCCGGTCGTAAAGGTCGATGACATCCTGGTTGAACAGCCGGATGCAGCCTGCCGAGCCGGAATTGCCGACCGATTGCAGATCGTTGGTGCCGTGGATGCGGTAATAGGTGTCGCGCTTGCCGGAATAGAGGTAGAGCGCCCGCGCCCCGAGAGGACTGGCGAGTCCACCGGGCACCCCGCCGCTGAACGCGCCGTAAACCTCGGGCTCTCGTCGCAGCATGTTGCGGGTCGGGGTCCAACCCGGCCATTCCTCCTTGCGGCGGATGACGGTGGGCCGGGACAGCGACCGGCCCGCGCGGCCGACGCCAATCGGATAGCGCATCGCCATGCCATCGCCCTGAACGAGGTAAAGAAACTTCGCATGGGGGTCGACCTCGATCACGCCCGCACCCTGGTCGCCGTAATAGGGTACGAGATCGCGGCGATTGACGCCCTGGAGGTATTCGTCGGGTATGCCAGGCAAGAAATAGCCGCTATCCTCGATCGGACCGTAGCCGGGCGGAAAGTCCTGCGTGACAAGCGCGATGCTGTCGTCGGGCGGCGGCGGCGCACAGGCGGCCAGTCCGCCGAATACCATCATCGCGCTGAAGCTACGCCGCGAGATCGGCTTTCCGGTCATTCATTTTCCCCCTGTCAGGCAACACATTCATTCGAGCGCCTAACTGTCTTTGATTCCGCGAGAATTGCAAGGCCGTGCGTTTCACCCTGTTCTTTGGAGTTCGCCGGCGTCGTTCCAGTGCCCGAAGACGCCGTCAGGATTCCCTTCATCGGGGATGAACGCGACCGGGGCGATCAGCGTTCCCGATCAAATTCGGCACGACGGGTCAATCGGCACATTCGGCCAGCGCCTGACGGCTGCGGGCGAGCGTTTCGCGGAATTCCTGCAGCGCCGCGGGCGGCGTCGGCGGCAGGTTGTCCACCACGTCCTCGGCCCAGTCGAGATAGGCGACGCAACGCTTGTCGTCCCAATGCGCGGGCTTCGATGCCGCGACGCCCTTCACGTTCGAGGTCTTGTCGCCGAGCTTGATCAGCGCCGCACGCTCGGACTTGCCGGGGGCGTGGGCGATCTGCAGGCGCTTGCGCTCTGCCTTGTCGAGCGATTTGTCGTCGGTCAGTTCGCGGACGAGTCCCGTCACTTCTGTCCCGAAGCGGGTTTCGAGATCGTCGAAAGTTGCGGGGCAATCCTCGACCGTGTCATGCAGCCAGGCCGCGGCGACCGCGATCTCGTCGCCGCCGTGGCGGGCGGTGAAATCGACCACTTCGGCAAGATGCTCCTCGTAAGGTTCCTGTGCTACACCCTTTCGTTTCTGATCTGCGTGAAGTTTGCGTGCGAATTCTTTAGCTTTGTTGACCAATTCTGACATGTATTCTCCTGTTTTAACTGCCCGCGCGGCATGGCTGGCGCAAACATTCGGCAGCAGTCCGAGGGGACAGGTCTTCTATCAATGTGGGAGGTTAACCGGATGTTCCCGGCACGATTGCATTATCTCGTCCAGCCGCTTGCCATGCAAGCGTTTTCTGTCTTCGGCAAGTCAGGCGTGCGGTCCGACACCAACGCCCCTTTGCGCGCAACGTCTTTCGTGAAAGATTAATCCGCAAGAACCCATGGGATTGATGTGATGATGCGCCCCGGAGCAAGGAACCTGATCACCGATGTCGCGGGTCTGATGGTCGGCAATGCCGACGATCCGGCGGTGAAGTCAGGCGTCACCGTTCTGACGGCGGCCGGGCCGTTCACGGCGGCGGTTCACGTCATGGGCGGTGCACCGGGCACGCGCGAGACCGATCTTCTTGCGCCCGAGAACCTGGTTCAGGAAGTGGATGCCCTCGTGCTTTCGGGGGGCTCGGCTTTGGGGCTTGCCGCCGCCTCGGGCATTGCGGACGCGTTGCGTCTGGCGGGACGCGGTTTCGACGTCGGCGGCCAGCGCGTCCCGATCGTTCCCGCCGCGATCCTGTTCGACCTTCTGAACGGCGGCGACAAGGACTGGGCCGAGAACCCCTATCCGCAGTTGGGGCGGCACGCGCTGAGCGATGCGGGCCCGGAATTCGGTCTCGGAAGCGCCGGCGCGGGCTATGGCGCGACGACGGCCGACTGCAAGGGGGGCTTGGGTTCTGCCTCTGTGGTGCTGCCCTCGGGCGTGACGGTGGGGGCGCTGGTGGCGGTCAACGCGCTGGGATCGGCGCTGGTGCCGGGCACCCGGCATTTCTGGGCGGCGCCGTTCGAATTCGGTCACGAATTCGGCGGGCTCGGCATGGCGGTGGGCGATGATCCCGGCGCGCTTCCAGTGACCAAGCACGGGCCCGGGAAAAACACGACCATTGCCATCGTCGCCACCGATGCCGCGCTGACGCAGGCGCAGGCCAGGCGCATGGCCATCGCCGCCCATGACGGCATGGCGCGGGCGCTGGTTCCCAGCCATACGCCTCTGGACGGCGATCTGGTCTTTGCCGCCGCGACCGGAGCCAAACCGCTTGCCGATCCGACGGCCGATGCCCTTCTGATCGGCCATGCCGCCGCGCTCTGCCTGGCACGGGCGATCGCGCGGGGTGTCTTCAGCGCGACCCCGGCGCCGGGCGATTTGCTGCCCTGCTGGCAGTCGCTAGAGGCCGCCGACTAGTGCCGCCGTCAGCGGGCTTTCCGGATCCGTCAGCCCGTCGATGACATCGAAATGATGCCTGCCCGGCTCTACCCTTAGGTCGGCATTCGGCCATGCCTCTGCCAGCCAGCGCGCCTGGTCGAGGAAGGCGGGGCGTTCATCGCCTCCGACCCAGACGGTGACCGGGACCGGGCGAGGCTGCAGCAGGACGGGGCTTTCGGCCGCCGCCTCGGCTGCGTCGAGACCAAGTTCGGCATTCATTCGCAGGCCCAGCAGCGGCCTGAGATCCGAGAGCGGCGATATCGCCACGATCCGGGCCAGGCGTGCGGCAATGCCCGCCGGCAGAGCCACGTCGCGGCAGGCCATCCGTGCGGCCAGATGTCCGCCCGCCGAATGGCCGGTGAGGACAAGCGGGCCGTCGATCCAGCCTGCCGCATAGGTGACGGCCCCGGCGATCTCTGCGGTGATGTCGGCGAGCCGCGCCCGCGGCGCCAGATTGTAGGACGGAAGCGCAACCGCCCAGTCCCGCGCCACCGGTCCGGCGGCGAGATGCGACCAGGACCGGCGGTCGAAATCCAGCCAGAACCCGCCGTGAACGAAGACCACAAGCCCCCTGGGTTCCTCCGGCGGGAGGAACAGGTCGAGCCGCTGCCGGTCGCCCTCTCCATAGGCACGATCGAGCCGCGCTTGCCCGGCCCGTACCATCTTTTCGCGCCATGCCTCTGCCTCGGCGTTCCATCGCGCCGGATAGGCATCGCCGCCCGGAATGAACCTGCTGTTCTCGTAGGCGCTGTCGGGGTCCACTGTTTACCTTCCGCTTTTCGCCTATATAGCTGGACAAGACCACGGCGCCTATGCTTTGGCGTTCGAAATATCAGACAGAGGTGACACATGCTCGATTCCCCCACCGACCTCAAAAGCCTGCTGAAGGACCCCGATCTGCTGGCGACGAAAGCCTATCTGGCCGGCGAATGGGCCGATGCCGCTGACGGCAAGACCTTCGATGTGACGAACCCCGCCCGGGGCGACGTGATCGCGAAAGTCGCGGACCTGAGCCGCGCGGAATGTACCAAGGCGATTGCCGCGGCCGAGACCGCGCAGAAGGACTGGGCGGCCTGGACCGGCAAGGAACGCTCCGCGTGTCTGCGCAAGTGGTTCGAGCTGATGGTGGAACATGCCGACGATCTCGGCACGATCCTGACCGCCGAACAGGGAAAGCCTCATGCCGAGGCGAAGGGCGAGGTCACCTATGGCGCCTCGTTCATCGAATGGTTCGCCGAGGAAGCCAAGCGCGTCTACGGCGAAACCATCCCCGGCCACCAGCGCGACAAGCGGATCACGGTGATCCGCCAGCCGATCGGCGTCGCGGCCTCGATCACGCCATGGAATTTCCCGAACGCGATGATCACACGCAAGGCAGGCCCCGCCCTGGCGGCAGGCTGCGCTTTCGTCGCACGTCCCGCCGCCGAAACGCCATTGTCGGCGCTGGCGCTGGGTGTGCTGGCCGACCGTGCGGGCATCCCCAAGGGCGTGCTGTCGATCATCCCGTCCTCGCGCTCCTCGGAGATCGGCAAGGAGTTCTGCGAGAACCCGATCGTGCGCAAGCTGACCTTCACCGGTTCGACCGAGGTAGGTCGCATCCTGCTGAAACAGGCCGCCGACCAGATCATGAAATGCTCGATGGAACTTGGCGGCAACGCGCCGTTCATCGTCTTCGACGATGCCGATCTGGATGCCGCGGTCGAGGGTGCGATGATCTCCAAGTACCGCAATAACGGCCAGACCTGCGTCTGCGCGAACCGCATCTACGTTCAGGCCGGTGTCTACGACGCTTTCGCCGACAAGCTGAAAGCCGCGGTCGAGAAGATGCAGGTGGGTGACGGCCTGAAGGAAGGCTCGCAACTTGGCCCGCTGATCAACAAGGGCGCGGTCGAGAAGGTCGAGGAGCATATCGCCGACGCCAAGAAGAAGGGTGGCACGGTGCTGACCGGCGGCAAGCCGCACGAAAAGGGCGGCACATTCTTCGAACCCACGATCATCACTGGCGCGACGCAGGACATGCTGTTCTCGAAAGAGGAAACCTTCGGCCCCCTGGCGCCGCTCTTCAAGTTCGATACCGTCGACGACGTGATCGCGATGGCGAATGACACAATCTTCGGCCTTGCCGCCTATTTCTACGCCCGTGACCTCAGCCGCGTCACGAAAGTGGCCGAGGCGCTGGAATACGGCATGGTCGGGATCAACACGGGCCTGATCTCGACCGAGGTGGCACCGTTCGGCGGCGTCAAGCAATCGGGGCTGGGCCGCGAAGGATCGCGCCACGGGATGGATGAGTTCATGGAGATGAAATACCTCTGCATCTCGGTGTAACCCACCTCACCTACTTTATCCCCTGAAAATCCCCGCCGGAGGCATCAAAACTTTTTGCCTCCGGCGGGGATATTTTAAGGAAGAAGAAAGGGTGTTCGAGTCAGATTGGCCTTACGGTACAGGCGGGGACGCCGATGACCGTGGATGAAGAAGGTGCCTCGTCCGGACATTGTCCGGGCGGGGCATTTCTTTTCCAAGGATTGACGGTCCGCGCGCGTCATATTCAATGTGATGCGGATGAGCGTGACAGATGAAGCCCTTGCCCTTGCGGCGGCCGGCGGCGATGGCGGGGCCTTCGCGGCGCTGCTGGAACGGCGCTATGACGCGCTGTTCGCGCTCTGCTTCCTGCTGACCGGGGCACGGGCAGAAGCCGAGGATCTGACGCAGGATATCTGTGCCGCGCTGCCCGCCAAGCTGGCCGGTTATCGCGGCGAGGCGCGGGTGTCGACCTGGCTTTACCGTGTCGCGGTCAATGCCGCCCATGACCGTCGCAGGCGAGATGCCGCGCGGGCCAGGGCGGCGGATGGCTGGGGCGATTGGGAGGTCAACAGGCGCGCCGGTGACGCGGAGGTGGCGGAGCGTGTGGACTGGCTGCAGGCCGCGATGCGCGCCTTGCCCGACGATCTGCGCGACACGCTGGCGCTTTTGCTTGGCGACGAGCTGACCCAGGCGCAGGCGGCGGAGGTGCTGGGGGTCAGCGAGGGTACGATCAGTTGGCGCGTGTCGGAGGCGAAAAAGCGCCTGCGCGCGCTGCAGGCCGAGGACGACATGCGATGAGCGACGAACTGGAAGACCTGAAAGCGGCGATGAAGGCCGCGATGCCCGAGCCCGACAGGGACCGGAAGGCCGCCAATCTGCGGCTGGCGCAGGAAAATTTCGACCGGCTCCAAGGATCGGCAGGCGCGGCGCGTCCTAACCCTGATCGCCGCCCGATGGTCGGGTGGCTTCTGTCAGGAGCAAAAGCCATGATCCATGCCCTTTCCACCCGCGGCGGCCTTGTTGCCACCACCGCCCTTGTCGCCATCGGCCTTGTCGTGATCTCGCCGCAGGGGCGAAGCTTGCTGGTGCCGCCCGATCTGGTTCCGTCGACGAGCGAGTTGGGCGAGAGCCGCACGGACGGCAGATTGCGGCGGCAGCAGCCCGCAGAGCCGGCTGCTGATCGCGCCCTGACCGAGGCGGATACCGCCGACGCCCCGCCGCTGACCCGCGGCGAAACCGTCGAGGAGGAATTCGCGGATCAGCCGGTCGCCCCGGCGATGGAGGCGGCGCCGATGGAGCAGTCGAAATCGACATCGCCAAGTCAGTCGTCAGGGCCGATATTCATCGACGGCGACTTTGGCACTCTGACCCTTTCGGACAGCGACTGGGAAGCTCCGGGCGTCTTCTTCGAAGTGCCCGAAAGCAACACCGAAGCCTTCGCGAATGCCGAACAGAACCCTCTGAAGATCACCACCGCCGAGCCCGTCTCGACCTTCTCGATCGACGTGGATACGGCCTCTTATTCGGCCGTCCGGTCCTCGTTGTCGAGTGGCATGTTGCCGCCGCCCGAAGCGGTGCGGGTTGAGGAGATGATCAACTATTTCCCCTATGACTACCCCGCGCCCGAGACCGGCGAGGCCCCGTTCAGGCCGACCGTCACGACTCTGGAAAGCCCCTGGAACTCCGATACCCGGCTGGTCCATATCGCGCTGCAGGGGCAGTTGCCCGCGCTTCAGGATCGCCCGCCGCTGAACCTTGTTTTCCTCATCGACACGTCGGGCTCGATGCAGGATGCCGACAAGCTGCCCCTGCTGCAGCAGTCTTTCCGGCTGATGCTGGGCCAGCTGCGCCCCGAGGATCAGGTGGCGATCGTCACCTATGCGGGCAGCGCCGGACAGGTTCTGGAGCCCACGCCGGCGGGCGAACGGGCGACGATCCTCGCCGCTTTGGACCAGCTGTTGGCGGGCGGCTCGACGGCCGGGCAGCAGGGGCTGCAGCAGGCCTATGCTGTCGCCGAAGGCATGGCCGGGGAGGGCGAGGTAACGCGGGTCATTCTGGCCACGGATGGCGATTTCAATGTCGGACTGTCCGATCCCGAGGCGCTGAAGGAGTTCATCGCGAAGAAGCGAGACTCCGGCACCTACCTGTCGGTGCTGGGCTTCGGGCGGGGCAATCTCGACGACGCCACGATGCAGGCGCTGGCGCAGAACGGCAATGGGCAGGCGGCCTATATCGACACGCTGAACGAGGCGCAGAAGGTGCTGGTGGACCAGTTGACCGGGGCGCTGTTCCCGATCGCGGGCGACGTGAAGGTGCAGGTCGAGTTCAACCCCGCCACGGTCGCCGAATACCGGCTGATCGGCTACGAGACGCGGGCGCTGAACCGCGAGGATTTCAACAACGACAAGGTCGATGCCGGAGAGATCGGCGCGGGCCATTCGGTGACGGCGATCTACGAGGTGACGCCGGTCGGCAGTCCGGCGGTGCTGAACGATCCTCTGCGGTATTCGGCAGAGCCGGCGCTGGCGGGCGATGCCGGTGAACTGGGCTTTCTGCGGCTGCGTTACAAGGAGCCGGGCGAGGATGTCAGCCAACTGATCGAGACGCCGATCCTGCCGGATACCGGCGCAGCGACCGAGGATGTCCGGTTCTCGGCTGCGATGGCGGGGTTCGGGCAGCTGCTGCGCGGCTCTGACTACCTTGGCGGCTGGTCGTGGGGCGATGCGATAGCACTGGCGACCGGCGCGCGGGGCGAGGATGCGTTCGGCTACCGGGCCGAGGCGATCGGGCTGATGCGGCTGGCAGAAAGCCTGTCGGCGCGGTGATGCGGCGCGGCCCGGCCTTCGGATCGGGCCGCCGCCGGTACGCAACCGCACCATCTTGCCAGTATCAATGCCGGCCAGCTTCTATATAGTCGTTGCCATCGGTTCCCGTTTCCCAGGGTCGGAACCGGCTAGGAGACTTCTGCACGTGCGCTCTTGCCCCGAACAAGAGAGCCGCGATGCTGAGAACCCTTTCGCTTTCGTCTGGTCGGAACAATCTTCTCGAAACCCTTTCGGATGATGACCGCGCGCTGCTGGCACCTGACCTGCACGAGACAGAGCTGTCGAAAGGCATGGTGCTGGAGCGCCCCGACCAGCCGATCCCGAAAGTCTGCTTTCCGCTGTCCGGCGTCGGCTCTATCATGGCCATCGGCGCCAAGGGCCGGCGGGTCGAATCCGGGCTGTTCGGCAGCGACGGCATGTCCGGTGGCACCATCGTGGTGGAATCCGACCTGTCGCCGCATGAGACCCTGATGCAGGTCGGGGGACGCGGGATGTGCCTGTCGAGCGATGCGCTGCGGACCGCGATGGAGCAGAGCCCAAGCCTGCGGCGGCATCTGCTGCGATTTATCCATGTGCTGTCGGTCCAGATCGCGCAGACCGCATTATGCAACGCCCAGGCGAAGCTGGAAGAGCGGCTGGCGCGATGGCTGTTGATGTGCCATGACCGGATCAAGGGCGACGAGCTGATGCTGACCCATGAATACCTGGCGATCATGCTGGGGGTGCGCCGCGCGGGCGTCACCGTCGGCATCCACATGCTGGAAGGCAAGGGCCTGATCCGCGGTCAGCGTGGTTGCGTCGTGGTTCTGGACCGCGAGGGGCTGGTCAAGGAGGCAAAGCACTCTTACGGCGTGCCAGAGCGCGAATATGTCCGTCTGATCGGTTCTGCGGAAGACAGGCCGACGGATCACTGAACCGGCGGGCGGTCAGTTTCCCTTCATCGGGACGGACATGGTGAAAACCGCACCGCCGCGGTTCGCCGCACGCAGCGAGCCGCCGAACTGGTCGAGGATCGAGCGCACGACACTCAGCCCGAGCCCCGTTGTCGTGTCCGCATCGAACGTCTGCGGCAGGCCGATGCCGCGATCCGCGACCATCACCTGAAGGTTGCCTTCACGATCGGTTTCGCAGCCGATCAGCACCACGCCTCCGCGCTTGCCTTCATAGCCGTGTTTCAGGGCATTCAGGACCAGTTCGTTGATCGCGATGACAAGCTGGGCGGCCAGCGCGCCGCGAACCTTGACCCTTTCCGCCTTGATGATGCAATCGAGCCCGTAGCTTTCGGAAATCTCTTCCTGGAATTCGTTCAGGAAGGCGGACAGGTCGACGGTCGTGTCGACACCGTTCTTGTAGAGATGCCGGTGGAGCTGGGCGATCGAGAGGATACGGGATTCCGCATGGCTCAGGATGTCGGCCAGCGCGGAATCGGACAAGGTGCGCCGTTGTGATTTCAGCAGCAAGGACAACAGTTGAAGGCTGTTGGCGATCCGGTGATTGGACTCGCTGAAGGCGCGTTGGTAGTTTTCGACTTCGAGCCGCAGCCGGGCGATTTCCTGCTGCATTTCCCGGACCGAGGTAGCGTCCGGAATATCTTGCGGCCATGGCATAAAACGGTCGGAATGCGCTGTTTCTCCCATGATAGGACAGTACTCCCTGCGTCATCTTGGCAACACAACTTAGAACGTACGCATCCGCACCATGTTCAACTCGGGTCGGAGCATTTTCGGCGGGACTCCGCCGATATGAGCCCCCGATATTGTGACGCGTCTCTGGGCCACAGCCATATCTGCTGACCGACACAACGCGTAGTGATCACTGGTCTATCCACAACTATGGCACTTTCAAGGTGGAATGCGCAGTTCAGCGACGAATCGTTTTCATTTCAGAAACTTAAGCGGGGCGCATGTCGCCATGCGCCCCTGGCCTCGATTTTTGGCTCAGGCCGACTTTTTCCCGGCCTTCTTCGCGTCGGCCTTTGTCTCGTCGGCTTGCTTCTCGACCGCCTTCACATCGACGGTGTCGCCGTTGGTGATCTCGATCCGGCGCGGCTTCAGCGCCTCGGGGACTTCGCGGGCGAGGTCGATGTTCAGCATGCCGTCGACATGGGTCGCGCCGGTCACGCGGACATGGTCGGCCAGATGGAAGCGACGCTCGAAGGCGCGGGTCGCGATGCCGCGATGCAGATAGGTGCGGTCACCATCCTCTGCGGCTTTCCTGGCAGCGACGATCAGGGCGTTTTCGCGGAGTTCGACATTCAGCTCGTCTTCCGAAAAACCGGCCACGGCGATCGAGATGCGCCAGGCGTCATCGGCGGTTTTCTCGATGTTGTAGGGCGGATAGGTGGGCTGGGCGACGTCGTTCGTCAAAACCCGGTCCATCAGGTCGGCGATCTGGTCGAAGCCGACGGTTGCGCGGTAAAGCGGTGCAAGATCAAAGGTTCGCATGGGTCATCCTCCAATGAGCGATAACGATGTTATGCCTTCCCGGATCGGGGACAGGCGTGGATACGGACCCTGTTTCAGGCGCCCGTGAAAGGAATCTAGGAAACGGAAATCGGCCTTTCAAGCCCCCGTGGCGCGCGTCTAGTCGACGGTCTCGACGGGGCGGAAACGGCCAGTGCCAGGAACGTGCATAGGGTCAAGATAATCCGACGGGGCATCCGGTTATGATGCGCTTCAGGGCTTCACGAATCTAGCCCCGCTGACCGTCCGCGCACCGCCCACGCCGATCCGCCGCGCCGCCGTTACCCCCTGGGGATAGACCCCGCGCCCGCTTTGCAGCGCGGATATGAGGTCGGCCAAGGGCGCTTCGACATCCATCGCAAAGGACGTGTCGCGGCCTTCGATCTCGCCAATGGCCGAAATGACGCCGATGATCCTCGGCCGGTCTTCCCGCATGGCAAAGACGGGCGAACCCGAGGATCCGGGCACCGCATCGCAGGTCAGGGCCAGCACGCCGCCGCGCCGGTCGAGAACGGTGCAGCTTCGCTGCCGCGAGGGCGCGTCGTTTCGTCCCCTGCCATAGGACACGACGCTGACCTGCAAGCCCAACGCGGCCGCGCGATCGGTCCGGAACGGATCGGCATGGGTGGACAGGATCGGGTCGCTCAGCTGCAACAGCGCAAGGTCGTTGCGGATCTGGCGCGTGGTCAGCATCTCCCCCTCCTCGCCGTCATAGGCGGGATGCACGACCGCGCGCACGCCGAACCGGCTGGCGATGCTCTTGCCGGCGCGCCAGCCGGCACGGAACTCGATCTTGCGGGGATCCATGCGCTTGCCGGTGCGAGAGTCGAACAGGCAATGCGCCGCGGTTAGCACCAGATCCGGCCGGATCATCGTGCCGGTGCAGCTGGCGCGGTTCTCGATATTCAGGAAACCGACACCCTCCCATCCGCGGTTGCGGCCCCAGGTGTCGAGCTTCTCAAGCCGGCTGTCCTGGGCAAGAGTCGGCAAGGCCGTCACCGCGGTCGCTGCGACAAGGGCGAGCCGCGCAAGGAAGGAATGAAACCGTTGCATGTTCATGGCCGCAGGAACTTCGCGCCGGTGCGGTCGCGCACGCCTTCGGGACGCAGCACCCTGACCGGCGGCGGCGCGGCCGACAGCACGGCCTCTTCGGCGGCCATCATGGCGCGCAGGTCGTAAAGCGGCTGTTCGAGGCTCGTGCCCATCGACACCCGGCGACCGTTGATGTCGCCCTTGGCCGAGATGATCGAGACGATCCGCGCGACGCCATCCTCGCCCATCGAGAAGATCGGCGACCCCGAGGACCCGAAATCCGCCTCGCAGGACAGGATCAGCGTCCCGGAGCGGCGCGCCAGAACGTGACAGAGTTCCTGCAAGGAAGGGCTTTCGGCGCGATCATGGGCATAGGACACGACGCCGACCTCGGCGCCTTTCCGGGGTCGGGCATCGGTGGAAAAAGGCGTGATCCGCACGCTTTCGACCGGTTGGTCGAGTTGCAGCAGCGCCAGGTCGAAGGCGATCCTGATGCCGCGATCCATCACCGCATATCCGAACTGGGGATGGGGGATTGCCCGTCGCACGCCGCGATAGGCACCGGCCCGTCCATTGCGCCAGTCGGCGCGAAACTCGATCTCGGAGGGTTCGAAGCGCCGGCCGGTTTCGCCATCGAACATGCAATGCGCGGCGGTCAGCACCAGATCGGGCGCGATCAGCGCGCCGGTGCAGAAGGCGCGCCCGCCGAAATCCAGCCGGCCAACCGCTTCCCAGCCACGGCTCGCCTCGCCGGTGCGCAATTGGCGCAGCGGCGCGTCGTCATCAGGCAGGGCCGGCCCCGCGAGACCGGTAAGCAGGGTCAGAAAAAGCAGTGCAAGTCGCATGAACCATCCCGTTTGCTGACGGAATGCTAATCGGCGGTTTTGGCAAGATTATGGCCGACCTGCTGCAACGCGGACGGTTTCGGCCCGCCCGTCGCCCAGTCGAGCAGCTCGACAGTATGCACGACCGGCACATCGGTGCCCGATCCGATCTGCATCATGCAGCCGATATTGCCCGCCGCGATGACCTGCGGCTGTTTCGCCTCGAGCGTCCGGACCTTGCGGGCCTTCAGCTGCGCCGAAATCTCCGGCTGCATCAGATTGTAGGTGCCCGCCGACCCGCAGCAGAGATGGCTGTCGGCAGGCTCCAGCACCTCGAAGCCGGCCTGTTTCAGAAGCGCCTTCGGTTCCGCCCGGATCTGCTGGCCGTGCTGCAGCGAACAGGCGGCGTGATAGGCCACGCGGAGCCCCGCCCCCGGCCAGCCATCGCCTTCGCCGCGATCCTCCGGCGCGGCATCGGTGCCCGCGACCGCGCGCCGCGCGGGGTTTGGATCGGCGGGCTGCGCGGGGTCCATCAGCCGGGCCAGCAGCTCGGTCACGTCGGCGGCAAGGCGGCTGACCTCGGCCGCTTCTTCGGCCAGCGGACCGTTGCGCAGCATATGGCCGTAATCCTTCACCGTGGTGCCGCAACCGCTGGTGTTGATGACGATCGCATCCAGCCCCTCTCCCTTCGCCTCGGCGATCCAGGCGCGGATGTTGCGCGCGGCGGCGGCATGGCTTTCCTCCTCGCGGCCCATATGATGCACCAGCGCGCCGCAGCAGCCCATGCCCCGCGCGATCACCACCTCGCAGCCCAGCCGCCGCAACAGCCGGATCGTGGCGTCGTTGATGTCGGTGTTCAGCGCCCTCTGCGCGCAACCGGTCATCAGCGCCACCCGCATCCGTTTCGGCGCCTCGGGCGCAAAATTTTGCGGATCGTCGTTGCGGCTGACCGGCGGGATGGTCTTCGGCGCCATTTCCAGCATCGCCCGCAGCCGTGGGTCGGGCACGAACCTCGCGAAGGGCCTTCCCAGCTTCGCCCCCAGAAGCGCCAGCCGGAACCGCCCCGGATAGGGCAGGATCCGCGCCAACGTCCAGCGCAGAAAACGCTCCATCGGGGGGCGTTTGTAGGTCTTCTCGATATGCGCGCGGGCATGGTCGACCAGATGCATGTAATGCACGCCCGAAGGACACGTCGTCATGCAGGCCAGGCAGGAAAGACACCGGTCGATATGCTTGACCGTCTTCGCATCGGCGGGCCGATCGTTTTCCAGCATGTCCTTGATCAGGTAGATCCGGCCGCGCGGGCTGTCCAGCTCGTCCCCCAGCACTTGGTAGGTCGGGCAGGTCGCGGTGCAGAAGCCGCAATGCACGCAGGAGCGCAGGATCTCGTTCGAGCGCTGGATCGCCGGGTCCTTCAGCTGTTCGGCGGTGAATTCGGTCTTCATGCCATCAGCCCCGGATTGAGGATGCCGCGCGGATCGAACCTGGCCCGCAAACCGGCGCTGATCGCCGCCAACGGGCCCGGTTCCGGCTGGAAGACCGGCAGAGCGGACCGCGTCGCTTCGCTGGCGCGGATCAGCGTCGCATGACCCCTGAACGGGCCGATCGCTGCCCGCAGGTCGGTGCCCGGCGCGACGGCGGCCCAGACCAGCCCGCCGCCCCAGTCGTAAAGCGTGGCACTGCCTTCAGGCAGGCCCCCGACCAGTTCCGGCGCGTCCGAGGGCTTCACCGACAGCCGCCAGACGTCCTCCCGCCGGTCGCGGAACGCCGCCACGTCGCGGATATCGCGCCAGATCCGCGCGACCTCTTTGGGGTCGGTGACCCGCTCGACCTCGCCGAGCTTACCCAGAAGCTCGGCAAGCCGGTCCAGCCGGTAGGCGACCGAGGTCTCGAACCCCTCGATCCGGATCAGCGTCCCGCCGCCGCCCGGCAGATGCGCCGCGCCGGAAACCTCGAAGGGCGAGCCGAGCGCGCAGGACATCGCCGCGACCGCCCCGACATCCGACAGGCCGTGGATGCGCAGGGTCGCGGTGACATCGGTTTTCGGCAGCACCTTCAAGGCAACCTCGCTCAGCACCCCCAGCGTGCCATACGATCCGGCCAAGAGCTTCACCAGGTCATAGCCAGTGACGTTCTTCATCACACGCCCGCCGTTGCGGATCACCGTGCCGGTGCCGTCGACGAAACGAACGCCCAGCAGATGATCACGGGCCGCGCCGACCTGGATCCGCCGCGGCCCCGAGACATTGGCCGCAACCACGCCGCCGATCGTGGGCGCGCCTTCAGTGCCCAGAAGCGGACGGTGATCCATCGGCTCGAAGGCCAGCCGCTGCCCTTCGGCGGCCAGCGTCGCCTCGAGATCGGCCAGCGGCGTGCCGGCCTGCGCCACCACCGTCAGCGCGCCGGGCTCGTAAAGCTCGATCCCGCTCAGCCCGGCCACCGACAGCGTCTCGCCCGCGACCGGTGCGCCGATGGGCCGGGTACCGCCGCCCTCGATCCGGAGCGGCCCGCGCGCGCCCGCGACCGCATCGGCCAGTTCTGCTTCGCTCGCAGGTCTCATCCGGCCCCCATCATTTGTCGAAAAATATCCTCTGGGGGGAATTCGGCCGTCAGGCCGAAGGGGGGGTGGAAAGCCCCCCGAAGCGCCCGAAAAGTCACGCCGCGCGCCGGGGTTCGGACAGGGCCAGCGGAAAGACCTTGGCCGGGTTCAGCAGCCAGTCGGGATCGAACACGTCCTTGACCCGCATCTGCGCCTCCATATCCGCCTCGGTGAACTGGCTCGCCATCAGGTCGCGCTTCTCGATGCCGACGCCATGCTCTCCGGTCAGGCAACCGCCGACCTCGACGCAAAGCTTCAGGATCTCCGCGCCCAGCGCCTCGCAGCGCTCCAGGTCGCCGGGCTTGTTGGCGTCGAACAGGATCAAGGGATGCATGTTGCCGTCGCCGGCATGGAACACGTTGGCCACGTCCAGCCCGTAGTCCTTCGACATCTCGCCGATGCGCCGCAGCACCAGCGGCAGGGCGGAAACCGGGATCGTGCCGTCCAGGCACATGTAGTCGTTGATCTGGCCCATCGCGCCGAAGGCGGATTTGCGGCCCAGCCAGATCTTCGCGCTTTCCTCGGGCGATTTGCTTTCGCGCAGTTCGACCGGGTCGTGGCCGCGCGCGATTTGCAGGATCACGCCGAGCTGCTCGTCGATCTCGGCCGGAGAGCCTTCGACCTCGACGATCAAGAGCGCCTCGCACAGCGGATAACCGGCATGGGCGAAGGCCTCGCTGGCCTCGATGCAGGGGCGGTCCATGAACTCGATGGCGACGGGCAGGACGCCGGCCTTGATGATGTCGGACACGCAGGCGCCGGCGACCTCGTTGGACTCGAAGCCGATCAGCACCGGCCGCGCGCCTTCGGGCTTGCGCAGGATCCGCAAGGTCGCCTCGGTGACCACGCCAAGCTGGCCCTCGGAGCCGCAGACGACGCCCAGAAGGTCGAGCCCGCCGGCATCCAGATGCGCGCCGCCCAGTTCCACCACGGTGCCGTCCATCAAGACCATGGTGACGCCCAGCAGGTTGTTGGTGGTCACACCGTATTTCAGGCAGTGGGCGCCGCCGGAGTTCATGCCGATATTGCCGGCGATGGCGCAGGCGAGCTGGCTGGAGGGATCGGGGGCGTAGAAGAAATCATGCTCTTCGACGGCGCCGGTGACACCGAGGTTGGTGCGCCCGGTCTGGACCCGGATGAAGCGGTTGGCGTAATCGGTTTCAAGCACCGCGTTCAGCCGCGCGACGCCGAGGATCACGCTGTCGGCGGTGGGCAGCGCGCCACCCGCGAGCGAGGTGCCGGAGCCGCGCGGCACCACCGGCACGCCTTCTTCGTGGCAGATTTTCAGCACCGCGGCGACCTCGGCGGTCGAGGCCGGCAGCACGGCGGCCAGCGGCGGGCATTTGTAGGCGGTCAGCGCGTCGCATTCATAGGCGCGGGTTTCGACCGGGTCGTGGATGACGGCGCTTTCAGGCAGGACCGATTGCAGACGTTCGACAATCCGGGCCTTATTTGTCAGGATCGCGGGATCGGGGTCGGGCATCTGCATCGGATCGGCCTTTCGCGGAGCATTGGTAAATAAATATAACCAATTCATCGGCAGGGCAACTATGAAGACGGCGCTATGGCGCTCGATGGTCAGGATACCGCAAGGAGGCGCGATGAAACAACTTTTCCTGCTGGCAGTTCTAATGCTTCCGACGCCGGGGCGCAGCGACGCCCCCGTGATCGAAGCCGTCGATGTCGAGCTTGACGAGGCGAGCCACGGGGTCTCGGTCACGCTCCGCCATCCCGATACCGGCTGGGATCACTACGCCGATGGCTGGGAGGTGCTGGCGCCGGATGGCACGAGGCTCGGGTTCCGCGAACTGCTGCATCCGCACGAGACCGAACAGCCGTTCACCCGCTCGCTTGGCGGCGTGGCGATCCCCGATGGGCTGGACCGGGTGCTGATCCGGGCAAGGTGCAGCGTGGACGGCTGGAACGAGGCGGTGACGGAGGTCGATCTGGCGCGGTGACGCCGGGCCTAGCGGCGCCCTTCCCGCAGCCAGGCGCCGATGCTGAGCGCTGCGGCCAGAAGCAGCATCAACCAAGCCGGCAGCAGCGGGCGGATCGATACATCGGCGGTCAGGTAGGCGTCGCGCGGCGTGAGGCCGATCCAGCCACGGCCGGCGGCGGGACGCCCCTCGCCGACCAGCCGGATGTCGGGGATGCCCGCCTCGATCCGCAAGATCCCGCCGCGCGTCGCGGCAACCGGTTCGGCCAGCTTCTCGGCGGTGGCGATCGTCTCCTCGAATTCGCGCGGCGCCGCGGGACCGAGCGCGATCACCGCCTCCTTCTCGCCCTCGCGCAGGCGGTAGAGTCCGATCTCGGGGCCTTCATATTCCGCCACGAAGCGGCCCGGGCCGACCTCTTCCATCGGCACTACCGTCACTGCCCCATCCGGGCCGGTGATCTCGACATCCCGCGCGCCTTCCGACAGCGTGCGGCGGGTAATGATCATCGACTGACCCTCGGCGGTGGCGAAAAGCGATTCCTCCTCGAGTTCCGGCTCTTTCATCATCCAATGGGCCAGTCGTCGCAACAGCTCCAGCTGCGGTCCGCCGCCCTCGTAACCGCGATTCCAGAGCCAGGCCTGATCCGAGGCCAAGAGCGCAATGCGACCCTCGCCGACGCGGTCGAGCACCAGAAGCGGATGGTCATCGGAGTCGTTCATCACGGTCATGCCGCGGCTGGCCTCGGTCTCGATCAACCGGAACCAGCGACCCCAGCCCGGCCCATCCTCGCCCTCCGCGGCATCGGGGGCGAAGTCCTCGAGCCCCTCGGTGACCGGGTGGCGCTGGCCGAGATCGGAAAGCTGCGGGCGAAAGCCCTCCTCGATCACCCGGCCGGTCGGCGCGGCGGGCACAGCCTGGCCGAGCGGCGAGCGGTAGAGGCTGTCAGCCGAGGCGAAATCCGGCCCCGCCGCGATCAGCACCGCGCCGCCATCTTCGACATATTGCCGAACGTTCTCGAGATAGAGCGCGGGCAGGATGCCGCGCAGGCGGTAGCGGTCGAAGATGATCAGATCGAATTCCTCGATCTTGTCCATGAACAGTTCCCGCGTCGGGAAGGCGATCAGCGACAGCTCGTTCACCGGCACGCCGTCCTGCTTTTCAGGCGGCCGCAGGATGGTGAAATGCACCAAATCGACCGAACTGTCGGATTTCAAGAGGTTGCGCCAGGTGCGTTCGCCGGGATGCGGCTCTCCGGAGACCAGAAGCACCCGCAGACGGTCGCGCACGCCGTTGATCTGCACCACGGCGGAATTGTTGCGGTCGGTCAGTTCGCCCTCGGCCTCGGGCAAGGTGAACTGGATCACGTTCATCCCGCCATGCGGCAGCGTCACCGGCATTTCCAGCGGCTGGCCGACCGGCACGTCGAAGCTTTCGGTCTCACCGCCATCCACGGTGATGTCGAGCACCGCCCGGTCGCCAACACCGGGGGGAACGAGTCCCTGATCCTCGATCTGCACGGTCAGCACGACTTCCTCGCCCAGGATCGCGAAGGCGGGTGCGTTCTGCACGATCAGGCGGCGGTCCCAGTCGGTCTCGCGCCCCGTCAGCAGCACATGCAGCGGCGCGGGCATGTCCGGCGCGCGTTGCAGGTCATGCACCTGACCGTCGGTCAGCAGGATCGCGCCGGCCAGCCGCGCGCGCGGTTCCTCTGCCATCGCCTCGGCGAGGCGGGTCATCAGAAGCGTGCCGCCGTCGCCCTCGGCATCCTTGAGGCTCAGCACCCGCAGTTCGGTGTTCGGGCGGGCGGCGACCCGGGCGGTCAGGCCCTCGACCGCTTCGGCCAGCTGCGCGGGGCGGTCGGCAATGCCGTCGCTGGCGGTCTCGTCGACTATGAGCAGGACGATATCGGTCAGCGGCGCACGGTCCTCTTGTTGCAGCGCGGGATTGGCCAATGCGCCAAGCAGCACCGCCGCGGCCAGCCCGCGCAGCCACCAGCCGGACAGCCTGCGCCACAGCGCGTAGCCGACCAGCACCAGCAGCATCGCCGCCGCCCCGGCCAGCACGGGCCAGGGAAGCAGCGGATCGAAGATCACCGAGCCCTGCATCTACTGACCCAGCCTGTCGAGCAGCGCCGGCACATGCACCTGGTCGGATTTGTAGTTACCGGTCAGCACATGCATGATCAGGTTCACGCCGAACCGGTAAGCCAGTTCGCGCTGCCGTTCGCCGGCAAAGCCGCGACCGACCGGGAACATCCAGTTGCCGGTATTGTCCACGGCCCAGGCTGCCGCCCAGTCATTGCCGCCGATCACCACCGGGGTCACGTTGTCGTTGAGGTTGCGGAACGGCATGCCCTCGGCCCGCTCGGCATCGGGCGGCGCGGCCTCGACCCAAACGTCGCGCGACAGATGCCGGCCGGGATAGTCCTGCAACAGGTAGAAACTGCGGGTCAGCACATGGTCGCCGGGAAGCGGTTCCAACGGCGGGATATCCAGCGGAAGCGCCAGTTCCTGCAGCTTGCGGCCGTTCGGAGAGGCGGCGCCGAAACTGGCGATATCGGCGTCGCGGGTATCGAACAGGATCATCCCGCCGGTCCTGAGATAGCGGTTCAGCTTGGCATAGGCTTCGTCCGAGGGGCGCGGCTGATCGGGGGTGATCGGCCAGTAGAGGAACGGGAAGAACGACAGTTCGTCGGTTTCGAGATTCACCGCGATCGGCATTGCCGGTTCGATCGAGGTGCGGCTGAACAGCACGTCCGACAGGCCGCGCAGACCGGCCTCGGCGACCTGATCCAGCCGGGCATCGCCGGTGACGACATGGGCCAGCACCACCTCGGAGGTTGCGGTGATCGCGAATTCGTCCTGCTGCGCGCGGGCATCCTGGGGCAAGAGCAACGCCAGCGCGACAAGGGCGACGGGCGCCGAGGCACGCGGGCCGGTCAGCCGCCCCGACAGCCAGAGCGAGGCGAGGATGTCGACGGCCAGGAGCGCCAGTGCAAGCGACAGCAGCCAGCCCTTCAGGGCGGTCTCGCGCAGCACCTCCAGCCCCTCGACGGCGATCCGCGCGGGCCAGCTGCTGGGCGCGATCGTGGTGTCGGGGCCGATGACGTTCAGCGCGATGCGCCGGTCCTCGCCGGCGTAAAGGCCGGGCGGCATGTCGGGGCCGGGGCGGCCCCCGGCCAGATCTTCGCCCGCGACGCCGGGCATGGTGCCCGCGTCCTGCACCTGCCCGAAGGCGTCAAGCACCTCGGACGGCGCCCAGACCGTGCCTTCCAGATCCTCCGCTTCGGGCCGTGCCGGGCGGGTCGAGACCGCCAGCCGCTCCAGCATCTGCACGAACAGGCCAGAGAGCGGCAGCGTCGACCATTCGGCATTGGCGGTAACGTGGAACAGCACCACCTGCCCCTGCCCGATCCGTTTGCGCGTCACCAGCGGCGTGCCATCGGCCAGCGCGGCGATCACCCGGTCGGCCAGCGCGGGGTCGGGCTGCGCCATGACCTGCGCCGAAACGGTGACATCGGGCGGTATATCCAGCCCGAAGAACGGCGAGCCCTGGCCAAAGGCGCGCAGGGCCTTGGGTTCGCCCCAGCTCATCGCGCCGCCGACGCTGCGCCCGCCGGCGCGCAGACGCACCGGCATCAGCGCATCCTCCTCGGCGCGGCTGACGTCGCTGGCGGCAAGCCGCGGCCCGGCAAAGCGCAGAAGCAGGCCGCCCTGGTCGACCCAGTCGGCGATGGCGTCGGTTTCGGCGGGGGCGAGGGTCGCGACATCGGCCAGCACGATCACGTCGGGATTGGCCAGCAGGATATCCGCCAGCGCACCGTCGATCAGGTCGGCGGTGGGTTCCAGCGCCTGTTCGATGTAGTGGGTGGGCGACAGCAGCTCCAGCCCCTCTCGGTTGTCGCGGCCCGCGATCAGCGCCACCTCGCGCCGCTTCAACGCGTCGTCGGTCAGGCTGACGGCGCCGGCAGAGCGCAGACCCTCGATCTGGAACCGGGTGATGCGATTGCGCAGTTCGGGCGGCAGGGACAGCGCCGTCTCTGCCATGGCGTCACCGCCGCCGAAGCCGACCGTGGCGCGCGACAATTCCCGCTCGATCCCGGCGGGATCGACGCCGTGGGCGGTGATCACGGCATCGGCAGCCTCGCCCGGACGGGCGCGCAGCGCGGTGATCCGGATCTCGCCATCCGCGAAGGAAGCGGGCCGCAACGCCAGCACCGGGCGCGGACTTTCGAAAACCGTCACCGGGCCGTGGCCTTCAAGCGCCGCCAGCATCGCGGCGCGGCTGGGCCGGTCAAGCCCGTCGGACATCCAGAAGGTCTGGAAACTGCCCTGCAGCGCCTCGGCCCATTCCGTGACCGCGGTTTCGTCCGGTTCCCAGGGTTGCGGGGTCAGGCCGGGCAGCCGGGTGGCCCAGACATCGGCCGACTGGAACGGCAGATCGCCGGCCGGCAGATCGGTCAGCGACACCACCGCGACCGGGCGCGCGGCGCGCGCGGCCTCTTCCAGCGCGGCGTCGATCCGGTCGATGCGCCGCGGCCAGTCGCGGGCGTCGGCCCAGCTGCCATCGGTCAGGATCAAGAGCGGCCCGCTGCCCGGCGTGTTGTCCTGCGGGTTCAGCACGGGACCGGCGAAGCCGATGATCACCGCTGCCACCGCGAGCATCCGGATCAGCAGCAGCCACCACGGCGTCTTGTCGGTCTGGGTTTCGTCGTCGCTGAGACCCAGAAGCAGCACGACGCCGGGAAAGAGGCGGCGGATCGGCGCGGGCGGCACCGCGCGCAAAAGGATCCACAGGATCGGCAGTGCGATCAGCCCCAGAAGCAGCCAGGGTGCGGTGAATCCTATGCCGAACAGGGTGAACATCTAGCGCCGCCTCTCCAACGCGGCGTAAACCCAAAGCAGCGCCGATTGCGCGGAGTCGCTGCTGTGGTGGCAGTGGTATTGCCAGCCGGTCCGCCGCGCCAGAGTCTGAAGCGCGTCCTTGCGTTCGGCCAGCCGCGTCAGATAGCGGTCGCGCAGATCGGCGGCCTTCAGCGTCTCGTGGCTGATGCTGCGGCCCATACTTTCGAAGATCGTACGGCCATCGAAGGGAAACGCCTCTTCCTGCGGATCGAGGATCTGCAGCATCACGCCCTTCACGCCCCGGTCGGCGGCCTTGGTCAGTTGCGCCGTGACGGGTCTGATATCGCCGAGGAAGTCGGAGAAGAACAGCGCCCGCGAATGGGCCAGCATGTTGCGCGTTTCGGGCGCGCCGTAATCCGGACGGTCGCCATCGGCGGTCAGCCCTTGGGCAATCCGCATCAACTGCAGCTCTCCGGTCCGCGGCGGCGTCCCGAGGCTGGCCAGCGCCACGCGTTCGCCGCCACGCACCAGCAGGATCGCGACCGCCATCGCCAGCAGCCGCGCCCGGTCGGCCTTGGCCGGCAGGTCCTTGTCCGAGCTGAAATCCATCGACAGCGCGTCATCGACCCAGAGCAGTACGCTTTGCGCCGCCTGCCATTCCTTCTCGCGGACGAAATGCGCGTCCGAGCGGCCAGAGCGGCGCCAGTCGATCGCCCGGGCCTCATCGCCCGGCATCGCGGGGCGGTATTGCCAGAACTCGTCGCCCATGCCCGACCGCCGCCGCCCATGCGCTCCCAGAAGCACCGTGGCGGCCAGATGCTCGGCCTCGGCCATCAGGGGCGGCAGGACGCCCGCCAGCGTCTCGGCGCGGCTGCGAAGGGCGGCGGATTGGCTCACGCGGCGGCCTCGATCCGGGTCACATCCTCGGCGGTGCGGTCGATCAGGCCGCCCAGCGTCTCGCCGCGCGCGCGGGCGGCGAAGGTCAGGGCCATGCGGTGCGTCAGGACCGGCCGCGCCATCGCGCTGACATCCTCGGCGCTGGGGGCAAGCCGCCCTTCCAGCAGCGCCCGCGCCCGCACCGTCAGCATCAGCGCCTGCGCGGCGCGCGGACCGGGGCCCCAGCCGACGCTGGCGCGCACCGCCTCGGGGGACGAGGGATCCTCGGGGCGGAAGGCGCGCACGACATCGAGGATCTGCTCGACCACGGCGTCGCCGACCGGCATCCGGCGCAGAAGCACCTGCGCGGCCATCAGTTCTGCGGCGGTGAAGACCTGGTGCGACACCTCCTCGTCCACGCCGGTCGTGGCCATCAGGATGTCACGTTCCGCGTCGCGGTCGGGATAATCGACGTCGATCTGCACGAGGAACCGGTCAAGCTGCGCCTCGGGCAGCGGATAGGTGCCTTCCTGCTCGATCGGGTTTTGCGTCGCCAGCACGTGAAACGGAGCGGGCAAGGCGTGCGGCTGGCCGGCGATGGTCACGGATTTCTCCTGCATCGCCTGCAGCAGCGCCGATTGCGTGCGGGGGCTGGCGCGGTTGATTTCGTCGGCCATCAGAAGCTGACAGAACACCGGACCCTCGACGAAACGGAACGCGCGGCTGCCGTCCTTGGCGGTTTCCAGCACCTCCGAGCCGAGGATGTCGGCGGGCATCAGGTCGGGGGTGAACTGCACCCGCGCACCGTCAAGCCCCATCACCGTCGAGAGCGTATCGACCAGCCGCGTCTTGCCCAGCCCAGGCAGGCCGATCAAAAGGCCATGGCCGCCGCAAAGCAGCGCCGACAGCACCAGATCGACGACACGCTCCTGGCCGATGAACCGCTTGGTGATGCTCACCTTTGCTTCGGCCAGCTTCGCCTCCAGCGTTTCGATCTCGGCGACAAGGTCGCGGGCTTCGGCCATGACAAATCTCCCGTTCTGACTATATGGTCGCATTAAAGGGACTTATCCCACCGCATACAAATGGCAAAAGCGACAAAGAGACAAATGATCGTGAAACCTGACGCCGAGAACCTCGCCGCCGCGGCAAAAGCGGCCGGAAAGCGCGGATTGCCGCCGGTCCACCTCTGGCACCCTGAATTCTGCGGCGATCTGGACATGAGGATCGCACGGGATGGAACATGGTTCTATCTTGGGACGCCGATCGGGCGGAAAGAGCTGGTGCGGCTGTTTTCGACGATCCTGCGCAAGGATGGCGACGATTACTTCCTTGTGACGCCGGTCGAGAAAGTCGGCATCACCGTCGAGGACGCGCCCTTCGTTGCGGTGGATTTCGAGCCCACCGGTGAGGGCGGGGATCAGGTGCTGACCTTCGAGACCAATGTGGGCGATGCGGTGATCGCCGGACCCGATCATCCGATCCGCGTCACCCGCGACCCCGAAACCGGAGAGCCGTCGCCCTACGTCCTGGTGCGGCGGAATCTCGAGGCGCTGATCGATCGCAAGAGCTTCTATCGGCTGGTCGAGATCGGCGCACATGAGGAGCGCGACGGCGAAAGCTGGTTCGGGCTCTGGTCCTCGGGAGAGTTCTTCCCGGTCATCCCCTCGGCCGACCTGCCGTGAGATGCCCCGCTTCGCCGCGAACCTGACATTCCTGTTCAAGGAACTGCCCTTTCTCGACCGGTTCGCCGCCGCGCGCGAGGCCGGGTTCGATGCCGTGGAGATCCTGTTTCCCTATGACGATCCGGTCGGCGAGATCGTGGCGCGGCTGCGCGACAACGGCCTGACGCTTGTGCTGATCAACACACCGCCGCCGAACTGGGCGGGCGGCGACCGCGGTTTCGCGGCGGTGCCGGGTGCCGAGGAACGGTTCCGCCACGATTTCGACCGCTGCCTGCGCTATGCCGACCGGCTGGACCCGATGCACATCCATGTCATGGCCGGCAAGGCGCACGGCCTTGTGGCGGAGGACACCTTCCTTCGCAATCTGGACTGGGCCGCCAACCGCGCGCCCGAACGAAGCCTGACCGTGGAACCGATCAACGGCATCGACATGCCGGGATATTTCCTGAACGATTTCAATCAGTCGGCGCGGCTTCTGGCGCGGCTGGACGCACCCAATCTCGGGCTGCAATTCGACTGCTACCACGCGCAGATCATCACCGGCGACGCGATGGACGCCTGGCAGCAGCATGGACATCTCGCCCGCCACATCCAGGTGGCGGGTGTACCGGGACGGCATGAGCCGTCAGGAGGCGAGATCGACTATCCCGCGTTTTTCCGGGACCTCGATCGAGATCCCTATCAAGGTTTCGTGAGCGGCGAATATCATCCGCGCAAGAGCACGGCAGAGGGACTTGGCTGGACCCGTACTTGATCCTTAGCCCAGAAAGTGGTGCACTTCCTTCGACTGACCTTCAAGGCTGCGGCGCATCTTCGCGAAAGCGGCGGCTTCGACCTGACGGATCCGCTCTTTCGACAAGCCCAGCTCATCCCCCAGGCTTTCGAGCGTTCGCGGATCGTCGCGCAGCTTCCGTTCGGACACGATGAATCTTTCGCGGTCACTTAGATCGGCCATTGCCGAGGCCAGCCAACCGCGCAGCGCGGCCCGGTCGTGCTCCTCTTCGACGATCTCGGCCGCCTGCACGCCGTCATCCTCCAGCGCGTCGATCCATTCGCGGCCCTCGTCCTCGACCGACTGCGTCGCGTTCAGCGAATAGTCCGACCCGGAAAGCCTTCCTTCCATCATCTCGACATCATGCAGCGGAACGCCGACCTCGGAGGCGATCATCTGGCGCAGCTGGTGCTGGTCCAGAACCTCGCCACGGGCCCCCGCCTCGCGTTCCAGCTTGGCCTGGACGCGGCGGAGGTTGAAGAACAGCGACTTCTGGCTGGAGGTCGAGCCGGTGCGCACCATCGACCAGTTGCGCATCACGTAATCCTGGATCGACGCCTTGATCCACCAGACCGCATAGGTCGAGAAGCGGACGCCGCGATCCGGATCGAACTTGTCGGCGGCTTTCATCAGGCCAAGGCTGGCTTCCTGGATCAGGTCGTTCATCGGCGCGCCGTAGCGCCGGAACTTCGACGCCATGGATATCGCCAGACGCATATAGGCCGTGATCAGCCGGTGCAGCGCGACCTCGTCGCGTTCGTCGCGCCAGGCATAGGCCAGATGACGTTCGGTTTCCGCGTCCAGAAGCTCTGCACGCATCGCGCGGCGGGTGTGGCGCTGGTCTGCATATCCATCAAGTGCCATGATCGACCCCCATCGGTCCGGCCGAACCCCTGTCGGCCTCTTTCCTTGATCCATTACTGCTGATACGTGACAGTAACATCTTTGGATCAACCGGCTTTACACGATTATGTTCCCGCATCTTTCACTGATTTTGGGCGGTGCCAGCTCCGGCAAATCGGGTTTGGCCGAGGAACTGGTCAAGTCGCAGGCAGGTCCGCACATCTATCTGGCGACGGCCCAGGCCCATGACACCGAGATGCAGTTGAAGATCCTGAAGCACCGCGCCGACCGGGGCCAGGACTGGCAGACCCTCGAGGCGCCGATGGATCTGGACGGGGCGTTGTCGCGGTTTTCCAAGGGGATCGTCCTGCTTGACTGCGCGACCTTCTGGCTCAGCAATCACCTGCTGGCCGAAAGCAACATCACCACCGAGACCGACGCGCTGGTGGCAGCGCTCGGCGCCTGCCGCGCCCCTGTGGTCGTGGTCTCGAACGAGGTCGGACAGGGCGTGGTGCCCGACAGCGCGCTGGGGCGGAAGTTCCGCGACCTGCAGGGCCGGCTGAACCAGCGGCTGGCATCGCGGGCCGATCTGGTCGTCTTCGTGACCGCCGGTTTGCCGCAGGTGCTGAAGGGCGAGATGCCGGGCCGGCGGGCGTGACCCGGTTCTGGTGGGTCCGGCATGGACCGACCCATGAAAAGGCATTCGTCGGCTGGCGCGACGTCCCCGCCGACCTGTCGGACCAGGCGCGGATCGCGCGGCTTTCGGCGCATCTGCCGCAAGAGGCCCTGCTCGTCTCCTCGGACCTGCAGCGCGCTGCCGCCACGGGCGATGCCATCGTGGGCAATCGGCGGCGCCTGCCCCATGATCCGTCCCTGCGCGAGTTCAACCTCGGGGACTGGGACGGCATGCCCTTCGACGAGGTCGCGGCCCGCGACCCGGATCTCAGCCGCGCGTTCTGGGATCGGCCCGGCGATATCGCCCCGCCCGGCGGCGAAAGCTGGAACGATCTTGCACGCCGGGTGAATACCAGCGTCGCCGAGCTGTGCCAGCTCCATCGCGGACAGGATATCGTCGTGGTGGCCCATATCGGCGTGATCCTGACCCAGATCCAGGCGGCGACCGGGCAATCCGCGTCCGACGTCCTGTCGCACCGGATCGACAACCTCTCGGTGACGCTGCTCAGCCACGACGACGCGGGCTGGACGCCGGGGCCGATCAATCACTGTCCGTGATCGGCCGGCGCAATACTCTGAATTACCGAAAGCTACCGAAGCGCGTTAGCCTCGCCGGGAAGGGATGGCGACATGACCTATGACCTCTATATCGGCGACCGCAGTTTTTCCAGCTGGTCCCTGCGCGGCTGGCTTATGTTCCGCAAGTTCGACCTGCCGGTGCGGACGCATCTTGTCGGCCTCTACAATGGCCGGCTGGCGGACGACCTCGCGCCGCTAGCCCCCGCGCGTTTCGTTCCGGTGATGCGGACACCCGAGGGCTGCGTCGTCGGCGACACGCTGGCGATCGCCGAAACCCTTGCCGAACGCCACCCCGAGGCCGGTCTCTGGCCCGACGATCCGGCGGCACGGGCGCTTGCCCGCTGGCTCTGCGCCGAGATGCATTCCGGTTTCCCGGCTCTGCGCGGCGAATGCCCGATGCAGCTTCTGCATCGCTATCAGGGGTTTGCCGTATCGCACGCGGTGCGCGCCGACCTTGCGCGGATCGAGTCGCTCTGGTCCCTCGCGCAGCAGCGTCATGCGAACGGCGGGCCGTGGCTGTTCGGGGAGTATTCGCTGGTCGATGCCTTCTTCGCCCCCGTCGCGGCCCGGATCGCCGGTTACGCCCTGCCGGTCGGCGAAGACGCCGCGCGCTATGTCGCGGCGCATCTGGCCGATCCCGCATTTCGCGACTGGCGCGCCGAGGGGCTGAAGGTCGACTACGACCCCGTGCCCTATGCACTCGACCTGCCGATCGGTCCCTGGCCGGAATGATCTTTACCCCGCCTTAACGCTTTCCGCCTAGCCGTTAACCAGGGTTCCGGCGGAGGTCAGAATGGTTGCGCGCGCCTATACCGTGGCGTTCGAAGGCGTCGAGGCGCGGATGGTGGAGGTGCAATGCGCCGTCACCCCCGGCCTGCCCTCCTTCGCCATCGTCGGCCTGCCGGACAAGGCCGTATCGGAAGCCCGCGAACGGGTGCGCTCGGCGCTGTCGACGCTGTCGATCGCCCTGCCGTCAAAACGGATCACGATCAACCTTTCTCCTGCCGACCTGCCGAAGGAAGGGTCGCATTTCGACCTGCCGATCGCGATGGCCCTGCTGGCCGCGCTGGAAATCGTCCCGACCGAGGATGTCGAGGATACCGTCGCCCTTGGCGAACTGTCGCTCGACGGCTCGCTGGTGCCGGTGATCGGCGCCCTGCCCGCCGCGATGGCCGCCGCCGAACAGGATCGCGCGCTGCTCTGCCCGCGCGCCTGCGGCGCCGAGGCGGCCTGGGTCGGTGGTAACCGGGTGCTGGCCGCCGCCAGCCTGATCGAGGTGATCCAGCATTTCACCGGCCAGAAGGTCATGGAACCGGCCGCCCCCGGCGAGGTGCGCGAAGACCGCTCGGGCCGCGACCTGCGCGACGTGAAAGGCCAGGAACGGGCCAAGCGCGCGCTGGAAATCGCCGCGGCGGGGCGGCATCACCTGCTTCTGGTCGGCACGCCGGGATCCGGCAAGTCGATGCTGGCGGCGCGGCTGCCCGGCATCCTGCCGCCGCTGACGCCCGCCGAGGCGCTGGAAACCTCGATGATACATTCGCTGTCCGGTCTTCTGGACGAAGGCGGCATCTGCCGTACCCGGCCGTTCCGCGAGCCGCATCACACCGCATCGATGGCGGCGATCGTGGGCGGCGGCAAGGGCGCCAAGCCGGGCGAGATCTCGCTGGCCCATAACGGCGTGCTGTTCATGGACGAGTTTCCCGAATTTCCCCGCGCGGTGCTGGAAACCCTGCGCCAGCCGATCGAGACCGGCGAGGTCGTGGTCGCCCGCGCCAATGCGCATATCCGCTACCCCTGCCGCTTCATGCTGGTCGCCGCGGCCAATCCCTGCAAATGCGGCTATCTCTCGGACCCGGCCCGCGCCTGCGCCCGCGCCCCGGTCTGCGGTGAGGATTACCTTGGCCGGATCTCGGGGCCGCTGATGGACCGGTTTGATTTGCGGGTCGACGTGCCGCCGGTGGCCTATACCGATCTCGACCTGCCGCAAAGCGGCGATGCCTCGGCGACCGTGGCGGCCCGCGTCGCTCTCGCCCGCGATATCCAGGCCCGCCGGTTTGCAGGACACGAGGGCGTGCGGGTCAACGCCGATGCCGAGGGCTCGGTGCTCGAGGCCGTGGCGATGCCCGAGACCGACGGCCGCGAGTTACTCAGCCGCGTCGCCGAGCGGTTCGGGCTGTCGGCGCGGGGCTATCACCGGGTGCTGCGGGTGGCGCGCACCATCGCCGACCTGGAAGGCGCGGAGAACGTCCGCAAACCGCATGTCGCCGAGGCGATCAGCTATCGGTTGGCTTCGGCCCGCGAAATCGTTCCCGGTTGAGCATTCCGCCGGTCAACCGGCGCGCTTCACCTCGATCACGTCCCAGAGCTTCGCGGCGGTGTTGGTGCCGTCGAAGCGTTCCAGTTCCTGGATACCTGTGGGCGAGGTCAGGTTGATCTCGGTCAGGTAGTCGCCGATGATGTCGATGCCGACGAAGATCTGGCCCTTCTCGCGCAGGAGCGGGCCGATCGCGGCGCAGATCTCGCGGTCGCGCTCGGTCAGGGCGATCTTCTCGGCCCTCCCGCCCACATGCATGTTCGACCGGGTCTCGCCCTCCTGCGGGACGCGGTTGATGGCGCCGACCGGCTCTCCGTCCACCAGGATCACCCGCTTGTCGCCGTTGGTGACGTCCGACAGGTATTTCTGCGCGATCAGCGGCTCTCGGTTCATGCCTGTGAACAGCTCGTGCAGCGACGAGAGGTTGCGGTCGTTCGGGTCCAGCCGGAAGACCCCGGCGCCACCATTGCCGTAGAGCGGTTTCAGGATGATGTCGCCATGGGCATGCTTGAAGGCGCGCAAGGTGGCCAGATCGCGGGCGATCGTCGTCGGCGGCGTCAGATCGGGGAAGCGCAGGACCAGGAGTTTCTCGGGATAGTTGCGGACCCAGAAGGGATCGTTCACCACCAGCGTATCGGGATGGACCATCTGCAGGATATGGGTGGTGGTGATATAGCCCATGTCGAAGGGCGGATCCTGCCGCAGCCAGATCACGTCATATTCGGACAGATCAACCTCTGCCTCTTCGCCCAGGGTGTAATGGTCGCCCTTGTTCCGGCGAAGCTCCAGCGCCCAGCCGCGCGCGGTGACGCGGCCCTCCTGATAGGCGAGCCGGTCCGGCGTGTAGTAGAAAAGCTGGTGGCCCCGCTCCTGCGCTTCGATGGCGATGCGGAACGTGCTGTCGGCGTCGATATTGATCGGCGCGATCGGGTCCATCTGGATTGCAACCTTGAGCGCCATCATTTCCTCCCGTGAGTTGCGCCTTACATGGCGCAGCCGGCAGGCGGGATCAATGCGAAAGCTGCAGAGCGGGGTTCAATGACCGAAGGCGTTTTCGATGATCCGGATGGCGCCCCCGCCATCGACCAATGCCACGTCGAAGCGCACCGGGGTCAGCTGGCCTTTCGGCATCTGCCCGAGATATTCGGACGCCGAATTGTAGATGCGCTGCATCTGGCGGCTGCTGAGCCGTTCGGCCGCGCGCGCGAAATCGCGCGATGCCTTGACCTCGACGAAGATCAGCCCCTCGCCGTCCTCGGCGATCAGGTCGATTTCGCCCGAGCGGCCGCGCCAACGGTGGTTGCGGGTGCCGTGGCCGCGCCGCGCGTAATCCGCGGCGACCTGGTCTTCGGCCGACAGGCCGGCATGGTAGGAAACCGATCCGCTCATTTCTTGTTCTCCAGTTCCAGCGCCCGCTGGTAGACCTTGCGTTTTGGCAAGCCTAGCGCTTCGGCCACCATCTGGGCAGCATCTTTCACGCTCAGGGTTAACAGCGCCTTTCCCAGCGCGTCTTCCAGCGTTTCCGCGCTGGCCTCCCTGTGGCTGCGGTCGATGACGACGACGATCTCGCCTTTCAGGCTGCGTTGCGCCACGTCTACGGCCAGTGTCCCCAGCGGTCCTCGAATCACCTCCTCGAATTTCTTGGTCAGTTCGCGGCAGATCGCGGCTTGCCGCTCGTTTCCCAGTTCGGCGGCCATGTCCTTCAGCGATGCCGCGATCCGCTTCGGGCTTTCGTAGAGCACCAGCGTCGCCGGGATCCCCGCCAGGTCACGGAAGACGCCGCGCCGCGCGGCGGACGTGCTGGGAGGGAAACCTGTGAACAGGAAGCGGTCGGTCGGCAGGCCGGCCACCGTCAGTGCCGCGATGACCGCCGAGGGGCCGGGCGCGCTGGTCACCGGGTATCCCGCGGCGATCGCCTCTCGCGCAAGGACGAAACCCGGATCGGCGACCAGCGGGGTCCCGGCCTCGGAGACATAGGCGACCGAACGCCCCTCGGCCAGCGCCTGCAGCAGCCGCGGCCGAGCCGCGGCGCCGTTATGGTCGTGATAGGCGGCCAGCGTCCGGCCCTGCAGGGCGATGCCGTGGATCTCCATCAGGTGCCGGGCGGTCCGCGTATCCTCGGCTGCGATCACATCTGCGGAGGCCAGGATATCGAGCGCCCGCAACGTGATGTCGCGTGCCGACCCGATCGGGGTCGCGACGAAATAGAGGCCCGGCGGCAATGGCCGGATTTCCGCCTTCATCAGACCGCGCCCAGATTGCGACATTTACTAGGGGTTAGGATTTGCATAGGCTCTGCCCGTCCGACCTGTATAGTTGCTGGGAAAGAGGAACAGCCCATGATTTCCGTTTTAAGCGCCGCCCGCAAGGCATTGGCGCGCATTGCCGTTCTAGCTGGCCTCGCGGCTCTGGCCGCCTGCGAACCCGTTGCCGTCGGCGGTGGTCCCAGCATCGATACCAGCCGCGCCGTTCCGGTGGCGCTTCTGGTGCCGCAGGGTTCGGGAAACAGCGGCGATGCCGTGCTTGCCAACAGTCTGATCAACGCGGCGCGCCTGGCGATCAATGATCTGGGCGGGGTCGAGATCGACCTCCGCGTCTATGACACGGCGGGCCAGCCCGGACAGGCGGCCGCGGTCGCGCGACAGGCGGTCGACGAAGGCGCCAAGGTCATTCTCGGGCCGGTCTACGCCGAGTCCGCCAACGCCGCCGGCAGGGCGGTCGCGGCAAGCGGCGTCAACGTGCTGGCCTTCTCGAACAACACCGCGATCGCGGGCGGAAACGTCTTCGTTCTCGGGTCCACTTTCCAGAATACGGCCGACCGGTTGACCCGGTATGCCGCCCGCCAGGGCCGCCGCAGCGTCCTGATCGTCTACGGCCAGGACGCCGCCGAGCAGCAGGGGCGCGACGCCATCGCACGTGCCGCCGCGGGTACCGGCGCATCGGTCGCGGGCAGCGCATCATTCGAGCTGTCGCAGCAGGGTGTCATCAACGCGGTACCCGGAATCGCAAGCCAGGTGCAGTCGACCGGGGCGGATGCGATCTTTTTCACCTCGGGCACGGCAGGCGCGCTGCCGATCCTGACCCAGCTTCTGAAAGAGAACGGCATCGGGTCCGACACCGCGCAGTTCATCGGGCTGCAGCGCTGGGACATTCCTCCCAGCGCCGCGGCCCTGCCGGGGCTTCAGGGCGGCTGGTTCGCGATTCCCGATCAAAGCCTGAACGCCAGCTTCAGGAACCGCTATTCGGCCGCCTATGGCGCCGCGCCGCATCCGATCGCGGGCCTTGGCTATGACGGGATCGCGGCGATCGGCGCCTTGGTCAAATCCGGCAATTCCGGCGCGCTGACCCGGCAGGCGCTTACGCAGCGGTCGGGTTTTGCCGGTGTGAACGGCGTCTTCCGGTTGCGCTCGGACGGCACCAATGAACGCGGCCTGGCCGTGGCCCAAATTCAGAACAACCAGGTGATCGTGATTGACCCGGCCCCAAGAAGCTTTGGCGGCGCCGGTTTCTGACCGCAGCGACGCACCCGAACCCGACACGGCGCCGGACAATCTGATTTGTCCGGCGCCTGACATATTCCACGCCGGGCGCGTCGCCGCAGAGCTTGAAGCCGCCACCAGGGAACTGAAGGATCACAAGGCGATCCGCGCGGTCGCCGTAGATGTCCTCGGGCGGGCGTACGACCAGGGGCGCGCGCGCATTGCAGAGACATTCACCGCCCGGCCCCTCGCGGCCCGCGAGGCCCTGGCCTCTTTTGCCTGGCTGATGGACTGCATCGTGAAATCCGTAATGGACACGGCGATTCATCGACTTCACCCGCTCAACAGCCCGACCGCCAGCCAGCGCATCGCGGTTCTGGCCGTCGGCGGCTACGGCCGGGCGGAAATGGCGCCGCAATCCGATGTCGACCTGCTGTTCCTGACCCCGTACAAGACCACCGCCTGGGCCGAGAGCGTAATCGAAAGCATGCTCTACATCTTCTGGGACATGCATCTGAACGTCGGCCACTCGACCCGCACCGTGAAGGATTGCCTGCGGCTGGGCAAATCCGATTTCACCATAAGGACATCGCTTCTGGAAAACCGGTTCCTGGCCGGTCATCGGCCGCTTTCGGAGGAACTGAACAAGCGGCTCTGGGGCGATCTGTTTCGCGGCACCGGCGCCGAATTCATCGAGGCCAAGCTGGCCGAGCGTGCAGAGCGTCACGAAAAGCAGGGCGGCCAGCGCTACGTGGTCGAGCCGAACGTGAAGGAGGGCAAGGGCGGTCTGCGGGACCTGCAATCGCTTTACTGGATCGACAAGTACCTGCACGGCGTGCGGTTCGCCGCGGAACTGGTCGGGCTTCAGGTCTTCACCCAGGATGAATACGACGAGTTCAACGCGGCCGAGAATTTCCTTATGGCGGTGCGCGCGCATCTGCATCTGATCACCGACCGTCCGACGGATCAGCTGACCTTCGACATGCAGGTCGAGGTCGCCGAGCGGTTGGGCTATGTGGACCGCGAGGGGCGGCGTGCGGTCGAGCATTTCATGCAGGACTACTTTCGCCACGCCACCCGCGTCGGCGAGTTGACGCGCATCTTCCTGACCTCCCTCGAGGCCAAGCACCTCAAGACCGAACCGCGTCTGATGCGGTTCCTGCGCCGGCGGCGGAAGGTGAAAGCGGGCTACAAGGTCGAGTTGAACCGGCTGAAGGTGGCCAATCCCGACGCATTCCTCTCCGACAAGCTGAACCTGCTGCGGATCTTCGAAGAGGCGCTGCGGACCGGCTATCTTCTGCATCCCGACTCGATGCGCCTGATCGCCGCCAATCTGGACCGGATCGACGAGGGGATGCAGCGCGATCCCGAAGCAGCGCGCATCTTCCTGGGGCTGCTGCTGAAGCACGGGAATCCCGAACGCGCGCTGCGGCGGATGAACGAACTGGGCGTGCTGGGTGCCTTCATTCCCGAATTCGAACCGATCGTCGCAATGATGCAGTTCAACATGTATCACCACTACACGGTGGACGAGCACACGATACAATGCATCTCGACGCTGGCGCAGATCGAGCGCGAGGAGCTTCAGGAATCGCTGCCCATCGCAAGCGGGATCCTGAAGGAGGGCGTGAACCGCAGGATCCTTTACGTGGCGCTCTTGTTGCACGACATCGGCAAGGGGCGCGAGGAGGATCACTCGGTTCTGGGGGCGAAGCTTGCGCGCCGGATCTGCCCGCGCCTGGGACTGAAGCCCGATGAATGCGACACGGTCGAATGGCTGGTCCGGTATCATCTGCTGATGTCCGACATCGCCCAGAAACGCGATATCGCGGACCCCCGCACGGTGCGGGATTTCGCCAAGGCCGTGAAGACCAAGAAGCGGCTGGACCTGCTGACGGTAATCACGGTCTGCGACATTCGCGGTGTCGGTCCGAACACCTGGAACAACTGGAAAGCCGAGTTGCTGCGCGGGCTCTACCGCGAAACCGCGCGGGCGCTGGAGCACGGGCTGGAGGATATCAACCGCGAAGGCAAGGAGGACGAGGCCAAGCGCGCCCTGCGCGAGGCCCTGCCCGACTGGTCGAAGAAAGATCTGCGGGCAGAGACCGCGCGGCATTACGGGCCCTACTGGCAGGGCCTGCCGACCGCGGCCCATGTGGTTTTCGCCAATCTCCTGCGCGGTATCGAAAACGACGAGATCCGGATCGACATGCTGCTTGACCAGGATCGCGATGCGACGCGGGCCTGTTTCGCGCTGACCGACCATCCGGGGATCTTCTCGCGACTTGCTGGGGCGCTGGCCCTGGTCGGCGCGAATGTCGTGGACGCGCGGACCTATACATCGAAGGACGGTTATGCAACCGCCGTCTTCTGGGTTCAGGACGCCGAGGGCAAGCCCTATGAGACCGCGCGGCTGCCCCGCCTGCGCAAGGTCATCTCGAAGACCCTGCGGGGCGAGGTGGTGGCGCGCGACGCGTTGAAGGACCGGGACAAGATCAAGAAGCGCGAGCGCGCCTTCCGGGTGCCGACCTCGATCGCTTTCGACAACGAGGGATCCGAGATCTACACCATCATCGAGGTCGACACCCGCGACCGGCCCGGCCTTCTTTATGACCTGACCCGGACGCTGGCCAACAACAACGTCTATATCGCCAGCGCGGTGATCGCGACCTTCGGCGCGCAAGTGGTGGATACCTTCTATGTCAAGGACATGTTCGGGCTGAAGTTCCATTCCGAATCCCGCCGCCGGGCGCTGGAAAGAAAGCTGCGGGAAGCGATAACGCAGGGCGCGGAAAGGGCTGCCGGCTGATGGCGCCCATCCGGCTTCTCAGCGGCTTCCTGACCGTCGGCGTCTGGACGCTGGCCAGCCGGCTGCTTGGCTTTGTCCGCGATATCCTGATCGCGGCCTTCCTCGGTTCTGGCCCGGTGGCCGAGGCCTTCCTGATCGCCTTCGCCCTGCCCAACATGTTCCGCCGCTTCTTCGCCGAGGGCGCGTTCAACATGGCCTTCGTGCCGATGTTCTCGAAGAAGGTCGAAACCGGCGACGCGCCCGAGGCCTTTGCCCGCGACGCGTTTTCCGGACTGGCGACGGTGCTGATCGTCTTCACCCTGGCCGCGCAGGTCCTGATGCCCTGGCTGGTGCTGGCGATGGCGTCGGGTTTCGTCGAGGACGAACGTTTCGCACTCGCAGTCGGATATGGCCGGATCGCCTTCGCCTATATCCTGTTCATCTCGCTCGCCGCGCTGCTTTCGGGGGTGCTGAACGCGATCGGTCGGTTTGCCGCGGCAGCCGCAGCGCCGGTGCTTCTGAACGTCATCCTGATTTCGGCACTGCTGCTGGCCGACGGCAATGTCGTTGACAGCGCCGTGCCGGTCCCCGACACCGCGGACCCCGTCGTCAATGCCGGGCTGGGAACCATCCTGGCCTGGGCGGTCGTTCTTGCCGGCATCGCGCAGCTGGCGTTGGTCTGGGTCGCGGCAGCGCGCGCCGGGTTCCGGTTGCGTCCGTCGCGCCCCCGGCTGACGCCGGAACTGCGGCGGCTTGTCCGCATCGCCATCCCGGCGGCCCTGGCGGGAGGTGTCGTTCAGATCAACCTTCTGGTTGGCCGGCAGGTCGCCAGCTTCTTCGACGGAGGCATCGCCTGGCTGAACTATGCCGACCGGCTCTACCAGCTGCCGCTCGGCGTCGTCGGCATCGCCATCGGCGTCGTGCTGCTGCCGGAACTGTCGCGCCGCCTCGGCGCCGGCGACGAGGCCGCGGGGCGGCATTCGTTCAACCGCGCCGCCGAATTCGCGCTGCTTCTAACCCTGCCCGCCGCCGTGGCGTTGATCGTCATCGCGGAACCCCTCGTCTCGGTCCTGTTCGAGCGTGGCCGCTTCTCGGCGGCCGACAGCCGCGCCACCGCGCATGCACTGATGATCTACGGGCTGGGCCTGCCCGCCTTCGTCATGCAGAAGGTGCTGCAGCCGCTCTACTTCGCGCGCGAGGATACCCGGACGCCGTTCCGCTACGCCGTTGTCTCGATGTTCGTGAATGCCGGGCTGGCCATCGGGCTGGCCCCGGTCATCGGCTATCTGGCGGCGGCGATCGGCACGACCGCGGCGGCTTGGGCCATGGTGCTGCTTCTGTGGCGCGGCCGGCGCGGCATGGGACATGCCGCGGAATTCGACGCGGCCTTCGTCGTCAGGGCGCGACGGATCCTCATGGCCTCGCTCGCCATGGGGGTCTGCCTGATCGCGGCAAGCTGGCTGTTATCCGATCCGCTGACGATGGCGCATTGGCGCTATCTGGCGCTGGCCTGTCTCGTGACCATCGGCGCCGTCGCCTATTTCGGCATCGGCCAGGCCATCGGCGCGGTCAGCCTGTCGGAAATGCGCGGGCTTTTGCGCCGTCAGCGCTGACGCATCTTCTGCATCATCCGGCCCCAGGCGCCGGGGACCAGCGCGAAGGACAGGAAGAACCCTGTCGCGAAGCCGAAGATATCGGCCAGCCAGTCCTTGTTGCCGCCGAACAGAAGCCCGAAGATAAGCTGTATGCCAAGCAGGAAGCCGATCAGTGTGAAGGCCGTGTAGCGGGTATTTCCGGTGCCGGTCAGGCTGATCCAGAGCATGAAAGTATAAGAGCCGATCAGCCCGTAGACCGCCGGATAACCGCCATAGAGCGGTTGCGGGTCGTCCAGCAGCAGCGCATAGGCCAAGGCCCCCGCCATCGCCGACAGGAAGAACACCGCCAGAACCGCGAAGGTGCCGAAGACCTCGCCCACCATCTTGCCGAGCGCCAGCAGGAAGACGATGACCATCAACGCATGGGTGAAGCTGTGATGGATGAACGGATAGGTGACGAAGCGCTTGAGATGCTCGAAGGACCAGCGCCCGGTTTCGGCCATCCAGTCGAAGATGACGCCGGAGAACGCATATTCCTGGATACCGTCTATCCGCCAGCCAACCGCGTCCGGCCCGCCGACGAAGCCGCGCGCGCCGGCCTGGAAGATGACCTCGACGCCGAAGATCAGCAGCGCCAGCGCCACCACGATCGGCGGCAGCGCGTTAAACGGCGATTCCTCGTGACTGCTCTTCATCCCCCGCGACCCTTCCTTGACGAGTGTTGGGCGCATGGGTAAGCGAGCGGGACGCAGAAATCCAGACGGAGCAGACCATGACCGACACGGCCTTCACGCCGCGGGTGTTTTCGGGGATCAAACCCTCGGGCGGGCTGACCCTTGGCAACTACCTCGGGGCGATCAAGCGCTGGGTCGACATGCAGGGCCCGAACTTCGAGACGATCTATTGCGTGGTGGACATGCATGCGATCACCGTCTGGCAGGACCCTGTGACGCTGAAACAGGCGACGCGGGAAGTGGCGGCGGGTCTGCTGGCTTCGGGCATCGACCCCGAGGGGTCGGTGCTGTTCAACCAGAGCCAGGTGCCCGCCCATGCCGAGCTGGCCTGGATCTTCAACTGCGTCGCCCGGGTCGGCTGGATGAACCGGATGACCCAGTTCAAGGACAAGGCCGGCAAGAACGCCGAGAAGGTCAGCCTCGGCCTTTACGCGTATCCGGCTCTGATGGCCGCCGACATCCTGGCCTATCACGCCACCCATGTTCCGGTGGGCGAGGACCAGAAGCAGCATGTCGAGCTGACCCGCGACATCGCGGCGAAGTTCAACCATGACTACAAGGTGGATTTCTTCCCCCTTACCAACCCGGTGATCGAAGGGCCGGCCACCCGCGTGATGAACCTGCGCGACGGCACCAAGAAGATGTCGAAATCGGGCGAGTCGGATATGGAGCGGATCAACATGACCGACGATGCCGACACGATCTCGAAGAAGCTGAAGAAGGCGCGCACCGATCCCGACCCCCTGCCCGACAACCTCGAAGGGCTGAAGAACCGGCCCGAGGCGCGCAACCTCGTCGATATCTATGCGGGTCTCGCCGACATGACCTCGGAGGCGGTGATCGCGGAATATGCCAGTGCCGGCTGGGGCCGGTTCAAGCCCGCGCTGGCCGACCTGGCGGTGGCGAAACTGGGCCCGATCTCGGAAGAGATGAGCCGCCTGATGGCCAACCCGGCAGAGCTGGACGACCTTCTGGCCAAGGGCGCGGAACGGGCCGAGGCAATCGCCCGGCCGATCCTGCACCAGACCTATGACATTGTCGGCCTGGTGCGCTCGCGCTAGGGCGCACGCTGGTTGCAGATATTGCCATCTGCGGCGTTTTGTCGCATCATCCGGTCCGGGTCGCCCGTATTTCCGGCGGCCGTTCGTGCTGGAGTTCAAAAAATGATCGACAGGCTCTATGTCGCCGCAGGATTCCTGTGGCTGCTCTTCGGAATGTCTTTCGGCATGTGGATGGGCATCAATGACCAGATGATCTATGCCAACAGCCACGCCCATGCCAACCTGCTGGGCTCGTCGTGCCGGTGCTGTTCGGTATCGTCTGCCACACCTGGCCGGCCATCAAGGCGCAGAAATTCGCGATCTACCAGTTCTGGCTCTATCAGCTTGGCGCGGTCCTGCTGGTGGCCGGAAAATATGACGCGGATGGCGGCGGCGATGCGGCGCTGGCCGCTCCGGGCGGGACACTCGTCCTGCTCGCCACGCTCTGGATGGCGGTGATGTTCTGGCGCGCGACCGCGACTCGTCATGCGGGGGTCGCCAAGGCTCCGGCATAGGAAGCGTGGCCCGCAGCGCTTCCACGGGCCCGCGCAGGTTCGCACACCTGCCGTGCGAAATCGGAAATGTCCGGCGGACATGGCCGTCGCTATGCTCTGCCCGCAAGCAAGGAGCACGCCATGACCTACCAGACCCATCCGGAAACACGCATCGGCCATGTTCACCTGAAAGTGGCTGATCTCGACCGGGCCGTCGAGTTCTACTCCCGCGTCATCGGGCTGGAACTGCAACAGAAATTCGGCGACTCTGCCGCCTTCCTCTCGGCCGGTGGCTATCACCATCATATCGGGCTGAATGTCTGGGACAGTCGCGGCGGCACACCGCCGCCTGCCGGCCATACCGGCCTCTACCACGTCGCCTTTCTCTATCCCGACCGCGCGGCGCTTGCCCGGGCGTTGAAACAGGCGCTTGAAGCAGGGGTCACGCTGGACGGCGCCGCCGATCACGGCGTCAGCGAGGCGCTCTATTTCAGGGACCCGGACGGCAATGGAATCGAGATCTACCGCGACCGCGATCCGGAGGATTGGCCGCGCGACGAAAACGGCGCCCTAAAGATGGTCAATGCGCCCCTCGATATCCCGGCGCTTCTGGCATTGGCCGAGGAATGAAAATTTTCGCCGCGTCACGGAACTGAATCATTCCGCCCGTAGTTTCGGCGGTACAGGTGCCCAATACGGCACCCGGTCCGGTCGGCAATGTCAGTCACTCGTCCCGCTGCCGACACGCCGGTTTCGGTGTGCTGTTCCGGACCAACGGCACGACACGCGATCCTCCCCAGATCGCTGCTGCCAGATAGCCCCCGATCCGTCCGCCGGATCGGGGGCCTTTTCTTGCGCCGCTATGAAATCCGCAGTTTGCCCCGTGCATTGACCTTCGCCCGATCCCGGCGCTCATTCCGATTCCGTTCGGTTCCGACTTGCTCTAGTCTCCTTCGCGACTGGAGAAAGCAGATGGCCACAGGCAAGAACATTCGTACCTATTTCGAAGGGCTCTGGCATGACGGCGACACTCCGATCATGCGGGCCGCCGATCATGGATCCTGGCTTGGCACGACGGTCTTCGACGGCGCCCGCTCCGTCAACGGGCTGACGCCGGACCTGCTGGCCCACTGCGCCCGCGTCAACAACTCGGCCAAGGCCCTGATGCTGACCCCCACCGAAACGGCCGAACGGATGGTCGAGATCGTGCAGGAAGGACTTGCCGCCTATCCCAAGGACGCCGCCATCTACATCCGGCCGATGTATTGGGGCATCGACGGCGATCCCACCGCCATCGTCCCCAAGCCCGACCTCACCGGCTTTGCCATCTGCCTGGAAGAGATCCCCTTCGCCAAGCCCGAGGCGACCGTGACGCTGACCACCACGCGGTTTCGCCGCCCGGTGCTGGAAAGCAGCGTGGTGAATGCCAAGGCGGGCTGCCTCTATCCCAACAATGCCCGGATGCTGGCAGAGGCGCGGGCCAAGGGCTATCACAACGCGCTGGCCGCCGACGCGCTTGGCAATGTCGCCGAGACCGCCACGACCAATGTATTCATGGTCCGCGACGGAGAGGTCCTTACCCCCGTTCCCAACGGCACCTTCCTGGCCGGCATCACCCGCGCGCGCCATATCTCCAATCTCGCCGCCGATGGCGTGACAGTGCGGGAATGCGTGCTAGGCTTCGACGACTTCCGTGACGCCGACGAGGTCTTCCTGTCTGGCAACATGTCCAAGGTGACGCCGGTCACGGAATTCGACGGCACCCACTACCAAGTCGGCCCGGTGACCCGGCGGGTCAGGGAGATGTATTGGGACTGGGCCCAAAGTGGCGCGTGACGGGTTCCTGCGGCACTGGATCATTCGTGCGCTGACACTTTCGACCCTGCTGTCCTTCGGGGCGGCGATCTACACGCTCAGCCTGAACCCTTTCGCCGCGCCGCTGGTTCTACGCACCGCGTCAGATGCCCGGCTTGCGCTGGAACGTGCCCTGTCCCGCCGCGTGACCCCCGAATGGGTCGAGGCACGCATGGCCGAGGCTCTGGCAGAAAACGATCTGGACCGGGTTCAGATGGTCGAGCAACTGGCACAGGAGCATGGGGTGGACATCGCTCCCGACCTGACAGCCCAGGCGCAGGCTTTGCGGGCGAGGTCGGGCGGCGTGCGCGCCTGCGGGCAATGCGCTGTCGATGTGACCACATGCCAAACCGCAGCGCAGGTCGCCGCTTGCAACATCAGTTTCGAGTTGACGCCCATCGGCGACGTGAACGCGCTGCGCCGCAATCTCATCGCGGGGTGGAGAGGCAAGGAGGTCGATACCCTCGAAGTCGGGCTCGCCGCGGTGGGGCTGGGCGCCACCGCCGCGGTGCTTGTCACTGGCGGCTCGAGTGCCCTGCTGAAGTCCGGGGCCACGTTGGTTCGGGTCGCCAGGCGGACGGGCAATCTGAGGCCCGCCTTCGCCCGGACCCTTGCAAGCGCCGCGGACTTGAACGTGAAATGGTCCGCCGTTCCCGGTTACCTTGCGCGCAGCCGCAGACTGGACGAGGTTGTGGATCCCGTCAGGCTTACCCGGCTGACCAGGATCGTCGAAGATCTTGACGCGATCGTCCGCAACACGTCGCCCGGCGATGCCATATACCTGCTGCGTCATGTCGACACCGCAGATGACGCCGCCCGCCTCGCTCGCGTCAGCGCGGCGATGGGCGACAAGACCCGCCGCACGACCTTTGCCCTTGGCAAGGCCCGCACCTTCCGGGCTCTGGTGCGTCTCAGCGATCTTGTGCTGGCTTTGCTGGGGCTTGCCGCCGCGATATTCCTGCAACTGCTGACGCTTCTGCAATTCGGCATCGACCGGCTTCTCCGGTCCACGCGACCGGTTGCACGGACGATGCGTTGACGCCATGATGCCCGATGCCAGAGGGAGGCTGATCCATGCGCAAGTTCCTGGTCGTGCTCGACGACAGCCGCGAATGCCTGAACGCGATGCGGTTCGCGGCGATGCGCGCGGCCAATACCGGCGGTGGCGTGCAGATTCTCTCGATCATCCCGCCGGACGAATTCCAGCACTGGATCGGCGTCGGAGAAATCATGCGCGAAGAGGCGCGCGAGCGCATCCATGCGCATTTCGAGGTTTTCGCCAAGTGGATGCGCGACCGGCAGGGCGTCGATCCCGAACTGGTGATCCGCGAGGGCGAGGCCGTGCCCGAAATCCTTGCCCAGATCAAGGAGGACCCCGAGATCGGCGTGCTTGTCCTTGGTGCGGGCAGCGACAGCAAGGGGCCGGGGCCGCTGGTCAGCCAGCTGTCGCGCTCTGCGGGCGACCTGCCGGTGCCGATCACCATCGTGCCCGGCGAATTGTCGAAGGAACGGCTGGAAGCCGTGACCTAGTTTAGAACCGTTCTAAACCTTGACTCGACGCGGTCCGAGGCGCATATCGGGGGCAGCACAAGGATTTTTGTCATGTTCATCCAGACCGAATCTACACCCAATCCCGCAACGATGAAGTTCCTGCCCGGGCAGGCCGTGCTCGATGCCGGGACGGCGGATTTTCCCAGCTCCGACACAGCCGACAGATCGCCGCTGGCAATGCGCGTCTTCGCGGTCGAGGGCGTCACCGGGGTATTCCTCGGCAACGATTTCGTGACCGTGACCAAGGCAGACGGGGTCGAATGGGACCATGTCAAACCCTCGATCCTGGGCGCGATCATGGAACACTTCCAGTCGGGCCAGCCGGCGATCGAAGGCGAGCAGCAGGAAAGCGGCCATGCCGCCCATGACGGCCCTGACAGCGATATCGTCAATCAGATCAAGGAGCTGCTTGATACCCGCGTGCGGCCTGCCGTCGCCCAGGATGGCGGCGACATCACCTTTCACGGCTTCGACCGGGGCATCGTCTACCTGCACATGCAAGGCGCCTGCGCCGGCTGCCCCTCGTCCACGCTGACGCTGAAGATGGGGATCGAGAACCTGCTGCGCCACTACATCCCCGAAGTGGTCGAGGTGCGGCCGGTTGCCGCCTGATCCGACGATCCTGGCTTTCGATACATCGGCCGCGCACTGCGCGGCCGCTTTGCTGAAGAACGGCGTCATTCTCGGCGAGTGCTTGGAACATCTGTCGCGCGGTCAGGCCGAGCGACTGATGCCGATGCTCGAGGAACTCCTGACTGATCACGGCCTTGCATGGCGCGATATCGATGCGCTGGCGGTCGGGATCGGGCCGGGCAATTTCACCGGCATCCGCATCTCGGTCTCTGCGGCGCGGGGGCTGGCGCTGGGGCTGGATATCCCGGCTGTCGGCGTCTCGATCTTCGAGGTGATGCGGCTTTGCGGCGGCGCGGCCAGCTCCGCCGCCGAGATCATCAGCCTGGAAGCCCCGCGCGGCGAGGCCTATGTCCAGCCCTTCCGGGTCGGCGAGGCGCAATCCGCACCGCGCCAGATCGACCCCGCCGCGCCGCCCGCCGATCTTCGGTTCGCGGAGGCTCTGCAGGTTCGCGGCTACCGTGCAGAAGACATCGCGCGCTCACTGGGCGCCTCGGCCGTTCCCGCCGAGCTCAGCGACATCGCCCAGCATCTGGCGCAGGTGGCCAGGCGCCGCCTGTCAGAGGGCGGCGCGCCTGGCCGACCCGCCCCGCTCTATGTCCGGGCCGCCGATGCTGCCCCGCCCCGCGATCCGGCCCCGGTCGTCCTGCCGTGACATCCGACGACCTTGCGCGGCTCCACGCCCGCTGTTTCACCAGCCCGCGCCCCTGGACCGCCGCCGAATTCGCGGCGCTTCTCGACGATCCGCATAACTGCCTGGTCTGCCGGGACGATGCCTTCGCCATGGGACGCGTCATCGCCGACGAGGCCGAGGTCCTGACCATCGCGGTCGCCCCGGACCAGCGGCGCACGGGGATCGGCCGCGCGTTGATCGGCGTTCTTGAAACGAAGCTGAAGTCGCGCGGCGCGGTCACCTGCTTTCTGGAGGTGGCCGCCGACAATGGCCCCGCGCTCGCGCTTTACCGTTCGCTTGGCTATCGCGAAGCCGGGCGAAGGAAGGGCTATTACCGAAAACCCGACGCGCCTGCCGTCGACGCGCTGTCGTTTTCCCGCGATCTCTGATCGTCCCCTGCGGAGGTTTTCGCGGCCAAACGCCCGCCCTCACGTCAATGAAATCAAAAAGCTATTGACGCTATTGGGCTGCTGCGGCCTTAATCGGCGATGATCAGACCTGATCTGCTCGCTTTTCTGGGGCTGCGCGACAAATGACGCAGGCCTCACATTTCAAACTGGGAGAAAAGTATGACCCTGACGCAGAAACTCATGGGCGCCGCCGCTTCGCTGGCGATCAGCGCGACCGCGGTGATCGCCGAACCCGCGATCATCTTCGACTTGGGCGGCAAGTTCGACAAGTCGTTCAACGAGGCCGCCAATGCCGGCGCCCAGCGCTGGTCCGAGGAGACCGGCGAATCCTACCGCGAAATCGAGCTGAGTTCCGAAGCCCAGCGCGAACAGGCGCTGCGCCGCTTCGCCGAAGCCGGCAACAATCCGATCGTGATGACCGGCTTCGCCTTCGAATCGGCGCTGTCGACCGTTGCGCAGGATTACCCGGACACCAAGTTCGCGATCATCGACATGGTGGTGGATCAGCCCAACGTGCGCTCTGTCGTTTTCAGCGAACATGAAGGCTCCTACCTGGTCGGCGTCGCCGCCGCCAAGGCCAGCGAAAGCGGCACGGTCGGCTTCATCGGCGGCATGGATGTGCCACTGATCCGGAAATTCGCCTGCGGTTACGTGCAGGGCGTCAAGGCGACCAACCCGGATGCGACGGTGATCCAGAACATGACCGGCACGACGCCGGCCGCGTGGAACGACCCGGTGAAGGGCGCCGAACTGACCAAGGCGCAGATCGCGCAGGGTGCGGACGTGGTTTATGCCGCCGCGGGCGGCACCGGCGTCGGCGTGCTTCAGGCCGCTGCCGACGAAAACATCCTGTCGATCGGCGTCGACAGCAACCAGAACTACCTGCATCCCGGCCAGGTCCTGACCTCGATGCTGAAGCGGGTAGACAACGCGGTCTACGACGCGTTCAGCCAGGGCGCCGAGCTTGAGACCGGCATCAATGTCATCGGCGTCGCCGAAGGCGGCATCGACTATGCAGTGGACGAGAACAATGCCGAGGTCTTCTCGGACGAGATCAAGACCGCGGTCGAGGAAGCCAAGCAGGGCATCATCGACGGGTCGATCCAGGTCCATGACTACATGTCCGATGACAGCTGCCCGGTCAGCTAAGGCACGGTCGTGACCACACAAACCACAAAGGGGCGGCAAGACGATGCCGCCCCGGCGATCGAGCTTCGCGGCATCTCGAAGGCGTTCGGCCCGGTGCAGGCGAACAAGGACATCTCGATCAGCGTGAAGAAAGGCACGATCCACGGGATCATCGGCGAGAACGGCGCCGGCAAGTCCACGCTGATGTCGATCCTCTACGGCTTCTACAGGGCCGATGCGGGCGAGATTTTCATCAACGGCCAGAAGACCGAGATCCCCGACAGCCAGGCCGCCATCGCTGCCGGCATCGGCATGGTGTTCCAGCATTTCAAGCTGGTCGAGAATTTCACCGTGCTGGAAAACGTCATCCTCGGGGTCGAGGACGGGCCGATGCTGAAAGCCTCGCTGGACAAGGCGCGCGACACGTTGACCTCGCTGGCCAAGGAATACGAACTCAACGTCGATCCCGACGCGAAGATCGAGGATCTGTCGGTTGGTCACCAGCAGCGCGTCGAGATCCTCAAGGCGCTCTACCGGCAGGCCGAGATCCTGATCCTCGACGAGCCCACCGGCGTGCTGACGCCCGCCGAGGCCGATCACCTCTTCCGCATCCTCGAAGGGCTGAAGAACGAGGGCAAGACGATCATCCTGATCACCCACAAGCTGCGCGAGATCATGGAGATCACCGACACCGTCAGCGTTATGCGGCGCGGCGAGATGACCTCGACGGTCAGGACCGTGGACACCTCGCCCGAGGATCTGGCCGAGCGAATGGTCGGCCGCAAGGTACTGCTGCGGGTCGATAAGGCCCCGTCAAAGCCCGGCAAGACGGTGCTGGAAGTCAAGAACCTCCGCGTCGTCGACGAGGACAAGGTCGAAAGGGTGCGCGGCATTTCGTTCGACGTCCACGCCGGCGAGATCGTCGGCATCGCCGGTGTGTCCGGCAACGGTCAGTCGGAACTGCTCGAGGTTCTGGGCGGCTACCAGCGCGCGACCGGCACGATCCTTGTCAATGGCGACGAGATCGACCTGACCGGCAGCCATTCCGACGGCCAGTCGCGCCGCGCCCGCGGCATCGCCCATGTGCCGGAGGACCGCCAGGCCGAGGGTCTGGTAATGGATTACATGGCCTGGGAGAACATGGTCTTCGGCTATCACCACGACCCACGCTTCCAGAAGAACCGCTGGCTGATGGACAATGCCGCAATTCGCACCGACACCGAGGCGAAGATGGAACGGTTCGACGTGCGCCCGCCCAATCCGCGGCTGCAGGCCAAGAACTTTTCCGGCGGCAACCAGCAGAAGATCGTGCTGGCCCGCGAGATCGAGCGCGATCCCGACCTGCTGCTGGTCGGCCAGCCGACGCGCGGCGTCGATATCGGCGCGATCGAGTTCATCCACCAGCGGATCATCGAATTGCGCGATCAGGGCAAGGCGATCCTGCTGGTCAGCGTCGAGCTGGAAGAGATCCTGTCGCTGGCCGACCGGATCCTCGTGATGTTCGACGGCCGCATCATGGGCGAGCGCGATCCGGCCAAAACCAACGAACGCGAGCTTGGCCTCTTGATGGCCGGGGTCGCGGACAAGGGGGAAGCCGCCTGATGAGCAAGATGCCGAAATGGGCGGACCTGTTCCTGATCCCGGCGATCAACCTGGTTCTCGCCTTCATTGCGGCCGGACTGGTTGTGCTGGCGATCGGGCAGAACCCGATCGACGCGATCTATTTCATGATCAAGGGCGCGCTCGGATCGACCTCGGGCATCGGCTATACGCTCTACTACGCCACGAATTACATCTTCACCGGGCTTGCTGTCGCGGTGGCGTTCCATGCGCGGCTCTTCAACATTGGCGGCGAGGGCCAGGCCGCCGTCGGCGGCATCGGCGCGGCGGTGGTGCTTCTGGCGGTGGATTGGCCGCACTGGACCGTCGCCCTGCCCTTCGCGGTCATAGGCGCGGCGGCCTTCGGCGCGGCCTGGGCCTTCGTCCCGGCCTATCTGCAGGCCAAGCGCGGCAGCCACATCGTCATCACGACGATCATGTTCAACTTCATCGCGGCGGCGCTTCTCGGCTTCCTGCTGAACGGCGTCCTGAAGAACCCCGCCACGCAGAACGCCGAAACCCGCAACTTCGGCGCGGGGTCGCACCTGCCGACAGCGCATGAAATGCTGGCCCCGTTCGGCATCGAGTTCTCGCGCTCCGCGCCGCTCAACTTCAGCTTCCTTCTGGCGCTGCTCTGCGCTTTCCTCGTCTGGCTGCTTATCTGGCGCACGCGCCTCGGCTACCAGATCCGGGCCTTCGGCCATAACGAAAGCGCGGCGCGCTATGCCGGCATCTCGGCGGTGCGGATCACCATCCTCGCGATGCTGATTTCGGGCGGGCTGGCGGGGCTCCTGTCGATCAACGTGGTGATGGGAGAGCAGGAGCGCCTGATCAAGGAATTCGTCGAGGGCGCGGGCTTCGTAGGCATCGCGGTGGCGCTGATGGGCCGCAGTCATCCGTTCGGCATCGTGCTGGCGGCGCTGCTCTTCGGGATGCTGACCCAGGGCGGGTTCGAACTGCTGTGGGAAATGCCGGGCATGTCGCGCGAAATGGTGCTGGTCATCCAGGCGCTGATCATCCTCTTTACCGGCGCGCTCGACCACATGGTCCGCGACCCGATCGAGCGGTTCTTCATCCGCATGAAAAGAAGGGCGGCCTGATGGACAGCTTCCTGCAACTGATCCTGACACTCGACATGACGATCCGGCTGTCGGTCGTGCTGTTGCTGGCCTGCCTTGCGGGGCTCTTCTCGGAACGCTCGGGCATCATCGATATCGGGCTGGAGGGCAAGATGCTGATCGCCGCCTTCTTCGCCGCGGCCGCGGCCTTTCATTCCGGAAACGTCTGGATCGGCGTCCTGGCGGGCTGCGCCGCCTCGCTGACTTTCTCGATGATCCACGGGCTCGCCTCGATCACCTATCGCGGCAATCAACTGATCTCGGGCGTCGCGATCAATTTCCTCGCCTCGGGCCTGACCGTCGTGATCGGCAATGCCTGGTACAAGCAGGGCGGCCAGACGCCAACGCTGTCGGGCGCGTCCCGCTTTCACGCGATCGAGCTGCCCTTCGCCCGCGCCGTGCAGGACGTGCCGTTGCTGGGCCCGATCTACAGTGACCTGATCTCAGGCCACAACGCGCTGGTCTATCTCGCCTTCCTGACCGTGCCGCTGACCTGGTTCGTGCTGTTTCGCACCCGCTTCGGCCTGCGGCTGCGGGCGGTGGGCGAAAACCCCGCCTCGGTCGATACCGCCGGCATTTCGGTTGTGAAACTGCGCTATCAGGCGCTGATCATCACCGGCATCCTCTGCGGGCTGGCGGGGGCCTACCTGTCCACCGCGCAAGCCGCGGGCTTCGGCCGGGAGATGACCGCGGGCCGCGGCTATATCGCGCTGGCGGCGCTGATCTTCGCGAAATGGCGGCCATGGTACGCGATGGGGGCCTGCCTGCTGTTCGGCCTGCTCGAGGCGATTTCGAACCTGTTTCCCAACATCAACGTCTTCGGCCTCGTCACCATCCCGGTGCAGTTCACCCAGGCGCTGCCCTACATCCTCACGGTGGTGATCCTCGCCGGTTTCGTCGGCAAGGCGATCCCGCCGCGCGCGGGTGGCCAGCCTTATGTGAAGGAACGCTAGACCGCCCGGATCGGTCCAGCCCGGCGAAGTCTTTAGCGCCAGTGCCACTTGCGCCCTAATGTTGACGGGTTTCCGGGGCGTCAGGGGTTTGACACCTATGGCCTAAAGGGGTTCTCTGGTCTAAACGGCCTGAAGCCGCCGGAACCGCGACATGCAGATCTATCTTCCCATCGCCGAAGTTTCGGTGAATGCCTTCCTGCTCCTTGGTCTGGGCGGGATCGTCGGCGTTCTCTCGGGAATGTTCGGGGTCGGCGGCGGCTTTCTGATGACGCCGCTGCTGTTCTTCATCGGCATCCCCCCCGCCGTCGCCGTCGCCACCGAAGCGAACCAGATCGTCGCCTCGTCCTTCTCGGGCGTTCTGGCGCATTTCAAGCGAAAGACCGTCGACCTGCGAATGGGCCTGGTGCTGCTGATCGGCGGTCTTATCGGTGCAGCGCTGGGGGTGCAGGTCTTCAACATGCTCCGGGCGATCGGCCAGGTCGATCTGCTGGTCAAGCTCTGCTACGTCGTGTTCCTCGGCGTGATCGGCGGGCTGATGTTCTACGAAAGCCTGCGCGCGATCCTGCGGACCCGCAAATCCGGTGCAGCCGCCAAGCGGCGCAAGCACAACTGGATCCATGCGCTGCCCTTCAAGGTCAAGTTCCGCACCTCGGGGCTCTATATCTCGGTCATCCCGCCGATCCTGGTCGGCGTCGTCGTCGGCGTTCTGGCCGCGATCATGGGCGTTGGCGGTGGCTTCATCATGGTCCCGGCGATGATCTACCTTCTGGGGATGCCGACCAAGGTCGTGGTCGGCACGTCGCTGTTCCAGATCATTTTCGTCACCGCCTTCACCACGCTGATGCACGCGACCACCAATTTCACGGTCGACATGATGCTGGCGGTGCTGCTGCTGGTGGGTGGTGTCGTCGGCGCCCAGATCGGGACCCAGATCGGCGTGCGGATGAAAGCCGAACAGCTGCGCATTCTTCTGGCCATCATGGTGCTGGCGGTCTGCGGCAAGCTAGCGCTGGAACTGCTGCTGCAGCCGTCGGAACTCTACACGCTGGGGGACGTGCGGCATTGATGCTTCGGGTCCTGATCCTGCTGCTTCTGGCCGCCCTGCCCGCCCGCGGCGAAGAGGTCGTGGCCGGCCTGTCGCAGAACCGCGTCGCGATCACCGCCAATTTCGACGGATCCGAGATCATCATCTTCGGCGCCGTGAAGCGTGAGGAACCGCCGCCTGGCACCGGCCCGCTGCAGGTCATCGTCACCGTGGCCGGCCCCTCGACGCCGATCATGGTGCGGCGCAAGGAAAAGCGCTACGGCATCTGGATCAACACCGATGCGGTCGAGGTCGACGCCGCGCCCAGCTTCTACGCCGTCGCCACCAGCGGTCCGCTGAACGAGATCCTCAAGAGCATCGAGGATCTGCGCTACAAGATCTCCGTGCCCCGCGCGATCCGCTCTGTCGGTGCGCCGATGACCGTGAAGAACTCGCGGTTGTTCACCGAAGCGCTGATCCGCATCCGCAGCCGGAAGGGGCTGTATCAACTCGAAGAGGGTTCGGTGGAGGTCGATCAGGAAACCCTGTTCAACACCTCCATCGCCCTGCCTGCCAACCTGACTGAAGGCGCCTATACCGCCCGGATATTTCTGTTGCGCGGCGGCAATGTGGTGGCGGCACACGAGGCCAAGATCGACGTGCAGAAGGTCGGGCTGGAACGCTGGCTGTTCAATCTGGCGCATGAACTGCCGCTGGTCTACGGCGTCCTGTCGCTATTCATCGCGATCAGCGCCGGCTGGGGCGCGTCGGCCATTTTCCGCTATCTGCGCAGCTAGCCCCGCCCGGTATAGGGCATGGTCGTCGCCATGATTGTCATGCTCTGGACATTGGCGGACAACGGCAGGCGCGCCATCTGCCAGACCGCATCCGCGACATGGTCGACCTCCATCGTCGGTTCGGGCTTCATACTGCCATCCGCCTGCGGCACTCCATCGGCCATCCCCGCCGTCATCTCGGTCAGTGCGTTGCCGATGTCGATCTGGCCGCAGGCGATGTTGTAAGGCCGGCCGTCCAGCGAGATCGACTTGGTCAAGCCGGTCACGCCATGCTTGGTCGCGGTATAGGGCGACGATCCCCAGCGCGGCGCCGTAGCGGAAATCGACCCGTTGTTGATGATCCGTCCGCCCTGCGGATCCTGCCGCCGCATCTGGCGAAACGCCGCGCGGGCACAAAGAAACATGCCCGTCAGGTTCACCGCGACCACCGATGACCAGAGCTTCGGCTCGATCTCGTCGATGGTCTGCGCAGGGCAGAAACGGCCGGCATTGTTGAAGATCGCATCGAGCCGCTTCGCCTGCTTGATGAAGGCCGCGAACGCCCGGTCGACCGATCCGGCATCCGTCACATCCCCGGGCAGCGCGATCGCGTTCCGGTGGTCATGCGCCATCTGCTTCAACGGCTCGGCCCGACGCGCCAGCAGGCCCACCGTCCAGCCTTCCTCCAGGAATTTCAGCGCCGTGGCTTTGCCGATCCCCGCGCTTGCGCCGGTGATGATGATCGTGCCTGTCATGTCAGCCCTCCGGTTCGGGTTCCGCCGCCAGTTGAAACGAGGGCGGCGGCGCTTGCAAGTCCTCCACCGACAGCGGCGCGGTCGGCAGCGCCAGACGGTTCCGGACCACCCACAGCAGCCGCTCCTCGGCGCGGGTGATCGCGACATAGGCCAGCCGCTTCCACAGCGGAATCCCCGCCTCGACCCGTCCCGCGCGGGCGGCGGCGTAAAGGTCCGGCGCGAAGACCTGAACGTCGCGCCATTGGCTGCCCTGCGCCTTGTGGATCGTCACCGCCGCGCCATGCAGGAAGGTCGCGCCCATATGCGCGGCATAGGGGATGAACGGCTCGCCCTCGCCCGGCAGTTCGATCTTGATGATCGAGGCCGCGCCGACCTGCGGATCCTCCGCGCCGACGACATGCAGGCGGCTGAATCCCGGCTTGCTGCCCGGCCCCAGATAGATCACCTGCGCACCCTTGATCAGGCCCCGCGCCTCCAGGTCGATGCGCCGCTTGCGGTGTTTCAGCGGCAGTTCGATCCCGTCGCAGATTAGCGGCTCTCCGGGCAGCAACGCGTCCTCCGGTGCGTTGAAGGCCGACCGGAAGGCCTGGATCAGCCGGACACGGGTGACGTTGCGCCAGACCAGCACCGGCGACCGCGCCATCAGGTCGGACTCCACCCGCTCGGCCATGACGACGCGAGGATCAGCGGCGGCGGCCTCCGCGATCATCCGCTCGAACGCCTCGAAGCCCAGCGTCTCGTCCGACAGCGCGTGGGCCAGGTCGAGGATCGGATTGTCCAGGTCCTGCCGGTGGATCCGGTGCAGCACCAGCTTGCGGCGGTCGGGCAGCGCATCGAACACCATCGTGCCCGACTGGTTCACCGGCGCCAGCTGCGCTGGATCGCCGAACAGCAGCAACGAGGGGAAAATCTCCTTCAGATCCTCGAACTGCCGGTCGTCGAGCATCGAGCTTTCGTCGACGAAACCGATATCCAGCGGCTCTTCCCGGCGCTTCCAGCCGGTGATGAAATCCGATCCCCGCAGCCCCGCCGTCGCCAGCGCGCCCGGGATCGACCGGTGAGTCTGGTAGAAGGCCAGCGCCCGGTCGAGCGCGGCATCCGTCAGCCCCTCGACGACCGGGCGTTCCGATCCGCCGGCCAGCCATTCGGCGACCTTCTCGTATTCCGGGTCATAGACGGGGGTGTAGAGGATCCGGTGGATCGTGGTCGCCGGCACGCCCTGCATCCGAAGCACGCTCGCCGCCTTGTTCGTCGGCGCCAGGATCGCCAGCGTGCGCCGGTCCTTGCGCCGGCGGCTTTCGTAATCGCCCGAGATCACGTCGACCCCGGCCTCCTGCATCGCCTCGTAAAGCCGCGCCAGAAGCATGGTCTTGCCCGACCCGGCCTTGCCCACCACCGCCAGAACGCTTTCCCGCGCCGGGGCGTCGGGTGTCGTTACGCATTCGTCAAGATCGACACCTGCCCCGCGCAGCATTTCCACCACGCGATCAAAGGCTTCCGCCTGATCTTCCGAGAACTGCACCAAGGCCACACCCATGGCGGCGACCCTACAGCCGCGCCGCCATGGGAACCAGAGGCTTCAGCCCGCATCAGGCGTAGAGTGGAACGGTTTCCTCGTCGCCGGCAACCAGATGCGGGGCGAGCGAGTCCCGCAGCCAGGTCCGCGACACGTCCCGCGTGACACCGACTCGCGCCAGGGTCGACGCCCAGGCTTCGGGGCGCATTTCCCAAAGGCCGACGCCGATCTTCTCGCGGCCTTCGCCATCGGTGCCGATCACGTCGGGCTCCAACCCCATCAGGCGATAGATCCGCTCCATCCTCGGATCGAAGACGCCGACGAAATGCTTCAGGTGAAAATGCGCCATCACCTCGCCCGCGCCCAGCACCAGCGCCGCCGACACCCGCCGTTCCGCGCCCGGAGCCAGGCAGAACCGGGTGCATTCCCAGATCAGCGGACTTTCGATCCGCACGCCGCCCGTCAGATGTCCGAAATGGTCGTTGACCATGGCGGATCCGACTGTCGGCAGGAACCGCATCGAGCCGCCATGGCTGCCGTCGGGCCGCTGCCAGATTACGTAGAGCGGGTCCATCGCATCGTATTCATCGCGTTCTTCCCCCGCCTCGTCGACATGCACCGCCCAGCCCAGCCGGGACTTGAACTGGTCGGCCCGGTCGCGGAACATCGTGTCGCGCAGCAGCGGGAAGTTGTGCAGGTCGTGGCCGTAGATATATCGCAGCATGGCTGTCCTCTCCGTCAGATCGAGGGAGAAGCTAGGCAGACATGGTTAACGAGCCATCCAGCCTGCGCGCGGTCATCTTTCTAGAATTTTACCGATCAGCGCGCGGTACCGCGCCATAGCGCAACACTCAGACGACGATGATTCCGCAACTGAGCGCGCGCGCCACGGCATGGGTGGTGTTGAGCGCCCCCAGCTTGTGGCGCGCGGTCTCGATATAGACACGCAGCGTGTGCTCCGAGATCTTCAGCTCATCCGCCGCCTGGGCGCGGCTAAAGCCCTTGGCGATATAGGTGATCGCGCTCAACTCGCGCGGGGACAGCGCCGGCATCGGCAAGGCGTCATCGCCAGCCTCGAATTCCAGTGCCCGCTTGTTGAACTCATGCGCCAGGATGATCAGGTCCCGGCCGTTCGTCGCGATGAACTCCTCCCAATCCTCATCGGTCGTGGTGCTGTTGACCGTCAGCAAGGCAAACTGCCCATTGGGGCCGCGAAGCGGGATCGTGTAGCCCTGGTTGCCGACGCCATAGGACAGTGCGTCCTTGAGGAAAGCCTGAGCGGGACGGGAGGACCAGTCGAGCTGCTTCCAGTTGACCGGATGAAACCGCTGGAAACAGCCGAAAATGACCGGATCCATGCGCAGGTAGTCTTTTTCCAGGTACCGGTCTACCCAATCGGTGCTGTAGGTCCCGGCCCCGAACCGTTCGCCGACACTGTTGACCCAGTGATAGACCAGATGCTCGACCGCGTAATGGTCGCGCAGGTTTTCCGTGAGTGCCTGTAAATCGTCAAGCGCTTTCGCGCACTGCAGCCGTTCTGCAATTTCTTCCAGTGTCACCGAGTTCCCACTTCGCCGTCTCCAGCGCTCCATCTACGTCCGACGCGATCTCTGCGGTGGCGACCAGCGTGGTCTCTTCCAGCTGATTTGCCAGCACGGACAACCCATTCTTCCTGGCGTAGGTTTTCAGGTCCGCGAGAACGTCGATGATCCAGTCATTCGCCATGGAAACTCTCTTTCTCATAGATTAATACAAGGTTAACACAACCTTAACTTGTATAATCTTCAGCGGAATATTTTTCGTTATCCACTCACCAATTCTGGGGAGGATCAGTGCGTATTAGCCACGCTTCGTATCCACCTGAGAAACAATAATAAAAAATTCCGCCGGATTGAGTCCAACCCGGCGGAATCAGCATGAGTCAGGCGGTGACGCTCTTAGCTGCCGGGACCCGCCTCCAGCACGTCCTCAAGGGTGCGCAACCCAGTTTTCGGCGCCTGAATCAGAACCGCCATGTTGCCGGGCTTGTGCTCGTTCCGGCGCATCTTCATATGCGCCTCGGGGATCTCGGCCCAGGGCAGGACCTCGGACAGGCAGGGATCCAGCCGACGCTCCAGCATCAGCTTGTTCGCCGCCGACGCCTGCTTGAGGTTGGCGAAATGGCTGCCCTGCACGCGCTTCTGGTGCATCCAGAGATAGCGCACATCGAAAGTCAGGTTATAGCCCGTGGTGCCGGCGCAGATCACCACCATGCCGCCGCGCTTGACCACGAAGACCGAGACCGGGAACGTCGCCTCGCCGGGATGCTCGAACACCATGTCGACATTGTTGCCCTTGCCGGTGATATCCCAGATCGCCTTGCCGAATTTGCGCGCCTCGGTGAACCAGGTCTTGTATTCCGGCGTGTTGACCGTCGGCATCTGGCCCCAGCAGTTGAACTCCTTGCGGTTGATAACACCCTTGGCGCCCAGATCCATGACGAACTGGCGCTTGTCCTCGTCGCTGATGACCCCGATCGCATTGGCGCCGGCCGCGTTGATCAGCTGGATCGCGTAAGACCCCAGTCCACCCGAGGCGCCCCAGACCAGCACATTGTCGCCCGGCTTCAGGATATGCGGCCGGTGGCCGAACAGCATCCGGTAGGCGGTGGCCAGCGTCAGCGTGTAGCAGGCGCTTTCCTCCCAGGTCAGGTGCTTCGGGCGGTGCATCAGCTGCTGCGCCTGCACCCGCGTGAATTGCGCGAAGCTTCCGTCCGGCGTCTCGTAGCCCCAGATTCGCTGGGTGGGCGAGAACATCGGATCGCCGCCGTTGCACTCCTCGTCGTCGCCATCGTCCTGGTTGCAATGCACCACGACCTCGTCGCCGACCTTCCAGCGCTTGACCTTGTCACCCACCGCCCAGACGATGCCGGACGCGTCGGACCCGGCGATGTGGTACTCTGCCCCATGCCCGTCGAACGGCGAGATCGGGATGCCGAGCGCCGCCCAGACGCCGTTATAGTTGACCCCCGCGGCCATCACCAGAACCAGCACCTCGTTGCTGTCGATCTTCGGCGTTTCCACGACCTCAAGCTGCATCGCCGTATCGGGCTCGCCATGCCGTTCGCGGCGGATCGCCCAGGCATGCATCTGCGTCGGAACATGGCCGAGCGGCGGCATCTCTCCCAGTTCGTAAAGATCCTTGATCGGCGCATCGTAGCTTGCAGGTGCCGAATTCGTGTCGAGTGCCATCATTGCCTCCGAAACTCCTCTCTGCCGCAACGCAGAATCGTGCGGCTTCCCGTTCTGAATAATCGCGACCGGGTAATTATGCAACCAGTTGGAAGGTCATTTTGTAATTTAATAACCGAGCAAACGCAGAATTCATGCTGCAAGGGCGCGGTCGAGATGCTCTATCGAAGCCGCATAGTAGCGCAAAAGTGGTGCTCCGTCCTCGGTAATGCACAGCAGGCCGTCCTGTTCCTCGATCAGCCGACGCATCAGCAGATGCGTGACGGCATTGCCGACCTCGGTCGTCAGGTCCTCGTCGAACAGATCGACATGCGCGCCGGCCTTCTTCAACCGCGCAACAAGCGCCGTGGCATCGTCCAGCAGCCTTTCACGGTCGATCTTACCCCCGTTTCCAAGCAGACAGGTGGCAACCAGCGGGATGGGCAGGGCCGGCACGATCGCGCGGATCCGCTCGATCAGTTCCGCCGCGATGTCGCGCGTCGGATCGCCCTCGTGGTCGCGCGAATAGCGGGCCAGCGACAGCGGAGCGCCAAAGCTGACCGCGGCATATCCATACCGCACGAACCGGCCCGTCAGGCGCTGATAGATATGCTTGAAGAAATACCGCACCGCATCGCGCCACCGAAAGCGGAACCGCCGCTCGGTCGCCCCGGCCGCAGCCACCAGCACGCGGTCCTCCAGCACCCGGTCATAGTTCAGCGCCACCGGCACGAACACGACATCGCGGCTCTTTCCCGCTTCGTAATCGGCGACGATATAGCTCAGCAGGCCCAGCTTCGGCACCCCGACGCGGCCATCGAGGCTCAGCCCGCCCTCGGGAAACATCGCCTGCGCCACGCCATTGCGCGTGGCCATCTGCACGTAGCGCGCAAGCACCCGCCGATAGAGGTCGTTGCGCGATCTGCGCCGGATGAAATAGGCTCCCATCGACCGGATCAGCCCCGACAGCGGCCAGACCCTCGCCCATTCCCCCACCGCATAGGACAAGGCCGAGCGTTCCGCCGCCAGCCACGTCACCAACACGTAATCCATGTTGGAGCGGTGGTTGATGACGAAGATCACCGTCGCCTCCGACCCGATCGCCCGGATCGCCTCGTCGTCGAACTGGCCGATCCGGACCCGGTAGAAGGCTCGGCTGAACATCTTCGACGCCCGGATCGCAAAGCCGAAATACGCGGTCGCGCTGAACGAGGGCACGATCTCGCGCGCATAGCGCCGCGCCGCCTCGAAGGCGACATCCTCGCGCACGCCGGTCTCGGCGGCATGCTCGGCGACCGCCTCGATCACCACCGGATCGTAGATCAGCCGCTGGATCATGTCGTGGCGGCGCAAGAGCTTGAACGGCTCGATCGGTCGCTCCAGCCGTTCGTTCAGCTTCGCCACCACCCGCTCCATCCGTCTGCGGAAGAACCAGCGCACCGAGGGGAACAGGAAATGCGAAGCGAACGTGACCGCTGCAAAAAGCAGGACCAGCACCAGCAGCCAAAGCGGAATTTCAACCAGACGAGTCATCGCGAGAGACTTGCAGCAAATCTGCCGTGCGTAAATCGTCAATGCATCTGCAGTTTCCGCCAGTGGCACCGAACGCGGGCCGCCCTATCATTAGGAAACAGCCGTCCGATCACGGGTGAGCTGACAAAAAATATGGAGGTATCCCACATGACGTTTCGCATCATCATGGCCGCAGCGATTACCCTCGCCGGCTCCGTCGCCTACGCCCAGGACAGCGACATGAGCTTCTTCGTCACCAGCGAGAACCCCGGACAGGGTGGCAATTTCGGCGGTATCGAGGGCGCCGACGCCCATTGCACCGCCCTGGCAGAGAATGCCGGTGTCGGCGGCAAGACCTGGAAGGCCTATCTTTCCACCAGCACCGAAAATGCCCGTGACCGCATCGGTGCCGGACCTTGGGTCAATTCCGCGGGCCAGACCATCGCCGCGAATGTCGACGAGTTGCACAGCGACGCCAACAACCTGACCAAGGAAACCGCCCTGAACGAGATGGGCGAACCGGTGAACGGTCGCGGCGACACGCCGAACCGACACGACATCCTGACCGGGTCCACCCCCGAAGGCACCTATGCCGAGGGCATGTCCTGCGAGGACTGGACCAGCGATGCCGAGGACACCGCCGGCATGGTTGGCCACCACGACCGCATGGGGCTTGACGACACGCCGCCCTCGAAGTCGTGGAACTCGTCCCATTCCTCGCGCGGCGGCTGCGGGATTGAGGCGCTGCGCGGCACGGGCGGCGACGGCCTGCTCTACTGCTTCGCGCCGTAAAGCCGTAGGGCGGGACTCGTTCCGCCCTCTCACCACCCTCGTAGCGGCGGGCTGAAGCCCGCCCTACGGACTGCGGGGATCGGGCGATTTCGCCCACCGCACGCATCCCTCATAGAACCTCAACGGCGCCGCCCTATAACCCGACCCCGGTACCGGGCGCGGGCTGACACCCCTCGCCAAACAGGAAATGTGGTTTCGGAATACCCTCAGACCGGGGGTTCCCTGACCTGCTGGCAGACAGGGGTAATTCCCCCGATAGGGCCGTGTTCGCAAGAGCACGGACGAGAACCGCAATGCCTTCGGGCGGCGCCGCCTGCTTCCTTGTGATCCCGGCCCATATGCGAGGCCAACCCGAGTACCGGACTGCTCTTCACCGGCAAGCCCCCTCCCCGACCGGCCACATCGGCGCCGCGTCGGCCAAAGGCGCGTCTGCCCGATCTTTTTGCAGTGCAGCATCTGGACCCGCAAGATTATTCCGATTAGGTTCGCCGTTGGATAATTTCGTTACCAACGGACAGACGACATGACCGACCAACCCGCTCGCGACAAGCCCTGGCTTTTCCGCACCTATGCCGGCCATTCCACGGCCAAAGCATCGAACGAGCTTTACCGCGGCAACCTCGCCAAAGGGCAAACCGGTCTGTCCGTCGCCTTCGATCTGCCGACCCAGACCGGTTATGACAGCGACCATGAATTGGCGAAGGGCGAGGTCGGCAAGGTCGGCGTTCCGGTCAGCCACCTCGGCGACATGCGGGCGCTGTTCGACCAAATCCCGCTCGACCAGATGAACACCTCGATGACGATCAACGCCACCGCGCCGTGGCTGCTGGCGCTCTATATGGCCGTGGCCGACGAACAGGGCGCCGATATCACGCTGCTTTCCGGCACAGTGCAGAACGACATCATCAAGGAATACCTGTCGCGCGGCACCTATGTGCTGCCGCCGCGAGCCGTCGCTGCGCATGATCACCGATGTCGCCGCCTATACCCGCCAGAACCTGCCGAAATGGAACCCGATGAATGTCTGTTCCTATCATCTTCAAGAGGCTGGCGCGACGCCGGAACAGGAACTCGCCTTCGCGCTGGCGACCGCCACCGCCGTGCTCGACGATCTGAAAACCAAGGTCGCGCCGGAGGATTTCCCCGAAATGGTCGGCCGCATCTCGTTCTTCGTCAATGCCGGCATCCGCTTCGTGACCGAGATGTGCAAGATGCGCGCCTTTGTGGATCTTTGGGATGAGATCACGACAGAGCGCTATGGCGTCGAAGACCCGAAATTCCGCCGCTTCCGCTACGGCGTTCAGGTCAACTCCCTCGGCCTGACCGAACAGCAGCCCGAAAACAACGTCTACCGCATCCTGCTGGAAATGCTCGCCGTGACGCTCTCGAAGAGCGCCCGCGCCCGCGCCGTGCAGCTTCCCGCCTGGAATGAGGCGCTTGGCCTGCCCCGCCCCTGGGACCAGCAATGGTCGCTTCGGATGCAACAGATCCTCGCTTATGAAACCGACCTTCTGGAATATGGCGACCTCTTCGATGGCAACCCCGCCGTCACCAAGAAGGTGGAGGCACTGAAAGACGGCGCCCGCGCCGAACTCGCCCAGATCGACAGCATGGGCGGCGCCGTCAAGGCCATCGACCACATGAAGCGGCAACTGGTCGAAGCCAATGCCGACCGCATCGCCCGAATCGAAGCGGGCGAAACCACCGTCGTCGGCGTCAACCGCTGGCAACAGGGCGAACCCTCGCCGCTGACCTCGGGCCCAGAGGCGATCATGACCGCCGACAAGGACGCCGAGGCCGACCAGATCGCCCGCCTCACCGACTGGCGTGCCAGCCGCGACGAGGCCAAGGTGCAATCCGCCCTCGACGCCCTCCGCCAGGCCGCCAAATCCGGCGACAACATCATGTCCCCCTCCATCGCCGCCGCGAAGGCCGGCGCCACAACCGGCGAATGGGGCGATGTCGTGCGCACCGCCTTCGGCCAGTATCGCGCGCCCACCGGCGTCTCGGCCAATCCCTCGAACCGCACCGAGGGGTTGGACGAAATCCGCGCCGCCGTGAACACCGTATCCGACCGCCTCGGCCGCCGCCTCAAGTTCCTCGTCGGCAAGCCCGGCCTCGACGGCCATTCCAACGGCGCCGAACAGATCGCCGCCCGCGCCCGCGATTGCGGCATGGACATCACCTATGACGGCATCCGCCTCACCCCTGCCGAGATCGTCGCCGCGGCGCAGGACCAGCAAGCACATGTCATCGGCCTCTCGATCCTCTCCGGCAGCCATGTCCCACTGGTCGAGGAACTGATGACCCTCCTGCGCGACGCCAATCTCGCCAATATCCCGGTCGTCGTCGGCGGCATCATCCCCGAGGATGACGCGGCCCACCTCCGCAAGATCGGCGTCGCCCGCGTCTACACGCCGAAGGATTTCGAACTCAACCGCATCATGTTCGACATCGTCGCCCTCGTGGACCCACAGGCGGTCGCGGCCGAATAGCGCCCGCCGCCAGCATCATTTGTCCATAAATATCCCCGCGCGGAGCGCATCCGCGCACATCAACTGTTCACCGACGACCCTTTTTACAGCGCCGGTCTTGCCCCATATTGCCGGAAAGCAAAGGAGCAAGACCCATGAGCTTCAGACCCGTCAAATCCGAAACCGCCGCGCAACCGACGATGGAAGGCGCCGGCGTCCACCTCTACCGCGCCTTCGGCTTTCACAAGCCGCGCGACTTCGACCCGTTCCTGCTGTTCGACGATTTCCGCAACGATGACCCCGTCCAATATGCCAAGGGCTTCCCCTGGCACCCGCATCGCGGCATCGAAACCATCACCTACGTGCTGGAAGGCGAAGTCGAACACGGCGACTCGCTCGGCAACCGCGGCACGCTCGACGCCGGTTCGGTGCAATGGATGACCGCCGGATCGGGGATCATGCACCAGGAAATGCCGCGCGGGAATGCCACCGGGCAGATGCATGGCTTCCAGCTCTGGGCCAACCTGCCCTCAAGCCTCAAGATGACGGCACCCCGCTACCAGGACATCAAGGGCAGCGACATCCCCGAGATCGTGGACGATGACGGAACCCGCGTGAAGATCATCACCGGCAGGTTCTGGGGCAAATCCGGCCCGGTCGACGGCATTGCCGCGGAACCGATGTATCTCGACGTCTCGGTCCCGCCGAACACCCGCAAGACCCTGCCGGTCGACACATACGCCAATGCCTTCGCCTATGTCTTTGCCGGGGCGGGTACGTTCCGCGACGCCTCGCATCCCGAAGGTGTCCGGGTGGAAAAGGAATTCGCCGGGGAAGAACTCAACATCCGCGACCTGACCGGTAACCGCACGTTGGTCAGGTTCGACACCGGCGACTCCGTCACAGTGCAGGCGGGTCCCGAAGGTATCCGGTTCCTCCTCATCTCAGGCCGCCCGATCGAGGAACCCGTCGCCTGGCACGGACCCATCGTGATGAACACGCAAGATGAACTGCGCCAGGCGATGCAGGACCTGCGCAACGGAACCTTCATCCGCAACCCGCATTGAACCTCGGGGACGGTGCTTGCGAGCATCAGGGCGACCGCCTAGCATCGTCCGGAGAGGGCCGAGACGATGCATGAATTTCTGATAGCCGTGCTGTGGATAGCAGCGCTCTGCGTGCTGATCACAACCACCCTGCCGCTGACATCCAGCCCACGGTGGTGGATCCGGATGTGGGATTTTCCGCGCATCCATATCCTGGTGACCGCGTTCGCCGCCATGATCCTGGCCATCATCATCGAGGGGCCGGTGATCGCCTTCCTGATCCTTCTCGGCTGCGCGATCTACCAGGGCATCAAGATCTTTCCCTTCACGCCGCTCTCGCGTCTCGACGTCAAATTCCAGCCTCCGGCGCCCGGTCGCGCCGGGATCACGCTTCTGGCCAGCAATGTCGAGATGGAGAATTCCGACCATGCCAAGGTCGCCCGCGTGATCGCGCGCGAGGATCCCGACGTGCTGCTGCTGATGGAGACGGACGAGACCTGGCGGATATCCCTGAAGGACCAGCTCGACACCTATCCCACCGTTGTCGCGCATCCGCTGTCGAACCATTACGGCATGATCTTCGCCACCCGGCTGACCACCCATTCCGCCAAGACCGTCTTTCTTACCGATGACGAAACCCCCGCCGTGCTCGCCGAACTCGAGGCGCCGGACGGCCAGCGGTTCCATTTCATCGGCCTGCACCCGCAACCGCCCGTCCCCGGCGTCGATACCGAGGAGCGCGATCAGCAGATCCGCACCACGGCGACGCTGACACGAAATTCCGATCTTCCGGTGGTGGCGATGGGCGATTTCAACGATGTCGCCTGGTCCTGGATGACCACGCGATTCAAGCATCACGGCAAGTTCCTCGATCCAAGGATCGGCCGCGGCATGATGTCGAGCTTCGATGCGCGCCGGCCGCTGCTGCGGTTCCCGATCGACCAACTGTACATCACCAAGGGCATCCGCATCGCCTCCTATTCGCTGTGCGAGGAGGTCGGTTCGGATCACTTCCCGCTCAAGGCGGTGATTTCGATCGACGGGCCGCGCCGGGGCTGAACCGCGCTTTCGCTTTCCACCCGACCACCGCTATAGTCGCCGGAAAATTCAAGGAGCGCAGAATGACCATCCATATCGGAGCCAAGCCGGGCGAGATCGCCGAAACCGTCCTGATGCCGGGCGATCCCTACCGCGCGAAATGGGCCGCCGAGACCTTTCTGAAAGAGCCGAATCTGGTCAACGAGGTGCGCGGTATGCTGGGTTTCACCGGCAGCTGGAACGGCAATCGCGTGACGATTCAGGGCTCGGGCATGGGAATGCCGTCGCTGTCGATCTATGCCAACGAACTGATCCGCGACTATGGCGCGGAAACGCTGATCCGCATCGGCTCCTGTGGCGCGATGCAGGACCGGGTGAACCTGCGCGACGTGATCCTGGCGATGACGGCCTCGACGCTGTCGACGCCGTCAAGCGGCATCTTCCGAGAGTTGAACTTCGCTCCTGCGGCCGACTGGTCGCTGCTACGCGCCGCCGCTGGCGCGGCAGAGGCGAAAGGCGTCACCATCCATGTCGGAGGGATCTATTCCTCGGATGTGTTCTACGACGAACGCGCCGACCTGAACGAACAGATGACCCGCCACGGGATCCTCGGGGTCGAGATGGAGGCCGCCGAACTTTACACCCTGGCCGCGCGCTACGGCAAACGGGCGCTGGCGGTGCTGACGGTCTCGGACCATCTGGTGACCGGAGAGGCGCTGCCCGCGAAGGACCGCGAACGCAGCTTCGGCGACATGGTCGAGATCGCGTTGCATGCGGCATTCGATTGACCACGGACGCAACATTTCTAAGTAAATGTTTTCATTGTATTTTCTGGAAAATCTTGACATATTGGAACTTTTTTCAGCCCGATACGTTCACTCGCTGTAGTAATCAAAGGAGATTTCGAATGAGTAGCAGAGTTAGTGCAATCCTGCTGTCGCTGACGGCAGTCTTCGCCCTTACGGCTTGTGAAACGATGGGTGGCCAGGGTGGGCTGAACGCTACCAACACCGCGTCGGACACGATGACCACCGAGGAGTCGTCGGTGATCCAGGAGGCTGTCGACGACGTCAACTGACGTGTAGCGCCTCATTCGCGATAAGACGACCTTCGACGCTTCGTTGAGGGTCGTTTGCCGTTGCGGCCAGCCGCTTCCCGGCCCCAACCGGAATAGCCCCGATCACGCGCCGTGGCTGCGGTCGTAGCCGTTCTTCTTTGGCGGCGACCAGCCCGCCGGTGAGGCGGCGGGGGCGAATACCTCGACCAGAAGCGGGTAGCAAGCCGCGATATCGCTGGAATGCTGGGCGGAGCAATCGCCGCCGGGGCAGGCGCTGAGCCCGCCAAGCAGATCGATCTCGGCGAAGAATTCGATATGATCGCCTGGGCGAACCGGGCTGGCCTTCATGAAGTACTGCCCGGTCTCGCGGGTGAATCCAGTGCACATGAAGACATTCAGGACGTCATGCACATGCATCTCCGCCTCCTGCAGGCTCAGGCCGGTTTCCGTGGCCAGGGCGCGGGTCAGGTTGGAATGGCAGCATTGGTGATAGTCGCCACCTGCCAGCAGCCTGTGGGTGTAGGGATCGCAGCGGGTGCCGATGACGTCATGCACCGCGCCGCCGAAATCGTCTATTCCATACCAGTCGAGCGTATCCTCGGTGATCGTCGCCATCGGGCGCAGCGCCGGGAAAGACGACCACATCCGGTCGCCGGTCGATAAATGGGTGCCGTGCAGCGCACGGGTCTTGCCGGAATAGAACCGCTCGGACAGGTCCGCCGCGTTCCAGAGGTTGAGGTCTCCGACCTGCGGCCCCTCGACCGAGGTGATCCGAAAGAATTCGCCCGCCGCGACGTGAAAGGTGCTTGCATCGCGCGGCGGCACCAGGGTCTCGCCCAGCTTGACCGCATGGGCCCGGATGGCGCGATAGGCTGCCAGGTCGGGCGGCGGCAGGGTGTCGACGGGGTAGCAGATCACCGGCGCGACATCGCGGCGGGCGTCGGCATCTGCGGGCGGGCGGTGTTCGGGGCGCTGCAGTTTCATCCGGATCGCCTTTGGCCATTCTGGTCCGCGCCAGAAAGCCGCAACCCGGAGCAAAAGAAAAGGCCCCTTCCGAGGAGGGGGCCTTTCATGTTCAGGCGGCGCGGCTGAATTTCCTGCCCTGCGGCTTGCGGCGTCGCCGCTGGCCCTGTGGCTTTGCAGGGCCGCCGCGACCGCGGCCCTTGCCCTTGCCGCCCGCCTGCTCCTCATGCGCCCAGGGCGACCCGCCGGCCACCGGAATGCTCAGCCCCATGGTCTTTTCGATGGCGCGCAGTTCGCCCATCTCGGCGGGCGCGCAGAACGCCACGGCAGACCCGTCGGCCCCGGCCCGCGCCGTCCTGCCGATCCGGTGCACGTAGTTCTCCGGCACGTTCGGCAGGTCGTAGTTATAGACATGGCGCACGTCCGGGATGTCGATCCCCCGCGCCGCCACGTCGGTGGCCACCAGCACCCTCAGCTTGCGGTCCCGGAACGCCTGCAGCGCGCGGTCGCGCTGACCCTGGCTCTTGTTGCCATGGATCGAGCCGGCGGCAAAACCGACCGCCTCCAGCGATTTCTTCAGCTTTTCCGCGCCATGCTTGGTGCGTGCGAAAACCAGCGCCAGTTCGTCGCGGTGGGTGTCCAGCCGCTCTTTCAGAACTTCGGACTTGGCCGTTTGCGCCACGAAGACCACGGATTGCGTGATCTTGTCGGCGGCCTTGCCCGGCGGGCTGACCTCGACCCGAAGCGGCTTGGTCAGGTAAGCCGCCGCAATTTCGGCCATCTGCTTGGCCATGGTGGCCGAAAACAGCATCGTCTGGCGTTCGGCGGGCAGCATCGCCGCGATCTTGCGCAGGGCGTGGACGAAACCGAGATCGAGCATCTGGTCGGCCTCGTCCAGCACCAGGAATTCGGTTTCCGACAGCGACAGCGCGCGGCGGTCGATCAGGTCCAGCAACCGGCCGGGCGTGGCCACAAGGATATCGAGCCCGCGATCGAGCCGCTTCATCTGCACGTTGATCGACTGGCCGCCGACGACGACGCCGATCTTCAGATGGGTCTTTTCGATGAACGGCCGGATCGCGTCGGTGATCTGGCCCGCCAGTTCGCGTGTCGGCGCCAGGATCAGGCCGCGCGCGGTCCTCGGATTGGGCTTGCGCCCGGCAGCGGCCATCAGATGCACCATCGGCAGGCCGAAGGCAGCCGTCTTGCCGGTGCCGGTCTGGGCAAGGCCCATCACGTCGCGGCCCTGCAGGACCAGCGGGATCGCCTTTTCCTGGATCGGAGTCGGTTCGGTCATGCCCTGTTCGGTCAGCCGTTCGACGATACGCTCGGACAGGCCGAGTTCCTTGAAAGTCAACAATTTCTTCCTTTTCCCGCAGACCCGTACGGCCTGCGTCATAATGAGTGCAGCCCCGCACCGGACGTCCGGCGAGCGGCTTGCGCATGGATGGCGATCAGCCGTCGCTTGCGGGCCGAATTGCCCTTGGCGGTCTGATCGTCGGACCCCTGCGTGATGTGGGAACCTATCGGGGATCGCGCGATGCGATCATTTTCCGGACCTCACCCCGTCTTTCCGCGGGGACTGCACTGCTCACGCGGCAGGAGGTCTGGTCAATGACGACCCACATCGGGGCTTTGTGGTGCAAAGTCAATAGGCGATGCGCCGCGACGTGGCGATACACTCAGTCGAGAGTGTCGAAGTCGAGCGCCACCGAGGTGCCGTCGCCCGACGGTTCGAAAACCAGTTCGCCCCCCAGCTGGACCGCCGAGGCTTCGAGTATCCGAAGGCCGAACCCGGTCGCCATGCCCCGCGCCGCTTCGCCCAGGCCGATCCCGTCATCGCTGCAGGTAAGGCGCGCCGCTCCCTCTTCCAGCCGTTCGACCTGAAAGCGGACGATGCCTTCCTGGCCATCCGGGAAGGCATGTTTGAAGGAATTGGTGGCGAATTCGTTGACGATGATGCCCAATGCCGCCGCCTGGCTGGAATTGACCGTCACATTGGCGGCCTCAATTTCGATTCCTACATTATCCGGTGCGGATTTCCGCATCGATACGGCCAGATTTTGCAGGAAATCTGCAAGTCCGATGCGGTCTCCGGCATCGGTCTTGTAGAGCATCTCGTGGATCGCGGCGACGGATTCGATGCGTCGCTGCACCACCTCCAGCGCGGCCTTCGCCTCGTCGCCCTGCAAGTTCCGGGTCTGGATCCTGGTCAGCGCGGAAATCGACTGCAAAGAGTTCTTCACGCGGTGATTGACCTCGTCGCGCAGCACCGCCGCCATTTTCAGCGACCGGCGCAGGTTCAACTGGTTCATCACCTGCCTTGCCAGCACCCGCAGCGTGTCGCGTTGCAGTGGCGTCAGGCGCATCGGCTCCGAATTGAGCACGCAGAGCGTCCCGATCGGCAGGCCGTCATCCGATTTCAGCAGCGCCCCGGCATAGAAGCGCAGGCCGGGATCGCCGGAACACAAGGGATTGTCCTGCATCCGCGGATCGGCCAGCGTGTCGGGAATCTCGGTGAATTCGTCCTGCAGGATGACATGCGAACACAGCGAGGTTTCAAGCGGCGTCTCGCGCGCATCAAGCCCGACTTCGGCCTTGAACCACTGCCGCTCGGCATCGATCAGGTTGATGACCGAGATCGAGGTGCCGCAGATGCTGGAGGCCAACGCGACCACTTCGTCGAACTCCGGCTCGCGCTCGGTGTCGAGTATCTCATAAGAATAGAGCGCCTTCAGCCGCTCAGCCTGCTGCGGATGCACGTCAGCTTTCATCAATTCTCCCCATCGGAAACGAGTCCTGTGGAATAAATCGCGATTTCAGTATTCGAACAAGCCCCCGGCCTCAAGCAGCTAGACGATGCGCTTCACCATCAGTTTCTTGATATTCGCAATGGCTTCGGCGGGGTTCAGACCCTTCGGACAGGTCTTGGTGCAGTTCATGATCGTGTGACAGCGATAAAGCTTGAAGGGATCCTCCAGGTCGTCCAGCCGCTCGCCCGTCGCCTCGTCGCGGCTGTCGACGATCCAGCGATAGGCGTGCAGCAGCGCGGCGGGCCCGAGATAGCGTTCGCTGTTCCACCAATAGCTCGGGCAGGCCGTCGAGCAGCACGCGCACATGACGCATTCGTAAAGCCCGTCCAGCTTTTCCCGGTCCTCGATCGACTGCTTCCATTCGCGCGCCGGGGGGTTCGTCTCGGTCTCCAGCCACGGCATGATCGAGGCGTGCTGGGCGTAGAACAGCGTCAGATCCGGCACCAGGTCCTTGACCACCGGCATATGCGGCAGCGGGTAGATGCGGATGTCGCCCTTCACCTCGTCCAGCCCGTAGGTGCAGGCCAGCGTGTTGATCCCGTCGATATTCATCGCGCAGGACCCGCAGATCCCTTCGCGGCAGGAGCGGCGGAAAGTCAGCGTCGGGTCGATCTCGGTCTTGATCTTGATCAGCGCGTCCAGGATCATCGGGCCGCAGCTGTCTTCGTCGATGAAATAGGTATCGACCTGCGGGTTCTTCCCGTCATCCGGGTTCCAGCGGTAGACGCTGATCTTGCGGACGGAGGTCGCCCCCTCGGGCTTGGGCCAGGTCTTGCCGGTCACGATACGGCTGTTCTTGGGAAGCGTCAGTTCAACCATGTCTGTTACCCCAGTATGTTTCCAAGTGCCGCCGGGCCGATGCACTGCACCGTTTCGGGCCGCGAGGCGATGTTGATGACGATCTGCGCCGTCGCCTCGTCGGGCCCGGTCAGGGCGCCGGAGGCGATGTTCAGGATCTCCTGATCGGTCGCATTGTCGATGATGCAATCGGTGAAGGGCGCGGCATTGACGCCCGGAAAGCGCATCGCGACCATGTTGGTCACGACGTTTTTGGCGGCGTTGCGCGCGGTCTGCTGGACCAAGGGTTCGGACCCCGTGCAAGCGGTCAGCGCGACAAGCGCAACGGTTGCGAAAAGGCGGATCATGCGGTTCCTCCATACCCGGCGCGGCGATCCTTTCGGATCACCAGTTTCAGGCCGGACCAGATGTCATCGATGGCGCAGACCTTCACATCGACCAGGTCATGCCCAAGGGCGCAGTCGCGGATGGTGTCTTCGGTCACGTCGGTCGGAACCTTCGCCGATCGCTTGGGCCAGCTCATCCAGATCATGCCGTCGGGCTGGATCCGGTCGCGCAAGGCCGGCGTGGCCGCATCGACCGTCGCGGCGCTGTAGGTGAAAAGATGGATATAATCCAGCCCCCTGCCCGTCAGGTCGCGCCAGCTTTCGACCCGCTCGACCGAGGCGAAATCGCGGTCCGCCAGAAGTGGTTCCAGCGAAGCGGGAAGCCCGGCGAAGGCCACGGCCTGCCCGTCCTTCAGCCCCAGCTTCTTTGCCAGCGGAGTGCCGGAATATCCTGCGCCGGGCCGCATCACAGCCTCGGCGGGCGATGGGGCGCCTGGCCGGTCCTGGCCTCGACGCATCGGATATAGACCTCCTGGGGGTCGCGGCCGCGCAGGAAATCGGTCGTCACCGCCAGATCGAGCCCGGTCGCCAAGCCACCGGTTCCGGCGCCGACACGAACCTGTCCGCTGACGCCCTTGGCGGCCTGCGCCCGCTCCTCGCATTCGCGCGCCGCATGTTCGGGCGAGACCGGGCCGCAGGCGGTCAGCACCCCCGCCAGCGCAAACGCGATATGACCGCCGGACGGGGTCAATAAACCCGCGCCTTCGGAGCGATCTTCTTCATGTCGATCCCGCCCTCCGCCTGCTTCGACAGCGGTTCCAGATGCACATCGCGGTAGCTGAGCGTCACCTCGGTGCCGTCGACCGTTGCCAGCGTGTGCTTGCGCCAGGTCTTGTCGTCGCGGTCGGGGTAATCCTCGTGCGCATGTGCACCGCGGCTTTCCTTGCGCGCCTCGGCGCTGACGATGGTGGCCAGCGCGTTCGGCATCAGGTTGGTCAGTTCCAGCGTCTCCATCAGATCGCTGTTCCAGATCAGGCTGCGGTCGGTCACATGCAGGTCATCGAGCTTGGCGGCCACGACCTTCATCTTCTCGACGCCTTCTGCCAGCGTCTCGTCGGTGCGAAAGACGGCGGCATCGGCCTGCATGGTCTTCTGCATCTCCAGCCGCAGCTCGGCGGTCGGGGTGCCGCCATCGGCATGGCGCAGCTTGTCGAACCTGTCCAGCGCCCATTCGACCGAGGCCTTGTTGACCGGCGGCTTGGCGGTCGAGGGATCGACGACCTCGCCCGCGCGGATCGCGGCGGCGCGGCCGAAGACCACCAGGTCGATCAGGCTGTTCGAGCCCAGCCGGTTCGCGCCGTGGACGCTGGCGCAACCAGCCTCGCCCACCGCCATCAGGCCGGGCGCGAGGCGGTCGTGATCCTCGGGCGTCGGGTTCAGCACCTCGCCCCAATAGTTCGTCGGGATGCCGCCCATGTTGTAATGCACCGTCGGAATGACCGGGATCGGTTCCTTGGTCAGGTCGACGCCGGCAAAGATACGGGCGCTTTCGGTGATGCCAGGCAGGCGCTTGTGCAGCGTCTCGGGCGGCAGGTGGTTGAGATGCAGGTGGATATGATCCTTCTCCGCCCCGACGCCCCGGCCCTCGCGGATCTCCTGCGTCATGCAGCGGGAAACCACGTCCCGCGACGCCAGGTCCTTGTAGGTCGGCGCGTAGCGTTCCATGAACCGCTCGCCCTCGGAATTGGTCAGATAGCCGCCCTCGCCCCGCGCGCCCTCGGTGATCAGCACCCCGGCGCCGTAGACGCCGGTCGGGTGGAACTGGACGAATTCCATGTCCTGCAGCGGCAGCCCCTGCCGCGCCACCATGCCGTTGCCGTCGCCGGTGCAGGTATGCGCGCTGGTCGCGCTGAAATAGGCGCGGCCATAGCCGCCGGTGGCCAGCACCGTCATCTTGGCGTTGAAGACATGCATCGTGCCGTCTTCCAGTTTCCAGGCCAGCACGCCCTGGCAGGCGCCATCCTCGGACATGATCAGGTCGATGGCGAAATACTCGATGAAGAACTCGGCCTTCTGCTTCAGGCTCTGGCCATAGAGCGTGTGCAGGATCGCGTGGCCGGTGCGGTCGGCGGCCGCACAGGTGCGCTGCACCGGGGGGCCTTCGCCGAATTCGGTCGTATGGCCGCCGAAGGGGCGCTGGTAGATGCGCCCGTCCTCGGTGCGGCTGAACGGCACGCCGTAATGCTCCAGCTCGTAGACCGCCTTCGGGGCTTCGCGCGCCAGGTATTCCATCGCGTCGGTATCACCCAGCCAGTCCGAGCCCTTGACGGTATCGTACATATGCCACTGCCAGTGGTCCGGCCCCATATTGCCAAGGCTCGCGGCGATGCCGCCCTGTGCCGCCACGGTGTGGCTGCGGGTCGGGAAGACCTTGGTCACGCAGGCGGTGCGCAACCCCTGTTCGGCCATCCCCAGCGTCGCCCGCAATCCCGCGCCGCCGGCCCCCACCACCACGACATCATAGTCGTGGGTCTCGTAGTCATAAGCTGCCATGCGTCACGCTCCGAAAGAAGAAAGGCCAAGCCGCACGACGGCGAAGATGCCGGCGGCGCCGGCCGTGTAGCTGAGGCAGATCATCAGGATGATCAGCACCTTGCGCATCGTTCCGTGCACGTAATCCTCCAAGAGCACCTGCACGCCGCCCTTGAAATGTGCGAAGCCGACGAACAGCGTCAGGATCGCGACGATCGCGGGGAAGGGCTGCGAGTAATAGGCCACGACCTCTGCATGCGACCGGCCCAGCGCCTGTCCGAAAGTGTAGACGAAGACGGGAATGAGCCCGACCAGTCCAGCCGAGGACACCATCATCCGCCAGTGATGCTCGGTCCCCGAATGGGCAGAACCCAGACCGTTGGCGCGTTTGCGGTCGGTAAGTATCGACATCCGTTTCCCCTCAGACCACGAGTATCGTCAGAACCGTCAGCACGACCGACCCGACGATCGCGCCCCAGCCCATGATGCTGGAGCTTTGCAGATCCAGCCCGCGACCGCTGTCCCAGATCAGGTGCCGGATGCCGGCGAGCATGTGGTACCAGAGGCCCAGAAGCGACAGCACCATCACCAGATCGCCGAACCAGCTTGTCAGGAACCCGTCCGCGATCGCGAACTGATCCGCCGAGGTTGCCGCCGCGACGAACCACCACACGATCAGCAGCGCCGTGACCAGCAGGGCATTGCCCGTGATCCGTGTGAAGATCGACGTCATCGAGGTCATCTGCGGCCGGTAGATCGTCAGATGGGGGGAAAGCGGCCTGTCCCCGCGGTTCACATCAGCCATCGCAGACTCCTTTTCGGCTGGCGCGGCTTGCCGCGCGGCTTGGCCCTTAGATAACGGTTTTCACCGAAGTGTCACGGGGTTGAGGCGGGCAAGCGGCAAGAATCTCGTCAAAACCGCGTCGCCATGCGTTATGTGATCACGGAAATTGGGATGTGATCACGGGTGGCGAATGACCTACCGTGCCGGAGCCACACCAGGCCGTGACCGCCCGTCATCCGCCCGCAAGGAACCTTCACGCGGTGCGCCTGTTGGTGCGGGTATTCACTGGAAATGACAAGAAAGAGCACCATGCAACATCCCCTCATGCCCGACACGCCCGCCCCTGCGCTTTCGCTGCCGCTCGTCGGTGGCGGCACCTGGACGCTGGCCGATCAGACGCCGGAGGCGTTCACCATGATCGTGGTCTATCGCGGTCTGCATTGCCCGATCTGCCAGACCTACCTCAAGCAGTTGAACGGCCTGGCCGACGACGCGAAGGGATATGGGCTGAACCTTGTCGTCGCGTCGATGGACGGGCAGGACCGTGCTGCGCAGGCGAAAGAGGATTGGGGCCTTGACGCGCTGACGGTCGCCTATGACCTGAGCGAGGGCGATGTGCGCAACTGGGGTCTGTATATCTCGACCGCGATCAAGGAGGTCGAGGCGGACCGCTTTGCAGAGCCGGGCCTGTTCTGGGTCCGCCCCGACGGCAGGCTTTACCTGATCGACATCTCGAACATGCCGTTCTCGCGCCCTGATCTGGAGATCCTGCTGCCCAAGGCGAAGATGGCGGTGAAGAACGACTATCCGGCGCGCGGCACCGGATAGCGGCGGTCAGTCGCCGCCCGCATCCAGCATCGCCACCTGTTCGGTCGTCTCGCGGATCAGCTTGCGGCGGATCGCGGCGGGGTATTCGGCGAATCCGTTGGCCGTGACCATGAACGCGCCTTCGCCGGTGATCACGTTCTCCCAGAAGTAGATGTCGAGATCCGGCTCGCTGCCCTCGATGACAAGGGCGTTCACGGTGATGCCGGCGCTGCGCAGGGCGGCGTGCCGCGCCTTCGGTTCCACGCCTTCGTTCGAGGCGCCGTCACCTGACACGTCGATCACCCGGCGCTTGCAGGCCGGAACCTGGTCGAACAGCGCCTCGCCCAGCGCCAGCGCCTCGCCGATGGCGGTGGAATAGTCGCGCCATTGCCGCTTGTCCGCCTCGATCTGCGCCGCGAGCGCTTCGAGGTCGGCATAGCTTTCCACCGGGACCCAGGGGATCGTCACCGCCTGCCGCGACGTGCCCGACCATTGCAGCAGCCCAACCCGCGCGCGCGCCTTGATCAGCGCCTCGGCCACCAGCCCGTCGCGCAAGGCGGCAGCCAGCCCGTCGGCCTGGATCCGGTACTCGTCGCGGCTGACCGAGCCAGAGACGTCGACCGCAAGCAGCAGCGCAAGATCGCAGGCCGCGGCGGGCGTCGCGGCAAGCAAGGCGGCGGCAAGCGGTGCGGTCAGGGTCCGGCGCATGGAACGGAAGATAGCGCCCCGAATGCGGAAGGGCGATCACAAAGGCGCGGGGGGCGGTCCTGACCCGGCAGCGATCAAAGCGGCATCAGCGCCCAGTAGTCGAGATCAAGCAAAACCTCGGGCAGGTATTTGCCGTCCTCGTCCCGCAGGGCGAACGCTTCGCCCCGGGTCGCCACCAGCCGCAGCCGGATCGCACCGACCCCCGGCGCTGCCGTTTCGGCCTTGTCCAGCACCTCGGACCACGCCCGGACCGTATCGCCGGCGAAACACGGATTGGCATGCGCCCCGCCGTTCAGCGCGACGATCATCTGCGCGTTGGCGAGCCCGTTGAACGACAGCGCACGGGCAAGGCTGATCACATGCCCGCCATAGATCAGCCGTTTGCCGTCGGGCCGCTGGGTGGCGTCGAAATGCACCTTGGCGGTGTTCTGCCAAAGGCGCGTGGCCAGCATGTGCTCGGCTTCCTCGACCGTGACACCGTCGACATGGTCGATCTGCTCGCCCACCCAATAATCGCCCCAGCGATGCGGCTCTCCGGCCAAAGCGAAATCGTATTGCAGGAAGTCGATGCCTTCGGGCAGCACCAGATCGGCGGGCGCGACGGCCTCGGCCAGGTCGGGGATCACGGATTCCGGCGCCGGCGCGTCCATATCGCGCTTGCGCACCATCACCCAGCGGACATAGTCCAGCACCGGCTCGTCCCACTGGTTCAGCCCGAAGGTGCGGACCCAGACGATGCCCGACTTGCCGTTGGAATTCTGCTTCAGCCCGATCACCCGGCTTTCCGCCCGCAGCGTGTCGCCGGGCCAGACCGGTCGCAGCCAGCGGCCCTCGGCATAGCCCAGGTTCGCAACGGCGTTCAGCGAGATGTCGGGCACGGTCTTGCCGAACACCAGGTGGAAGGCCGCCAGATCGTCGATCGGCGACTTCTCCAGCCCGCAGGATTCGGCGAATACGTCCGACGAATAGATCGCATGCCTCGCCGGATAGAGCGCGTGGTAAAGCGCCCGCTCGCCGCCCGACACGGTGCGCGGAACCGCATGGGCGATGGTCTCGCCCAGCCGGTAATCCTCGAAGAAACGGCCCGGATTCGTCTTCACAGCTGCCCCAGCTTCATATCGGGCGAATAATTCGCCTCGACCTCTTTCGTCACCGCCTGCGCGCAGCGCATCCTGCCGCTGGCGGCATCGAAGGCATAGGCGGGATCGCCGTAAAGCACCCAGCCCTTGGCCAAGGCATCGGTCACCTTGTGGCAGAACGCAGAGGTGTCGTCCTCGGTCAGCAGTCGGTAGGCTTTCATCGCATCATCCGAACGGGTTATAGCCGAGCCATGTATGGATCAGCGCAACGACGCCGTAGACGACGATCGCGCCGACCACGGCCATGATTTCCTTGCGCATCGGCACGGGCGGCGGCGGCGTCCAGTCCGGCACGGCGCGGTTGATCACCGCCATCTCGACCAGCGCCCAGACCAGAAGCCCGCCGAACAGGACGAACGACGGCGTGTCGCCATTGACCAGCAGATGCCCGAACGCCCAGAGCGAGAACCCGATCAGTTGCGGATGCCGGGTCAGCCGGGTGACCCGCGTCTTCATTCCCGAGGCGGCGAACAGGTAGAACGCCACCGGCAGCAGCAGGTTGTTGATCCCGGTCATCGCCGGGCTGCGGCCCCAGTAGAAAGCACCGTCGGCCATGCGGTAGCCGATCACCATCAGCACCACGCTGACCAGCAGCGCCAGCGCGATCGGGCCCTTGCCCTTCTCGCCCAGCCCCGACCGCGCCTCGGGCGCCACCCTCTTGAACAGATGCGCCGCCCACCAAAGGGCAACGCCGAGTATCAGCCAGATCATCTATGCCTCCATCGCCGCGATGGCGTCTGCCTTGGCCAGCACCGCCTTCGCTGACACGATATGCAGATTCTCTACGATCCGGCCATCCACAACCGCAACGCCCTTGCCTTCGGCCGTCGCCTGCTCGAACGCCTCGATCTGCCGGCGGGCCAGGTCGACCTCGTTCTCGGAAGGCGCGAAGACCTCGTTGGCGATGGCGACCTGCGCGGGGTGGATCAGCGTCTTGCCGTCCATCCCCAGATCGCGGCCGTCGCGGCATTCGGCGCGCAGCCCATCGTCGTCCTTGAAGGCGTTATAGACCCCGTCGACGCAGACGATCCCCTCGGCCCGCGCCGCCAGAAGGCAGAGTTGCAGGCTGGCGGACATCGCGGTGCGGGCGCGGGCGCCCAGTTCCTTGGCCAGATCATTGGTGCCCATGACGAACCCCGCCAGCCGCGGATGGGCGGCGATCTCGGCGGCGTTCATCACCCCGCGGCAGGTCTCGATCATCGCCCAGAGCGGCAGGTCCGGCAGCAGGTCCGCCACTGCGTCAAGATCGGCGGCACCATCGACCTTGGGGATCAGGATGCCGTCGCAGTCAGCCCCGGCGAAGGCCGCAAGGTCGGCCTTGCCCCAGTCGGTATCCAGCCCGTTCACCCGCACAAGACGCGCCCGCGCTCCGTACCCGCCCTGCGCCAGTTCCCGTGCCAGAAGGTCGCGCGCCTCGGCTTTCGCCTCCGGTGCCACGGCATCCTCGAGATCGAAGATGATCGCATCGACCGGCAGGCCCCGCGCCTTGTCCAGCGCCCGGCCGTTCGAGCCGGGGATGTAGAGGACCGACCGCCAAGGACGCGCTGCCAGTTCCATGATTCTACCTCGCAATATTGTTGCGTGAACCTTTCGCGAAACGCAGCAATCCGCAACCGGTTTTTGCCGCGATGCAGCGACGCCGTCGCCTGCGAACGCTTCGTTAACCGCAATTTGGTCGAATGACGGGAATCCTCCTCTCGCGGCCGGAAAGGGTCCGGCGCATCGCATCACGGGGGCGGCAGCGCCCGAGCATTGGGAAGAGATGATGAACCGACAGCTTCTGGCACTTTCGTTCGGGATCGGCGCGATGATCCTGGCCACCGACCACGCCTTTGCCGGCCCGACCGCCAATTGCGCGCCGCGCGATCAGGTTCTGGAACGGCTCGCAACGGCCTATGGCGAAACCCGCCGCTCGATCGGACTTGCCGCCGACAACGCGGTTCTGGAGGTGTTCGCCTCGGCCGAAACCGGGACCTGGACAGTGACCGTCACGCTGCCCTCGGGCCAGACCTGCCTTGTCGCCAGCGGGCTGGCCTTCGAGGCGACGGCGGATGCGCTGCCGCCACGCGGCGAAGGCGTCTAGCCCGCCAGCCCGTCCCAGATCAGCTTCAGCGATACGGCCAGCAGCGCCCAGGTTATCAGCTTGAAGAACAGTTCGTGGGGGATCACCCGCACCAGCCGGAACCCGGCGAAGACGGACAGGGCGGCGGGCAGCAGCAGGAACGCCGCGACCTTCAGGTTCTCCGGCGACAGCTGGCCCAGCGCCCAGTAGGGCAGCAGCTTCACCGCATTGACCACCGCGAACAGGATCGTGGTGGTTCCGGCGAACACCATCTTTTCCAGCTTCAACGGCAGGACATAGACCTGGTAGGGCGGCGCGCCGGCATGGCTGACGAAGCTGGTGAACCCCGTGACCGCCCCCCAGAACAGCCCCGGCGCCACCTCTGCCGGGCGCCCCGGCCCCTCTGGCCCCCGCTGCAGCAGCAGCCGCGCCGCGAAACTCGCGCCGATCAGGCCGATGATGCCGGTGATCAGCCGCTCCGGCACCAGGCTGGCCGTCGCCCAGCCGATCGCGATGCCGACGACCGCGGCCGGCAGCATGATCGCCAGCACCCGGCGGTTGAACGCATGGCGATAGGCCCAGACCCCGAATATGTCGGACACCACGTAGACCGGCAGCAGCAGCCCGGCCGCGAGGATCGGGCTGACCTGCAGCGCCATGACCGGAACACCAAGCATCCCGACAACCGGCAGCCCGCCCTTCGACAGACCGACCAGGGCCGCGGCCAGGACCGCGAGGATCCAGAAAACAGTGCCTTGGGGGTCCAGCGTCCTCTCCCGATTGCCGCGCCCGGCATTTCGCCGCGCCGCTTCGGTGTAGCGCGCACCGGCCCGGTTGCAAGCCCTTCGGCCAGGCCGGTCGGCGCCACCCTTGCGTCGCGGCGTCCAAGGGTCTAGGCATCCCGCGTCATTCACCGGACCGGAGACCATTCAAATGGCCAGACCCAAGATCGCCCTCATCGGCGCAGGTCAGATCGGCGGCACGCTCGCCCATCTCGCCGCGCTCAAGGAACTCGGAGATGTCGTGCTGTTCGACATCGCGGAAGGCATTCCGCAGGGCAAGGCGCTCGACATCGCGGAATCCGGCCCGGTCCAGGGCTTCGACGCCGCCGTGTCCGGCACCAACGACTATGCCGACATCGCCGGCGCGGATGTCTGCATTGTCACCGCCGGCGTTCCGCGCAAGCCGGGGATGAGCCGCGACGACCTTCTGGGCATTAACCTCAAGGTCATGAAATCGGTTGGCGAAGGCATCAAGAAGAACGCGCCCGACGCCTTCGTGATCTGCATCACCAACCCGCTCGACGCGATGGTCTGGGCCCTGCGCGAATTCTCCGGCCTGCCGCATGAAAAGGTCGTGGGCATGGCCGGCGTGCTCGACAGCGCCCGCTTCCGGCATTTCCTGAGCCTCGAATTCGGCGTCTCGATGCGCGATGTCAACGCCTTCGTGCTGGGCGGCCACGGCGACACGATGGTGCCGCTGGCGCGCTATTCCACGGTCAGCGGCATTCCCCTGCCCGACCTTGTCGAAATGGGCTGGACGAGCCAGGAGAAGCTGGACCAGATCATCCAGCGCACCCGCGACGGCGGCGCCGAGATCGTCGGCCTCTTGAAGACCGGATCGGCCTTCTACGCCCCCGCGACCTCTGCCATCGAGATGGCCGAGGCCTATCTCAAGGACCAGAAGCGCGTGCTGCCCTGCGCGGCCTGGGTCGATGGCGCATTGGGGCTCAAGGGCATGTATGTCGGGGTGCCGACGGTGATCGGCGCCGAAGGCGTCGAGCGGGTGATCGACATCAAGCTCTCGAAGGACGAACAGGCGATGTTCGACAAGTCGGTCGAAGCCGTGAAGGGTCTGGTCGACGCCTGCAAGGGCATCGACAATTCGCTGTCCTGAGGCAGGCATGACCGCGTCCGAACCGGCCAGGGGCTTCGTCTTTGCCGCCTCGGGCGCGAAATTCACCAAACTCACCGAACAGGCGGCGCGCAGCTTGCGCGCTTCCAACCCCGGCTTCCCGATCGACATCTTCACCGACGAGACCGTCGACGAGACCCTGTTCGACCAGGTCCACCCGCTGCATCAAAGCTGGTTCCGCCCGAAATTCGAGGCGCTGCTGCGCAGCCGGTTCGACCAGACGATCTATCTCGACGCCGATCTCGTGGTGCTGGCCGACATCTCCGACATCTTCTGGCTGCTCGACCGCTTCGACATCGCCGCCGCCCATGTCCAGAACCGAAATGCGGGCTTCGCGCGGCGCAAGTGGCGCCAGGCGATCCCGAACGCCTTTCCGCAGATCAACGGCGGCGTGCTGGGCCTCCGCCGGACCGAGGCCACGACCGCCTTCCTGGAAGCCTGCAACACCGCGCTGAAGGAAGAGAACCTGCCCGCCGACCAACCGGTCATGCGCGAGCTGCTGCTGGACAGCGACCTGCGGCTGGCGGTGCTGCCGCCGGAATACAACATGCGCAAGAAGGACATCGCGGCCTTCTCGAATTCCAACGTGCCGGCGCCGCGCATCCTGCACAGCTCCGACTTCCACAAGAAGATGCGGAACATGACGCCGCCCTCGCCCGCGCGGATCTATGGCCGCATCTTCATGCGCCATGTCCGTGACCTTCTGGCGAGCGACCGCACGCTCGGCGGCCATGGCAAGACCCCGGCGCTCTATGATTTTCACAAGAAACTCTGGGGCTGGGCCCGAGAGGATTTGCGGCGCCTGTCGGGCCGCAGGAAGCGCTGATCAGCGGCCGGCGACAGCGCTTCAAATTTTGTGATCACACGTTCAATATCGTGATCACAAACCTGTTTTTTTCCGCTTCGCGACCCCCTGGCTGCGAAATTTCCCTTCATATGAAGCTCGATGCGGTGCAGACAGATGACGGCAGCCAGAGGCCAGGGTCTTGCCTCGACAAGCCCGGCAGGTCGCAGCAAAGCTGTCTTGAAGGTGATAGAGTAAGCGAGATGGAGCCATTGCAAACCCTATTGTCAGGTATCCGCAGGTCACTTCGGCTATCCGGGCGTGCAGGACGCGCAGAGTTTTGGTGGTTCTTTCTCACATGGCTTCTCGGGCCACAGGCCGTGGGGTTCCTGGTCAGCTTCCCGATTGGTTTTGCTGCGGGATTTCATAACCAGCAGAATCCGGGCAGCGTTATACAGGCCGATTTCTCTCCGGCCATAAGAGCGACCTATCTTACCATGGCGCTCCTGACGATCTGGCTGGTTGCGTTCAGCATCAGGCGCTTACATGATCTCGGTCGCACTGGCTGGTGGGCACTTCTGCCCATCCCGATCTTTCTGGCCATCGTCGCTGCTACGGGCATAGGGCTGATTGCCTCAGGTCTGTCAGCAAAGCAGTCGGGTGCCGTGACGGGAAGCCACTGGTGGTCGATCACGCTTCTGGCGTTGGCGATTTCTGCGTTGCCGCTCGCCCGCGCCTCCCAACCCGGCTTCAACCGCTATGGTCCCAACCCTCAAGAGGTGACCCAATGACCGAACAATCCCCCAATGACATCTTCCGCGCCTCGTCCTTCCTGCAAGGCCACAACGCGGAATATATCGAACAGCTCCAGGCCCGCCACGCCGCCGATCCGGCCTCGGTGGATGTCGCCTGGGCAGAGTTCTTCCGTCAGCTTGGCACCAACGAGACCGATGCCCGCCGCGAGGCCGAGGGGCCAAGCTGGGCGCGGGCCGATTGGCCGCCGTTGGCGGATGACGAACTGACCGCGGCGCTGGACGGGCAATGGGCGGAACCGGCGAAACAGGGCGACAAGATCAGGGCGAAGGCCGCCGAACACGGCGTCGCGGTCACCGACGAGGACGTGAAGCGCGCGGTGCTGGATTCGATCCGTGCGCTGATGATCATCCGCGCCTACCGGATCCGCGGCCATCTGGTGGCCGATCTCGATCCGCTCGGGATGCGCCAGCATACCCCGCATCCCGAACTCGACCCGCGCAGCTACGGCTTCAGCGAGGCCGACATGGACCGGCCGATCTTCATCGACAACGTGCTGGGGCTCGATTTCGCGTCTATGCGAGAGATCCTCGACATCGTCACCCGCACCTATTGCGGCACTTTCGCGCTGCAATACATGCATATCTCGAACCCCGAAGAGGCCAGCTGGCTGAAGGAGCGGATCGAGGGCTACGGCAAGGAAGTCAGCTTTACCCGCGAAGGCCGCAAGGCGATCCTGAACAAGCTGGTCGAGGCCGAGGGCTTCGAGAAGTTCCTGCATGTCAAATACGTGGGCACCAAGCGTTTCGGGCTTGATGGCGGCGAGGCGGTGATCCCGGCGATGGAACAGATCATCAAGCGCGGCGGCGCGCTGGGGCTGAAGGATATCGTCATCGGCATGCCGCATCGCGGCCGGCTCTCGGTGCTGGCCAACGTGATGCGCAAGCCCTACCGTGCGATCTTCAACGAATTCCAGGGCGGCAGCTTCAAACCCGAGGACGTGGATGGCTCGGGCGATGTGAAATACCACCTCGGCACCTCCTCGGACCGCGAATTCGACGGCAATCTCGTGCACCTGTCGCTTACCGCCAATCCCAGCCACCTCGAGGCGGTGAACCCGGTCGTGCTGGGCAAGGTGCGCGCCAAGCAGGACCAGCTGAACGATACCGACCGCTCGGCGGTGCTGCCGATCCTGCTGCACGGCGACGCGGCCTTCGCCGGCCAGGGCGTCGTCGCCGAATGTTTCCAGCTTTCGGGCATCCGCGGCCACCGCACCGGCGGCACGATGCATATCGTGGTGAACAACCAGATCGGCTTCACCACCGCACCGCATTTCAGCCGGTCGTCACCCTACCCGACCGATATCGCGCTGATGGTCGAGGCGCCGATCTTCCACGTCAACGGCGACGACCCCGAAGCGGTGGTGCATGCCGCCAGGGTCGCCACCGAGTTCCGCCAGAAGTTCCACAAGGACGTGGTGATCGACATCTTCTGCTACCGCCGCTTCGGACATAACGAGGGCGACGAGCCGATGTTCACCAATCCGGTGATGTACAAGAAGATCAAGCAGCACAAGACGACGCTGTCGCTCTATACCGACCGGCTGGTGAAGGACGGCCTGATCCCCGAAGGCGAGATCGAGGACATGAAGGCGGCGTTCCAGGCGCATCTCAACGAGGAATTCGACGCCGGCAAGGATTACAAGCCGAACAAGGCCGACTGGCTCGATGGCCGCTGGTCGCATCTCGACCGCGAGAGCGAGGATTACCAGCGCGGCCAGACCGCGATCCCGAAGAAGACGCTGAAAGAGATCGGCCACGCGCTGACCACCCTGCCCGACGGCTTTCCCGCCCACAAGACGGTGGAGCGTATCCTCGACGCCAGGGCCGGGATGTTCAAATCGGGCGAAGGCTTCGACTGGGCCACGGCCGAGGCGCTGGCCTTCGGCTCACTCCTGACCGAAGGCTACCCGGTGCGGCTGGCCGGCCAGGATTCGGCGCGCGGCACGTTCAGCCAGCGCCATTCCGCGATCATCAACCAGCAGGACGAGGAACGCTATTTCCCGCTGAACAACATCAAGTCCGGCCAGGCCCGCTACGAGGTCATCGACTCGATGCTGTCGGAATACGCGGTGCTCGGCTTCGAATACGGCTATTCGCTGGCCGAACCGAACGCGCTGACCCTTTGGGAGGCCCAGTTCGGCGACTTCGCCAACGGCGCGCAGATCATGTTCGACCAGTTCATCTCGTCCGGCGAATCCAAATGGCTGCGCATGTCCGGCCTCGTCTGCCTTCTGCCCCACGGCTACGAAGGCCAGGGCCCGGAACACTCGTCCGCGCGCCTCGAACGGTTCCTGACGATGTGCGGCGGCGACAACTGGATCGTGGCGAACTGCACCACGCCCGCCAATTACTTCCACATCCTGCGCCGCCAGCTGCACCGCTCCTACCGCAAGCCCTTGATCCTGATGACGCCGAAATCGCTGCTGCGCCACAAGCTCGCCATCTCCAAGGCCGAGGATTTCACCACCGGCAGCAGCTTCCACCGCGTCCTCTGGGACGACGCGCAAAAGGGCCATTCCGACACCAAGCTCGCCGCCGACAAGAAGATCCGCCGCGTCGTGATGTGCTCGGGCAAGGTCTATTACGACCTCCTCGAAGAGCGCGACGAGCGCGGCATCGACGATGTCTACCTCCTGCGGTTCGAGCAGTTCTATCCGTTCCCCGCCCAGGCCGCCGTCAAGGAGCTGGAACGCTTCAAGTCGGCCGAGATGGTCTGGTGCCAGGAAGAGCCCAAGAACCAGGGTCCCTGGTCCTTCATGGAACCCAACCTCGAATGGGTGCTGAGCCGCATCAAGGCCAAGCACACCCGGCCCGCCTATGTGGGCCGCAACGCCGCCGCGTCGCCCGCCACGGGCCTCGCCAGCCAGCACAAGGCACAACAACAGGCGCTCGTCGACGAAGCGCTGACGATCAAAGGGTAAAGGTTCATGTCCATAGAAGTCCGCGTTCCGACGCTTGGCGAAAGCGTCACCGAAGCCACCATCGCCACCTGGTTCAAGAAACCCGGCGACTCAGTCGCGCAGGATGAAATGCTCTGCGAGCTGGAAACCGACAAGGTGACGGTCGAGGTGCCCTCGCCCGCCGCCGGCAAGCTCGGAGAGATCGTCGCCGCCGAAGGCGAGACGGTCGGCGTCGATGCGCTTCTGGCCACGATCGAGGAAGGCGCCGGCGCCGAGCCCGCGAAAGAGGACAAGAAGGCCGACAAGGCCGAAAAGAAGGACGAGAAGAAGGACGAAAAGAAGGACGAGAAAGCCGAGCCGAAACAGGACGAACCGGAAGAACCGGCCAAGGCCGACTCTGCCGACGGCAAGGATATCGAACACGCCCCCGCCGCGAAGAAGGCGATGGAAGAGGCCGGCCTCTCGCCCGATCAGGTGAAGGGCACCGGCCGCGACGGTCGGATCATGAAGGAAGATGTGCAGAAGGCGCTGGCCTCGGTCTCGACCGAAGCCAAGGCCCCCGCAGCCCCGCGCGGCCCGGTCGCCGCCGACGACGAGGCGCGCGAGGAGCGGGTGAAGATGACCCGCCTGCGCCAGACCATCGCCCGCCGGCTGAAGGACGCCCAGAACACCGCCGCGATCCTGACCACCTATAACGAGGTGGACATGACCGCGATCATGGAATTGCGCAACGAATACAAGGCTCTGTTCGAGAAGAAGCACGGCGTCAAGCTGGGCTTCATGTCGTTCTTCACCAAGGCCTGCTGCCACGCGCTGAAGGAAGTGCCCGAGGTCAACGCGGAAATCGACGGCACCGATGTCGTCTACAAGAACTTCGTCCATATGGGCGTCGCGGTCGGCACACCCTCGGGCCTCGTCGTGCCGGTGGTGCGCGACGCCGACGCGATGTCCTTCGCCGAGATCGAGAAGAAGATCAACGAGCTCGGCCTCCGCGCCCGCGACGGCAAGCTTTCCATGGCCGAGATGCAGGGCGGCACCTTCACCATCTCGAATGGCGGCGTCTACGGCTCGCTGATGTCCTCGCCGATCCTGAACCCGCCGCAATCGGGGATTTTGGGGATGCACAAGATCCAGGACCGCCCGGTGGTGGTCGACGGCCAGATCGTGATCCGCCCGATGATGTACCTCGCGCTGAGCTACGACCACCGGGTCGTGGACGGCAAGGGCGCGGTGACGTTCCTGGTGCGGGTGAAGGAAGCGCTGGAGGATCCGCGACGGTTGTTGATGGATTTGTGAGGAAGTAGGATGAAGTATATCTTCAAGACATTGCCATTTGCAGCGGTAGTATACGTCGCATTTGTTGCTGCGGCTTTCCCACAGGATAAACCCCAACTCAAAAATACAAACGACCTCGAAAAATTCCTCACGATCGTAAACGACGTAGCAAATGGCCAAGAAATACTCGTTGATGGCGCGATTGGTACGATGTTCGGTGAAACAGTCTATTTTGTGGACCAAACTGGCCGGTATAAAATCCTGCTTGATGCGGGGCGTGATTTTCGTCGGAAGATCGAAGGTTGTGAGCTTGAACTCTTCGATCCATCCAGCAGCAAGTGTAAGGTGCTCGGCAAAGCGGAAGTACGGGTCGATTTAGACGACGACAATGTTGCCGACGGTGTTGAAATCAGCCTAATTCTGTTCGCAGTTGAGAGCTTTGAAAGGAAAGACTAAGTAAGCCGTAGTGCACCCTTCAGCGCAACACAGCCCCTAGGAATACGCAGCCACCGCAGTTCGGGCTTCAGCCCGCCATCCGCCGCCGCGAAACAGAGGGCAGCGCCCGACCGCGGGTGGGCGCTCCTGCCTTCAGTGGTCGCCACTTTATCCCTCCGCCACCTCCCCGACCAATCTCCGCACCAACGGCGCAAAAGCGCCCGCCCGTCCGGGCGGTCGGGCGCTGCCCGGCGGCCCTGCGGGCCTTGTTCCGGGCGGGGCACAGCATCCGCGTTGCGCAGCAATCCGCAGGGGGATGAGGCCGCGCGCCAGTCCGGGTTCACCCACCAGAGTCCCGCAGCCCCGGACCCCGCTCCGGGGCCTCGCTCGCCCAAAAAGGTCCCGGATCAAGTCCGGGACTGCATCTGCACCACCCGAGCGCCATGCCGCAGGCCGGGCTTCAGCCCGCCATCCGCCGCCGCGAAAGCGACGCGCCGGAACCGCCCACCGCGCTGCTTCGCCTTGCCCATGCCCGACCCCTTGGCCTAAGCTGCGACCATGACCGACCACCCCCTCTCCGGCAGACAGATCGCCGTGACCGGCGGCACCGGCGCGCTTGGACGGGTCGTCGTCGCGCGGCTGATCGAGGCCGGCGCGACCTGCCACGTCCCAAGCCGCGACGCCGACGCCAAGACGGACGCCACAGAGGACCGCCTGCATATCACCCCCGGTACCGACCTGACCGACGAGGCGGCGGTCGCGGCCTTCTACGGCACCATCCCCGACCTCTGGGCCTCGGTCCATCTGGCCGGCGGTTTCGCGATGGCGCCGCTGGCCGAAACCGGCCGCGCCGAGTTCCTGCGGATGATCGAGATGAACGCGCTGACCGCGCTCCTCTGCTGCCGCGCCGCCGCCGGCGCGATGGCCGCGACCGGACAGGGCGGGCGCATCGTCAATGTCGCGGCGCGGCCCGCGCTGGAACCGCGCAAGGGCGCGAATATGGTGGCCTATGCCACCAGCAAGGCCGCCGTCGCCGCCCTCACTCAAGGTCTGGCCGAGGAATTGAAGTCCGAGCGCATCCTCGTCAACGCGATCGCGCCCTCGACCATCGACACGCACGCCAACCGCGACGCGATGCCCAAGGCCGATCCGTCGAAATGGCTGGCCCCGCAGGCGGCGGCAGAGGCGATCCTGCATCTGGTCTCGCCCGCCAATACCGAAATCAGCGGCGCGGTCCTGCCGCTCTACGCCCGCGCCTGAGCCGGGAGGCCCGCCGCTTGTGTCAATCCCCACCGCACGGCCCAACGCATCCGTTAACAAATCCCGAACGAAAATCGTCAATCCATTGATCTGAAACGAAACCCTCTCCCGTCCACATGTGGACACCTCCCGCCGCGCCGAGAGATTTCGGAACAAGTTCCCGATCCCGGCGGTTCCCACCACGGACCCCAGAACCCGGAGCCACCCGATGCACCTCCTCGCCCGTTTCGATACCCGCGACTACACCGCCTGGAAGGCCGATTTCGACAAGGCTGCCGAAAACCGTTCCCAGGCCGGCCTGACCCTGCTGCAACTCTGGCGCGACGCCGACACCCCCTCGGCCACCGTCGCCCTCTTCGAGGTCAATGACCGCGACAAGGCGCAGGCCTGGCTCGACAAGGAAACCGGCTTCGGCCAGGCCGTGACCGCCGACTTCCTCAAGATCGCCTGACCCCTACCCTTCGCCCGCCGGTCTGCTAGGCTGCACCCGAACAGCACAGAACGGACCCGCCCATGCTCTCCGACGAACTTTCCATTCTCGCCATCTACGGCCTTCTGGTCGCCCTCGTCCTCGGCCTCAAGACCACCGGCATGATGCGCCAGCTTGGCACCGGCTACATGCTGTCCTCGCGCGACGAACACCGCAGCGTCGGCGGCATCCTCGGGCGGCTCGACCGGGCGCTGACCAATTCCGTCACCGCCCTTACCCTGTTCGCCCCTGCGATCGTGATCCTCGCGCTGCGCGACAATTTCTCGGACGCGTCGCGCACTGCCGCGCAGGTCTTCCTGCTGGCCCGCATCATCTATGTCCCGGCCTACGCCTTCGGCATCACCGGGATCCGCACGCTGGTATGGCTGGTGGGATTCGCCGCGACGGTGATCCTCTATTTCCTCGGCCTCTGACGGGCTGAAATGCCGGTGGTTGGATTTTCCCAACCTGTGCTAGGCTGCGGATATTGAAAGAGATCAATGGATGAACCCGATGTCGAGCGAACTTTCCATTCTCGTCCTTTACGGCCTTCTGGTGATCGTGATCGTTCTGGTGCAGGTGCTTGCGGCGATGGCCCAGGTCGGTCTGCCGATGCTGGCGAAGCCCCGCGATGACATGCCGCCGCTGAGCGGCGTGGCCGGCCGGCTGGAAAGGGCACTGCGCAATTCGGTCGTGGCGATGGCGCTTTTCGCGCCCGCGGTTCTTGTGTTGCAGGCGCAGGGCGGGTTCACCGCCGCGACGCTTCTGGCTGCTCAGATTTTTCTGATCGCCCGGGTGCTCTATGTCATCGTCTATGCCGCCGGAACGCCCTGGATCCGCACACTGATCTGGGTCTGCGGTTTCCTTGCCACCGCCTGGCTCTACCTGGCGGCCCTGTAACGATTGCGACCTGCGAGGCGAAATGACCCCCGAACTTCTTGTCCTGACGCTTGCCGGTCTCTTGCAGGTCGTCCAGTACGTGCTGATGTCGGTCCCGGCCAATCTGGAACTCGGCACCGGCAAGACGTCCAGCCCGCGCGACCGTGACCGGCTGGGCGGCGACCTGATCGACCAGGTCTCGACCCGGACGGCCAGGCTCTACCGCGCGATGAACAACCACTTCGAGGGGTTGATCATGTTCACCCTCGCCGTCGTGGTTGTGACCCTGTCGGGTCAGTCCACCGGCTTCACCGTCACCTGCGCCTGGACCTACCTGGTCGCGCGGGTCGTCTATATCCCGGCCTATGCCTTCGGCTGGCAGCCTTGGCGCAGCTACATCTGGATGCTCGGATTCGCGGCGACCGTGCTGATGCTGCTGGCCGCGCTGGTTTGACATCTGCAAAACGGGTTGCAATACGGTTTGGATATGCCCGGAGAACCGGCCCCGACCCCAAGGAGTGAGACATGGCTTCCTATGACGTGATCATCATCGGCAGCGGCCCCGGCGGCTATGTCTGCGCCATCCGCTGCGCCCAGCTGGGCCTGAAGACCGCCTGCGTCGAGGGGCGCGACACGCTCGGCGGCACCTGCCTGAATGTCGGCTGCATCCCCTCGAAGGCGCTGCTGCACGCCACCCACATGCTGCACGAGGCAGAGCATAATTTCGCGACGATGGGGCTTAAGGGAAAGTCGCCCTCGGTCGACTGGAAGGCGATGCTGGCCTACAAGGACGACGTCATCGGGCAAAACACCAAGGGCATCGAATTCCTGTTCAAGAAGAACAAGGTAGACTGGCTGAAGGGCTGGGGGTCGATCCCCGAGGCAGGCAAGGTGAAGGTTGGCGACGAGGTACACGAGGCGAAGAACATCGTCATCGCCTCCGGTTCGGATTCCGCCTCGCTGAAGGGCGTCGAGGTGGATGAGAAATCCGTCGTCACATCGACCGGCGCCCTTGAGCTGACGAAGGTTCCGAAAGAACTGGTGGTGATCGGCGCCGGGGTCATCGGGCTGGAGATGGGGTCGGTCTACGCGCGTCTTGGGGCAAAGGTCACGGTCATCGAATTTCTCGACGCGATCACTCCCGGCATGGATGCCGAAGTGCAGAAGACCTTCCAGCGGATGCTGAAGAAGCAGGGGCTGGAATTCATCATGGGCGCCGCGGTCCAGGGGGTCGAGACGCTGAAGACCAAGAACAAGGTGACCTACAAGCTGCGCAAGGATGACAGCGAGCATGTGATCGACGCCGATACGGTCCTCGTCGCCACCGGCCGCAAACCCTATACCGAAGGGCTTGGTCTGGAAGCGCTCGGTGTGAAACTGACCAAACAGGGCCAGGTCGAAACCGACGACCACTGGGCCACCAATGTCAAAGGCCTGTATGCGATCGGCGACGTCATCGCCGGCCCGATGCTCGCCCACAAGGCCGAGGATGAAGGCATGGCCGTCGCCGAAGTGCTGGCGGGCAAGTCCGGTCATGTGAATTACGGCGTGATCCCTTCGGTGATCTACACCCATCCCGAGGTCGCCGCTGTCGGCAAGACCGAGCAGCAGCTCAAGGAGGAGGGCCGCGCCTACAAGGCCGGCAAGTTCTCTTTCATGGGGAACGCGCGTGCCAAGGCGGTCTTCGCGGGCGACGGCTTCGTCAAGATCCTCGCCGACAAGGAGACCGACCGCATCCTCGGCGCCCATATCATCGGCCCCGCCGCGGGCGACCTGATCCACGAGGTCTGCGTCGCGATGGAGTTCGGCGCCTCGGCCCAGGATCTGGCGATGACCTGTCACGCCCATCCGACCTATTCTGAGGCGGTGCGCGAGGCGGCGCTGGCCTGCGGCGACGGCGCGATCCACGCCTGACCCGTCAGTCGCGCCGGCAGCAGGCGGTCAAGGGGTGATCTTCCGGGGCCTCAACGCCTCGGACTCGGCAAGCCGGAGCGGCTGGAACGGTTTCCAGCCGTCTGCCGCAAAGGCCCTCGAATCGGAATAGTCGAATGAGGCGAAGAACCGTTTCGGGCCGTAATCCTCGATCGTAATCTCGGTATAGCGGGCGACGATCTCGTCGTAATTGTCCTTCAGGACCGTGCTTGAGGGCGAGAGACCCGAGACCAGCACAAGACCGGTCGGCGGGCAATCGAGGACGGTGATCGCAAGATCGGGTCGGTATTCCTGCAGGATCGGGATGATCTTCCAGACATCCCCTGTCCAGGCGCCGGATGGCAGATTGTCGAGATCACGCGTCGTCATCGAAGAGTTGAACGGACAGCAGTCATGCATGGCGATGAGTCCGTCCGGCCGGGTCGCGCGTTCCGTGTTCATGAAGTCACGAAGCAGAAACTCGAACAGATGCATGCCGTCAAGAAAGCTGAACGACAGCTTGATGTCGTTCTGAGCGAGGAACCCGGACGCGAAGAACGCGTCGCTGGTCGCCTGGAAGATATGCAGCGCCGGCTTGATGCCGATCACGTTCTTTTCGATCCGGAAGAACGGATCGACGGCGATGGTCTTGCCGCGCACCGGGGCGAAGGATCGGCCGGTGCGGCATCCGATCTCGAGGTACCAGTCGAGCAGATTGGCATTGTGAAGCCGGTCCAGAAAGCGCTTGTAGCCCATTCCTGCCGCGCGTTCGTAGGCCATTCATATCTCTCCCGCCGCTGCACCGGTCACGCGTGGATCTAGCCGGTCACGCGCCACATTGCCATCTAGGTCACAAGATGCCTCAGCCCTTGTGTCACATCCGTCCTGACCGCAAGCCGGAGTCCGGGCTCATCCCCCGCCTTCAGCGCGGCGATGATCGTCCGGTGGTGCTGCGGCGGCTCCGAGCGGGACATCCGGCTGTAAAGCGCGCGCATCGTCGGGCCAAGCTGTAGCCAGACGGTTTCCGCCATGGCCAGCATCGCAGGGGCCTGGGCGCGCAGGTAGAAGGTGCGGTGGAACTCCAGATTGCTGCGAATATAGCCGATCGCATCGGTCTTCGCGGCAGCCTCGGCGATGGTGCCGTTGATCGCCTCGAGCCTGTCGATCAGTGCCATATGGACGCGCGGCAGGGCGCGGCTGGCCAGCTCCGGTTCGAGCAGCGCGCGGACCGCGGCGAGTTCCTCGATCCGCTCGTTCGAAAGTTCCGGCGTCGTCACCCGCCCAGAAGCCGAGAGACTGAGCGCGCCTTCCGCCACCAACCGACGCAACGCCTCGCGCGCGGGGGTCATCGAGACATCGAAGCGCTTGCCGATGCCACGCAGGGTCAAGGGTTCGCCCGGCGGCAGGATGCCATGCATGATCTGTACGCGAAGCGCTCGATAGACCCGGTCATGGGCGGCGGCAGCCGCGTCGGACGGTTTTGCATGGATCAGCATGGAACAGACAGACCATGTGCCGGTTGCGCGGTCAATCGCCGAAGCGGACCGCCTGCAGCCGCCCGCCATGCTGGCGCAGCCAGCGCCGCCTATCCGCGTATTCCGGGCAGATTCGCTCGACCACGGCCCAATAGGCCGGGGAATGGTTCATTTCGACCAGATGAGCGACCTCGTGCGCCGCGACATAATCCAGCACCTGCGGCGGCGCCATAACCAGCCGCCAGGAAAACATCAGCCGACCCTCTGCCGTGCAGGACCCCCAGCGCGAGCGGGTGTCGCGCAGGGTCAACCCGGTCACCTCGCGCCGGACCTTGGCCGCATAGCGATCGACGGCAGCGCTCAGCCGGTCGCGGGCGGCAAGCTGCAGAAAGGCCCGCAGCCGCGCACCATGGCGCTCGGCCGGACCGGGGACCAGGATGCGATCGGGCTCGAGCCGGACGGACCGGCCCTCTGCCGCGACGACAAGGCGATCCCTGCCCTCGAATGGCAGGGCGCAACCGGGGGCAAGCACGGTGGCGGGCTGGCACCGGTCCAGGTTCTGCCGGATCCAGTCCTCTTTCTGCCGCGCGAAGGCCAATGCATCCCGCTCTGCGGTCCAATTCGGCAGCGACAGCGTCACGCGCCCATCGTGGCGCGAGACGCGCAGCGAAATCCGCCGCGCCCGCGCAGAGCGCCGCAGATTGATTTCGATCGGGGGATTGCCTGTCAGCACGACCTGCCCCATATACGGTCCTTCCTTGCCCACACGCGAATAGTAGCGCAGAGCGGGGGGCGGGCGCCACCGGTAACGCGGTTGCACCGGATCATGCGGGAAAGGCTTTGACACCCTTTCGCCATTGTGGCAGAGGGCGGCAAATCTCGGAAATCACGGACGATGAAAGGGGTATCACATGCCCAAGGAAGAATGGGGCGTAAAGCGTATCTGCCCGACGACCGGCAAGCGGTTCTATGATCTCGGCAAGACGCCGATCGTCAGCCCCTATACGGGTGAGACGGTCACGCTCGACTCGAATACCCGGACCCGCGTCGCGGTGGCCGAAAAGACCAAGGCAGTCGTCGAGGACGACGCGGATTCAGATGACGAGGATCTGCTGATCGAGGATGACGACGTCGAGGTGGAAGCGGACGACGATCTTCTGGAAGACGACGAGGATGACGACGTCTCGCTCGACGACATCGCCGATGTCGCCAGCGACGACGACGACTGATCCGGGCCGCTTTTTGGCTTGAACTGCCCCGCGCAGTTCCCTAGACACTCCGGGCGGGCGGCAACGCCCCCCACCCATGATGGGGCCATAGCTCAGCTGGGAGAGCGCTTGCATGGCATGCAAGAGGTCAGGGGTTCGATCCCCCTTGGCTCCACCAAACATCTCTCGAAAATCTGCGCAGCCTCAATCGTTGTCCGACAACCCGGCGCCGGCGCCGCTCCGCCGGCTCTCCTCGGTCGCGGGCGCGTAGGTGCGGGTCGCCAGCCGCGTCAGCGCCGATATCGTAGTGGCGTCGATGGCGGCTCGGTGGCCCTGTGCGATGGCCTGGTCTTCAGGCTCGACTTCGAAGCAGAGTTGCAGGTCAGCACAGTCAGGGTATCTGGCGGGTTCCCTGCCGGTGACGCTGCCATCCGGCGCAAGGACGATCCGCGTATCCGGCCACTCCACCGCGACGAAACGACGCTCGGTCTCGGCGGTCCAACTGGCGAAGGGAACCAGCAGGACCGGCGCGCAAACATCGCGGATCTCCAGCGGTCCCTCGACAAAATCAACCTGACCGTCGCAGAGCATTGATCCCAAGGCAACCGGACAAATCCGGTCGCTGACCGGCAGCCAAAGCTGGCCATTCTGACGCGGCATGACGGATTTTTCCGGCCGACCGTCCCGCCAGTCCAGCAGGCTGACCAGTGCCGCGGCGCCGGGCAGGCCACGCGCGCACAGCCAGCGCACGGCGCGGCCCGCCTCCTCTGCGTGCCCCCATGACAGTCCCGCGCCCCGCGCTGCCCGGCGCGCGAGCGCCTCGGTTTCATTCAGCGACCAGAGCGATATCATCCGGCGTCGTCCCCGAGTTTCGGAAGCGTCCAGTCGTCGGCGTCGTCAAAGGCCAGTTCCGCCGGAAACGGCGCGTTCTGGAACATGTTGATCCGCACCCAGCGGTCCGACCGGGGATCAAAGTGACAGGCGCCGAAAAAGCTCAGCTTGGCGCGCAGAAGGTCGATCGGCAACAAATCGGCGGAAATCGTGTTGTCACGGATCTCAGCATAGGGAAAGCGCGCGGCGATCTGCACGCGCCGCGCGATATGGCGATGCTCGGGATGACGCATCAGGAAGGCGCCGACCGTCGCCGCGTCGCTGGAATGCAGATCGGCATGCAGTCTTGCGGCGTCCCGTCCAGGGGACAGGGGTTGTTCATAAGGCTCAAGTCCCTCATCGGACCGCAGGCCGAGACGCGGCTCAAGCTTTTCCTCCGAGACATACCAGATGCATGCCTGCGGCTCGGGATCGCTCCAGTCGATGGTCAATGCCCAGGCGTAGATTTCCTCGATCAGCGCGCGCAGCCGGGCGACGGGCATCCGGCCGTCGATCCGCGATGTCCCGGTTTCGTCCGCCGCCATGCAGCCGCTGAGCCCGTCCACCAGATCCGGAAAAGGTTCCAGCAACAGGGACAAAAGTTGTTCCTGCCCTTCGAGGCCGAGGTTCTTCTCGGCCCAAAGCCACAGGCGGTTCCAGGGCCGGTCGCCCTCAAGTCCGTCAGCGCCGAGATGATCGCGCAAGCGGTCCAGGTCGCGGCGAAGTTCCTCCAACCGGCGCATCTGGACCGGATGCGCGGACTGCCAGCGCCGGGCGTTCTCGATGGCGCGCAGCACGACTTGGCGGAACGCCGTGGTGCTGCTCTCATCCGCCGCAGGCAGCGACCGGACCCGCGCCAGCGCTTCTTCGCGCGCGGCGATCCAGTTGTTCAGAAGTACCGGATGATTGATCAGGTAGGGTGCCATCCCGAGGCCCGTCGAATTGCCGATGCCGAAGCGGCGGCGCAAAGCGGGATCGAGCGGCACCGCGGTTTGCGGCGCTTTCAGACGCGCCATGTGTTCGACCAGATCCATCACGAACGCGCGGGTCAGATAGACGCTCAGCATCTCGATCTGGAATGGTGGCTGAAATTCGGGGCGGTCGTCGGTCATCTCGCGATCCGCCGCCCCCAGCTTGCCCGAACCGTAGACGGCGGTTGTCCGCATCAGATAGCCGACCCGCGCCACAAGGTCGGGGTCGGGTTGAGTGCCGGCGGCGAGAGCCTGGACGACATGGTCCCAAAGCCGCACCGAGCGGTTGGCCCGGCTGACGGACAATTCCGACTGCGTGACCCGGCCCGCCTCCTGCTTCGGAATGTTGCGCGAGAGCCGGGCGATATCGTCCGCGTCCGGTATCCCGTCGAAAAGCGTGAAGGTCGCATCCCATTCGGTGGCGATAACCCGGTCGGACCGCATTTCGGGCGGCAGGTCATTCGCGAAGGCAATCAGCGAATAGCTGCGCCGGGGGCCGTGTGCGCAGTAGACGGCGACGCCGACGCCCTTCTCGTCAATGTCGAAGACAGGCCGATCGAAGTGCCAGTTCTCGGATTTCAGCCGCCGCAGCAGCACTCGCATGAAGGACAGGCGCGACTGGTGGAACGATCCGAGACGCGCCAGTGTCATCACGCTGCGCGGGTCCCTACGGGCCACAGAAATGCGTCCTGCCTGATCCACGGTGCCATCTCCCCTCTTGGCCCTGCCCCTTCAGTATATAGGGCGGTCGGTCCGAGGCGTCGTCAAAATCCTTCAGGAAAGGCTGAAACTCCGCTCAAAGAAGCGGTGCCAGTTGCCGCCCATCAGCCCCAAGACTTCTTCCTCGTCGAAGCCCTTGGCGCGCAGACCGATCTCAAAATTTCCGAAATCCCGGTTGTCCCGGAACCAGTCCGGCATCGGCGGGAACCCCGGCGCGCTCGCCGAGCCTTCGCCATAGTCGATCCTCTTCGTCCAGCGCCCCGTCCGCATCCATTCGACGACGCTGTCGGGCTGATCCTGGCATAGATCGCTGCCGATGCCGAAATGCTCAGCGCCGAACCGGTCCGCCGCATCCGCGATCATCGCGCAGAAACTCTCGAGCGTGCAATCGGACTTGTCCTTCAGGTGATGCGGATAGAGCGAAAAGCCCATCATGCCGCCCTTTCCGGTCACCGCCCGCACCACATCGTCGCGCTTGTTCCGCAGGGCGGGCGCCCAATCGTGCAGGTTGGCATGGGTGATGGCGATCGGGCGGTCCGATATCTCGGCGGCCTCGATTGTCGAGCGATCCGCGGAATGGCTCATATCCACGACCATGCCGACACGGTTCATCTCGCGGATCACCTCGCGGCCCATGCGCGTGATGCCGGGGTCTTCGGATTCGTAGCAGCCGGTCGCCAGCAGCGACTGGTTGTTATAGCTGAGCTGCATGAACCGGGCGCCAAGCTTGTGCAGGATCTCGACGAGGCCGATGTCATCCTCGATCGGGCTTGGATTCTGGAAGCCGAAGAAGATCGCCGTGCGCCCGGTCTTCTGCGCCAAGACAACATCGCTGGCCCAGTGGCCCTGGAAGATCAGGTCGGGGAATTCCTCGAACCAGCGGTTCCATCTTTCGATGTTCAGCACCGTTTCGCGGAAATTTTCGTGATAAGCGATGGTGACATGGACCGCATCCAGCCCTCCTTCGCGCATCTGGCGGAAGATTTTTTCCGACCAGTTCGCGTATTGCAAACCGTCGATGCGGAACGTCATTCCGGCTGGCCCGCCGCGATATAGGCGGTCTTGACGGTGGTGTAGAATTCCGCCGCCGCCCTGCCCTGTTCGCGGGGTCCGTAGGAACTGTCGCCGCGCCCGCCGAAGGGCACGTGATAGTCGGTGCCGGCGGTTGGCAGGTTGACCGTCACCACGCCGGTGCGAGCGTTGCGTCGGAAATGCGTGGCGCGGGCAAGGCTGCGGGTGACGATGCCCGAGGTCAGGCCGAAATGCGTGTCGTTGACGGTGGCGAGCGCCTGGTCGTAGCTGTCGACCCTGATCACCGAGGTCAGCGGCGCGAACATCTCCTCGCGGTTGATGCGCATGTCGTTGCCGGTGTGCAGGAAGACGCCGGGCGACATGTAGTGGCCCTCGGTCTCCATCGTCAGCCGGGTGCCGCCGCAGGCCAGTTCCGCGCCCTCGGACTTGCCTAGTTCGACATAGTCGAGGTTCTCGCGCAACTGCTGCTCGCTGACCACCGGACCCATCTGGGTGCCATCGGCCAGGGCATGTCCGACCTTCATCGCTTTGGCGCCCTCGACCAGTTTTTCCGCGAAGGCGTCGTGAATCGCGGAGTGTACGATCAGCCGTGACGAGGCGGTGCATTTCTGCCCAGTGCCGCCGAAGGCACCGCCAAGTGCCACCGAGACAGCGAGGTCGAGATCGGCGTCATCCATCACAACCAGCGCGTTCTTCGACCCCATTTCCAGTTGGACCTTGGTGAAGTTCTGCACCGCCGTCGCCGCGATGCCGCGACCGACCGGCACCGATCCGGTAAAGGAGATGGCGTCGATCTTCGGGCTTTCCACAAGGGCCTGGCCGATTTCGCGACCCGCGCCCATCACCAGGTTGAACAGGCCCGTGGGGACATCCTGTCGCGCGATGATCTCGGTCAGGGCCACGGCAGAGGCGGGTGTGATATTGGCTGGCTTCCAGATCACCGCATTGCCATAGGCCAGCGCCGGCGCGATCTTCCAACTCGCGGTTGCAGTGGGAAAATTCCATGGACTGATCACCACGACGACGCCGATCGGCTCGCGCCGGACATCGACCTCGATCCCCGGCCGCACGCTGTCGGCATTCTCGCCAAGTTGCCGTAGGCATTCGGCGGCGTAATAGGTGAAAAACTGGCCGGCGCGGAAGACCTCGCCCTTGCCTTCCGCCAGCGGCTTGCCCTCTTCTCGGCTCAACAGCGTGCCCAGTTCCTCGGCGCGCGCCATCAGTTCATTCCCGATGGCGTTCAGCACGGCCTGCTTGCGTTCCAACCCATAGCCCGCCCATTCCGTTTGGGCACGCCTCGCCGCTTCGAGCGCATCATCCAGCTGACTTGCGGTCGCCTGCGCGAACATTCCAACCAGATCGTCAAGATCCGACGGGTTCCGGTTCTCGATCTCCGAAGAACCAGCAACCCATTCGCCGGCGATATAGTTGAGTTTCGTCTCGGCCATGGTCCGGACCCTTTCTGGTGATGCTCGAAGGTTTTCGCCAACAGGCCACAGCCTGCCGCGTCAAGCAAATGAAAACGACCCGGAATTCATCCGGACAGGTCGGATCAAGTCGCCATGAGTATCGCGGCTTCCAGCGCCGGTGCCGGAAGATCGCAGGGATTCGCCTTCATCGAGGAAGACCCGAGCGCGTCCCGGGCGAGAGCGCCGATATCCGCCCCATCGTCCAGCCATCGCCCCAGCCTCGGCACACCAAGCCGGTCCAGCCGGTCCCCGAGCCGCTCGAAGACCTTGTCATGGGGCAGTCCGAACGCGGCACCCATCGAGATGGCCACCTCGTCGAACCGCGTCAGATCGGCCCCTGCCCGCGCCATTTCAGCGCGGTTCGCGGCCAGAACCGGACCAAGCAGACGTCCGCAGATGACGCCGTGAGGCGCCTGAAACCGGCCGCCGATGATCCCGGCAAGGCCATGGACCGCGCCCAGACCGGCATTGCTCAGGGCGATGCCGCCGGTCAGGCTGACGAACGCCAGTTCGTCCCGCATCGCAGGGCTTTCATCCTGCATCAATCGCGCCAGGGCGGCCAGACCGCGCGGGATGGCCTCGCGGCACAGCGCATCCGTCAGCGGATTCGCGCGGCTGGACAGATAGGGTTCGATGACCTGCGTGATCGCATCAAGGCCCGATGCCAGCGTAACGCCGCGCGGTGCGCCGTCGGTCAGGGCGGGATCGACGATGGCGATCTCCGGCATCATGCGGTCGTCGCGCAGGCTGACCTTGCGGCCCGCCTCTGGCACACCGATGACGGCGTTTTTCGTCACTTCGGCTCCGGTTCCTGCCGTCGTCGGTATCGCGATGAAGGGTAGCGGCGCTTCAGAGAGCGGCCGCCCCTTCCCCACCACCTCGAGATGATCCATGACCCCGCTCTTTCCGGGCAGAAGCGCCGCCGCGGCCTTGCCGAGGTCGATGACAGATCCGCCGCCGACGGCAATTACGGCCTTGGCTCCAAAGCGACGCCCGAGATCCAGCGCCGCCGTGACATCCGCGACAGTCGGCTCTGTCGGCTGGACGTGCTGGACAAATTCGCAACCCGAGCTGCGCAGGTCGTTCAGCAGCGTCTCGACCCAGTCAACCGTCCGGCCGCGCACCAGCAGGATCCGGGTGCCGAAACCAGCGGCAAGCCGCGCCGTGTCTTGGGCGCTTCCCCGGCCGAACAGGATCCGCCCAGCAGTCATGAAGCTGAACGGAGTCATTCGATCTGCCTCAGAAGTCCAGCGTGGCGCAAACGGCGCGCTTCCAGCGGGCGTATTTAGCGTCGCGCAGGTCGGCATCCATCGCCGGGCGGAATGTGCGGTCCAGCGCCCAGCCATCGGCGAAGCCCTGCATGTCCGGATAGATTCCCGCCCGCTGGCCCGCGAGCCAGGCAGCCCCAAGCGCCGTCGTTTCAAGCACGCGCGGGCGGTCAACCGGTGCGCCGATGATGTCCGACAGGAACTGCATTGCCCAGTTGCTGGCCGTCATCCCGCCATCGACGCGGAGGGTCGGCTGGGTCTTGCCTCCGTCCTGCCAATCGGCCTGCATCGCCTCCAGCAGGTCGCGGGTCTGGTAGCCGACGCTTTCAAGCGCCGCCCGAGCCAGTTCGGCTGGCCCGGTTCCGCGTGTCAGCCCGAACATGGCGCCGCGGCATTCGGCGTTCCAATAGGGCGCGCCGAGGCCCACGAAGGCCGGCACCAGAACGACCTCCTGCCGGGGGTCGGCCTGGTCGGCCAGCGCCTGCGTCTCGCCGGCCTTCACGGATGATCTTCAACCCGTCGCGCAGCCATTGCACCACCGCGCCGGCAATGAAGATCGAGCCTTCGAGCGCATAGGTCGGCTTGCCGTCGAGCTGATAGGCGATCGTTGTCAGCAACTTGTTGCTCGAGGCGACCGCCGTGTCGCCGGTGTTCAGCAAAGCGAAGCAGCCGGTCCCGTAGGTAGATTTCATCATCCCCGGCGTGAAGCAGGCTTGCCCCACCGTCGCCGCCTGCTGGTCGCCCGCGACGCCGAGGATGGGAAGCGACCGGCCGAACAGGTCGGACCGGGTCATGCCGAAATCGGCGGCGCAATCCCTGACCTCGGGCAGCATCGCCGGTGGTATGCCGAAGAGCTTGCAGATTGTCGTGCTCCACCGACCCTTGTGAATGTCGTAGAGCATCGTTCGCGCCGCGTTGGTCGCATCGGTGACATGCGCCTTTCCACCGGTCAGCTTCCAGATCAGGAAGCAATCGACGGTGCCGAACAGCAATTCGCCGCGTTCCGCGCGGGCGCGTGCGCCTTCGACGTTGTCGAGGATCCATTTCAGCTTGGTGCCCGAGAAATAGGGATCGGCCAGCAGGCCGGTGCGCTTGGTGATCGTCTTGTCATGCCCGGCTTCGCGCAGTTCGCGGCAATAATCGGCGGTGCGTCGGTCCTGCCAGACGATCGCATTATGGACAGGCTTGCCGGTGGCCTTGTCCCAGACCACGGTCGTCTCGCGCTGGTTGGTGATGCCGATGGCCGCGATCCGGTCAGGGCCGAGGCCCGCCTTCTCGATCGCGGCGCGGCAGGTCGCGGCGGTCGTGGACCAGAGATCCTCGGGATCATGTTCCACCCAACCGCTGTCGGGAAAATGCTGGGCGAACTCCTCTTGCGCGGTGGCCAGGTTGCCCATGTCGCTGTCGAAGATGATGGCCCGGGTCGAGGTCGTCCCCTGATCGATGGCAAGGATATGGCTCATGGCTCATCCGTGTTTCATGGGGTCCGGACAGAGGTCCGGCGTCCCCGGGTCGAAAAGCCCGGGGGCCGAAGCCCCCGGGCCGATTCATTTACTGCCAGCTTGCGACCAACTCGTCATAGGCGATGGTCTGAGGCTCTTCTTCCTCGTCCTCCAGCTTCGGCTTCGGCGAACCGGCTTCGTTCAGCCAGACTTCCGGATCCTGCTCTTCGTTGAGCTTCGGCCCAATATCGCCCTGGATGCCGGCCCTCTCGATGCGGGACATCACGCTTTCCATATCATCGCAAAGGCTGTCCAGCGCGGCTTGCGTCGACTTGGCGCCCGACATGGCGTCGCCGATGTTCTGCCACCAGAGTTGCGCCAGTTTCGGATAGTCCGGAACGTTGGTGCCAGTCGGCGACCAGCGAACACGATCCGGCGAACGGTAGAACTCCACCAGGCCGCCCAGGTTTGGGGCGCGTTCGGTGAAACTGTCATGCTGGATCGTGCTTTCACGGATGAAGGTCAGGCCGAAATGCGACTTTTCCACATCCACCGTCTTCGAGGTCACGAACTGGGCATAGAGCCAGGCGGCTTTCGCGCGGTCCTCGGGCGTGGACTTCATCAGCGTCCAGGACCCGACGTCCTGATAGCCGACCTTCATCCCGTCTTCCCAGTAAACCCCATGCGGGCTGGGCGCGAGACGCCACTTGGGCGTGCCATCCTCGTTCATGACGGGCAGGCCCGGTTGTACGAGAGATGCCACAAAGGTCGTATACATGAACATCTGCTGAGCAATGTTGCCCTGCGCTGGAACCGGCCCGGCCTCCGAGAAGGTCATGCCCTGTGCCGCTGGCGGCGAATAGTCGTTCAGCCACTTGATCGCCTTGTCGACCGCATAGACCGCCGCCGGCGAGTTCGCCGCGCCACCCCGGTCAACACAGGCGCCGACCGGCTGGCTGTTCTCGTTGACGCGGATGCCCCATTCGTCGACCGGCAGGCCGTTCGGCTCTCCCTTGTCACCCATTCCGGCCATCGACATCCAGGCATCGGTGTAACGCCAGCCAAGCGACGGATCCTTCTTGCCGTAATCCATGCTGCCGAAGACGTCCGAGGCCGGGCCGCCGGCATAAGACATGTCGCGGCCGGTGAAGAATTCGGCGATATCCTCATAGGCCGACCAGTTGATCGGAACGCCGAGATCGTAACCGTACTTCTCCTTGAAGTCGGCCTTGGTCTTTTCGTCGTTGAACCAGTCATAGCGGAACCAATAAAGGTTCGCGAACTGCTGATCAGGCAACTGATAGAGCTTGCCGTCCGGTCCGGTTGTGAACTGGGTGCCGATGAAATCGGCCAGATCAAGCGTCGGGCTGGTGACATCGGAGCCTTCGCCATCCATCCAGTCCGTCAGGTTGCGAACCTGCTGATAGCGCCAATGGGTGCCGATCAGGTCGGAGTCGTTGACATAGGCGTCATAGACATTCTCGCCCGATTGCATCTGGGTCTGAAGCTTCTCGACCACGTCGCCCTCGCCGATCAGGTCATGCGTGACCTTGATGCCGGTGATCGCCGAAAAGGCTGGCGCCAGCACCTGGCTTTCGTATTCGTGGGTGGCGATGGTTTCCGAGACGACGTTGATCTCCATCCCCTGGAAGGGCTGGGCGGAATCGACGAACCACTGCATTTCCTGTTCCTGCTCCTCGCGGGTCAGCGCGGAGCGTTCGATATTCTCGTCGAGAAAGGCGGTGGCCGCCTCCATGTCGGCGAAAGCCGGAGCGCCGACAAGTGTCAGCGCGACCGCCAGGGCCGTCGTGGATCTGAGTGACAAGGTCATGTTTTCCTCCCTTTGGAAAGTTTAGTATTTTGCGGACCGGCCCCTTGCCAGGACCGGACCGCCCGAAACGGCTCGTCTAAACGTAGCGAAATACTGCCGCGGCGTAGACGAGACATGCGATGAGCGCGTAGGGCTGCGGTCCGATTTCAAGTCCCAGCCAGATCAGGTTGATGAACGCCGAGCCCAGAAGCGTGATGAACAGTCGATCGCCCCGCGTCGTCTCGATCCCGAGGACGCCAACCCTTGGCGTTTCGGGATACCTGATCGCGAGGATCGTGAAGACGATCAGCAATCCCGCGATCACCGCGAAGAAGATCGCTGTCGGTATCGTCCAGGCCATCCACTCCATGAGAAGCCTCCCTTTCCCTGTCAGACCCGGCCGAGGGCGAAGCCCTTGGCGATGTAGTTGCGCACGAAGTAGATCACGAGCGCGCCCGGCACGATGGTCAACACGCCCGCCGCCGCCAGCACGCCCCAGTCCAGCCCCGAGGCCGAAACCGTGCGCGTCATCGTGGCCGAGATCGGTTTGGCGTCGACCGAGGTCAGGGTGCGGCTGAGCAGTAGTTCAACCCAAGAGAACATGAAGCAGAAGAACGCCGTCACGCCGATGCCCGAGGCCACCAGCGGCATGAATATCTTCACGAAGAAGCGTCCGAAGGAATAGCCGTCGATATAGGCGGTCTCGTCGATCTCCTTGGGCACGCCGCGCATGAAGCCCTCGAGGATCCAGACCGCAAGCGGCACGTTGAAGAGCGTATGCGCCAGCGCCACTGCGATGTGGGTATCGAAGAGACCTACCGAGGAATAGAGCTGGAAGAAGGGCAGCGCGAAGACGGCCGGCGGCGCCATCCGGTTCGTGAGTAGCCAGAAGAACAGGTGCTTGTCACCCATGAAGCTGTAGCGCGAGAAGGCATAGGCCGCGGGCAGCGCCACGGTCAGGCTGATCACCGTGTTCATCACCACGTAGATCAACGAATTGACATAGCCCATGTACCAGGAGGGATCGGTCAGGATCTTCTCGTAATTCGCGAAGGTCAGGTTCCGCGGCCAGAGCGAGAAGGTCCCGAGAATCTCGGAATTGGTCTTCAGGCTCATGTTCACCAGCCAGTAGATCGGCAGCATCAGGAACAACAGGTAGAGCCCCATCACCACCGCCGATCCCGATGGCACGAAGCGCCGCCGCGTGCGGGTGCCCTTGCGGCTTGCCGTGACCCTGCCGGGGATCGTCGCGGCGCCGGGCGCCTGAACGGTGTTGTCGGTCATCAGACGCCATCCCTTTTGTCGAGGTTGGTCATCACGGTGTAGAACACCCATGAAATCAGCAGGATCACGAGGAAATACATGATCGAGAAGGCCGCCGCGGGACCAAGATCGAACTGCCCCAGCGCCATTTTCACAAGATCGATCGACAGGAACGTGGTCGCATTGCCGGGGCCGCCGCCGGTGACGACGAAGGGCTCGGTGTAGATCATGAAACTGTCCATGAACCGCAGCAGGATGGCGATCATCAGAACGCCCGCCATCTTCGGCAGCTCGATATAGCGAAAGACCTTCCAGCGGCTTGCCTGGTCGATCTTCGCCGCCTGGTAGTAGGCGTCGGGGATTGACTGAAGCCCCGCATAGGCCAGCAGCGCCACCAGCGAAGTCCAGTGCCAGACGTCCATCACGATGACGGTGGCCCAGGCCGCGAAGTAGTCCTGCGTGTAGTTGTACGGGATGCCCAGCTTGTCCAGCGTATGGCCCAGAAGGCCGATATCGACCCGGCCGAATATCTGCCAGATCGTGCCGACCACGTTCCACGGAATCAGCAAAGGCAACGACATCAGCACCAGGCAGAAGCTTGCCCAGAAACCCTTTTTCGGCATGTTGAGGGCCACGAATATCCCAAGCGGCACCTCGATCGCCAGTATGATCGCCGAAAAGGCCATCTGACGCCGCAGCGCATCCCACATCCGGTCGGAGTCCAGCATCTCGCGGAACCATTCGAGCCCGGCCCAGAAGAACTGGTTGTTGCCGAACGTGTCCTGGACCGAATAGTTGACCACCGTCATCAGCGGGATCACCGCCGAGAAGGCGACCAGCAGCAGAACCGGCAGGACAAGGAACCAGGCTTTCTGATTGACGGTCTTGTTCATCGCCCGCCCTCCGTGTTGGGCGCGACGCGCCAGTCATCGGCATAGACGTTGATATGCCCGGTATCGAAGACGATCCGGTCCGCGTCCGCGGGAATGGGGCTGCCCTCGCCCGCAATGGAATTCACCTGTTGGCCTGCCACGTCAAGACGGACGATCTTGTGTCGGCCGACATCCTCGACCCGCGAAACCCTGGCAGGGATGCCGTCGCCGCCGCTGGCAAGCCTGATGAACTCGGGACGCACGCCGATCTGGATCCTGCTTCCCTGCGCCGCGTAGCCCGCGCCCAGATCGACCGTCGCCCCGGCGATCCGCGCGGTCGAGCCTGACAGTTCGGCGTCGAACAGGTTCATCCCCGGCGAGCCGATGAAATAGCCGACGAAAGTATGCGCTGGTCGTTCGAACAATTCCTCGGGCGTGCCGATCTGCACGACCCGACCGTCATGCATCACCACGACACGGTCGGCGAAGGTCAGCGCCTCGGTCTGGTCGTGAGTCACATAGATCATTGTGTGGCCGAACTCGTGGTGTAGCGATTTCAGTTGGGTGCGCAGCTCCCATTTCATATGCGGATCGATCACCGTCAGCGGTTCGTCGAAGAGAAGCGCGTTCACATCTTCGCGCACCATGCCGCGGCCAAGGCTGATCTTCTGTTTGGCATCGGCGGTCAGCCCCCGCGCCTTGCGGTCAAGTTCGGCCTCCATCCCGATCATCTTGGCGATCTCCTGGATCCGTCGCGCAACATAGGTGGGCTCGGCGCCACGGTTGCGCAGCGGAAAAGCCAGGTTGTCGCGCACGGTCATCGTGTCGTAGACGACCGGAAACTGGAACACCTGCGCGATGTTGCGCTCTGCCGTCGGCGCGTCGGTCACATCGACATCGTCGAACAGGATCCTCCCCTGCGAGGGATGTAGCAGCCCCGAGATGATATTCAGCAGCGTGGACTTGCCGCAGCCCGACGCACCCAGAAGCGCGTACGCCTCGCCATCCGCCCAGTCGTGGTTCAGTTCCTTCAGCGCGTAATCCTCCTCGGATGAGGGGTTCGGCAGATAGGAATGCGCCAGGTTGTCGAGGGTGATCTTGGCCATTACGCGGCCTCCGCGTAAGGCGCCGTCGAGACCAGCGCGCCGTTCTCGGCAAAGACGTAGATATGGGCCGGATCGACATAGACCTTCAGATCCTCGCCCGGCTTCAGATTGCGGACGCCGTGAACCAGCCCGACCCATTTTTCGCCGTGGTGATCGAGGTGGACGAAGGTTTCGGATCCGGTGATCTCTGTCACGGTCAGGCGGGTATCGAATACGATCGGAGCCTCGCCACGAGAGGTCAGCCCGACATGGTTGGGACGGAAGCCCGCGGAGTAGCGGCCATCCGCCAGGTCGCGAAACTGGTCAGGCACCGGCATTGATCGGTCATTTCCGAAGGTAATGCCGTCCTTGGACTTGGTCATGCTGAGAAAATTCATCGGCGGATCGGAAAAAACCCGCGCCGTCGTGGCCGTCACCGGCTTGCGGTAAACCTCTGGCGTCGGGCCGAACTGGGTCACGCGCCCTTCCCACAGCGTCGCGACATTGCCCCCGAGGAGCAGCGCCTCTTCCGGCTCGGTCGTGGCATAGACGAAAATCGAGCCCGATTCCTCGAAGATCCGCGGGATCTCGGCGCGCAATTCCTCGCGCAGCTTATAGTCGAGATTGGCCAGCGGCTCGTCCAGCAGAACCAGCCCCGCATTCTTCACCAGTGCGCGGGCCAAGGCGCAACGCTGTTGCTGTCCGCCTGAAAGCTCCAGCGGCTTGCGGTTCAGGAACGGGGTCAGCTTCATCAGTTCGGCCGTCTCGCGCACTCGTGCGTCGATCTCCGCCTTCGACTGCCCCATCAGTTTCATCGGCGAGGCGATGTTCTCGTAGACGGTCATCGAGGGATAGTTGATGAACTGCTGGTAGACCATCGCGACCTTGCGATCCTGTACCCGCATCCCCGTAACGTCCTCGCCATTCCAGATCACGCGCCCCGTCGTCGGCAGGTCCAGTCCCGCCATCAGCCGCATCAGCGACGTCTTGCCCGCCAGCGTCGGTCCTAGCAGCACGTTCATCGTGCCGTTCTGCAGCTCCAGATCGGTCGGGTGGATATGGGCCTGCGCGCCGACCGTCTTCGACACACCCTCCAGAATCAATGTCATCCCGTACCCCCCTATTCCGCCGCGCCGACAGCATGCGTCACGTCGCGGCTTCGCATCCAGTCATCCAGGTCGGAAATCTGCGACTCGGTCAGTCGCAACCCTAGCTTGTTTCGCCGCCAAACCACATCCTCTGCGATGCGGGCGAATTCATGGTCCATTAGCCAGCCAACCTCTCGTTCGGTCAGTGTTGCGCCGAAGTCTCGGCCCAGATCGGCCGCGGAACCCGCACCATCCAGCAAGACGGTCGCTTCGGCGCCATAGGCGCGTATCAGCCGCCGTGCCCAGAATTCGTCGAGAAACGGATAATCTGCCAGCAGGCCAGCCACGAGCTTGCCGACCGCATCGACCGGAAAATCACCGCCCGGTAATGGCGCGCTTTCTGTCCATGCCCCCGTCATCTGCGGAAAATGCGGGGCGATCTTCTTCATCGCGTCTTCCGCGAGCTTACGGAAGGTTGTGATCTTTCCCCCGAACACGTTCAGCATTGGCGGACCGTCGGTGCTGTCGAACTTCAGCTTGTAATCGCGCGTCGCCGCCGTCGCGCTGGTGGCACCCTCGTCGTAAAGCGGGCGCACCCCCGAGAATGTCCAGACGATATCGTCCTCGGTGATCTGCCGCCGGAAATAGCGATTGACGAAGTCCAGCAGGTAGCGGCGCTCTTCCGGCGTGCAGATCGGGGCGACGGATGGGTCGGGATGATCGGCATCCGTCGTGCCGATCAGCGTGAAATCGGTCTCATAAGGAATCGTGAAGATGATCCTGCCATCCTCGCCTTGCAGGAAATAGCACTTGTCGTGGTCATAAAGCCGTCTGGTCACGATATGGCTACCGCGGACCAGCCGCACCTCCTCGGGCGAATTCGACCGGACCTTGTCGTGGATGATGTCCCCGACCCAGGGCCCGCCGGCATTGACCAGAAGCCGCGCAGCGTGGACGTGACGCCACCCGCCCGCCTCGTCTTCGGTGGTGACTTGCCACAGATCGCCTTCGCGCCTGGCTGAGGTGACCTTGGTGCGCGTCATGATCCTTGCGCCGCGCTCGGCCGCGTCACGCGCGTTCAGCACGACAAGTCGCGAATCCTCCACCCAGCAATCGGAATATTCGAATGCCTTGCCGAACCGGTCGTCCAGGGGGGCGCCTTCGGGCGTTCCGGCAAGCGACAGCGTTCGCGTTCCGGGCAGGATCCGGCGCCCGCCCAGGTTGTCGTAGAGAAACAATCCCAGCCGGATCAGCCAGGCTGGCCTGCGGCCTCGGGTCCAGGGCATCACGACGTTCAGGATGCGCGAAGTGGGCGTCGCGCCCTCGAACCGCATATCGGGGTGATACGGCAGCACGAAGCGCAGCGGCCAGCTGATATGCGGCATGGCCCTGAGAAGCACCTCACGCTCTGCCAGGGCATGGCGAACAAGGTTGATCTCGAAATATTCCAGATAGCGCAGCCCGCCGTGGAAAAGCTTGGTCGAGGCGCTGGAGGTCGCCGAGGCGAGATCGCCCATCTCGGCCAACGCGACGCGCAGGCCGCGGCCAGAGGCATCCCGCGCTATGCCGCATCCGTTGATGCCGCCGCCGATCACGAAAAGGTCGTAAGGATCGTTGCTTGACTGACTTGCCAACGCGACCCCTCCCAGGTGAACGTGGTACTTTGCAACACTTACCACCAAGCCGGCCAAGCGAACAAGCGAAAATTTTCGTTTATGTTCGTTTATTGCGTTATCGGTCTCAGAATAATGCCAACCCGCCATCAAATCGAAAGAAATGTTGTCAACCACGCATTTTCGCGCATACTCGCCGAAACGGAGGCGCTTCCGCATGTCACAGACGTTTCGACACCCGGATATCCTCGAAATCGCGCGCCGCGATGGCAAGGTAACGGTCGAGGGTCTTGCCGAACATTTCGGCGTGACGTTGCAGACCATCCGCCGCGATCTTGCGGAACTCGCCGATGCGCGGAAGCTAGAGCGGGTGCATGGCGGCGCGGTGCTGCCGTCGGGCACGACCAACATCGGTTATGACGAACGGCGCAAGCTGAACGAGGACGGCAAAGCCCGTCTCGCGCGCTGTTGCGCGCGTGAGATCCCGGATGGCTCCTCGATCTTCCTGAACATCGGAACGACAACGGAAGCCGTCGCGAGGGAGCTACTGCACCGGCGCGATCTGATGGCCATCACCAACAACATGAACGTGGCGAATATCCTGATCGCGAATCCCGAATGCCGGATCCTGCTTGCCGGCGGCGAATTGCGCCGGTTCGACGGCGGACTGGTCGGGACCCTCACAATCGACATGATCCGGCAGTTCAAGTTCGATATCGCGGTGATCAGCTGCTCTGCCGTCGACAGCGAAGGCGATATCCTCGATTTCGACATCCAGGAGGTCGGCGTCAGCCGGACGATCATCGCCCAGGCGCGGCGCACCTTCCTGGTGGCGGACCAGCTGAAATTCAAGCGCCATGCCCCGGCACGCATCGCATCCCTGTCCGAGATCGACTCTGTCTTTACCGACAGACCACTTTCCGCCGACCTTGCGCAGCGCTGCCGTGACTGGGGAACCGAGGTCCACGTCGCCGGACGCACCTGACGGGATTTGTGGCCGGAACGTTTCCGCGGTGGCCAGCCTCCCTTGACCCCACCGGCGATTGCCCCCTAGAAGCGCCCGACCACCAGATCGGGGATCCAATCCATGGGCTTCAAGACCGGAATCGTGGGCCTGCCGAATGTCGGCAAGTCGACGCTGTTCAACGCATTGACACGGACCGCCGCGGCGCAGGCCGCGAATTTCCCGTTCTGCACCATTGAACCGAATGTCGGCGAGGTCGCCGTGCCGGACTCGCGGCTCGAAATCCTCGCTGCAATCGCCGGATCGAAACAAATCATCCCGACGCGGATGACCTTCGTCGACATCGCCGGATTGGTAAAGGGCGCGTCCAAAGGCGAGGGTCTGGGCAACCAGTTTCTTGCCAATATCCGCGAATGCGACGCCATTGCCCATGTTGTGCGCTGCTTCGAGGATGATGATGTCACGCATGTCGAGGGCCGCGTGAACCCTGTGGAAGACGCACAGACCATCGAGACCGAGCTGATGCTGGCGGACATGGAATCGATCGAGAAGCGCCTGCAGGGCCTCAGCCGCAAGGTGCGCGGCGGCGACAAGGAGGCAGTGCAGCAGGAGCGTCTGCTCAAGACTGCCCTGGCCGCGCTGGAAGATGGCCGCCCTGCCCGCACCGTCGAGGTGCCCGACGAGGATCGCAAAGCCTGGCGAATGCTGCAACTTCTGACCCAGAAGCCGATCCTCTACGTCTGCAACGTGGACGAATCCGAGGCCGCGACCGGCAACGCCCATTCCCGCGCCATCGCCGAGATGGCCGAGCGCGAGGGTGCGGCGGCGGTCGTGATCTCGGCCAGGATCGAGGAAGAGATCAGCCAACTCGACCCCGACGAGGCAGAGATGTTTCTGGACGAGATGGGCCTGAAAGAGGCCGGTCTCGACCGTCTGATCAAGGCCGGGCACGAGCTTCTCGGCCTGCAGACCTATTTCACCGTCGGCCCGAAAGAAGCGCGCGCCTGGACCATCCGCAAGGACACCGCCGCGCCGCAGGCCGCTGGCGTCATCCACGGCGATTTCGAGCGCGGCTTCATCCGGGCCGAGACCATCGCCTATGACGACTACGTCGCCTGCAAGGGCGAGACCGGCGCCAAGGAGGCCGGAAAGATGCGCGTCGAGGGTAAGGGGTACGTCGTCAAGGACGGTGACGTACTGCACTTTCTCTTCAACGCCTGAGCCAAGCCCGGCGGTCTGGATTTTCCCTTGTCCCTGCCGGAACCTGCGATTAAACGGGTCGGCGGAGACGTGGCCGAGTGGTCGAAGGCACGCCCCTGCTAAGGGCGCAGACGGGAAACCGTCTCGAGGGTTCGAATCCCTTCGTCTCCGCCACTAAGCAAGTGCAATCGCTTGTTTTAAAACAATAAAATTTAGCTCACGCCAAGGTGTTCCCACACTTGTTCCCACGCAGCGCTGTTGTCTAATCACACCTAAGTTTCCCCGATCAGTCCTCCAGCACATCATCCCCTGACTCGCCCGTGATTAATGCCCGTTGCCGTTCGCGGCTGATTTGGCCGTAGCTGCGCAAGGTGGTGAGAACGTCGGTGTGACCAAGGTTCTGCGAGGTGGCCACCAGTTCGGCAACAGAAGTGCAGGTTTTTGCGGCGTGGCGGGCGAGCATGTGCCGGAAGGCGTGCGGGCCGAAGGCGGGTAAGTTTGCGGCCATAAAGGCTTGGTTGACGATTTTGCGCACCGGTTCGGTGCTTTTCCACGCGCGGCGTTCGAACCCTTCTGCCTTGAAGCCGGTGTTGCCGTTGGAGGAAAGTGCCGTTGCGGGAAAGAGCGGATCGTCGGGGCCGTAGAGTTCCGCGTCGTCCAGATGTTCGATCCATGCGGACAACGCGACTTCGGCCTCTTCAAAACCCTTTGCAAAGAAGGTGTCGATGCGCTTGCCGAATTTCGTCGCCACCTCGCGCGGGTTCTGGGTCACGGATTTTTCAGCCAGATCGATGTGCCTGATTCGCAGTGAGACAAGCGCCGCTACGCGAATACCAGTCAGACACAAAAGCGCGAAAACGGCCTTGTCGCGCATCTGACGGGCCGTCGTGTCGGGCATCAGGGACAGGGCGCACTTGGCCTGTTTGATGCTTGGTGCCGGGCGCGTGGGTGCGGCGCGGGCTTCGGCCTCGTCGCGGCGTGACAGGTTGAAATAATCGGCATCCGCCGGTTTGATCCGGGTGCGAAAACCATCCTGTTGAGACAGCCACAGGGTGAATTCTCGCATGGTCGCCATAATTGCGCGCGTGGTGGATTTGCCCAGAGGCTTGCCGGTAGCGCTCTTGGCCTCTTCCAGATGCGTGCGAAAGCACATGGCCCATTCGATGTGAAACCGTGCGAAATCGTTGCGCCCATTCCACACATCGAAACGCTCCAGCGTGGCGAGTTCCTTGTCGAGCGACTTATCCGAAAGCCGACCCGCATGTTTGCGGAACTCCAGAAAGCGGCGCTTGGTCCGCTCGTTTTTTTCATTTGGTCGCTTGCTCAATTTAGCCTCCCTTTGAGGGTCAAAAACGGGTGCCAGAAGCCTGCCATTCGGCTGGGCGGGTAAGTGGAAATACAAGGGGCGCTGTGTCCACCATTATAATGTCGTTTCATGCCGCCTAATTGTGAGGTCGAGGGTCCGGGCAATTTCTGGGATGCGGGCCTCGGCTATTGGCTTCGAAACGACGATTTCGCAGACCTTGCAGAGCGCAGTGAGCGTGACGCGCTTGCCGGTGATGTTGCAATCTGCAAATCCCCCGGCGGCTTGTCGTGCCTTCCTGCAACGGACACAAAAGAACCTGTCGAGCGCGGTCTTGATTTTCCGACCCTCCCGCTGGCCTTTGATGAAATCGCGAAGATCATCGCCACGGATCAGCGTTGGGCGCTTCCCGTCTAGGACGCGCAAGCCGTTCGTGATCCAATTGCGGATCGTGCGGGGTGAGACGCCAGAAACCTCCGCCGCCTCTTCGATTGTATATGTGCGGAAAGATTTGATCTTGTTGAGGCGCGCTTGCTTTGGCATGTCGCGCCCCTTACTCGCCCGTCGCCTGCTCGTTCTTCTTCAACCACGCGCGCAGAGCGTCGATGGTGATCAGACGACGTGTGCCGATCTTGACGCTCTTGAGGTCGCCCGACGACAGCGCGGCGTAGAGAGTAGTGCGCCCGATGCTGCACAGGCGCGCGGCCTCGTTCGGCGAAACGGCGAGGATTTGCGCAGCTTGGTTGATGAGTTCGATTGTGTCCGTCATGGCCCATACTCCTCTGTTTGGGTACGAGCGGACGGTGACGGATCAAGGCTGGATCAAAACAGAGCGCAGGTTTTGATCCAGTTATGATCCACCCCGCGCGTCAGTCACATATCGCTTTATCGTCGGCAAAGACGGTTGTTCCCCGGCGGGATTTCGTTCGCGAAGGATGTTCCGAATAGCTTTGGCTTCCTCGTTACGTCCCGACAAAGAGGTTCCGTCGTTCATGCGGGATTGGATCAGCAGGTCCAATGTTTTCTTGTGCCGATTTGGTGCGCCCCCGACGCGCTTGCGTTGGGATTCGACAATGTCGCGTGGATCGACGAGCGCGGCAAAGACCGCTCGATCCGAATTGAGTTCGACTGTATCCGCGAGTAATGCCGTCTTGGCATCCGGTATCGGCAGCGTGCCTACGGTGGTCAAGATCACCCGGTATGGCGTCCTGATTTCACGAGACAGGTGCGCCATGAGGTCTGCCGCATCCTGTTCATCCTGCAAAGAGGGATGAAAATAAAGCGACACGTCGCCCCCCTCAGAGGGCACCGTCCCGATGCGCCAGGTTGCGCCCTTTAACGGCGCGGATTTGCGACGCTTGCAGTCAAAAGCATCCGCCAAGCCCGCGACGATTGCCGACAGTTCCGGTTGCCACGTTGCAATCTCATCGCGATCAACGTGCACAAACCCCATTTCCGGGCAGAAATAACCATAGCGTCCAGCGTCATAGATGATCTCTGCATCGTGTGTTTCATCACATTCAAGGCATTCGACGGATTGCACAACGCCGCTCTCGCGAACATAGCCGCCGCGCAGAAGCGTCTTGAACTCGGGGTGTTTGCCATAAGTCGCGGCGGACGCCTTGCCGCCCAGCGCGATGATCTCGCAAAGCAGAGCTATAGCCGACAATCAGGCCACCTCAATCACGTCGAAATCCTTGGGCGCCGGCGCGAGAAGCCCCCACCGCTCAAGTAGCGTGAAAACGAAATGGCGATCCTTTTCGGTCTTGTTGGGCAAGGTTGTGGTGTTGGGTGCCCGCAGTGTTACTGTCAGGGTTCGACGGCGCTGACCGTCCAACGGGGCTAGAACGATCCGAAGAGTTGCTGCGAGGATTTGCCAGCCGCCTGCACTTAAGGGCGATTGGTTGCCAAAACGCCGCTCAAGGAATTGGTAGATTGTTTCATCTTCACCGCGCTTTTCAACCCGTACAAAACCTCCGCCCGTGGCATGAAAATCCAGAGAGGAGACCTCTATGCGCTCGATTCCATCGGCGGGTTCGGTTTCGAAATCCTGAGCCTTGCGCAACACCCCAAGAAGCACTTCCCTGCGCGGCGTCTCGACAGGTGCTTCCGCGTGTGGTGCAAAGTGTTTGGCGAAGGATTTGGCGTATTCGTCCCGTACTTTCTTGCCACCTCGCGCACAAATTTCGACGATGCGCTCATTTGCGTTGCAGGCAATTCCAACCTCCAGCACCTTTTGCACAATATGCCGTTCAAGAGTTTCCGCCGGACCAAATGCAAGTTCGCTTTCCGCGCGTTCTTCAACATAGATCGTGGCTTGAACGATCTCGGTTTCTTCCCCGGTGATCGGATGGACGCGAATTGAGATATACCAATCGGCTTCGCGCTTGCGGTGATCCGGCAGGTTGAGAATGGCAATCGCATCTTTCAGAAACGCACCGCGTGCCGCCTCATCATCAAGCTCCCAAGAAATGCCGTCATCGTCGAACTGAAACGCCGACCAATACTTCGGCCCTGCCCGCCGCATCAAAGACGCCTGCGTTGCCACACGGTCGAGTACCTGGGGGTGGTCAATCGCGAGCATCAACAGCACGTCCTGCACGCCCTCCAATCCCTCCAGATCAATGTCTTGCCCCGCGCATATCTGTTCTGCGCTCAACAAGCCGTTGCTATCAGCGAGGCTGGCGAGATGGTCCAATTCGGCCTTCAACGTGTCCTGTTGTCGGTCAGTCAGGCTCAACAGCAGTTCTTCAATTGACCTGACAAGCGCTGTCCCGCGCCCGTCGCTGGACCAATCAAAGTCATCGGACGCATAGACGCCCCTCACTTCAAAGAAATTCCGAAGCCGGTCAGCAGGCGATTTGCGAATGAAGCCGCTGAAGGATGCCATATGTTGCGCCTCTAAATTTTCTGTTGGCAAAATATGGGGTTCGTAGCTGTTCGGTTCAAGGTGTTTGTGTACACCGTCGTCTTCTCTTAGGTAACCGTCCGGTCTTGTGCAAAGCTGGTTGGGCCTTATGCATTGACACAACATAGTAACTGAGGACGATCCATACAATTAGCTCTGATGCGGTATAGCGACTTCCTAGAAGCGTTGAGCGATATAGTCCTGGGCCTGACCGCCCTTCAACTCGACCGTTGCGGCCACCGAACGGATATAGAATCGCTCCTCGTTTCCTTCTTTCAAATACACTGCGGACCGTGCGGGTTGGCACTCGACAACAAGCACTCGCTTGTCGTCATACTCGTCGAAGTGCGGATGGATGTAGAGCATGTGTTTTGCTCCAATCCGGTCTTTGATCAGGTTGTTCATGTGAAGGTACATTTTGTCTTCATTCTTGAAAGAGTCCGTTTCAATGCCGAGTGCCTCGCCGTCGTCCGTCACGCCTACGATCAGGGTTCCGCCCCCTTTCGAGTTGAGAAAACCGACAATGGTCTTGAGGGCAGAATTCTCCATCCTGACATCATTGTCGCCAGTGTGAAGGTTCCGACGTAGCGTGGATTTGAACTCCGTTGTTCCGTTTTCACCTTCGGCTATCAGTTCAGCGATGTCCTTAGATTCTTCGGCGGTCTGTCCCATCGCGCCCTTCTCAAAGCGGGCGTATGCATCCTGCACAACGGCGGCAATCTTCTCGCGGCGTTCACGGAGGAAATCCTCATATGCCATTTCCGCCCATCCATCTGGCAAAGCGTGCCAATAGTACATCCGCTCCAAGTCCTTCTTTGGAAATCGGCCCTCGAAGTCGGGCAGATAGTCGATAGGAGCGGCGTCGCCGATCTTGCTATTGTCGCCCCATTCTACAAGAGCATAGTTCGCGATTTGGTTCTTCTGTGTCGTGGTCTGCCGCCCTATTGAGTCGAGGTAGGCGCGTGGAAACAAATGATGCCTCTCTATTGGTGAGCGTGGCTCTTTGGTGGATGTGTCGAGCAGTTCCGCAACTTTCTGTTCAGAGAACAGGACGTTTGCGTCCAGAATGGTCAGTGATGCGAAATAGGCGAACATTGATGGGCTTCGGGCCGACGAGGTCGCAAGTTCAGTGGGTAGCGTGATCTTCCAGTAGTCATTTGTCGTGATTGCACCACATATCTGGTCAAGCACGGCTTTGAACTGTTCCTTGGTTTCAACTTCGCGCAGCTTGGCGAGATCAGCTTCCATCTTGGATTCTGGCGAACTGGTAAAGCGACCGGTCATCCCTGTCACAAAAAACCACTTAGCGATCAAGCGGCGAAGCTCTGGCTCTTCGAATTTCAGTTCCGTCCGACCGAGCAAGTAAAGGATGTACGCGAACAAGACTGCGTTCTGTGAACTGATCATTTTATGGCTTTTGTAGCCAGCAAACCGAATTGCTTTCAGGAAGTCATGCCAGTATTGCAGATTTAGGACCCGCGATTGTGCATCCTTGAGCTTAGAAAACTGTTCTTCTCGCCGCTCGTCGCTAAATTCTTCGGTTTCCAAATCCTTCCCGCGCAGGATTGAATACACGTACTGCAATCTCGCCCGGCGGAAAGCGACGCCAACCGAAACACGTAAGAGTTGGTCGGGATCGGGCTGGATCAAATAGTTGAAAGGCGACGCAATTGAGGTTGAGGGTTGGCGTGCATCGCGACAGAATTTTTCAAGTTCTGCCCGACCCTCATCCCAGAATACGGACATGAGCGTCAGAATAAAGTCCGCCTGGTTGAGCTTTTTTCCCTCGGAGTTTATTCGAACGAAAACCTCGGAAACCTGTTCCTCGTCTACGTTGGCTGTAAGTTCCAAAGCGGTGAACGGATAGGTGCTCAGCTTTTCCAACCGGTTCAAAGCAGAACGAGCCTTTTTTCGATCTTCGTCGGAAAGCTCTTGAACCTCGGCTAGACGCGCGAAATACTCGTCCTTAACGTCATCGAAATCGGCCTTCTTGTCCCAAATCACGGAAATATTGGGTAGGAATTGCCGGTTATTGTGTGTCGTGGCGTCGGCCACCTCAAATTTCTCTTGCATTGGATTGAAGCTGATTTCAATCCGCTCAGCGTCATACCCTTCGCGAATAACTGGCGTGCCGGTCATGACGGCATAAAGCGAAGTCAGCCGCTGTTGCCCGTCGACGACCAAGAGACGCGGCGTCTTCTGCTTGCCGTCGGTCCCAATTGTCCGAGCGCCTTCGACAACCGACGGTTCCCAGAAAAGGAAGAATCCGACGGGAAAGCCTCGGTACATGGAGTCGAACAAGTTGCGTACTTTGGCGTTTTTCCAAACGAATGGGCGCTGCAATTCCGGTAGGGCAATGTCACCAATCCTGATGTCCGAGATCAAGCCGGACAGATCATAATCAATCTTCTTGTAGACAGTCTTGCTCATGCTCGAAACCTCGGGAACATTGGGGTGCTGGTCGCATCTTCGTTGAGATTAGGAGCACCCTACCGCGTGGCATCATCTTCCTTCAACGTGCAATCGAGGCGGGAGAGCGGAAATCCGATGGAAAGCCAACGCGTTGGCGACTACGAATCTGGCGGCGTGTTCGCCTGTCGTGTAGACAAGAAGAAAAGAGCAAGGGGCGGTGCATGACCGAGTTGAGTTTCAAGGGCAAAGAGTTCGTCTACAACCACCATCTTTCGGTGCCGTTCCACCCGTTGGTGCCGCACCCGGAAAAGGGGATTGGCGACGTCACCCTTGACGGCAACCTGATTATCCAAGGAGACAACCTGAAAGCGCTCAAAGCGCTCATGCCGATGTATGCGGGCAAGGTGGACCTTATCTACATTGATCCTCCCTATAACACTGGAAACAAAGAGTGGAGCTATAGGGACGACGTCAACGCGCCCATGATCAAGGAGTGGTTTGAAGACAATCCCATCTCTATTGAGGACGGATTGCGGCATGACAAATGGTGCGCCATGATGTGGCCCCGCCTTCGATTGCTGCAAGAACTGCTTTCGCCAGAAGGTCAAATTTTCATCTCCATCAACTCAATCGAGTTTTCGCGCCTAAAGTTGATCTGCGACGAGATTTTTAGTTCGGACGCCTACATTGGCGAGTTCATTTGGAAATCCAGAAATAACAAGGACAATCGAAATGAAGACGGTCTGTCGAACGACCACGAGTTTGTTCTGATTTATGGTGCTCCGCTGGATGGGGAACTGCGTTCTGCTACTGATTACTCAAACCCTGACGGAGACAATCGAGGCCCTTGGGCGAGCGCCAATATGGTCGGCCTAGCGACCAAGGATAAGAGGCCTAACCTACACTTTGACCTCATCGACCCAGAGACCGGCGTCAACTATGGCTGTCCTAATAAGGGTTGGCGCTTCGAACCAGCAACTATGCGCAGGCTGATCGAAGAGAGACGGATTATTTGGCCTGAGACCCAAAACGGAAGACCTCGTCGCAAGGCGTTCCTGAGCGATTTGGACGCTAGGACCAATGTCTCCTCAGTTTTGTCGGGTCAGTATTACACAAATCATGGGTCGGCCCGATTCAATCAAATCTTGCCTGAGGCCGAATTTCCTTTCCCAAAGCCGATTGAATTGATTGAGTTCATTCTGTCGCTTTTTGAGCGGACGGACCTAACCGTTTTGGACTCTTTTGCGGGATCGGGTTCGACCGCACATGCAGTTTTGCATATGAACGCCAATGACGGTGGTACTCGAACCTGCATCTCCGTGGAGATGGAAGAGTATGCGGATGAGTTGACTGCTGAGCGAGTTCGCCGCGCGATCAAAGGCTACAAATTCAATGGAAAGCAGAAAGCCGAGCTTTTTCGCAAGAAGATAAATTGGACTGTACTCAAGCGCGCGGGTCGACTTGTCGAAGAGTTTGAGAAGATAGAGAATTTGCATGGCAGTGAATTCGACTCAATCAAGAAAACAGTTAAGGATGGCGAGTTTCTCGTTACTGGCGAAACCGTGGTCGAAGAATGGGCTAAAGGAATTGGCGGCACATTTACCTACTGCACCCTTGGCGACGCCATTGAAATGGACACCATTCTGACCGGCGAACACCTGCCCGCGTACGATCAGCTTGGCGGTCTTCTTTTCCACATGGCAACCAACCGCCCGCTCGATACTGCCGGAATTGATCAGGGCGCGAGCTATCTAGGCGAAAGCGAAGACCGCCACGTTTGGCTGATCTACAAAGACGATCTGGATTGGCTGAAATCTCAAGAAGCGGCGTTGACCCTGTCCTTCGCCCGCGAGATCGCAGGCGCGAAACCCGATAAGCCGCATCTTGTCTTCGCACCGGCGCGCTTTGTCAGTCAGAAGCTGTTGAATGACGAGAAGCTGCAAGTCGAATTCGCCCCGCTGCCCTTCGCGCTCTATCGTGTCGAGCGCGACTGATGCGGGAGCTTGAATACCAAACACGGGTTCTCGACACGTTCAACGATTATCTGAATGCGTTGAATGTCCACAAGGCTCAGGCCGATCAAGTTGCAGAATTGCTGGCGCAAAATCCCACATTGCCGATCCCACGCGTGGACTTTGCTATGGCTGCGTGGGACGAGTTGAAAGGAAAGGGCAAGCTACCCCATTCCCGCGCCGCAATCCCTTTCTCTGCGCGTTCTGACGGCTGCGAGCGGCCCGTTCCGAACGTGACGTTCAAGGTGCCAACCGCTGGGGGCAAGACATTCATTGCCGCAAACGCTGTTTCGCGAGTCATTGGGCGGTATTTGAACCAGAACACCGGTTTCGTTTTGTGGATCGTGCCCAACGATGCGATCTACACCCAAACGCTCAAAAGTTTGAAGAACAGGCAACACCCCTATCGCCAGACACTGGACCGGGCGGCGGCGGGACGGGTGCGCATTCTCGAAAAGACCGACCGGCTGGACGTGCGGGACGTTGAAGAGAACCTCTGCATCATGGTCCTGATGCTGCAATCGGCGAACCGCGAAACGCAGGACAGTTTGAAAATGTTCCGCGACCGTGGCGACGTCCATGGCTTCACGCCCCCGGAAGGCGATCAGGCCGCGCACGAGGCGCTGGTTGCGGCGATACCGAACCTCTCGATCTATGACCAAGGCGACGGCATGGCGGCGTGGGCGATGATCAAGGACTCGCTTGGGAATGCGCTACGCATCATCCGGCCCGTTGTTGTGCTTGACGAAGGTCAGAAGGCAATCTCTGACCTCGCTTTCAAGACGCTCTACGACTTCAACCCGTCCATCGTGATTGAACTGTCCGCCACGCCGATTGACGTGCGCGAACGCGGCGGCGCGGCTCCACGCCCGGCGCGTTATGCGAACCTCTTGGTTGAGGTGACCGGGCGCGAGATTGACCGCGAAGGCATGATCAAGATGCCTTTGAACCTTGAGACGAAACCGGGGGCGGATTGGCACACGCCGCTAAACGCTTCGCTGACCAAGTTGAACCAGTTGCAGGCAGAAGCGGCGGTCTATCACGCGGAAAGCGGGCGCTACATTCGGCCAATCATGTTGGTGCAGGTTGAACGCACCGGTGCGGATCAACGCGAATCTGGTTTCATCCATGCCCAAGACGTTCGCGATTGGCTATTGAACGCCGGGCTGGATGAAGCCGAAATTGCGATCAAGACGGCGGAGCAGAACGATCTGAACCAGCCAGAGAATCTAGACCTTCTGTCGCCGCACAATCGGGTGCGCGTGATCATCACCAAGCAGGCGCTGCAAGAGGGCTGGGATTGCCCCTTCGCCTATGTTCTGTGCTCTCTGGCGGCGAGTTCCAACCTGAACGCTATGACACAACTTGTCGGGCGCATTTTACGCCAGCCGCACGCCTTGAAGACCGGCGTGGATGATCTGGACGAGGGCTATGTCATTGCGCACCACCCGACGACAGGTGACGTGGTAAAGGCGATTAAGGACGGGTTAGAAAAGGACGGGCTGGGCGATCTGGTGCTTCATGTCAGCGGTTCCGATGCACCGGGAAGTGAGCGAAAGACCCGTCAACTGCTTAGACGCGAGAAGTTTGCAAAGACCGATATCTATCTGCCCAAGGTCCTGCTTATAGACGGGGACGAGGTTCGAGACCTCGACTATGAGACCGACATAATGACCAAAATCGATTGGTCCGGCTTTGACGCAGTGGCGTTGGCCGCGAAGATACCAGAGAACGCCCAAGCGGCGGAGTCGCAGGTTCAACGCATCGAATTAAGTGACGGTGATACGCCGATTGAAGCAAGACGAGTGTCGCGCAGCGTTGCCACATCAAATTTCGACCCTTCCTTCGCAGTGCGGATATTATCCGACCTTGTTCCTAACCCATTCGTTTGCCGCAAGATCGTTTCCGATCTGGTCGTGGCGCTTGAGGCACGCGGATTCACACAGGAGAAGATCGGCTCGCTTGCAGCGTTGGTTGTGGAAGAGGCGCGCAAGGCTTTGGACGCGGAGCGCAATGCACTGTCGGAAGCGTATTTCAAGCAGGCGGTAGCGGACGGGCGCATTCAGTTCCGGCTGCGTATCGACGGGCGCAACTGGATAGTGCCGTTCGAAATGGACACAGCGGAACCGTTGAACGCCAACCAAGTTCTTGGAAGTGATGGCGGGGCGCTTGAGAAGAGCCTGTTCGCACCGGTCTATCAAGCCGAATTGAATGGCGACGAACGCGACGTAGCGGTGTATTTGGACGCGGATGACGCCCTTGTATGGTGGCATCGCAACGTCGCCAAGTCGCAGTACGGTTTGCAAGGTTGGCGGCGGAACCGTATCTTCCCCGACTTCATCTTTGCCGCATTGAAAGGCGACGGGAATCGAAGGCTGACTGTCCTCGAAACCAAAGGTGATCAACTGGACAATGCGGACACGGCGTATAAGCGGGAATTGCTGTCTGTCCTGTCAAATAACTTCGCTTGGGACCAGACCAAGCCGTCCGGTGAACTGGAATTGATTGCCGAAAGCGGAGAAACCGTCGCTTGCACATTGATCCTCATGAGCGACTGGCAAACTAAGCTGCCTGATTATCTGGCTTCTGGATAGCACAGACATGATCGCCTGTGCGACGGTCTTAGGCTATCAGCGCGTCTTCGGGGACTATGCAGCTTGATCCCTCTTATAGTCGCCTCATTCTGAAATGGAGACCACATTCGCGCCAAGACCTCGTTGTGTTGCCACACCTGCCCACGCGTCCATGAGGTCGCGGCGCTTGTCGAAGAGGTCAGAGCGGGCATAGGCAGCTTCGGCTTTGTCTTTGATCCCGTGTGCCAGCGCGGCCTCGATCACTTCGCGCGGAAAGCCGGTGGTTTCGCCCGCCCAATCGCGGAATGTGGAGCGGAAGCCGTGAACGGTGATCTCGTTACGGCCCATGCGGCGCAGCACGGCGGTCATGCTCATATCTGAAATGGGCTTGCCGGGTTTGGCCTCACTTTCGAACACGAGCGTCGCATCGTCCCGGCGTGGGCCGAGACAAGCGATGGCGGCAGCGCTAAGGGGGACGCGGTGCTCTTTGCCCGCCTTCATACGTTCGGCGGGGATGGTCCAGATGCGGTTCGCCAGATCGATTTCGCCCCAGGTCATGCCGCGTGTCTCGCCAGAGCGCGCCGCCGTCAGGATTGTGAAGCCAAGCGCGCGGGCTGCCACGCCAGTCCGTCCCGACAGGTCGCCCAGAAAGGCGGCAATTTCGCTGTGAGCCAGCGCTGGGTGATGCTTGACCGCGCGGACTTTCGTGGGCTTGGGCAACAGATGGTCCAAATGGCCCCGCCACCGCGCCGGATTGTCGCCGGAGCGAACACCAAGGGCAGAGGCGTAGTCGATCACGGCTTCGATCCGTTGGCGCACACGGTTTGCCGTTTCCGGTTTCACCGACCAAATTGGCGTGAGCGCGCCGATTACGTCGGCGGTCTCAACCTTCGATACCTGAACTTGGCCAAATTTAGGAAAGACATAGGTTTCGAGCGTCGAGGTCCACTGCGCAGCATGTTTGGCGTTTTTCCAACCTGGTCGCTTGCTTTCGATCAGTTCAAGCGCAGCACCTTTGAATGTCTTGGGGTTGGCCTGTTGACGTTTCGAAATCGGGTCGTCCCCTTCTGCAATCAGCTGTCGTGCTTCTGTCACCCGTTGACGGGCCATCGCAAGGCTCACGTCCGGATAGGCCCCCAAACCCAGATCGCGCCGACGTCCTTGCACTTGATACCGCAGAACCCAAGACCGCGAACCGGACGGCTTGACATAGAGGAACAGTCCCCGCCCGTCACCATGCCGTCCGGGCTTCGCTGTCTCCACCTTGCGCGCATTGAGCATCAGGTTGTTCCCACACTTGTTCCCACACTTGTTCCCACACTTAGGGGTGGTTTAAGACGAATGCGTGCGAACTGCAATGGCTTGAGGCGAATTTATACATCTGTATTCATTAATGAAATACGGACGAAAGAGAACTCCAGCGAATGCGGGGAAACATACATTATACGGACTTCGTCTCCGCCATTATCCCCATTGCGAACCAGTGACACCGCCCTGACGGGCACGGATTTTTCCGTGTTATCAAAGTGGCTTGCGTGAACTGACCGAACCTCATAGACGCGCTGCCCGGCCGAAGCTGGGCTCAGAATGGCCCTCAGTCTCAGTTTGGGCGAACCTCACCCGTTTCGGTTCGGTCTCGTTTTCTCTTTACCTTTCAATGCCCTGATACCGAACCCCGCCAAAACCCAAACGCGCGTTCCGAATGATATCGACGGCAACATAGACAGAACACACGGTAGGCGCGTTGCTCGGGGTGCCAGCGAAAGCTGGCGGATTTCTTGGGTGGGTTCGCATCCCATTCCGCCGCCGAAACCCTTGATGACAAACCATTTTGGCATGGGTAGGCTTTCCCCGACAGAGCGGGGAAAGGCATGGAGTATCAGGCATATCCAAACGGTATCGTGGTAGAAGAGGTAGATGGCGGTCTACTGGTCCGACAACATGGTGAGGCGTATGTCGCGCGGAACTGGCGTCTGACGATCCCCGTCGAACGTTTGATTGAGACAGCACTTGAAAGCGGTTTGGGCTGCATGATCCGGGAAGATCACCCACTCCGTAAAGCGCGATGGCCTAACGCGAGAGGGGTCGTCTACCTGGCGTTCTCTGCGGCACCAGATCTTCAATGGTCAGTTGCGATCGACACATTCCGGGCAGGTCGGGGCGACTACGGGCATGCCGTTTTCAACGGTAAGTATCACACGCAATTTGTCGAAAAGGGCATTCCCTTCGTTTTCGAGGGCCGTAACAAGACGTCAGGACACCTCGTAGTCGCGCGCGACTCCGTGATCCCCACGCTGAAGGCGTTGTCTGATTTCGATCACTCTGTCTTGGCGCTCAACCGAACCGTTCATCAGGGCGGTGGATTCACAACTGAATACGTCATCCAGCACAGCATCATTGCCAACTGGGAGCAGACACCTTGGGGCGAGCGCTACGATATCGTTCAAGATGAATTCCCGGTAGACGGTGGCCTTACATCGCGACGGATCGATATCCTCGCTCGCGAGCGGCGATCGGGCGACTGGCTTATCATCGAATTGAAACGCGCCGAAGCGAGGCCTGCGGCTGTGGATCAGGTCGCTGATTATCTGCTCGCCCTTGGACAGCAAGACAAATTTGCGCACGGACGGCTTGATGGAGTTCTCGTGGCGGAGCGGATTCCGCCTGCCGTTCGGACACTCGCCGAGACTGAAGGCGTAGCGACATATGAAATTGGCTGGCCGCTCAATTTGAAACGCGTCGTTTGAACTGCACCTGCTGCTGGACGCCCATGTGTTGCTGGCTGCCACGAGTCTTCAGGCCCGCTTTCATTAAACATGATTGCGCTTGGCCGGTCTCGCGGTTGCTCTGCGGCCACGTCTGATGCATGAATGAGTACGCGTTCCAATAAGTTAATGGTCTTTGAATGTCATCAACACCGCATCGTGAATTGGCCGAAAGGTATTTTGTCGATGACTTGCCCGGTGCGTCACGCCCTGGCGCTCGGCTATATGGAATTCTTGAGCGGATTGATAGCGGTCAAACCATAAGCGCCATCGCTCAGTCCTTTCTAGAACAAACTGGGCTGCGCGCTTTGTGCGAGCTTGCGAGCGGTGAAATCGATCTCGACATGTTCGGCAGTCGCGCCGCGCCAGAGAGGTTGGCGCGCACTAAGGCGGCGAGACTGAAGGAAGAGTCGGATGCAGCCGAAAGCGCGCGGAAGGCCGCAGCGATGGATGCAGCCATCAAAGCCCGCTTTCAAGCGATGGAGAATGATCCTGCACTTCGCCGCAAGCGCGAAGCCAAAGAACTACGCGGGCGCTACGGCTTGGGTTTCGTCGAACCTGAGCATTATCCGCGTGTGATCAAGCTGCTGAAGCAAGTCGATGGCGGAAAGCGTATGGATGCTGCGGACATTGCCTGGCTTATGACCGAATCCGTGGATTGCTGGACCGACGAGATTCGGGAAGTCTATCATCGACTTGAAGCGGAGGCGCTCGCCGAAGAGTGGAGGCGCAACGGCGACCTCTGGGCGGCCGTAAATGCGAGCGGTCATTGGCGTAAGGCTGACAAACCGCTCGAATCGCTGAAAATCACAGATGAAGGGCTGAAGCGGATTGGGTCTGCACCAAAGCTCCGCTCTGCCTTATGTACGACGCGCGGCGGGGCGATGCGAGATCTTGGACGGCTTGCCGAGGCCGAGGCGATGGGGCGCGATGCACATGATTTGGCACCAAAAGACTTCAGACCCTGCACCTTGCTCGGTGCGCTTGCGATGCAGCGTGGAGATTTCCAGTCGGGGCAGGAATGGTACCAAAAGGCAGAAGGGCTTGGAGCGGATCTTCATGCCATTGATCAGGATCTGCGTAGCGTAATGGTCAGTGCGGCAAGTGAAGTGAGAGAGGGACTGTGCGCCTTTCTCCTTTCGCAGGATCCAAAGAGATACGCGTGGGCTCGTCGATGGATCGGTTCCTCTGATCCGGACGGCAAACACGCAATCAAGGGCGATAAACGCACCGCACACGGAACTGCTAAGCACAAGCGATTACGCGAGTGAGCCGACTGTTTGTTCACATACCTCAATCAAACACCCTTTCCGGCTGCTCGACCCATGGCAGATCCGCCACGCCACAGAGGTCTAAAATTGACAGCACCGTGACCTCAGCGGGATGGCCAAGAGAAATGGAAGTACTGCACATAATAGGTGTCGTGTAAGTACTTCAGATCGTCTTCCCAGTCGGCAATTGCATCGTCGTACCCGCGAGAAGGCATTTTCTTGAAGTTCTTCGCCAGGGACGCGATGTGATACGCCATCTTTTTGAGCCGTCCTGAACTTTTTGGCTCTCCCCATTTCCTTAGCTCAGCGACACTTTGGTATGGCGGAAGTTGTCCGGTGAAGCAGCGATCAAGGATCAGCCTTCTAGACGATGCCGGTAGTCCATCTGTTTTTCCGACAGTATATCCCAGAATTTTCAGATAACTGACTTCTTGCCTTTCAAAATCCCCACCACCGACACCGCTGCCAACATCGGTTGAAGGCCATTTGAAAGCCTCGTTCTCCGGAAGCTCTCTTATCCGACGCTTCCATTCTTTCTCGACGGCAGTGACAATCAGAAGGTGCTGCTCGCGCTTTGCGCCTGAAGAATTGGCTGCACCAATTGTGTTTGACTTCCATAATTTCAGGAGCTGGTCGTTGTCCTTGGACGGAATTGACTCACGAATTTTTTTGCCACTACCAAACAGATCAATTTTTGACCTTCTTGCGACAACCGCTCGGCTTGCAGGTTTGGGGCCAGTGGTTTGCTTCGTAGCGGCCTTAGCAAGCCTTTTGGCCTTCCTCTTTTCCTGCTTCGTCATTTTGGGATTGGAGTTCAGCTTCGCTTCACGCTTCTTCTGCGCGGATGCTTTAGCTTCTGCAGCCCTCGTAATGGCAAGTGCAAAGTGCCGTTCGTATACAATCCTTATTTCTTCTTTATGGCGGAGTACGGTGCGGCCTTTGAAAGAAATACCGATCTTGAACATTTGGTCATCTGTTGTCTTAACAACCCAGTTTTCTTCAATCATTTTGGCAATGCAGCGGGAGAACAGCCATCGAAACCGCTCATCATTCTCTATTGCGCGATCCGTCAAGAAATTGTGGGTCAGGATATCCCATGCAACCGGCTGCTCTGAAATCGAAAGTAGAACGAACTCACATAGATCGCGATATGTTTCAAAATTCAGTTCGATCTGCTTCACCATAAGACATTACCTGAGCGCTCTATCTTCGTTTAACTTCCCGTCGACTTTCAGTCACCACGCTCCATTCTGGCGCTCCAGGCAGCTTTCCCCATGCCCCTACGATCGACGCGGCTCTCCATCGCCAGTGACGACTGGACCACCATCTCCTTGCGCATCCGGGATGAGAACTGACGGCCAACACGTCGTGCAAGCAGCTCGAGTTCATGGGTCATCTCGAGCCCTCGATCCAAGCCTTCAACATAGCGGCGGAAATGGCGCAGCTCGCGCTCTATGTATTTCTCCGCATCCTTATATGCCCCGTCCCGGTTCATCTGGGCCGCCGTGGTGACAACATGGGCGCTCCAAGTCCGGGCGACGATCGCCGCTACCTCAGTGTCACGAGGTTGGGCCTTGTTGGCAGCACCGTCCACAGAGACGAGCCTTACTGGCATCGAGTCAGTTTCGAGTCCGGACCGATCGTCTACGGCCCGTCCGCTGGCGGATACCTCGAACGCGAGGTCATCGTTTTGCTGAGTCTTGGGGCATGTGATCTTGAAGACCATTACGCGCTCGATGTCGTTCTGGACCGGCCCGATGGGAACAATAATACAACCGTTGCGGATCTCGGAACCTGTGCGTCCCAACACATCGACCCGCGCGCCCGTCGGCATGGTGAGCTTGATCTGCGCATCCTCCACGACGGTCCCAAAGATGTCGTCCAGCTCACCCAGAAGGACGGAGGAAATCTCGCTCGTCAGCTCCGCATCGTGAAGACGGCCGCCGCCATTCTCAGCGATACCGCGAAGCAACTGCTCGTCGTAGCCATCGCCGATGCCCAGCGTCGAGGTAAGAACACCGCGCATCCTGAGTTCACCGGCGTGCTCGCGCAGTTCTTCCGGGTCCACAATACCTTCATTGGCGTGGCCGTCGCTGAGGATGATGACACGCGGGGTCATCCGCGGATCCTCTTCGGAGATCCGAGCGGCGCATTCGACACCGGCGAACCATCCGCCGGACAGCAGGGTCATTCCCCGTGTCTGAAGGCGTGAAATCTCCGCACGAATCCGGGCCGCGTTGTCCGTTGTCACCGGCACGGCATCAAGGTGAACCAGAACGTCCGATGCGAAGGAGACTATTGTTAGGCGATCCCGTTCGGTCAGGCGTTCCGCAAGTCCCAGGGCCGCTTCCTTGGCTGCCTCGAGCTTTCCGCCACCCATCGAACCGCTGGCGTCGATCACGAGAGCGATGTTGAGGGGTGCGCGTTCGTCCGAGCAACTCTCGTCATTGCGACGAGCCTTGAGGCGGGTGACCAGGTAACGAACTGAGTCCCCGCCTTCCCAGAAGAGCTTGCGATCGAAGGCGGCGGTAGCGGTGAAGTTCACATCAGTCATTCTTTGTTCTCCCAGTAAGGATGGCGCGGAACTGGTCCGCGAGTTGTTCAAAAAGGACTCTTTCTCGAGGTTCGAGATCGCCGCGCACGGAAAGTTCGAGGTCCGGCGTGACGGCTATGCGTGTCCAGACCGTTCCTCGCGACCGTCTCGGCGCTGGAGCCTCCTGCACCTTCTCCAGCTGGAGGATGAGGCGCTCGATGCTTACAAGTTCCGCCTGGCGTTCATCAGAGCGAGGCATTCGATATGACTGCATCGACGAAATGGCATTACCCGTGTCAAAGGACGGCAGCTCCGATGCGCTCGAAGGGGTCTTCTTTCGAGGGAAGGCCATGGAACGCGGTGCAGGTTCCGCGGTGGCGCTCCGTGCTTGGATCCGCCTGAGATAGTCGCGCGCCGACTTACTCGATGCCGTAGTAGGGCCCGTTTCAAGTGCCCACTCCCGGACCTGGTCATCCGTTGCCATCATGAAACGACGCCCGATTTCCGACAGCGAGAGCCCGTGGAGATCCTTGAGCGCCCGTACCGCTAGTGCACGATCTGCATTGCTAGCTGGGTATCGTGCGCCGCGCCCGGGCTTGAATGGCGGAGAGAGCAGTCCCTCGCTGACCCATGACCGCAAGGTGCGCTGCTCAACCCCAGTGCGTTTGCTAAGTTCTTCAAGTGTGAGTTCATCATCAGACATGCGAGCGATGTAGGTTTATTAATACGACATGTCAAGATGTCGCATTAATGGGTGTTGGACCAAATCCAACGACCTCGCTAGGTTTCAAAAAATCCAATCAATTCGCACTAGGGACTAAATCCATCAGTCAAACACCTTTTCCGGCTGCTCGGCCCACGGCAGTTCCGCCACGCCGCAGAGGTCGAAGATCGACAGCACCGTGGGTTCGCGTCGCAGGACCAGCTGCTCCAGCACCGACGGTGCAAGCCATGCCAGCCGGATCACGCGGCTGACATAGCGGTCCGAGATGCCTTCCTCTCTGGCGAGGTCGGCGATGGTGGTGACGTCGCCGCGCTCGAGCCTGTGCCGCCAGTTCCATGCACGGCCGATGGCGCGCAGCAAGCGGGCGTCCTGGCCGCGATCCATGGCCACTTCGATCTCCTTGGGCGGCAAGATGCGCGGGCGGCCGCCGCGATTGCGCATGGTGAGCGGTATGTGGACGCGGAGGGTTTCGGGCTCTGCCATCACGCCACCTCCGGCTTGGCCGGGGCCATCAGAGCGGCAATCGCGCCTAACCCCTCATGGCGCAGATCGACCGCCAGTCCGGCGTCGCTGGCGGTGACACGCGCCACCAGAAGCCTGACCACGCGGGCCTGCTCGGCCGGGATCAGCGCCTTCCACATCTCGTCGAACTGGGAGAGCGAGGCGCTGATGTCCGCCTCGCCAAGGTCTGGCCGGTCCTTGCGCAGGGTCCGCGACACCCGCGCGGCGACCTCGGGGGTGCGCAGCAGGCGCCGGATTTCGCCGACCACGGCATCCTCGACCATGCCACCGGGCAGCCGCTGCGGGCCTCGCAACTCTGCCTTGGGCCGTTTCTTGATCGCGTCCATCGACACGTAGTAGCGATAGCGCCGCGTGCCTTTCTTGGTGTGGTGCGGGGTCATCGCGACGCCGGTCTCGGTGAAGATCAGCCCGCGCAGCAGCGCCGGTGAAGGTTCCTTGGCAACGGCAACCCGCTTGACGCGGTTGTTTGCGATTACATGATGGACGTCGTCCCAAAGCGTGGCGTCAATGATCGCGTCGTGCTCGCCGGGATAGGCCGTGCCTTTGTGGACTGCGAGACCACGATAGACCTTGTTGTGCAGGGTCTTGAGAAGCGAGGTCTTGTCGTAGGGTCTGCCGGTCTTTGTCAGGATCGCGCGCGCGTCCAATTCGCGGATCACCTCCGCCGTTGAACTGGACCGGGCGTAGAGCGTGAAGATCGTCCGCACCGCCTCGGCCTCGTCTGGGTCCACGATCAGCTTGCGGTCCTTCACGTTGTAACCCAGCGGCACCGGTCCACCCATCCAGATGCCCTTCTTGCGCGACGCAGCGACCTTGTCGCGGATCCGCTCGCCGATGACCTCGCGCTCGAACTGGGCAAAACTGAGCAGGATGTTCAGCGTCAGTCGCCCCATGGATGTCGTGGTGTTGAAGGACTGCGTGACGGACACAAAGGTGACGCCGTGCTTGTCGAAGATCTCGACCAGCTTTGAGAAATCCATCAGCGCGCGGCTGAGGCGATCGATCTTGTAGACCACGACGATGTCGATCAGCCCGTCCTCGATGTCGGCGATCAGGTCTTTTAGCGCGGGCCTTTCCAGCGTGCCGCCGGAGAAGCCGCCGTCATCGTATTTGTCGCGCAGGCAGACCCAACCCTCAGCCTTTTGGCTGGCGATATAGGCCTCACAAGCCTCCCGCTGGGCGTCGAGACTGTTGAACTCCATGTCGAGCCCTTCCTCGCTCGATTTGCGGGTGTAGATGGCGCAGCGCAGGCGGCGGGGCGGTTGTGGCTGTTTTTGGCGCGTCATTTGCTGATCCTCGGGCGCGGGGTGAAGCCGAAGAACTTCCAGCCGTTCCAGTTCGCCCCGGTAATGGCGCGCGCCGCGCCGGAAAGCGATTTGTACCGGCGGCCTTGCCACTCGAAGCCCTTCGTTAGCACCGTGACAGTGTGCTCGACGCCATTCCATTCGCGGACCAGCTTGGTGCCCGGCATCGGGCGTCGCGGGTCGGACACCATCTGACCGGGTTCGCCAGAAGCCACCTCCGCCGCCAGCGCATCCAGCGTCCGCCGGGTGTCGCGACCTATGCCACCGAGGGCCAGTTCCTGGATGCGGTAGCCAAGCCGCAGCTCGAGGTTCTGGCGGCTGGTGTTCGGCGCGGGCGCGTCAAAGATCACCGCCCATTTCTCGCGCAGCTCAGGCACGGTCATCGCCTTCAGCGCGACCAGGTCCGCCAGGACAGCGTGGTCCTGCGCAGCGCCAAGGCCTGTTCTCTTTCCTACTGATTTCGTTTTGGTTTTCGTCATTCATCCTCTCCAACTCGGGTTCGCAACTGGTGACGACGACGGCGAACAAGGGCGAGGATGTCCAGCGAACTGTCTCCTTCGTCCGGAGATTTTTCGTTTATTTTTGGTGGGTTGGCGCGATGCACACCTGTGGCGAGGATCCGGGCGAGTTCTGCTAGCCGCTCATCGGTCGTGAGCGTGTCGGGCGGTGGGGCGAAATTGACGTTGGTGTCGGGCATGGCGGGCGAACCTCAGGAGCTGTTTTGTCCTGTGGTGGCCGCTGTGAGGATGGGATTTCAAGTTAAAACAATGGGTTGTCGTAGTGACGAGTAGGTCAGAGAAACTGAGCGTGCACGGAGCAAAAATTGATACCACGCCTTAAAAGGTCGGATAACTCCACGCTGCTCTAACGCCGCTCGTACCGAGAAATGAGGACCATGGATTGGCGGGGGGCTTTTTTGACGCCCAGTATTCCTTTTCAAAAGAAGCTGTGAGTTGCTGTTTTGCCTTTTGTTTCGGGCGAAATCAGATCTGCGATTTCTTCAAGAAGTGGCTGTAACCTCTGATGGTCGGATTGCGCCATGCCATTTTCGATCGCCGACGACCAATGGCCGTTACGGAACAGTGAAGCGGCGCGCCAGCGAATTTCCAAGGCAGCACGGTCTCGAAGCTCTTTGTTGGGCAAGCCGCCAGCTGTCATGCGGGAACTTATTTCTGCCTTTAGTCGAGTTTCTGCATCGGCGTCGTCAGCTAGAAGTACTAGTGTCGCGATCCCGTAGACTGACTTTTCCAGAATCGCCCAGCCTGTCTGGTGACGGCCTGCCTTGAACGTCCATGACAGCAGGATATTGTCGATGTTGTCGGCAAGCTCTGGGCAACCACGTCTGCGCGCATCCACTGCAGCTTCAAATAGCGTTTCAGTCATCTGAAAATTTTCGACGAATTTTACGGTTTCTTCGTCGTCGGGCACCCAAGACAAGACCGCGATCAGCCAGGCGGCGTGTTTGCGCAATTTCTCCTTTGTATGAGCGTCACAAGCGGCGGCATTCGATAAGGCAATTAGCATCGTAGTGACCGCCGTGATCCAGTTGATCATGTCGAACGTGAGTTGCGATCGTTTTTCGATGGCGTTTAGGAGAAGGTCCTTCTCGGTTTGATACATTCCGTCGGCCCATTCCTCGAAATTTACGATAACCTGCCGCGCATTCATATCGTCCGCAGGGGCATCCGCGACTACGTTGACGAGTTGGGAGAGCCTCACAGTGAGCCCTTGTGTGCTTGTAGCCGAGTAGTAGGGGGCGAGGTACGTGCTGTGGATGCTCATCAACGGCGTGTCCGGCAGGGCCATGAACAGCTCGGCGATCAGCTTCATGGAACCACGGATATCCTGAGCCGCGAACTGGACCTCCCGCGACTTTGACCGCAACAGCTCGAAGCTGAGGCGCGCGAGCTGTTCAACGCCGATAGATGTGACGGGCCGGTAATCTTCGCGCGCGACCCCGGCGCATGAAATTATGCCGATCTTCTGCACCATCGTCGCAATGCTCTGCGGGCCTTCCGTTGCGAGCAGCATGTCGGCGCATTGTCCCATCAGCCGCACGCCTTCCATGAGGACGTCCGGCATGTTGTGCGGAACAATCCGCTCGACTTCCCCGGTGAGGTATCCGGCCGCCAGATGGGCGTGAGTTTTCGATGCGTGGGGATTTGCATAGTCAATTGCAGTATATACCCGCACGAGGCTGGCCATCACCCGCAGTGTTTGTTCGATCTGTTGTTCATCGCCGCGCGTGACGGCGATACGCGCCGTCTGCCGCAGATGCTCAAGCGTATCGTTGATAAAACCGTCCGAGGTGAGCGGGTTGTCTAACATGAGCTGGTTTGCAAAGAAGGTCTTTCCCTTCGTTTCGATATAGGTGGCGTTGATCGCTATGATCGCGTCCATAGCCACGGCGCTCACCTCATGGTCGCCTTGCTCCGCATAGCGGCGCGCGAACGAAACAGCATAGCGCACGCCCTGCTGCGCGCCCGCCGTCCACCCCCGATTGACCTGAAAATATGCCGTGCGCGCCAGGTCATGCTGGGACAAGTAGGAATTGGTCTGTGGCGGTTCGCTCCCATCGGAAAACAGCGGCGCTGCCCGTTTGGCTCGTCTCACCCACGCCCGCAGCTCACGCTGAGTTTGCCCAACGACCATCTTGAGTTGTTGTGCCGGGTTCACCAAAATTAACGCCCGTCGATAGCCGTAGAGAAACAGCCCTAGGATAATAGCGGTGCCCCAGAAGGCTGTGAATATGATGGCGCCGACGCGCTGCTGACTCACATTCAGAGATAGGCTGGCGATAATGACCGCTAGAATGAATGTCGCCGCGAACGCGCTGAGGAGGCGTCTGTCAGCGCTAAGCCTGCGAAATAGGCCATGCGGCATTCGCTCTACGTTGACCTGCATCGCGAACAAAACGAGGGACGACACAATGGCCGCTGCTCCGATTAACGCGCCACCAAGTGTCAGGAGAAACGATCCCAGCGATGCAAGTTCAGCTTCAGTTGCAAGGATCGGGTGCAGCAACTCCTGGAGTGCGGGGACACTGAAGCCACTGAGTCCGATCAACGCCAATAGGATGATCGCAACCGCTACCGCGCCATGCCGTTGCCGCCAGACAAGATACCGGTACCGGACGAGGTACACCTGCTGCCAGACTAAGGCCTTGCGTCGAGCCAGTCCGGTTGACACCCGCCTAGCGCTCCTGTTCATGCTTCTGCGCAGAAACCGGACCCGGACTCGTAGCCGCTTCTTTATATTTGCCGATACTTTCTTCAATCGTTCAAATCCCTTCTGCCGACGGCAAATTTTCTCTGGGGCTAATACCTCTCCTCACGCCCAACAATAGCCAGTTTGAGTGCCTTGAGATGATGCTCTAACCACTTGCCTGTTGGTGACCGTCTGCGCTCGGCCTCTGAACCGGCGCTCGCAAGACACAGCACATATAGCAGCCAGGGATCATCAATGCCTAGTTGCACCCCGCACCATCCCATCCGTCTCCAGCCTGAGCGCCGCTCGCCACAATGGCGTCTTGGTGAAAGTGCTCTCCCGCGTCCGAAGCAACCCCTTGGCTCGGTTCTCTTCCAGCAACCCGGTCCAGCAGAGAGGCCGAAGCACCTGAATGTAAAGGCTGCTCAGCACATCGTCGAAACCACCGGCAACATCAGGTTCGCCGAACATTACCCGTCGCAGGTCAGCGCCGGTCGCGCCGTCCTCGGTCTCGACGTTCAACACGTTCAGGAACACGTCCCAATTGCCCAAGACAGGTTCGTCGTCGAAGCGCGAGAAGCGGGCGTGATTGACCTCGAACAGGTAGAACGGTGTGACGATGCCGAAGATGCGACCCGGATGGCCGACAAGTTCCTGGCCCGCCTTACTCAGCTTGAACTGCCCTTTGTGGTGCCGCCCGATCTTCAGCGCGATCATAACGTCGTGCAGATCCATCAGCGGGCCGAAGTCGATCTCGTTCAGCACCTTGTTGATGGCGAACAGGTCACCCTCGGTGTAGCCGGGCCAGTCGAACTCGCGCGCAGCCCAATGAACGAACACCCGCTTGAAGGCTTTCGACGGCGTCAGCCCGACCCCTCCATGTTCGGCGATATAGGCGAAGGTCTTTTCCAGCGCCCGCACCATAGGTGAATGTGCCAGCGCGGGGTTGGTATCCTCGATCTGGCGGAATTCGATCACGTCAGATCTCCCGCGCGAACCAGCGGATGCGGCCGATGATGTGGATTTCCTCGGCACTGCGCTCGTAGGGACTGTAGAAGCCGTTGTCGGAGATCACGCGAACGGCCGGCGGATCGCTGTTGGGGACGTGCTCGAGCCGCTTGGCCACAAGGCCCATGCCGTCATCCAGAACGAAGATCCCGGGCGGGTTCGGTGCGCGGCGGGTCATGTCGACCAGCACCGTGTCGCCGTCCAGCAGGGTCGGCGCCATGCTATCGCCTTCGACGTGCATGATGCGCAGCTGTGACGGGCTGGCCTTGAGGCTGCCCTTTATCCAGGATCGGCGGAAGTGATAGGCGCGACCCGGTGTGTCGTGATCCTCGGTCACCACCGCGCCGCCGCCCATCGAGGGGCGCGGGCTGGCATGTGTGATCGCCACGAATGTCTCGTCGGGGTTTTCGATAAAGGGCGGCTCGCCTTCCACCTCGCCGATGCCGTGGATCAGCCATTCCCGCTCGACCTTCAGCACGCGGGCGACCTCTGCGAGCTTATCGATGCCCGGGCGCGCAGAGCGGCCGCGCAGGATGTCATAGACGAAGGATCGATTGACCCCGGCCATCTCTGCGACATGGGCAGGACTGAGCCCGAGTTGCTGAGCGCGGGCACGGAGGCGGTCGGAGAGCGTGTGATGCTCGGTCATGTTTTCCCCAGAGGGTTGTGGATTAAATAGGATAAAACAGGATTGATCGGAGCGCGTCAAGATATTAGAACAAACCCTAAACACTCAGGGGCAGGAATCGGGGGTCAGATGGAGATCGAGAAGGCGTATTTTACTCTGCCGGAGATCCTGGATCGCTGGTCGATCTCCGAAGCCGACCTGATCTATCTGGCTGAGAACGACAAGCTGCGGCTGTCTGTGCGTGTCTTCGGTGTCCCGTTGGAGTTGGGGGATTACGAGGAAACCCATGAAGGCGACCACTTTCGGATTCCGACCGCGCAGAGTTATTACAACGGGTTGCTCGAGCTGCATGCGCGGGATGTCTTCCAGCTGTTTCGTGCTGCCGAGTTGACTGTGAGCGACTTCCGCACGCCCGGCTCGGACTATGCGTCGGTCTGGGGCGATCGCGATGGCGTGCCCCTGTGCATTGAGGATTTGCTGCTAAGGCGCGAGGAACGTGATCGTTTCGAAGCGGAGACAGGGTTCTCTGGCGCAGAGACCGGTCCGCAGCTGCCGATCTTCAGCGCATCACCTGACTATCACGACGTCCGTTGCGGCGGGCACCAGTTTCGCCTTGGCCCCATCCAGGCGCAGGTTGTCCGTGCACTGCATGAGGCTACGCGCCGTGGTGAGCCCTGGCAGAGCGGCAAGGCGATCCTGTCGACGGCGGGCTCCAAGAGCCTGAAGATGTCCGACGTGTTCAAATCACAGAAGCAGTGGCGGTCGCTGATCGAATCGAATGGCCGCGGCAATTACCGTCTGAACTGCGGCTGATTCCGACCCATCCCGTTCCGGCACGTGCGTCCCTCCAGTTCCACAGTGGGATGCGCCGGGGGATGAGAGTGGGATGACAATCCCCCGCAACGGCGTTCTCCGCTGAGTTGCAAGGCTCAAACTGATCCCCCTCCATATCCCACTTCGATCCTGACGACATCCCACAGCAGGATTTCGCATCTTCCTCCCAACGCAGCGAGCACAGGAGACGAAGATGCAGCTCAAACACCTCAATCAGAAAGAACTGGCCCGGCGGTGGAACATCTCGCACCGCACGCTGGAGCGGTGGCGGTGGGCCGGTGAAGGCCCGCAGTTCATGAAGCTGGGCGGCCGTGTGGTTTACCGCATGGAGGATATCACCGCGTTCGAGCGGGACCAGCTGCGCCACAGCACCGGCGCAGATGCGCATGTCGGTGCCGCATGATGGTCCGCCTCGATGATTTTGCGGCCGACCGGGTGGTGCCGTTCTGCGCCGCTGGCGGTCTGGACGAGGTCGGGCTCTGCGCATGGATCGCGCAGGCCGAACCCAGTGAGACGCTGATCTATCACCGCGGGTTTCTTGCGGTGGATGCCACGGCAGTTCTCTCGAAACTGCCTGCAGACCGTCAGCGTGCTTTGCGCCAGGTCGCGGCAGCCGCCCTTCGCGCGGCCGAGCAGAACCTTGTCCATCTCGTCCAGGCGCGGATTGGTCCCGACCACTTCGCCTACATCGCCGTCGCCCGACCCAAACCCCGATCCAGCGGTGCAGCCCTGTCGGTCCGTCTGCTCGAGGCCGCGTGATGCCCGCATTCCAATCCTTTTTCACCGATCACGGAGACCATTTCATGCCATTCCCCGAGAACACCCCCACGCCTGACGATCTGCCGTCTCTCAGCGCAGCGGAAATCGCGGCGCTGCCGGTCGAGTTGTTGGCAATCCTGCAGCGCGAGATCGACGAGCGCATGAAGCGCGACAAGGCCGCCAAGACACGCTTCGATGCCGGACTGGCCGTCCGCTACGCCACTCGCGCCGCCGAGGAACGTCAGACCGCAGGCAAGGACACCGGCACAGTCCGCTTTGACGACGGTGATTTCACCGTGGTCGCCGATCTGCCGAAGCGGGTGGATTGGGACCAAAACCGGCTGGCCGACATGGTGGCGCGGATCCGCGATGCCGGCGACGATCCGGCCGAATATGTCGATCTGGCCTACAAGGTGCCGGAGCGTAAATACGCCGCCTGGCCCGAAGCGATCCGTCATGGCTTCGAGCCCGCGCGCACCGTCCGGCCCGGCACCCTGAAGGTCGAGATCCTCGCCCAGGGGGCTGAGCAGTGAGCCTCCCCATCATCAGCGCCGACCAGCGGTTGGCGGAGCCGCGCGGCATCAAGGGCTGCATCTTCGGGACGAGCGGTATTGGGAAAACCTCACTGCTCTGGACCCTCGATCCTTACCGCACGCTGTTCATGGATCTCGAAGCGGGCGATCTCGCCATCGAGGGATGGGCCGGTGACAGCATCCGGCCACGGACCTGGACGGAATGCCGGGATTTCGCGGTGTTCATCGGTGGGCCCAACCCGGCTTTGCGGGATGAGCAGTCCTACAGCCCGGCCCATTACACGGCGGTCTGCGACCGCTTCGGCGATCCGGCAGAACTCGATCGCTACGACACCATCTTCGTCGACTCGATCACGGTCGCAGGTCGGCTGTGCTTCGGGTGGTGCAAGGGTCAGCCCGAAGCGCTGTCGGAGAAGACTGGAAAGCCAGATGTGCGTGGCGCCTACGGTCTGCACGGCCGCGAGATGATCGGCTGGCTCACCCACCTCCAGCACACGCGGGCGAAGAACGTCTGGTTCGTCGGGATCCTCGACGAGAAGCTCGACGACTTCAATCGCAAGGTGTTCCAGCCGCAGATCGACGGCTCCAAGACCGGGCTGGAGCTGCCGGGGATCGTCGATGAGGTGATCACCATGGCGGAGCTGAAGGCCGATGGCGGCGATCCGTATCGCGCCTTCGTCTGCCACACGATCAACCCCTGGGGCTTCCCGGCCAAGGATCGCTCCGGCCGCCTGGCCCAAGTCGAAGAACCCCATCTCGGCCGCCTGATGGCGAAAATCCGGACGACCGCAGCCCCGGCGAGCGACCGGCTAACTTACGCCCCACCGCCTGCCGAACCGGCCGGTGCCGACCAATCCCAACCGCAATCCTGAAAATAGAAGGAGGTTCCCCATGGGTTCCTGGAACGATTTCAACGACGCGCAGAGCAACACCGACCTCATTCCCAAGGGCACGCTGGCCAAGGTGCGCCTGACCATCCGCCCTGGCGGGTTCGATGATGCCTCGCAGGGCTGGACCGGCGGCTATGCCACGCGCGGCTCAACCGGCGCGGTCTATCTCAACGGCGAGTTCACCGTGACGGAAGGCCGGTATGCCCGGCGCAAGATCTTCACGCTGATCGGTCTCTACAGCCCCAAGGGTCCGGACTGGACCAACATGGGCCGCAGCCTCGTGCGCGGCATGCTGAACTCGGCGCGCGGGATTTCCGACAAGGACATGTCGGCCGAGGCGCAGGCTGCGCGGCGCATCAGCGGCTTTGCCGATCTCGACGGGATCGAGTTCATCGCCCGCATCGATATCGGCACCGATGCCAGCGGCGACGACAAGAACGAGATCCGCAGCGCGGTCACGCCCGACCATCGCGACTATGCGCAGGTCATGGGTGGGGCACCGTCGCTGGGACTTCAGCAACCTTCCGCCAATACCGCCCCTGCGCCGCAACCTGCCGCCGCACCTGTGCCGGGTCGCCCGGCATGGGCGCAGTAAGGGACCGCGCCATGCGTCTTCGTCCGCGCCAGAGCATCTTCGTGGAGCGCAGCCTTGCTGCGCTCTGCGATCATGGCAACACGCTCAGCATCGCCTCGACCGGTTTCGGCAAGACGATCGCGCTCTCTGCTGTAGTCGCGCGCTCCATCGAGGGCAGCGACGCCAAGGCGTGCATCCTCGCACATCGCGATGAGCTCACGTCCCAAAACCGCTCCAAGTTCGGCCGGGTGGCGCCTGAAATCAGGACCTCGATCGTCGATGCTGGGACGAAGGACTGGGCTGGTCAGGCGACCTTCGCCATGGTGCCGACGCTGACCCGTCCCGGCAATCTCAAGGGGATGCCCGCGCTTGATCTGCTGGTGATCGACGAGGCGCACCACGCGGTTGCCAACAGCTATCGCCGGATCATCGACCACGCGCGCAGCACCAATCCTGACTGCCGGATCTTCGGCGTCACTGCCACGCCGAACCGGGGCGACCGCAAGGGCCTGCGCGAGATCTTCGACAATGTCGGCGACCAGGTCAGGATGGGGGAATTGATCGCCTCGGGTCATCTGGTGCCGCCGCGCACCTTTATCATCGACGTCGGCGTGCAGGACCAGCTGCGCGCGGTCCGCAAGACCGTCTCGGATTTCGACATGACCGAGGTTGCCGAGATCATGAACCGCGCCCCAGTCACCGACGAGGTGATCCGGCATTGGCGCGAGAAAGCCAGCGACCGGCCCTCGGTCGTCTTCTGCTCCACCGTCGCTCATGCCGATAACGTCGCCGCGGCGTTCAATGACGCCGGTATCGCGGCGGCCGTCATCCATGGTGATCTGGATGGGGCAACCCGGCGCAGAATCCTCGCTGCCTATGCCTCGGGCGAAATCCGCGTCATCGTCAACGTCGCAGTACTCACGGAAGGTTGGGACCACCCGCCGACCGCCTGCGTCGTGCTGCTGCGACCCTCGTCTTACAAATCCACGATGATCCAGATGATCGGCCGCGGTCTGCGCACGGTCGATCCGGAAGAATACCCGGGCGTCATCAAGACCGACTGCATCGTTCTGGATTTCGGGATCTCGGGCCTGACCCACGGAACGCTGGAACAGGATGTCGACCTGGACGGCCGCGAACCGGTGCCCGGGCCAGCTCCGAGCAAGACCTGCCCTGAATGCGAGGCGCAGATCCCGCTCGCCGTCACCGAATGCCCATTCTGTGGCGCTGACCTGTCGCGGGAGATTTCTGCACCGCTCGACAGTTTCATCATGTCCGAGATCGACCTGCTGAAACGCTCCAGTTTCGCATGGATTGACCTCTTCGGCGACGATGCGGCCCTGATGGCCAACGGGTTCAACGCATGGGGCGGGATATTCTTCCTTGAGGGCCGTTGGCACGCTGTCGGCGGCGGCAAGGGTCAGGCGTCCCGGCTGCTTGGTGTGGGCGAACGAGCGATCTGCCTCGCGCAGGCCGATGATTGGCTGAACACCCATGAAACGGACGAGAGCGCATTCAAATCGAAGAGCTGGTTAAAACAAGCCGCGACCGAAAAGCAGCTGCAATATCTGCCGCACGAGTGTCGCCATGACTTCGGTCTGACCCGCTACCGAGCCTCTGCGCTGATGACCTTCAAATTCAACAAGCGCGAAATCCGACAGCTGGTCGGCCAGGCTGCCCCGTCCCACGTGAGGGCCGCGTGAGCCATGTCGCGCAAATCTCATCCCCGGCCGAACCGGCTTCGGATTGCCCGGGCTTCGACCGCCTCTGGCATCCGCGCAGCACACTCTGCGCCGTCTGCATGTCCCGCACCCGTGGCTTCGGCTGGTTCGATCCGCACCTGCCACGCGTCAAACGCACATATCGCTGGTTCTGCTCAATGGGCTGCCAAGCGGCATTCTCTCTCAAAGCTCGGAAAGGATTGAGCATGGTCGATTTTACAAATGAGGAAACGCAGGCGCTGCCTGCCGTGATGCGCGCGCTCGCCCCCGAGATGGAGCGGATCGGTTGGGACCGGCCGCTGGCCCAGCTGACGCAGAACGACATGCACAGGTTGATTGCCGTCACCATCGAGGCGTACCGCGCCAAGATGGCGGAGATTGCGCTCGAAGATGAGATCCCGTTCTGATGCTGGATTTCAACCCACGCCCCTCCACCGCCGAGCGGATCAACGCGCTGGTCGATGCAGCCCTTGTTGCCGAGCGCGAGGCCACGCCGCCCAGGACCTATCTCGGCGCATCCCGCTTGGGTCATGTTTGCGAACGCGCGCTTCAGTTCGAGTTCGTCGGGGCGCCGAAGGATGACGGCGCGGACTTCAGTGGCCAGACGTTGCGGATCTTTGCCATCGGTCACCAGCTCGAGGATCTGGCGATCCACTGGCTGCGGGCCGCAGGGATCGATCTGGTCACCCAGAAACGCGATGGCGGCCAGTTTGGCTTCTCCGTCGCGGGAGGTCGTATCCGAGGCCATGTCGACGGGATCATCGCTGATGCTCCGGCGGCGCTTGGCGTGCGCGTGCCCGCGCTGTGGGAATGCAAGACCATGAACGCGAAGAACTGGCGCGCCTGCGTCAAGGACGGCGTGACGGTCTCCAAGCCCGTCTATGCCGCCCAGATCGCGATCTATCAGGCCTACATGGAACCTACGGTGCCGGGGATTTCGGCGGCACCGGCGCTTTTCACGGCGATCAACAAGGACACCGCCGAGCTGCACCATGAGCTCGTCCCCTTCGATGCCGATCTGGCGCAGCGCATGTCCGACCGTGCTGTGCGGATCCTGCGGGCCACAGACGCAGGTGATCTGCTGCCCCGCATCGCCGCCAACCGCGACTTCTTTGAATGCCGGTTCTGCGCCCATGCCGAGCGGTGTTGGGGGCTGGCTGCGTGACCGACGACCCCACCGATCCATCAGATCCCGACCAGGAGCCAGCCATGCGCGACGACACGACGCCCGACGAGCCCAAGGAAAACATCGTCCATTTCAACCCGTGGCGCGATTTCAACGACGCGGCCCCGCAGATCGACGTCTTCGGCGACGAGCCTGATCCGGAACAGATCGCGCAGTTCATGCAGGTCGTCTTCGGATACTGCGACGGTCTGATCCCGGTCCGGAGTTTCATCGACAAGGGTCAGGGCATCGATGGCCGCCCGCATAACATCTGGTTGGAAGCGGATCAGGCCGCGCCGGAGAAGATGGCGACCTTCGCCACATGGGCCTCTCGTGAGGGCGCAGCCGTCTACGTGATCCCCGGCACCGTGGCCGCGCCCGGGCAAGCCAAGGCCGCCGAAATCCTTCAGATGCAAACCGTCGTGGTCGACCTGGACACCGGCGATATCGCGGCCAAGCGCGCCCATCTCGAGCGCCACCTCGGTGCGCCAACCATGGTTGTGGAGAGCGGTGGCGTGACACTCGAAGGGCAGCGGAAAGCGCACGTCTGGTGGGTGCTGACCGAGCCCGCCGACGGAGATGACATTCGACGTGTCTGCCGACTACGCGGTGACATTGCCGCCAAGGTCGGTGGGGACATGCACTTCCGCTCCGCCCACCAGCCGATCCGGGTCGCAGGCAGCGTTTATTACAAGAACAGCCTCAAGACGCAGGTACGGATCGTCGAGTTGAACGGCGACCGCGAGCGTGATCTGGCCGAGTTCATCGAGGCCGTGACCGACATGCCGCCCGCGCCGGGCGTGTCCCTGCAGCCCGCGTTCACCCATCCCGACAAGCCCGCCATGGACGATGTGCTGGTGACTCCAGTACGCGAAGGGGCGCAAGACGACTGGTCCCGTTTCGAAGGTGCATCCGCCGCCATCGGTCACTTCATCCGAATGGTCCACGAGGGACGGATGTCAAAGGACGAGGGCTGGGAGGGCATCTGCGGGTACAACGCCGCGATGCTTCGGCCGCAGTGGCCGGTGGAACGGCTCAAGCGCGAGTCCGAGCGGCTCTGGGAGCGGCATGTCGAAAAATACGGACCGCCCCTGATCCGATTGGATTCTGGCGCACCGGGACCGGCCGAGATGCCCGCATTCACGCTGGGCGCGCTGCTGGACGACCAGAGTCCGATGCCGGAGGACATCATCGCACCCCGCGTGCTGACGCCCGGCGGGCTGTTGGTGCTGGGTGGCGCGCCGAAGGTCGGCAAGAGCGACCTGCTGATTTCCTGGCTCGTCCACATGGCTGCGGGCGTGGCGTTCCTCGGCTTCACCCCGCCGCGGCCGCTGCGGATCTTCTACCTGCAGGCCGAGATCCAGTATCACTATCTGCGCGAACGCTTGAAGCAGATCGCCCTGCTGCCAGACGTGCTGGCCGCCGCACGCGATACCTTTGTCGCGACCCCGAAGCTCAAGATGCTGCTCGACAACGAGGGCAGCGTTCGGGTTGCCCGCGCCGTCCAGACGGCTTTCCCCGATTCACAACCCGACATCCTCTGCGTCGACCCGATCCGAAACCTGTTCGACGGCGGGCCCGATGGCGGCGGCGAAAACGACAACACCGCCATGATGTTCTTCCTCAAGGAAAGGGTCGAGGTTCTGCGCGACCATATCGACCCCGACTGCGGGGTCATCCTGATCCACCACACCAAGAAGCTCAGCAAGCAGCAGGTGAAGGACGATCCTTTCCTCGCGCTCTCCGGTGCCAGCGCACTGCGGGGCTTCTACACCTCCGGCCTGATCCTGCACCGGCCCGACGAGGATTGCTCGCAGCGAAAACTGGAGATCGAGCTGCGCAATGGACCCGCGCTGCCGCCCAAGGTGATCGACAAGGTCGGCGGCCAATGGGTCGAGATCAACCCAATGAACGAGCGGCTGGTGCGCCAGGAAGTTGGCGCGAAGCATGATGCCGAGCGGGATCGCAAGCGCGATGTCATCGTCGGCATTTTGTTCGAAGAAGCAGCTGAGGGCCGTCTGTATACGACAATGCAGTTCGCCGAAAAGTTTGAAAACAAGGGTGGTCTGGGCAGTAAATACACGATCAGGGAACGCCTCAGTGTTCTCGCCACGAAAGGTTTCGTGAAGTTTCTGAGGAACGGATCCGGGTTCGGCTACCCGGTGGTACGGTCACGGTTTGGCTATCTGGCTGTTGAGGGTATGCATTTCGGTCCCGAGCAATCGGTCGATCCTGAGACGGGCGAAGTCTTAGAAATCTCCCGTCCTGTCCTCCCGAGCCACTACAAATGCCCGCAATCCGGGGTCTGCCTGCAAGTCGAAAACCCCTCCGTCTGGGTCTACCCGATGACAGGCAAAGAGGACGGAAAATCAGGCCCAACTCCTAAGAGTGAGGCCTGACTCCTATGTCCTCACCAACTCCTCACTCAATGAAAACAGAGACTTGCGCGCCGCGAGGAGTTTGGGGACTAACTCCTCCCTCACTCCTCGCGGATCCTGACTTTCAATTTGAGATCAGCCGCTTACCCACATCTGAGGAGTTAGGTGTGAAACCCCCATACTACGTATGGGGAGGCCAACCGGCAGGTTTGGCCTCTCCTCCCATACGTCGAGGGGTATCCGCGCGCGCGGGCTCTGACGCTCCCAGCACATCCCCATCCGACGACGGCGGCCCGTACCGCCAAGCACATGACCGCCGTCGTCTTCCACCCCCGCAGCCAACCCGAAAAGGAGACCACGATGGCTGAAGCGACTCTCACCACCAGGATGCGTGAGGCAATCCCCGATCTGCCGCCTGCCTTCCGCGCCGACCGCACATTGCTGGCGCTCGACCTCGGAACAACAACAGGCTGGGCCCTGCACGGCGCCGACGGGCTGATCACCAGCGGCACCGTGTCATTCAGGCCCGGCCGGTTCGACGGTGGCGGCATGCGCTACCTGCGCTTCAGCAACTGGCTGGGCGAGTTGGACCGGCTGTCCGGGCCCATCGCGGCCATCTGGTTCGAGGAAGTCCGCCGCCACGCGGGCACCGACGCGGCCCACGTCTATGGCGGCCTGATGGCCACCCTGACCGCATGGGCCGAGCTGCGCGGCGTGCCGTACGAGGGAGTGCCCGTCGGCACCATCAAGCGCTTCGCCACCGGCAAGGGCAACGCCAACAAGGACGCCATGATCGCATCCGCCCGGGCGCGTGGGTTCAGCCCGGCCGATGACAACGAGGCAGACGCCATCGCGATCCTGTTCTGGGCGCTGGAGACCAAGGGGGGCATGCAATGAGCGGCATGCGGTTTGTGCCCAAGGGCTATGGCGGGCATCGTCGCAGCCCCGACGATGTGAAACGGGATGGCTGGCAGGAACAGGGTCTGCTGGCCGTGGCTATCGACGACGACCGGCTGACCTGGCCGGAGCGTGAGTTGGTCCGGCAACTCGGTGAGAAGCTGTATGGGCAGTGCCCGCGAGATCGGGAGGTGTCGCAATGACGGACTGGACCCCCGACCTCGTGGAGGAACGGCTGGCCGAAGCCGCCTTCGTCCTGAAGCGCCTGCCCGAGCCTCGCAGGCAGGGATATTTCAGCACATGGCCCGAGATGGTCTACAGCTTCGCCGACAAAGTGGGCCAGGAGCCGAAGCCCATGCGCGTGCTGCCCTCACCGCAGGCGATCAGTCGGATGGAGGAGACGCTGACCTGGACCGCCTGCCTCGAGCCCATCGATGGCAAGATCGTCTGGATGAAGGCGCATGGTGAACGCTGGAAGGAGATCTGCTGGGCGGTCGGTTTGCAGCGTTCAGCAGCCCACCAGCACTGGCAATTCGGGGTTTCTGTCATTGCGCTGACCCTCAACAGACGACGGTTCAACCGCAACATGTCGAAGCGCCGCGTGATCGAACTGGCCGCTGGCGCGTAAGCGCCCGCAGCCACTAGGAAAGTGTCCGGCGGACAGTTTTCGATGAGACAGAATGCCCGGCTGTGGGTTAGAAAAGGGATATACTCGGGAGAGGCGCGCGCGGGACGGCCCGCGCCGCTGGACCCCGGGGTCCAATCAAGGGTCCAGCTGGGGTCCAATCCGCTAACCCACTGAATTCTTGGTTCCTTCTGGGCCACTTTCGTATGCTGGCGGGCGAAGCGCGCAATATCGCCAGCGACAGGGCCGTTTTTTTGGGAAGCCACCCTGGCGGGCATCCACCCGCGACCTGCTGAAAACCACAACAAAATAAACTCTTGGAACCGGACTCGCCCGGCGGCCGCTGGACCCTTTGCGGAATCCAGACTGGTTGCCGGTGTCCGGAGTCCAGGGTTCCACCCCATTGAGGCGAACCGAAATCATGACGCTGAGCTTTGCCCCGGACGCGATCGAGACCTGGCCGCTGGCCAAGCTCCAGCCCTATGCGAAGAATGCGAAGGCGCATGGCGCGGACCAGGTCGCCAAGATCGCCGCCAGTATGGCGGAGTTCGGCTGGACCGTTCCCTGCCTCGTCGCGGAAGACGGTGAGTTGATCGCGGGCCATGGCCGGGTTCTGGCCGCGACGCAGCTCGGGCTGACGGACGCGCCGGTGATCGTACTTGGTCATCTGACCGAGGCGCAGCGCCGGGCTTATCGGATCGCGGACAACAAGCTGACCGAACTTGGCACCTGGGACGAGGCGCTGCTTTCGGCGGAACTGAACGACCTGCTGGCGGAAGATTTCGATCTGTCGCTGGTCGGTTTCTCTGACGGCGAGTTGGACAAGCTGCTGGCCTTCGTGCCGGAGGGGGACGGGCAAGAAGGTGGCACCGGTGGCTCCGTGCCGCCGGTGACCATCCCCGAACCACCGCGCAATCCGGCGTCGCGCACCGGCGATCTGTGGATCCTCGGCGACCATCGTTTACTTTGCGGCGACAGCACCAGCTATGACGACGTGCGCCGACTGATGAACGGCGAGCGGGCGATCCTGTTCGCCACCGACCCACCATACCTCGTCGACTATGACGGCTCGAACCATCCGACGCGGAACAAGGACTGGTCCGCATCCTACGGCACCACATGGGACGACTCCTCGCAGGGCGCGGAGCTCTATGACGGGTTCATCGCGGCGGCCGTGGCGCAAGCCATCGCCGAGAATGCTGCCTGGTATTGCTGGCACGCCTCGCGCCGTCAGGCGATGCTGGAGGCCTGCTGGGAAAAGGCCGGGGCCTTCGTCCACCAGCAGATCATCTGGGTGAAGGACCGCGGGGTTCTGACCCGTTCGCATTACCTGTGGAAGCACGAGCCTTGCTTCATGGGCTGGCGCCGTCCGAACCGTCCGCCGAAGGTGGCCGAGGAAACCCTGCCGTCCACATGGGCGCTGCCCAGCTTCGCCAAGGACGACCGCCCCGATCACCCAACCCCGAAACCGCTCGACGCTTTCGGGATCCCGATGCGCCAGCATGTCGCCCGTGGCGGCCTCTGCTACGAGCCGTTCTGTGGCTCCGGGTCGCAGATCATGGCAGGTGAGGCTAATGGCCGCCGTGTCTTCGCGATGGAGATCAGCCCAGCCTATGTCGATGTCGCTGTGGAGCGCTGGCAGGCCGAAACCGGGCGCGAGGCAGTCCTCGAGGGTGATGGCCGGACCTACGCTCAGGTGAAAGCCGAACGGCTGAGGGCCAGTTCAGCGGGAGCAAACAGTTCTGAAGATCAACAATCCTCAGAAGTCGCGTAGAACCGGATATCCGCAATTGAAATATCGGCCTCGAACTCACGGCCAATCGCGACCAGACCAATTCGGCGAAGCCGGGCAGTGTTCAGCGGACGTTCCGTTCGATGCGGCACGAATTCAGAAAAAGGAAGATAGATGGTCGTCCAGTGGGACGGAGCGCAGAAACTCTGGCGGTAAGATTCCCAGGGACGGTGAATGTCTGATGTCCGCAGATGCAGGTTGTAGACCTGGTCGTTCCCGAAAACGTCCAACTTGATCCCGGTCCAGTTTCGCGCGTCGACTTCGCTGCCCGCATCACCAAGATCCAGTGCGACCTGGAGAAAGCCACCGTTATTCTCAAGGCTGACACCGCCTTGCATGCGGATCGCCTCGCGGCCCTCAACCACCTCGCGTCGCATCGTTCCGGCCGAAACCCCACCCATCACGCGATCAGAAATGAGCGCCCAGCCATTTCCAGTCACGGCCATCGGTGATGCGTGGCGGAGATCGTCAATTATTTCAGGGGCATCTATCATGATCAGAACTTCTACTACTGCTGGCTCAGATTTAAGAACTTCTGTTCAAGACACAATGCCTGCGAATGGCCGCCAATCGCGCGGCATGTCGCTCGTCGAATCCGTCGCCAATGTGATCGTCGGCTACGGCGTCGCCGTCGCTACACAAATCCTGATCTTCCCGATCTTCGGGCTGCACACGACGCTGGCGCAGAACCTGAAGATGGGCGTGGTGTTTACCGTTGTCAGTATCGTTCGGTCCTATGTGTTGCGGCGGCTGTTTGAGAAAATCCGGGTCAGAGCGACGAAGCCGCCGCTTACACGGCGACGGCTTCCTTATAGTCGGGACTTCAGCGGTTCGCTGGATCGAAATCAGCGCTCGATCCGATAGACCCGTCCGAGCCCCTCGACCTTCTTCGAGGTGATCTCGAGCCCCAGCTTCTTCTTGAGCGCGCCGGAAATTGCGCCGCGCACAGTGTGCGACTGCCATCCGGTTGCAGCGATGATCTCTTCGATGCCCGCGCCTTCGGGCCGACGCAGGAGATCGATCATGATCTGCTGCTTGGTCTGGCGCGGGGCCGCATCGGTTGTTGTGGGAGTGGAATTCTTGGCCATGGTTGTCTCCGGTCATCGGGGGCGCGGAATGCGACCCTTCTACCGGGACGAGCCCCGCACATGCGGGGCGGGTCTGCGCGGTTGCACGGTTCAGATCAAGTCTAGGTCCTTCAGGCAGGTTGCCGCATCGATCAGCTGATTGGTCGGCACCTCAATGGTGATGGTCATGCTGTCAGCGTAGGCGCGGACATAAACGCCGCCGTCGTCCATCAGGGCGCTTTCGATTTCGTCGAGGACAGTGGTGATACGGCTTCGGTCGAAGTGATCGGGTAGCTTGCGGATCGGCATTCGGATGGTGCTGGTTTCCATGGTGCTCACTCCGCGTGCTCGCCTTCGCTGAATGCGCTGTCGGTGATGCGCTTCAGGAGGCTGGCGTAGTGCTCAAGGGTGCCGACATGGCCCCAGTTGATCTCGTCGGGGTGGGCGTTGAAGTGGTCGTCGCTGAGGTTTGCCAAGCGCGCCAGCGCCTCGTCGATCTCGGCTTTCTTGCCGATGAAGGCGTTCAATGCCGCCTCCTTGTTCCGCGCAGCCTTCGCGGCGCGCAGCTGGTGGCGGGGTGTGGTGATCGGGTTCAGGCGAGTCATCGTGGCGGCTCCGTTGTGAGTTGCATCGTTTTCGTGGAACCACGTTCGCTCTGGTGCGGAGGCTTATCAACTACATAAGCACATGATTTTGAATGATAATCGGAGCGCGCAATGGAGGGTCTGAGCGAGCGCCAATACGCTGCCCGCGTCGGCCTTTCACGTGGTGCAATCCAGAAGGCCAAGGCGACGGGGCGGCTGGTTCTGCATGCCGATGGCAGCATCGACGCAGTCGCAAGCGATGCCCTGCGCGCCGAGGCAACCGACCCGTCCAAAACCCGAAAAGCGCCGCAGCCAAAACTGAAGCCCGTTCCGGAGGCGGCAGTGTCCGCAGTCGGCGAGACGCTCCGTGAACAGGGTCTGGCGGCACCGCCCATCGGCAGCGGCACGACCTTCCTGCAGGCCAAGACGGCGAACGAGGTGCTGAAGGCGCAGGAACGCCGCCTCCGGCTGCAAAAGCTGAAAGGCGAGTTGATCGACCGGGCCCGTGCGCTGTCGCTGGTCTTCCGGCTGGCGCGGCAGGAGCGCGACGTCTGGGTGAACTGGCCCTCGCGTGCGGCGGCGTTGATGGCGGCCGATCTGGGTGTGGAGCCCGCAGCCATGCAGAAGGTTCTGGAGAAACATGTCCGTGCCCAGCTCGACGATCTTGCCGAGGTCAAACCCGATCTCCGGTGATGCCGACGATATGCTGGATTTCGATGGCGCTGCGGAAATCCTGCGCGCCTGGGGCGCGGGCCTCACGCCGGATGCGGACCTGACCGTTTCCGAATGGGCGGACCGGCACCGAATGCTTTCGGGGCGCGCTTCGGCAGAACCCGGAAGGTATCGAACGGCGCGCACGCCCTACATGGGCGAAATCATGGATCGACTTTCACCCGGCGATCCGACGCAGCGGATCGTCTTCATGAAGGCGGCGCAGGTCGGCGCGACCGAGGCAGGCAACAACTGGATCGGCTTTGCGATCCACCAGGCACCGGGTCCGATGCTGGCGGTCCAGCCGACGGTGGAATTGGCGAAACGAAACTCACGCCAGCGGATCGATCCGCTGATTGATGAAAGCCCGGAACTGCGCGAGCGGGTCAAACCGGCCCGGTCGCGCGACGCGGGCAATACGATGCTTTCCAAAGAGTTTGCGGGCGGCATCCTGATCATGACGGGCGCGAACTCGGCGGTCGGGCTGCGCTCGACACCCGCGCGCTATATCTTCCTCGATGAGGTCGATGCCTATCCGGCCTCCGCTGACGACGAAGGCGATCCGGTGACGTTGGCTGAGGCACGGTCACTGACCTTCGCGCACCGGCGCAAGGTGTTCCTGGTCTCGACGCCGACAATTCGGGGGCTGTCGCGCATCGAGCGGGAGTTTGAGGCTTCCGACAAGCGGCGGTTTTTTGTGCCATGCCCGCATTGCGGTCAGGAACAGTGGCTGAAGTTCGAACGGCTGCGCTGGCAAAAGGGGCGGCCGGAGACGGCAGAGTATCACTGTGAGGGCTGCGATCAGGCCATCGCCGAGCATAACAAGACGGCCATGCTGGAAGCGGGTGAATGGCGCGCGACGGCCGTTGCAGCCGATCCCAGCACCGTCGGCTATCACCTCTCGGCGCTGTATTCGCCGATCGGCTGGTTGAGCTGGGAGCGGATCGTGCGGGCATGGGACGCGGCGCAGGGGTCGGATGAAGCGATCAAGGCCTTCCGCAACACGATCCTCGGCGAGACGTGGGTCGAAACCGGTGAAGCGCCCGACTGGCAACGGCTCTATGACCGGCGCGAGCGTTGGAAACCGGGCATCGTCCCTGCGGGAGGGCTGTTTCTGACCGCTGGAGCCGACGTTCAGAAAGACCGGATCGAGATCGACGTATGGGCCTGGGGCCGTGGCCTCGAGAGTTGGCTGGTCGATCACATCGTGATCGAAGGCGGGCCCGACCGGCATGAGGCTTGGGGCGACCTGACGGCGCTGCTGAACCGTACCTGGCCGCATGAACTTGGCGCGCATCTGAAGATTGCGCGGCTTGCCATCGATACCGGCTACGAGGCTCCGGCGGTCTATGGCTGGTCGCGGGCCCAAGGGTTTGCGCAGGTTGCACCCGTAAAAGGCGTCGAAGGGTTCAATCGGGCAAGCCCGGTGTCTGGGCCGACTTATGTGGACGCGACCGAGGGCGGCAAACGTCTGCGGCGTGGCGCACGCCTCTGGACCGTGGCGGTGTCGACCTTCAAGGCCGAGACCTATCGGTTTCTGCGGCTGGAACGACCGACCGACGAAGAACGCGCCGACGGCGCGGCTTTCGCACCCGGCACGGTCCACCTGCCGCATTGGGTCGAGAACGAATGGCTGAAGCAGTTCGTCGCCGAGCAGCTGGTCACCGTGCGCACCAAGCGCGGCTTCGCCCGGCTGGAATGGCAGAAGCTGCGCGAGCGCAACGAGGCGCTGGACTGCCGGGTCTATGCCCGGGCCGCCGTCTGGATCGCGGGCGCGGATCGCTGGACGGATGAGAAATGGCGCGACCTCGAGGATCAGCTCGGGGTTGCCGACTCCTCTGCGGATCCCGCAGGGCAGATCAACAGGCAAGCGCAGACGTCGCAAGGGAAACGCCGATCCGACTGGCTTGGACGGCGTGGGGGATGGTTTTGATGGCAGATTGGACGGAAACTGAGCTTTCGGCGCTGCGCCGGGCCTATGCCAGCGGCACGACCCGGGTCAGCTACGATGGCAAGTCCGTCGATTACGGCTCGGCCGAGGATCTGCTGGCGCGCATCCGCACTATCGAGCGGGCCATCGCAGGTACGATGCGGCCTTTGCCGATCGCTGGTCTCGTAGGCTTTTCGCGTGGGGACCGCTGATGTCTGTAAACTGGTTTGATCACGCCATAGCCACGGTGGCCCCGCGTACTGCGGCCCGCCGTGTCCTTGCTAGGCAGGCCTTCGAAACCCTGACGCGGGGATATGACGGCGCGGCCAAAGGGCGGCGCACTGACGGTTGGCGCGCGCCAGGAACTTCTGCCGATGCCGAGGTTGGCGTGGCGGGGGCGCTCTTGCGCGACCCGATGCGCGATCTGGTGCGCAACAACCCGCATGCGGCGAAGGCCGTGGCGGTACTGGTGAACAACATCGTCGGTGCGGGCATCATGCCCCGGGCGGCCAGCGGTAATGACAAGCTGGACCGAAATGTCGATGCACTCTTCGCGCGGTGGTCGAACGCCGCCGACGCGGACGGCCAGCTCGACTTCTATGGGCTGCAGACGTTGATCTGCCGGGAAATGGTCGAAGCGGGTGAGGTGCTGGTACGCCGGCGCCTGCGCCGATCCTCGGACGGCCTGCCGGTTCCGCTGCAATTGCAGGTGCTGGAGGCCGACTTCATCGACGCAACCAAGTCCGGTGCCACCGGTGCGGGACGACTTGTGCAGGGGATCGAGTTCGACCCGGTCGGCAAGCGCCGCGCCTATTGGCTGCACGCCGAACATCCCGGCGACGCCTATGGCGCATTGCAGAACGGATTGCAGAGCCGCCCGGTGCCCGCGAGTGAGATCGCCCATATCTATGAAAAACAGCGCACACAGGCGCGCGGCGTGCCCTGGGGCGCGCCGGTGATCCGCAGCTTGCGCGATCTTGACGACTATGAGGTCGCCGAACTGGTCCGAAAGAAGACCGAGGCCTGCGTGACTGCCATAGTCTTCGGAGATGACGAGGCGCAGCAGGGCATTGCGCCTTCCGTGGTCGATGCTGACGGCAACCGGGTCGAGCAGTTCGAGCCGGGGCTCATTGCCTATGCCCGCGGCGGCAAGGACATCCGCTTCAACCAGCCCTCCGCTACCGGTGGCTACGGCGAGTACAAGCGCGCCAGCCTGCATACAATCTCGGCCGGGTTCCGCGTGCCCTACGAGCTGCTGACCGGTGATCTCAGCCAGGTCAACTATTCCTCGATCCGGGCGGGGCTCGTCGAGTTCCGCCGCCAGATCGACGCCGTGCAGTGGCAGCTCTTCATCCCGATGTTCTGCGCGCCGGTCTGGCGCTGGTTCACCGAAGCTGCATGGGCGGCGGGTCAGATCCCGACACCTGACGTGCCGGTAGAATGGTCGCCGCCAAAGTTCGAGGCGGTCGATCCGCAGAAGGATGCGATGGCGAACCTGCTGTCGATCCGCTCCGGCACCATGACGCTGGCAGAGGTGATCGCGAGGCAGGGCCGCAACCCCGACGCCGTGCTGGCGGAAATTGCCGCCACAAACGCCAAGCTCGATGCTCTCGGGCTGGTGCTCGACAGCGATCCGCGCCGGGTCACCAAGACCGGCAGCGCGCAGACTAGCGATCCGGCGAATGATCCCGCCGCCGACGACCCGGCTACCGATCCGGCGCAGGCCGAGCCCGACCAACAGGACTGACCAACATGGACACGATGATCGAACTACCGGCCCTGCGCCGGTCGGCAGAACTTGCGCCGAACTCAGCCGATGCCGACGCCCGCACCGTCGAGGTGATCTGGTCAGCAGGGGCACGGGTTCGCCGGTCGACCTTGTTTGGGGAGCCCTATGACGAGGAACTGAGCCTCGATCCTACCCATGTGCGGCTGGATCGGCTGAATGCGGGTGCGCCGTTTCTGAAGGTGCATGAAATCGACACGCTCGACGCTGTTATCGGCTCGGTGATCCCGGGTTCGGCTCGGATCGAAAACGGTCGCGGCATTGCGCAGGTCCGGATCAGCGAACGCGCGGACGTCGAACCGATCTGGCGCGATATCCAGGCAGGCCATATCCGTGCGGTGTCTATTGGCTATCAGGTCCACCGCTTCGAGGTCTCGAAACGCGAAACCGCCCGCGAACTCTGGCGGGCGGTGGACTGGACGCCCTTCGAGGTGTCTGCCGTGCCCGTTGGCGCGGACCCAGCCGCAGGCTTCCGCGCCCAATCCCCACTTCACGACTGCGTCCTCCATCGCCGGGACGTCCTAACCACCCAAACAGGAGCCATCCCGATGACGGACAAATTCAACGCCCCGGCCGCAGCGGCCGCAGACCAGCCCAACGACGCCAATGCTGCCGAGGATACCAACATGACTGAACCGAAGACGCCCGTGGCCGAGCCGAAGGTCGTTGCCGTTGAGACCCGCGCGCAGCCGAAGCCGCAGAAGGCCGACACTACCGCCGTGCCCGATACCGAAGCTGTCGCGACCCGGGCTCGCGAAACCGAACGCGACCGCGTCTCTACGATCTATGATCTGGCAGGTCGCCTGAATCTCGAACGCAGCTTTGCCGAGGATCTAGTGAAGCGCGGCACGGACATCGGTGAGGCCCGGCGTCTGATCCTCGATCAGGTTGCTGCCAAATCCGAGGAAACCCGCACCTTCAGTCAGGTTTCGATCCCGCTGGGTGGCCGTGACGAGCAGATCACCCGCCGTGACGCCGTGGCCAATGCACTCCTGCACCGCTATAGCCCAACGCTCTTCACTCTGGAAGATGCCGCGCGCCAGTATCGTGGCATGACGCTCATGGAACTGGCCCGCGAAAGCCTCGGAAACGCGGGCGTGAACACGCGCGGCCTGTCGCGTGATGAGGTGGCGACCCGGGCCCTGCATTCGACGTCTGACTTCCCTGAAATCCTCTCCGCCGTCACCAACAAGACCCTCCGGCAGGCCTACGACGCCTATCCGCGAACCTTCATGCTGTTCTGTCGCCAGGTGCTGGCCACCGACTTCAAGGCGATGCACCGGGTCCAGCTCGGTGAAGCGCCGCAGCTGGTGGAGGTGGGCGAAAGCGGCGAGTTCAAGCGCGGCACGCTCGGGGAGAGCAAGGAGAGCTACAAGGTCAAGACCTATGGCCGGGTGGTCGCGATCACCCGCCAGACTCTGATCAACGACGATCTCGACGCCTTCACCCGCATCCCGGCAATGTACGGCAATTCCATCGCTCAGCTCGAGTCGGACGTGGTCTGGGGCATTATCACCGCGAACCCGGCGATGGCCGACGGCAACGCTCTATTTCACACCTCGCACAAGAACCTCGCGGGCACCGGCGCGGCGCTTGCAGTCGAGGCGGTTGGCGCGGCGCGTGCGGCAATGGCGAAGCAGACGGGGCTAGACAAGAAGACGGTGCTGAACGTCCGGCCTGCCTTCCTAATCGTGCCCGCCTCGCTGGAACTAAAGGCGGAGCAGATGGTTGCCCAAAACCTAGTGCCCGCCGCAACCTCCAACGTCGTGCCGCAATCGATCCGCACGCTCGCGCCGATCAGCGAGCCCCGGCTCGATGCCGCCAGCGAGACCGCCTGGTATCTGGCGGCCAGCCCGAACCAGATCGACACCATCGAGTACGCCTATCTTGAGGGTCAGCAAGGCGCCTACATCGAGACCCGCAACGGCTTCGATGTCGACGGCGTCGAGATCAAGTGCCGCCTCGACTTCGGCGCCAAGGCCATCGACTGGCGCGGTCTCTACAAAAACCCTGGCGCATAGGCCGGACCATCCCTGACATCTCACCTCTGACGGGCGGTCCAATCGGGCCGCCCGTTCCCGTTTGAAAAGGATCCTGCAATGAAAAACTACGTCCAGCCCGGCAATACCATCACCCTGACCGCGCCCTATGCCGTGACCTCCGGCGACGGCTTGCTCGTCGGCTCGATCTTCGGCGTGGCCGCCGGAGATGCCGCAAATGCCGAAACGGTCGAGGCCGCGCTCGTCGGCATCTTCGATCTGAAGAAGGTCGCATCCCAGGCCTGGTCCGCTGGTGACAAAGTCTATTGGGACAACGCCAGCAAGGAAGCCACCAACACCGCCACGGCGAATACGCTGATCGGTGTGGCCACCGAAGCTGTTGCGGGCGGCGCAGGCGACTTGATCGGCCGGGTGCGCCTGAACGCGAGCTTCTGATGACGGCGTTTGCCGCCGTTCTTGATGCTCTGTTCGCGGATCCCAACATCGGACGCGAGGCAATCTACACTTCCGATGGCGGCGCACCCGTTCTGGTGCGCGTTGTTTCCCGGCAGGCTGATGCGATCACCGACTTCGGCGACGCGCGGCTCTGGTCGGAAACGACCCGGGTCGATCTACGCGTCGCGGAGGTTCCGGCCCCACGTCCGGGCGACCGATTGGAAGTCGACGGCGAAGCCTTCCTTATTCAGGGCGAGCCCACCCGCGACCGGGAACGGTTGGTTTGGACTGTGGACCTGAGGCCCGCGTGAAACTGAAGCTCGACATCGATCCGGACATCGTCGCCATGATGGCAGCGGAGGTCGCGGCGGGCGAACGCGCGGTGACAGCCGCAATGCGCGAGGCCGGGACCGGGCTCAAGACTGCCTGGCGCACACAAATCACCGGCGCGGGGCTTGGGCGACGGCTTGCCAACTCGATCCGCAACCAGAACTTTCCGAGATCGGGCGAAAGCCTCGATGCGGCAGCGCTGGTCTGGTCCAAGGCCCCGGTGATTGTCGGCGCGCATGACACCGGCCCATTGATCCGCTCGAAGGATGGGTTCTGGCTGGCAATCCCGCTGCCCGCTGCTGGCACGTCCTTGCGCGGCGGCCGGATCACCCCAGGCGAATGGGAACGACGCCGCGGTCTGCGTCTGCGCTTCGTCTATCGCCGGACGGGTCCGAGCCTGCTGGTGGCGGAAGGGCGGCTGAACACCAAGGGCCAAGCGGTGGTCTCGCGCTCGAAGACCGGGCGTGGAAAGGTTACCGCACCGATCTTCCTGCTGGTGCCGCAGGTGAAACTGCCGAAGCGGCTGGACCTCAACCGCGATGCTGAGCGGGCGCTCGATAGCGTACCGGGGCTGATCGTGTTGAATTGGGTGGAGGGGCGAATTCCGTGAGTTCCGCTAAAAATCGCTTGTCGATCAGAACGATAAGAGAGGATACCCTCGTCTCGGGAGAAGGTTAGCAGAGGACGAGAAGCAAGAATGCATCCTGAACTGGAAAAATACAGAACTGACCGACGGCTCGTGTTCACGAAGACAGGTTCTGATGCTCGCTCTCAGGAAGTAGGTATGCTGTTTCTGTATGCCTATGACTGCATCAATGACGCAGAGTGGCATTGGCTCCAGTTTCATTATTCGATGCTGCCTCCTCACCCGACGGCGCTCGAGATCGCAATCATTTGCGCTTCACTTGAGCGGACGCTTCCCGGCTTGGGGAAACAGCTTGTCGAGAGCATCGCCAGCTTGAGGAACAGGGAGAAACACAAGCCAGATTACGAGTCGATGCTACAAGTTTTTGCCGAGATGCTGGTGATCGATCAGGTTTTTAAACTCAACTGGCCGGGGGATGTTGAGTTTTCATATGAGCCCGCTGGGCGCAGCGGAAAACGCCCCGAGCTGTTGGTGCTCTGCGCAGGCCAGCAATTCTTGTTTGAGGTAAAGGCACCGTCACTTCTCAGCCACATGGAGATGCGGCAAGCGCGTGAATGGCAGGTTCCGGGAAGGGTGTTGCCGCTCGAGGGGATCCAGACACTGGCTCGCGGAGAACCGATCACACTTCCGCGTGACAATCCGGTGAAGGACTTTCTGGTCAGCGCCGAACAAAAGTTCGCTGATTTCGAACGAGCAGGCGGTGCAAATATTCTCGTGATCGTATGGGATGACTTCATATACGAACCCATCACATCCCTTGTTAATGAAAGGACGGGCCTATTGATGGAGGGCTCCTACTTTCGGGATGGAGAAGATAACCCGGTCGAGTTTCCGAGTATCGACGGGGTCATCGTGATCCGCCACCTTTCATATTTCTATGAGGGACTTGCTGATCACAGGTTACCAGATCGCATCGGCCCATTCGACTTCGGTGCGGCGGGGGCTTTGCCAAACGTGGCTTTCCCCACAAGATGGGGCCGAGAGGTGCCAGCTTTCATCTACAATGGACTTCGAGCAGTCGATTACAGAGATGAAGGCCTAAAGATGTTTGCGGATTACCGCACTCAGGACGTCGTCATGTGGATTGGCGACAGATCATAACTGACTGTTCAATCAGACGCCTTTTAAGTGCTTTGAGTAGAGGCCGAAATGCCCACCCCTCGCGAAACTATCCTCGGCGCGCTTCATGCGCGGCTTTCGGCGCTGCCCGCCACCGCGCTGCGCGGCGAGGTGCTGCCCGAACGCGTGCCCGCTGAGGGCCTGCTGATCCTGCGCGATGGTGAACCGGGGGAGTCGGAGGTCACGCTGTCGCCGCTGCGCTACCATTACCAACACCGGGCCGAGATCGAGGCGGTCGTGCAGGGTGCCGACCGTGACGCCACTTTCGACACACTGACCGCCAGCATCGGCACGGCACTAGCTACCGACCGCACACTTGGTGGTCTTTGTGACTGGGTCGAGGCGGAGGCACCGCGCCCGGTCGATCTGCCCGTCGAGGGCGCGGCCAGCCTGAAAGCAGCCGTCGTTCCGGTGGTGCTGCACTATTCAACGGCCGACCCGCTGGCCTGATCCCGACAATCCAAGGAGAACACGATGGCACGAGCCCAAGGGGCGCGGGCGCAGATGGCGTTTGCGTTCGAGACGAATTATGGAACGCCACCGGTGGGTGGCTTCACGAAAATGCCTTTCGCCAGCACCTCGCTCGGCGCGGAGCAGCCGCTGCTGAACTCGGAACTTCTCGGCTACGGCCGCGATCCGCTGGCGCCGATCAAGGATGCGGTGACGGCCGATGGCGATGTCGTCGTGCCGCTCGATGCCGAAGCCTTCGGGTTCTGGCTGAAGGCGGCCTTTGGTGACCCAACCACGACCGGCACCGGTCCATGGACCCATGAATTTCAATCGGGGTCCTGGACGTTGCCCAGCATGTCGATCGAGACCGGCATGCCGGAGGTGCCGCGTTTTGCGATGTATTCGGGCTGCGTGCTCGACCAGATCAACTGGCAAATGCAGCGATCTGGCCTTTTGACCGCAACGGCCCGGCTGGTGGCACAGGGCGAAACGGTCGGCACGACCACAGGCGCAGGCACGCCTGCCACTCTCGAATTGCAGCGCTTCGGCCATTTCAACGGGGCGATCACCCGCAACGGGTCGGCCCTCGGCAATGTTGTCTCGGCTGACATCACCTATGCCAACAACCTCGACCGGATTGAGACCATCCGTTCGGACGGCCGCATTGACGGGGCCGACCCCTCCATCGCCGCGCTGACCGGCTCCATCGAGGTCCGCTTCGCAGACCAGACGCTGGTGACACAGGCGATCAACAGCGATCCCTGCGAGCTCGAGTTTGCCTATGTGCTGCCCTCAGGCGAGAGCTTCACCTTCACCGTGCACGCCGTTTATCTGCCGCGCCCCCGAATCGAGATTTCCGGTCCGCAGGGCGTTCAGGCGACTTTCGACTGGCAGGCCGCGCGCGACGGTCTGGTCGGGTGGATGTGTACCGCTACCCTGATCAACGACATCGAGGTGTACTGATGCTGGCGCTCGATATTACCAACGCACCGCGCTGGCACGACCTTGCGCCCGGCGTCCGAGTACAGTTGCGCCCACTGACCACCGCGCTGATGGTTGCAACGCGCAGCGATACCGCTGTGGAAGCGGTCCCCGAGGAGGCGTCAGACGAGGAACGCGCCGTTGCCTTCGCCAAGGCGCTGGCGCGGCGCGCGGTGTTCGCTTGGGAGGGCATCGGTGATGCTGATGGCAACGCAATCGAGCCGAACCCGGACGCCATCGACGCGCTGCTCGACATCTGGCCAATCTTCGAGGCTTTCCAGCTGACCTACGTCTCCAAGGGTCTGCTGTTGGAACAGGAAAAAAACGTCTCAACGCCCTTGCCGAATGGTCCTTCGGCGGGGGCGATCGTTACTGCCAAGCCTGCACGCAAACCTGCCAAGACTGCCCGGCGCGGCTGAACCTACCCGCCACCTTTGAAGGCTGGCAGGTCTGGGACCTGGTCGGTCGCCTCGGCGGCCAACTGCGTGTCCTGCCCGGTGCGGTGATCGGTTGGGACATGTCGGCAGCACTGGCACTCGGTGATGCGCTTGGCGTGCCACCTGCCGCAGCAGCTGAACTGCTTCCCGTCATCGAAGCGGTGATGGTCGCCAAACTCAACAAACAGATGGATCATTCCCATGGCTGAGAAGAGGGTCAGCGTCCGCCTCGCGGCCGTGGGCGGACGGCAGGTGCGCGCCGAGCTGGAAGGTGTCGGCGAAGCCGGGGCGCGCGGGTTTGGGCGGCTCAGCCGGGAGATGGAAGCAGCCAACGCCCGGCTTGCGGCGTTCTCCCGACGGGTCCGGATTGCCGCTGCAGCCGCAGTGGCCGCCGCTGCGGCTGCGAGCGTGGCCATGGTCCGTTCTGGACTGCAAACGGTGGATGCGCAGGCCAAGCTGGCGCAATCATTGGGCACGACGGTGGCCTCGATCCAGACGCTGGAACGTGCTGGCGAACTGGCCGGTGTCTCCATGTCCGGCATCGAACAGGCGACAAAGGATCTGACGCGCCGTCTCAGCCAGGCGGCTGCCGGGAGTGGCCCCGCCGCCGACGCGCTGGAGAGGTTGGGACTGTCTGCCACCGACCTGATTGCACTGCCATTGGACCAACGCGTCGTCGCAATCAACGCGGCGATCGAAAGCTTCGTGCCGGTCGCCGAACGCGCCGCTGTCGCCGGTCAGCTCTTTGGCGAAGAAGGCTCCATCGCGATGTCGCGGATCGACACGGCGACGCTACGGCAAGCGACCGAGGATGTTCTGGCATTTGGTGTGGTCGTCTCCGAACAGGATGCCGACCAGATCGAACGCACCAACGACGCGATCTCGCGTCTTGGCCTCGTCTGGCGCGGGCTGTCGAACCAGCTGGCGGTTGCCGCAGCCCCCGCGCTCGAAGCGGTGGCGAATGCCATGGCGTCCGTGGCCAGTCGCACCGGGCCGCTGGGGGTTGCGATCCGGGGTCTCTTCGACAACATCGGCCGTCTGACCACTTACGCCGCTACGTTCGCGGCCCTCCTGGTGGGGCGCTGGGTGGCCGGAATGGTAGCTGCGGCGATTTCCGTACGCGGCCTTGCAACCGCGCTTGTCGTAATGCGTGGCGCATTGATCCGCACCGGGATCGGCGCGCTGATCGTCGGCGCAGGTGAGTTGATTTACCAATTCGACCAGCTTGTCTCCGGCGCTGGCGGCTTCGGAAATGCCATGGCGCTGCTGGGCAATTTGGTGAGCGAGGTCTGGGAACGGATCAAGATGGGCGCTGGCAGCTTTGCAGCCTCTGCGATGGCCGCCTTTGCCGACGTGCAGGCGGCGTCAGCCACCGCGATGCAAGGCGCGCTCGAGGGGGTCGTCGGTTTTGCCAATGCGGCCGTGAACAGTTTTGAGGGCGCGTTCGAGGCGATCAAGGCTGTCTGGGGGCTTTTGCCTGCGGCCATCGGTGATCTCGCGTTTCAGGCGGCGAACAGCCTGATCGAAGGCGTTGAAGCGATGTTGAACGGCGTCGTCTCCCGGATCAATGGCTTCATTGGCGGCGTGAACGCCGGGCTCGAGGCGCTCGGCGTGGAGCGGCGGATCGGCCTGATCGCCGATCTCGATCTGGGACAGCTCGAGAACCGGTTTGCGGGTGCTGCGACCCAGGCGGCCACTGCGGCGCAGGACGCCTTTGCCAGTGCGTTTGCCGACAACCCGTTGGCCGTTCCGGATCTGGGTCTTACCGGCGCAGCCAGTGACGCCGCCGCCTCAGCGGAGGCCTGGCGGCAAACCGCCGCGACGCTCGCTAACGGTGCCTTGCAACCACTCGAAGCGATGGAGGCTTTGCGCATGGCGATGCGTGCGGCCGGAACCGAAGCCGAGACCTCCCTCGACGGAGCCACGGTAGCTGCGGATCGCTTCGACGCGGCCTTGGCGGACGATGAGACAGGCGGACCTGCTGCCACACTCGATGAAACAGCGGCTGCCGCTGGCCGTGCCGGAGGGGCGCTGCAGAGCGCTGCCGATGTTGCGCGACAGTCCTGGGATGCCGCGCGTGCAGCGGTTGAGCGCACACAGGAGATCGCGAGGGGGCTCGCCGACGATATCACCGGGCCGATCAAGGAGGCGCTGAAGTCGGGTGAACTGAGCTGGCAGAGTTTTGCGAGTGCCGTGTCCGGGATTGCGCAGAACCTTGCGAACCGGCTGATCGATAACGCCTTCAAACCGATCGAGGACGCGCTGTTCCGGGCGCTCTCTGGATCGGGGGGCGGCGGGGGCGGCCTTTTTGGCTGGCTGAGCAGCGCTCTTGGCGGTCTGTTCGGGATTGGCGGCACCTTCGCACGCGGCGGCGCCTTTGGGCAGGCTGGTGAAATCACAGCCTTTGCCAACGGTGGCGTGGTCTCACGGCCAACCGTGTTTCCCTTTGCGCGCGGGATCGGTCTCATGGGCGAGGCAGGCCCGGAAGCCATCCTGCCGCTGCGACGAGGTCGGGGCGGTCGGCTCGGGGTTGAGACGAGCGGCGAAGGTCAGTCCGCGCAGTCTGCGACCCGCATCGTCAATGTGCTCGATCCCTCCATTGTCGGCGATTATCTGGCAACGCCTGCGGGCGAGCGGCTAATCGTCAACGTGATCCGGCGCAACCGGGGAGGCCTCGATGCCTAGTCTTTGGCCTTTTCCAGTACGCCAGCCTATCACCGAGGTGCTGGAATGGAACACTGACACCCTGATAACCGAGGCGGCCGAGCAGCGGATCGCGCTCCGCACCACGCCGCGGTCGATCCTGACGGTCTCGCATCTCCTGAATGCCGGTGACCTCGCGCGTGCCGCCGAGTTAGCCAGGGCCGGGATGGCAGACAAATGGACGGTCCCGCTCTGGCATTTGGCGCGCCCGGCGACAGCACCGATCGATGCCGCCGACCTGACTGTGTTCGTCGACACCAGCGAGGAAGCGTTCCCAGCACCAGGACAGGCCGTCATCGCAGCCGATGGCAGTGAGGCATATCTTGTCGAAGTCAGTGCGGTCCTGTCGGACCGGCTGGAGTTGACAGCGCCTGCGAGCGTGAGCCTTGCGCATCCGATTGTGGCCCCGGTGGGCATCGGGATCCTGACGCGACCTATCGAGATCGACCGGCGCCGCCAGGGACTGGGTACGGTCACGGCCACTTTCACCCTGCAAACTGGGACCGATCTGTCGGCCAGCATTTACCCAACCCATCTCGGGCTCGATGTGCTGACCGATCCGGCGGTGCTGCGCCAGCCGCTGGCGGAGAGCATCGCGCAATCCATCGAGTACATCGACAACGGCTTCGGTCCCATCGTGATCGAACCGGTGCTGACCCATGTCCAGCGACGATCGACGATCACGCTGGTCGATCGGGGTGCGGCCCGCTGGACGCGCCGCCGCTGGCTGCATTCTCTGCGCGGCCGCCAACGGGCCTTTTGGCTTCCGACCTGGGGACGGGAACTGGTGCTGCAGGCGTCGGTCACGTCCTCGGCCACCTCCGTGATCGTCGCGGCCACCGCCGATCCCGGCGTCTGGATCGGACGGCATGTGATGTTAGATATCACCTTCGGCCCGGTGTTCCGCGAGATCACCAACGCCGTCTATGACGCGCTCGGGATTCGGCTGACCATCGCGGCTCCGGGCAAGAGCATTCCAATAACAACGCCCATTCATCTGCTCACCAAGGTGCGGCTCGATACCGACCGGATCGAGATCGAGCATTTTGCGGACCGGACTGAGTTCGCGGTAAGCCTGATCGAGATCCCAGTATGACCACTGTACCTGCATGACCTATGATCTTGCCGAGACTTCGACCGCCGAGGGGCGGCCGTATTTCCTGTATCTCTTCGCGGAAGGCGATCAGGTCTGGCGGTTCACCAGCCGAGCCACGGCCTGGACCTCGCCCGCAGGGGCCATCGCCGATGAGACCGAGGATCTGAGCTGGGACCCTTCGGCCGTCAGCCATGGCTCCGTGGTCCAGAGCAGCGACCCACAGCGGGTCGATCTCAGCGTCACCTTTCCGCTCTCCGACCCCTTCGCCCGTCGCTATCTCGGACCCCGCGGTCGGGCAGTCACAACGCTGACCATTTTCCGAGGGCATGAACAGGTGCCAACAGAGGTAGTCGCGCATTGGAAGGGCCGCGTTGTCTCGGCCCGGGTGGAGGGGCGGCAGATCACTCTGCGCTGTGAATCCCTGTTCACCTCCATGCGCCGCGAGGGCGTGCGCGCCAAATACCAGCGGCTCTGTCGCCACGCACTTTATTCCCGGGGCTGCCGCCTCGACATCGAGAGTTTTTTCGTCGGGGGCACAGCCAGCGCGCATCAGGGCCTGACGATCACGGTGTCTGAAGCTGCGTTGCTGCCAAACGGCTGGTTCCGGGGTGGTGTGCTGCGCCACGCAGGTATCCTGGGGTTCATCACCGGGCACGTCGGGGATGCACTGACGCTCTCGGGCCGCATGCCCGATCTGGAGGTGGCCATCGATGATCCCGAAGCCCTGGCGTTCGTCGAGATTGCGCCCGGCTGTGATCTGCGACGTGACACCTGCAAGGCCAAGTTCGGCAATCTCCTGAACTTCGGCGGCTTCCCCGACATTCCCGGCCGCAACCCGTTTGGCGGCACCAGCATCGTCTGACCTAAATCTGAGAACCCATCATGGTCTGGAATTTCGTCGTCCAGATCGTCGCCAGCCTGGTGCTGACGGCGATCTCCTATGCGCTGTCGCCCAAGCCGAAAGTCGAAGCCCCGAATGCAGCCGGGCTTGATGATTTCGACCTGCCGACGGCCGAGGAAGGTCGTCCGATCCCTGTGATCTTCGGCACCATGCTGCTGCGCGGCCCGAATGTCGTCTGGGCGGGGGATCTCAAGGTCGATCCGATCCGCAAGAAGGGCGGCAAGAAATGAGCGAGCATCTTATCGTCACCGTGCAGGACCTGCGCGCCTCCCGGCTCTGCTTTCAGGGCGCGCGGCCGTGGTTTCGCCGCCATGGCCTCGACTGGCAGGTCTTTCTCGCAGACGGGCTGCCTGCCGACGTGCTGGCCGCGACGGGCGACGCCCTGGCATTCCGCGTGATCGCGGAGGCTGAGAAACGCGCTGCGCGCACCGCGAGTGAGGCCTGAGCCATGGGTGGTCGTTCAAAATCGCAAACCGTTGGATATCGCTATTCGCTCGGGGCGCATCTGGCGCTCTGTCACGGACCCGTGGATGCGATCCGCGAGATCCGTGTTGATGACCGCACGGCCTGGTCGATCGGCACTGGCCTGAGCACGTCGCAAGGAACTGGTATCGGCGCGTTGGCAAGCTATGGGACCGTCACCGGCATGTCCGCCACCGCAGCGGCAGAGGGCGACAGCGTGGCCGAGGTCCGGTTCCCGGGTATGCTCGGCGGCATCCGGCTCGGCCAGAGCTATGACTTGCAACTTCTGACGGACAACACAACCCGCACTGTGACCGTTCAAGCTGTAAGCTACACTGCGGGCACCGGCATCACCACCTGGCTCGTCGAGCCCGCCGCCACTGCCTTCACAGCCCAATCGGTGGCGGTGTCGGATGCGTCCAGCGTGCCAAGCCTGAACGGCGGCGCAGCAGGCGGACGCATTCGGATCAACAAGCCCGATCTCTTCGGCGGCGAGAAGCGCGAAGGCGGCATCGTCGGCGACATCGATGTTCTGATGGGCGCGCCAAGCCAGGCGCAGAACGATTATCTCGCCGCCAATGCAGGGGCCGATGTGCCCGGCTATCGCGGGATCTGCAGCCTCGTGCTACGGCAGGTGTTCCTCGGCCTCAATCCCTACCTCAAGCCATGGTCGGTGCGCCTGACGCGGATCCTGAAGGTCGAAGATGGCAGCCAGCAGTGGTATCCCGAGAAGGCGCAGATCGTGCCGGAAGTCCGGATCGGGGATGCCGCGATCTACATCGCCATGGACGCTTCGGGCTCGATGTCGGGATCGCGCATGGCGGCGCAAATCGCTGCTGTCTCGCGTCTGGTCGAAGAGATCGGCGAGAACGCCCTGGAGCCCAACGACCTCCAGATCGTCACCTGGAATTCTTCGGTCTCCGGCACGATCCTGCGGCGCGATGCTGATGCCACGGCCTATGGCGAGCTCCAGGACTGGGTCGATGCGCTTTCAAGCTCCGTCAGCGGTGGGACGGATTTCGGCGTCGCTGTCAGCCAGGCGGGGGCGTTTTTCAACGGATCGGGCGGTAAACGCCGGATCCTGATCTTCGTAACCGACGGTGAACCGAGCCCGGCCTCGACCCTGCAGACCGCCATTGCAACGCTCTCCGGCATCTCCGAGGTCGATGTCTTCGCCTTCAACATCGCGCTGTCGGACACCAGCGCCACCGCTCAGATCGACAACACGCCCGTTGATGGCGTGCCGGTCGTGCCGCCAGGCGATCCTGATGCACTGGTGGCCTCGCTGCGCGCAGCCTTCGGGCAGGGCCCCGACATGAACCCGGCCCACATCATCCGGGAGTGTCTGACTAACGGGGATTGGGGCCTTGGACATACCTTTGCTGACATCGGCCCCAGCTTTGCCAGCGTTGCGGACGCGCTTTTCTCCGAAGGCTTCGGGTTGTCGCTGCTCTGGCAGCGGGAGTCGACGATCGAGGATTTCCTTGCCGACGTGCTGAAGCACATTGACGCCTATCTCTATGTTGATCGTCGCTCGGGTCGCTGGGAGTTGCGCCTGATCCGCGCTGACTATGATCCCGAGACCCTGCCGGTCTTCGATGAGACTAATGTCGTCGACTGGGGTGAGCTTGGCCGCCGCGAGGCCGCTGATCTCGTCAACAGCGTGACGGCGAAGTTTTCTGATGCCCGTACCGACCAGACCGGATCGGTCAGCGTGACCGATACCGCGCTCGTCCAGGACCTCGGTCAGGTGGTCAGCGCGACGGTCGATTACCCCGGCATTCGCTTCGAGTCTCTGGCGGTGCGGGTCGCAGAACGCGATCTGCGGGCGCTGTCGGCACCGATCCTGTCGGGCGAAATCACCGTTTCCCGTGTTGGTGCCAATCTCGATCCGGGCGACGTGATCGTGCTGTCAAATCCCCGGCGCGGGCTCGGAGGCGTCGTGGTCCGCATCGTCGAGATCGACCATGGCGACGGGCGCGCCAATGGCGTGCGCCTCAGGATCGCCGAGGATGTCTTCGCGCTTGGCGAGACCGCCCTCGTTGGTGGCGAAAGTGGCGATCCCGGCAGTCTGATCTTGCCGCCCAAGCCACTGACGCGCCGCTGGGTGGCTGAAGCGCCATACTGGTTGCTGGTCCAGGAGTTGGGGCATGCGCAGGCCGACGCGCTTCTGGATGAGGATCCGGGTGTGGGTGCGATCGTTGCGGCCGGAGAACGTCCCTCGGCCGATGCGCTCTCTGCGCAAGTCTGGAGCGACAGCGGGGCGGGTTACACGCTCGAAGAGGCGGTTGAGTTCGTGCCGACCGCTCTGCTCGTGTCGGACGTCAGTGACGATCCGGGCGACCGCGTCCTCACGGTTGGCAGCTGGACCGGTCTTGGAGACGTGGCCATCGGCACACTGGCCGTGATCGGCGATGAGGTGGTTCGGATCGACGGGGTAAGTGCCACGGCGCTGACCGTTGGGCGCGGGTGTCTCGACACAGTGCCGCAGGCCCATCCCGCGGGCACGCCGGTCATCTGTTGGCAGCAGCTTGCGAATGCGTCCGAGGCGGGGTTTGCGGCCGGAGAGACGGTCACGATCAAGATGCTGCCCGAGACCGGTTTTGGGACATTGCCGCTCGCGCAGGCACCAGAAGACGCCGTGGCGTTGGCCAGCCGCGCCATCCGACCGCTTCCGCCCGGCGATCTGCGTGGCAACGGTTTCTCGGTCGTAAACCCGAACGTCCTCAACCTCGGGCCGGTCCTGCTGACCTGGTCCCATCGTGACAGGCTGACCCAGACCAGTAGCGTGTTCGACGCCTATGACGCGGCGGACATTGGACCGGAGCCGGGTGTCACCTATGCGGTCGAGATCCGCTGGGTCGATCCGGATACCGACGCAACGCTCGAGCCACCCGCTGCGGTGATCGACGTGGGCGCCGCCAACAGCATCACGCTGACCAAGGAGGATGTCCCAATCTTGGCCGCACCCACAGGCACCAAGCATTTCGAGGTTCGGGTGCAGGCTCGCCGCACGACCGGGACCATAAGCTACGAGGCCTGGCAAGCCCGGTCGATCCGGCTGTTCATGCCGGACGGCATCAAGGTCGCTGAGGTCTCCGCCTGGACCGAGATCGGGGCCGACGCGCGTCTGACGGTCGCCGAGGCGGTGATCTTCCTTGATCGCGGTGGGGCGGTGCAACTGACCATCGCCGAGGCCGCCATCTGGATCGGCTTTGGCAGTGACGCGCGCCTCACCATCCCGGACATCGACATCTTCAACGAATGGGGCGGCCAGTCCCATCTCACGGCCGCCGAGGCCGCTCTCTACATAGAGGTACTCCCATGAGCCACATCCTGCATCTTGGACACCAGGTCACTGACCTTGCGGGCATCGAGGGCCGCATCAGCGCCGACGCCGCCGGTTTTGATGCTGATCTCGACGTCAACTGCATCAAGATCACGACCACCGAAACCGCCTCTGTCCCGTTCTCAGCCGCCTGGGGTCCGCCCACCGGCAATGTCTGGCTTGGGTTCCGCTACCGGGCTCCCGCGAACACCGCGAGTTTCATCGGCACGGATGGCAGTTTCCTGGAGTTCTATGACGACAGCAGCAGCCTCATCGCCAGTGTCCGCACCGAACGCGACGACGAGAAGTACCATGCAATGGCCTATGGGGACACGACGCAGGAGGGGGCGTCGTCGTTCAGCGCCGCCGATGGCCAACCGTATTGGGTCGATGTCCGGATCTCGGTCGGTGCCGACATCACCATAGATTTCTACGTCGACGGCGTGCTTCAGAGCAGCGCCACGGCGCCGAACACCGGCGGCAAGGGCAAGCCGGTGAAGTGCATCTGGAAAAACTTCGGACTCCACGACTATTACACCAACACCACCTGCTACTACGCCCACATCGCTGTGCTTGACGGCGTCTCGACCATCGGGCGGCGGTTTGCACGGCGCACGCCCGATCTGGTTGCGACCTATGATGCCTTTTCGGGCGGGGTCGATGCGGTGAAGGACGGCGACATCGCCACCCGCGCCGCGAGCGACATTGCCGGTCAGCGCATGTCGTTTTCGCTGGCAGGGCCAACGGGGCCTGCCGGGGCCTCGGCCATCGCGGGTGTGCATGTGAAGCAGTTAGCTCAGCTTGGAACAGCAGGGCCAACCGGTATTGCGGGGTTCCTGCGGATCGGCGGGGTCGACTATGATGCGTCGCCCGGCACGCCGTCGCCGGATATGGCCAGTCCCGTCTATTCGACCTGGGACGTGAACCCGGCCGACAGTACGCCCTGGACCACAGCTGCGCTGCCGACGGAAGCCGGGATTGTCTCGTCATGACGCCACCTCGCGCCGATCAGGGCGACATCCGCATGTCCGAGATCGAATTCCAGGTCCTGCTGACGCGCGCTGCTGAAGCGGGGGCCAAACGTGCGCTGTCCGACGCCGGAATCGATGGCAAGGACGCGGCCCTCGACATCCGCGATCTTCGCTCACTGCTCGACTGCATCCGCTTCGTGCGGCGGACGGCCGTTCAGACGGCCGTCCATCTCATCACCACTGGCGTGATGCTGGCGCTCCTCGCCGGGATTGCACTGAAGCTCAAGATCTTCGGCGGCGGTCCGTAGCCGCGCTCCGCCTCAATTTACCTGCCCAACCGACCCGCCCATGTGGCGGGTTTCTTCGTTTCTGGAGGACACCATGACCACGACCTTTTACGACCATTGGCGCGATGTGCCGAAAGACACCTGGCGCTGGTCCAATTTTGCACCCGCCGAAATCGCCTGTCGCGGCACCGGCAAGCTGCTGGTCAACGAACCCGCGCTTGATAAGTTGCAGGCATTGCGGGACCGGCTGGGCAAGCCGCTGATCGTTCGCTCGGCCTATCGTAGCCCGGAACACAACCGCGCGGTGGGTGGGGCGACGCGGTCGAAGCACATGGACGGCGCAGCCTTCGACATAGCCATGACGAATCACGATCCGGTCGTGTTCGAGGCTGCAGCACGGGAGGTGGGGTTCCTAGGCTTCGGCTTCTACCCGCGCTCGGGGTTCATGCATGTTGACCTCGGGCCGGCACGACAGTGGGGCGAGCGGTTCCCGGTCCGGGCGACCGCATTTGCTGAGGAAACGCGGCCCGCCCGTGAGGTGTTGGCGCAAAGCCGCACCATGAAAGGTGGCGGGGCGGCCGGAGTGGCTACGCTGGGTGCAGCCGGGGTTGAGGTCGCGCAAGAGGTACTGGCCGAGACCCAATCCGCCATCCTGCCGCTGGTCCCCTATCTGGAAGCGCTTCGCTGGGTGTTCATCGCCGTGGCGCTCGGTGGGGTCGCGCTCACGATCTACGCCCGCCTTGACGATTGGAAACGGGGGAAGAGATGATCGCGCACATTCTCGGCGGGATCGCCGCCGCCCCATGGGCGAGGGCCGCCCTGCGCAACGGTGCGATCGCCCTCACCATAGTCCTGTTCCTGCTCTCACTCCGGCGGTCCGGCGAACGGACGGGCCGTGTCGTCGAACGTCTCGAAATCACGGAGAAGACCAATGCAATCCAACGCCGGATGCTGGAGGCGGCGGCTCGCCGTCCTTGTAATCGCGACGAGCTGGTTGACCGGCTGCGCGACGGCGGGTTTTGAAGCAAGCGGCGTCGCGGCATGTCCGCCGCTCGTGGAATACAGCCGCGAGTTTCAGGCGCGGGCGGCCGAAGAATTGGCGATGCTGCTGGACGGATCGGCCATCGTCGAGATGATGGCCGATTATGCCGTGATCCGGGACCAGGCGCATGCGTGTGCGCACGTACAGTAGGACCGACGCTCAGTGGTCGACCTGTTTTTAGGTACTTCTTAAGCCGGGACCGGACGCCTCTCCTCCGATGTATTTCCGTCTACGCAGCCTCTGAGTTTAGGATCTCGGCCTTAATGTATGCTTGGAACTCAGCCGCTGCGGTGAAGCATCGGAACCCAGCCGAGCTAGCTAATGCCAGAACTTCCGCAGTCTCGTTCAGAAGTACGACAACTGGTCCAGTCAATCCGGGCTGAAGGCCTTCTGGCCAGGCTAGATCGAAGACCGCCTTTTGCGCACCAGTTTCAGGGTCCGCGTAGTCGAAAGCGACCAGCCCACGTGGCAGGCCTTGGTCTTCCACCCACTGGTTAAGGATTTCAAGCTCCTGTTCTTCGGCTTCGCTTGTAATTCCACCGATTGGTCCGGAAGTCGTCGCAGCTGGGGGTGTCGTTCCTCCAGCTAGCCATTGCGTGTCGCCGTGCAGAAGCTCTTCGAACCGCTTGTTTGCTTCGGCGGCCAGCAGGACTTTCCGTGCTTCAAGGAAGTCGAGATAGCGTTCGATCTTCCAGAGCGCGGGGTCCATCGGGATCCATTGTGACGCCAGCGCGCCAGGGTGTTTCGCCTCCACCTCGGGAAAGTAGTCCTCAGGCAACCTATCACTGATGTTCAGGTTGGTGTCTTTAGTCAGGAAGCAGAAATTCGCCAACGCATTCACTTCAGGGCGACGATACTCCCGTTTGTAAAGTTGAGCCTTGGGGAAGATGTGGTGGACTTCGAGACGGCTCATTTTGCCCAGCATGTTTGCCTTTAGCGGCAGACCCGTTCCCCAGTCGGAGGCTTCGCCCATGCGCGTAAGCATGTAGAGGACGGGGTAGAACCTGGCTCCAAGACTCCAGCCAGTGAAATGACCCGGTTCAACTCTCAGGCCCCCATGCCAGAGGCGGAGCTGTTCTATAAGCGCGTCCAGTCCGCCGCTAGGTCCTTCGAGCGCGGCCAGATCCTGGTCTATGACCGTTTCGGTTGAGCCCGAGAAGCGGCCCCACATCCCAGCTTGCGCGAACCAGAACAACAGTTTGTCGCGTTCCTTTGCGTCTAAGCCGCCGTTCTTTTTGTCCATATAGCGGACCATCACTGGAACGCCGAAACGGCCGAAGAACACTTGGTCGTGGTCGAGGCCGAGGCGTCCAGCAATCAAGTTCAACGACGTGTCGATATGCTTTGAGGATCGTTTCAGGCCGTCCTGAATGTCGATCGCATCCTTGTCGTGAAGATAGCTGAACTTCGCTTCGCCGGTGAGAATGGTGTTCACCGACCGTAACAACCAGTCGATGTTGAAATGGTATCCGGCGTCCGACCAGTCTTTAATCTTCGCTTTCATGGTGTCGCGGGCGTCGGGCCATTCGGCGCAGATCTTGGCAAGGGCGAGGTCACCCTTCGAAAGCTTGGTACCGCCACTGTTTACGCGATTGAATATGTCGACGACGATGTCGAGCGTCTTGTCAGCACCGGTAACTTCTTCAATGTGCAAGTCGATGTCAGTGATGCTGAGCAGCTTGCTCAAGCGGCCCACAAAGTCACCAACGTTTGCGACCTGTTCAGGGTCAGCAGAGAGCTTCGCAACAAAACTGCCAAGGCCAGCAGTGCCAGCCTGCATCAAGGCGGTAACGTCGATCCATAGAGGATCATCCTGCATCTTGATTGGCTGGTAGAAGGCGAAGGTTTCCGTACCGAGGTGGAAACGAAGTCCCGTGAACGCTTGAGGATTGCCGTCGAAGAATTTCGGCGGATGCCCCCTCACAACCCCATAGAGCGATGTCATCCTCTGCTGCCCATCCAGCAACAACTTGACGATACCTGCAGCGATAGGGCCATCGCCACGATGAGCCGCCGTCTTCGCTTCGGTTGCCCATACAAGCAGCCCGCCGACCGGATGACGTCGGTACATTGAGTCGAAGAGACCTCGGACCTGGTCACGGTTCCACACATAGCCGCGTTGGAACTCTGGCAGCGCCATGTGCCCGCTATCAATGTGGTCAAGTATCGTCGATATCTTCACGGCGCTTCTCCATCAATCAATTGTCACAGACCCGACGACCGCCGCGCCTTTTTCGAACACTTCGCTTCGGTGCCATTCCAGGCGGGCACGGTGCTTGTCTGTCAGGCGAATTGGGGCCTGCCATCTCAATTCGGTAGCAGCCGTTTCACTCAGCTGAGTTGAAAACTGCGGGTGGCCGCCGTCATCGAAGGTAACGAGGCCGCGGTCGAACGCGGCATCCCAGAGCGCCGACAGAAGGAAGCCGTTGTGCACGTCCAGTCGATCCTCGTCGCTTTCGCAATCCTTCCATGGCTTGATGTGCGAGGCCCGCAGCAAAGCGTGGTCGGTGATGCCTGTCAGTGGGCAACTGCCCTGCCAGTAGGTGATCAGACGGTCTCGGAATATCCCCTGTCCAACACGCTGCACCACCAGACGCTCTGCTTCGGTCGTCTTTGGCATCCCCTTAGTTCGGTGCAGGAACTCTTGCAGGGGAGCGTCGGGGAGACTGACGGCGAGTTCGTATAGGCGGGGCATGACGGCATAGAGCGCGGTCAGCGATGTGAAGCGAAACCGCGCGAGGCCCGGGCCGTCGGCATCAGAAACCTCAAGCCCGATCTCTGCCAACACACCAGCATGATCGATTGAAAGCTGCCAGGTGCCGGTGTGCTCGGCAGCCAACCAGATAGACCCTTGCGCGGTGGTCGAGGTATAATGCCGCCATCCGTCAGTTTCGCCATGGGTCCTGCGAAACCCGTTCTGGAACGCGATCTTGTCGCACTCTTGCCGCGTGACAAAGGTTTGAGGCGCTTCGATCATCACATCCCCATCGCCGTGAATTCGCCGTTCGCTTCCATGCGGTCCCAGGCCGCGAGGACGAGGCGGCGGGTGCGGTATTCGCCGTGTTGGCGGATTTCCTTTTCCTTGAGGACGCGGAAGGTTTCCGAGGGGTAGTCGGGGCCCTTCACGTCGGCGGGGTCGAGGATGTAGCGCAGTTCGTCGCGGGTCAGGCCGTAGGCGCGGGCGTAGAAGGCGTCGAGCTCGGCGCGGAGGAGCGCGCGGCGGTCCTCGTCCCAGGCGAAGGGCGGGCCGTTATGGCCCAGATCGCGGGCGAAAGGAGCTAGGCTGTGCGAGGTGTAGGTGAGTTCCAGAACTTTAGGGGTAACGAAGGCAAGGCGGGGTTCGGTATAGAAGTCGGGCGTGAAAATGGGAAACTGTTTCAGGTAGCCGTAGGTCAAATGCAGGCCTGCAACGCTATTGCGCGCGGTATAGTCTGCGACGAGGGCGTTAAGGTTCGCGTAGAGACAGGATAGCTTTTCGGTGCTTTCCGTCGAAAACATTAATGGAAGAGTGTGGCCGACTGCCACGCGAGGAATGATCGAAAAAATCGCCGTTCTTTCGTTTGTTGCTGCTGTCACGTCCTTCCATGCTACAAGCCAGCCCGACTTCGTCCGTTCTGCGAGCCTGTCTTCAAGATCGGATTTTGCCGTCCAATAGAACGGTTCTGCTTCAAAACTTGGATTTGCATGTTCTTCTAGGGTGGTCTCGGGAAGAACGCGATATCCACGGTCATCACCACGAGCGCCGTAACCGGCAAATCTATGATCAAAAAATGAGATCATCTTAGCTTCGTAGAGCGGGACGAAGCGAGTGGTTCGTGGCCCGCCTCCACTCAGCGGCAAGGAACCAGCGCCTTTCCCGTCGACAGCCATGACGCCCTGAGCGGGTCTGATCCCTGGCACGACCCAGTCTGTTCCTTCCCGCACCAAGCCGTCAGACTGTAGTTGTACGGCGGTCTTAAATAGACCCGAGTCTGACGTCATGTTGAACAAGCCCTGACGAAATTCGAGGCCCCAAGCGTTGCCCTTTGCTCCTTCTGTCTCGTTGATCAATACAGATGCTGTCCCGTAGATCTTTGCGGTGAGTTCCGCGTCGTATCGAGACCGGAAAACAGGTGCCGTTCCCGAGTTTGGGTTGATGAGTGCGATCGCTTCTGCCGTCATGGTGAAGTTTCGCTCCGGCTCCATCAATTGTCCTGGGTCAGTGAGGAAGAAGGCGAATGCAGCGACAGGTTCGTCCCGACCAAGGGTTAGAAGGCTAAATTTCATCGCGCTATGGACCGCTGGAAACAGCCCGGCACGGTTCTCGAAATCAACCAGCTTGGCCAAACGGCGCTTCTCGACCAAGGCGGCAAAGAAGGGTGCTGTAGTCGAGTCCGTAGCGATGCCGGTCGGAACAATAACACCGGCTCTTTCTCGCGCTAGATTGGCGAAATGCTCGGCAAAAAGCGCATACGTATTAACCTTGCCTCGAGCGGTCAGGTCGAACCTACCGGAAGCGCGTGTAAACTCATTTCCTGCTTCGGATGTGCGCAGCGCGGTCTGGAAATCGTCGAACGCAGCCGGATTGTCCGTTCTAAGCGCTTCAATTGCGCGCTTTCGCGCAGCGCCTGCCAAGGCAGCGATCTCAGGGTGTTTCGCCGCGAAGTATTCCTTTTCCGATAGCTGCATCACTTCCCACGGCGGGTTGCCTAGCACGACATCAAACCCACCGCGCTGCATGATGTCCGGAAACTCAAGCGGCCAATGAAATGCCCGCGCACGACGCGCGGCTTTGGGCGCATCTACCATCGCCTGCCGCATCTTGCCCTGATTGAGGGCCATCCATAGCTCCTCGGTCGTCGGCACGGTGCGGGCCGAGGGACCGCTGGGCGCGCCGCCCACCTTGGGCAGCAGAAAGGCCGCGACATAGAGGTTCGCCGCCGCCGTCGCCCGCACAAAGCCCTGCTTCTTGCGCAGTTCCTTGAACCGTTTGGCCTTGGCCCCGATCTGCTCCACCGTATCCTCGGGCAGATCGCGGAAGCCCGAGAAATCCAGCGCCATCGGCTTCATCTCGGGCATGGCGACCTGGCCTGTCCCAAAGTCGAACCCGCCCTGACCGCCCTTGGCGTCCTGATTGGCCTTTTTGTAGTATTTGGCCGTGTCCTTGTCGTCGCCGGTCAGCGGCTTGTAGGCGGCATCGGGGATGCCGTCCTCCAGCACCTTCAGGGCGAACACCCCCAGCAGCGCATCGCCGCAGCGGATCTGCGCGTCGAAAAAGCCAAGGGGAAGGCCCGGGTCCACCGTCTCGATCCAGAGCGCGACCTTGGTCAGCTCCACCGCCATCGGGTTGCGATCCACCCCGTGCAGGCAGGAGCGCGCGACATCGCGCAGGGCATGGCGGAAGTCGGACAGCGCGGGCGTGCCCTCGGCCCTATGACGTGCAAGGCGCGTGGCGATGCGACGGGCGGCGGCCAGCAGGAAGTGGCCCGAGCCGCAGGCGGGGTCGATGACGGTCAGCTTGAGCAGCTTGTCGGGTTCGGTCTTGTCCAGTACCGGGTCGAGCGCGGTATCGAGCAGCGCCTGAACGAGGCTGTCGGGCGTATAGTAGGAACCGGTGGTCTTGCGTTGGTTGCCCTTCTGCTCGGCCGCCTCGGAGGCGAAGACCAGCGTCTTGCCGTCATCGCCTAGCTGTGGCTGCAGTTCGAGGAGGGATTCATAGACGGAGCCAAGCTCCTCGGTCTCCATCGCGCGCCAGTTGACGGGGACCATGCCGGTTTTGTCCGAGAGCCAGGAGAGGCGGTAGAGCGCCTCCATGAAGGCCTTGTTGCGCAGGCGGGCGGTCTCCAAGTGGGGCAGACGGTCGTCGGCAAAGAGGCCGCCGAGCGCCGGGAGAGCAAGTGCTGGCTGGCCATTGGCAAGCGCCTTGAAGACGATCTTGACGCCTTCGTAGCGGTCATGGTGCTTGTCCCAGGTCGCGGCGCGGTAGCATTGCTTACGCAGGGCCGCGAGGGAGTATCCTTGGGCGTAAAGCGCGCGTGCGTCGGTCTTGGCGTTGGTGGGGTGCAGGAGGTCCCGGTCCTCGGCCACCATGAGGAAGATCAGGCGGTACACGAGACGCAGGAGTTCATTAAACCACTCGGTCAGGTTCACTTCGCCGGATTTCAGTTTCGTCGAAAGGTCTGGGTTGGCTTCGAGGAAGCCAGAGCCAAGCACCTTGAGCGCGATCTGGACCTGATCGGCGAGTCGATCCCGGGCAACCTCACCTTCCTTGGAACCGGTCTCTCGCCACCGCTCAAGCGGGCAGTCCGTGGCGGGAGCGCCTTCGTTGCCGAAACGGGACCGGTGGATCAGCAGCCAGAGGACGGCGAAGGAGGCGATGTCCTCGTTCGAGAAGATCTGGGCGAGGTCAGCTTCGATATAGGCCGGGCGGGTCAGCGAGGCGTTGTCCCGCATGAGGCGCAGATGGGTGCCGTTGGTGACAATGCCCCAAAGTGCCTCGTCCTTGTCATTTAGGTAATCCTGAAGGGCGAATGCTGGTGAGCGCGACCGGTCGATTGACAAGGTCGGACTGCGACGGTCAAGCGTCTCGGACGTGGGCACCACGACGAACGGAACGCGCCCACTTGCGATCAATGCGATGGGTGCCTCAGCAGCCGCCAGATCATCGTATCCGAAGGTTTCCTTGAAGAAGCTCGAAACAAAGCGCCGTGTAGCATCCTGAGTTGGTGTCTCGATCTTGGCGAAGGCATCGAAATGAGACTGTCCGACGCGGAAAGCTGTCGAGATTTCTTCGCGGATCGTCAGGCCCTTTCGAACGGAGTAGTTCTCCGGGGCCTGTTCAGGCGCGGCCCGCTGATCGATTTTTGCAATCATGGCGGGGGCGATGAGATTGCCTTCGAGGCTTAGCGAGGGCCATGCGGACATATCTGTAATAGGTTTGCGGGCCATGCTTAAACCTCGCCCGGCATCAGTACGAACATTCCAATGACGTCAGGTGGAAGTACGGCCTCCACGCTGACACGCGAGGCAGATCCAGCCGCAGCACGCAGTCGGGCATGATCTTCGACGAGCTCCTCTGCTCGCTTTTTCACGAATGTAGCCAGAGGTCCGTCTATGAGTGCGGGCAAATCCGACTTTGCGTTGTTCACCATCCGGTCTCGCGCAATCTGCGCAAGATCAGCTGTTGCTGGCGTGTTCAGCATTTCGCGTGCGATATCTCCTGTCGCGACAATGCTGTTTCCTTGAAGGGCAACGAGTGCAGCCTCTTCGGCGAGTAGCAGTCTTTCCTTGCGGGAATGGATGGTTAGCTTGTAGCGGATCCGTAGAAGCACGAGACGGGTCATTACCGAGACTGCTGGCGTGGGCCAAGCTCCAACGCGCCCGATGCCTAGATCTGGCAGCGCTTCTTGGTCCAGCGAAGCCTCAACCAGGCTTTCTGCGAGAGAGGCTGTCAGAGGATGGGTGCGCGTCAATAGAGACGTGCCCGAAGGCGCGGGCTCCGCAGTGGCAAGCTTCACTGATTTCTGGAGCCCTCGTTGCCCTAGCTTTTCCCTCAGGCTCTCCTGCAGCGCATGAACATGCGCAATGTATAGTGACCGCTTTTTTTCGAGAGGCACGCCAAAGCGAGACATGGCGCGTTCGACGAACTGCCGTGCATCATCCGGCGAGCCGAGCAGATCTTTAACCTTGTTCCATTCCGGCGCAACCTCGGACGGCTTCATTGCGTTCTGTGCAAAGCGCGCACGGGATTTCTTCTCATTCTCGCTCGCATCGCGCCAACGGGCATCCATCGCATGCGTGCCGTCATCCAAGCGTAAGTCAAATGTCAGCTGTTTATGACCACCGCGACGCAGCATCATCGCGGCCATGAGTGCATCCGTGACGGGGCCGCGTTCATCGGGCAGCGGCACGGTAACACCTGTTGCTTTCCGGATTTCCTCCGCTTTTCGCAGGATGACGTCGAGGACAGCGCCATCGATAGCGCTGTCTGGCGAGAACATCATGATCGATCGAACCAGCTCAGCGGGTTGACCAAAACGATCCACCCGACCTTCGCGCTGTTGGTGCCGCGTCGGGTTCCAAGAGAGGTCATAGTGCACAACGGTATCGAAAAGCTGCTGAAGGTTAATCCCTTCAGACAGGCAATCTGTCGCCACCAAGATCCGCTGAATATCTTTTTCACCATCTTCAACCTAGCCATCTCCGAAACACGATTCCGTCGCTCGTCCGGTGTGAGTTTCGGTAGACGACCTCAATGCGGTCAGTTTCAGGAAAAGCCCTTTCGAAGGCCGTTACTTTCCATCCTCCAGCCGTTGCCAGGTAACGACAAAACACGACTGGATTGGCGCCAGCTTTGATCAACGGCTTCAGCGCACTAACCAGCGCGTCAAGTTTTGGGTCCTTTGCGACCGAAAGACTGGACGCTTGATCCAGGAGAGCGTGGAGAGCCGGATCGTTCGCGAAGATTGTATTGGGCTCGACATCAACAGCATCTTCGTCGTCGCCATCTTCGTCGTAGATTTGTGGCTCCAAACGCTCCGCTTCGTTCGAGGCACGATTTCTAAGAGCGCTGAGCGCCGCAGCTGGAGAAGACCCCACGCATCGCATCAAGGCGAGGGTGCCCCAAAAAGCGAGCCGCTGATCTTTCTTCTGATCACCAGCTTTCGAGACGACTTCAATACAGTAGTCGATAGCAGATTCTTGAAAGGCCAGATGGTCGGCCGAAAGGCGATAGGGGAACTCCGTTGTTTCATGCTTCGGGAAAGAGCGATCTTCGTCCCAATCCCCTTCGATGAGATCGACCCGGCGCCGCTGAACCAAGTGCCGCGCTAGGCGCTCGCGGTAACGCGCATTGTCGAAGTCTACTGAGGCGAACTCTTGATCAATCAGCGACAGCAAGCGCGCGAATGCTTCTTCATCTCCAGAGTGCGGCGTGGCCGTGAGCATGACGATCCTGCGTTCTGGATCCTTTGCGAGCCCCTGGAGCAAGTCGAAACGTTGCTGCTTGCCTTTGTGGGTTCCGACACAAGCATGCGCTTCATCAACGATGACAAAGTCAGGACAAGCACGTGCAAACCCCTCACGGCGTTTCTCTGCCTTGATGTAGTCAAGGCTGACGACCGTAAATGGGTAGGCGTCAAATAGCGTTTGGGCGAGCGGTAGGTTGCGTTCGAGGCGGGCCGCAGTGCCAGATGTCACCGGAACCGCATCAATGCCGAAACGATCCTTGAGCTCGATAATCCACTGATCCACGAGGTGGGGCGGGCAGAGGACTGAAAAGGCATCGACTTCACCTCGATCCATAAGTTCGCGAAGGATCAGACCCGCTTCTATGGTCTTGCCGATGCCTACGTCGTCAGCGATTAGCAAGCGGGGCACCTGCAGCCGCAGGGCCATAAGCAGTGGGACAAGCTGATAGGTTCGCGGCTCAAAGGCGAGCTGAGCGGCAGACCGAAATGGCCCTGCACCGCGACGCAAGGTCAGTCTAAGCGCATCTGCAAGGAGCGCAGCTTTGGCTTGTACTGTGGATCGCGCGTCGTCAGGCAGATCAAACCTCGCCGCCGCCACGCTTGCGATCTCCAGCTCGGGATCAAGGATGACCACATCGTTCTCGTTTCCAGAGAGGGGGCGAAGAGCAAGAATGCCCGGGCGCGGGGCTGGAAGAGCAACCCACTCTCGACCGCGGGCGAGGACAAGATCGCCAGGAGAAAAGCTTAGCGTCATTGCCTATCCTTTGAGTAGATCGATGAGTTGTTCGGGAATATCGGCGTCCGGAAGACTTGGCAGCGAGACCAGTTCCCAACCTTTGCTCGAAGCATCTTGAGACATTTCAGACGACACGGAGTTGGCTGTTGCGGCCACGCCGTGACCCCGCCACGCGAACTCCACGTCGGTTCCGCCAAATTTGACCGGCATGGTATCCACGTGTGGAAGTCCCGCTTCTTCGAAAGCCTTTGCCCACGGAGAGGCGGAGCCGTCGAAGGAGGCGCGTGCCGCCAAAAGCGTCTGTCCCCGCGCCAGGTCGATCAGAAGCTGTGCTACTTCTGTGCTGCTTCGATCTATCTGTTCGTGGTCAGGTTGGTTGAAATAGGAGAGGAGACAACGATAGCAGCCACGCACACATGCATCGTCGTCTTTCTCGGTCAGAAGCTGCGCGTCACCTGCCTTGATTGAAGCTTCAATGTTCTCGTAGTGCATGAGTTCGAGTGCTGTCCGCGCAACTTCGCTGATCGCCTTCGGATCATCGACCAGGCGGTTCAGGATGCTCCGCTACATGTAACACATTAAGGTGTACCTGCAAAAAGCATGGGCTTCAGTGCACGAATGCATGCGGATCTTGTCAAGAGGGGAACTGTGATAACAGGACTCTGGTCCCAATAACAGACGAAGAAGACGTTGATGAAGAAAAATGAGATATAGAGGCTATTTCTACAGTGATTAAAAATAAAATATTACTATGTACATAGAGTCGTTGCTAAATA
>CALOEL010000006.1:0-15025 GCA_942492375.1 uncultured Alphaproteobacteria bacterium
ATCGACACGGCGCAGCCGGATCCCGGCGCCTATTGCGAAATCGCGAGTGACCGGATCACCGCCGACGGAGAATCCGTCGTCGCGCTTGTCCGCGCGCCCGACGAGATCGCCCGTGACTGCGGATGAAGCTTTGAACGCACTGGCCGAGCGCTTCGATATCGTGGCGTCCTTCCATGACCTGAGCGGCGCAGAGCGGCACATCTTGCCGGATACGCAGAAGGCGCTGCTGCGGGTGAACGGTCTCGACCTGTCGACCGAACCGCTGATCCGAGAGGCGCTGGCCGAGGAGCAGGCGCGGGGTCGCGAACGCCGATGTCCCGCCGAGGTGATCGTCGCAAGCCAAACCCCGTGCGAACTGGAATTCGGTGCTGCTGCCAGCTGGCAACTGACGGCCGAAGGCTCTGATACCGTTCTGGCCGAAGGCGGTGCAGAGGACCGCATTGCCCTGCCGGCCTTGCGCTCTGGCCTCTACGATCTGGCCGTCCGCTTCGCCGGGAGGGTTGAAGATGTCACCCTTCTGGTTGCCCCTCCGCGACTGCCTCAGGTGCAGCAGATCGCCGGCGCGCCGCAGCTATGGGGGTTGAACGCGGCGCTATACGGGCTGCGCTCGGCGCGAAACGCCGGACTGGGTGATTACGAGGATCTTGCCCGGCTTGGCGAAATCGCAGCCCGAGAGGGCGCAGGGTTCCTTGGCATCAATCCGGTTCACGCCATGGGTGCCGTCGACAAGGAAGCCATCAGCCCGTATTCCCCGTCGCATCGCGGATTTCTGAACACCTCGCATATCGCGCTTGACCGGATACCGGGCCTGATCGGATCGAATGCGGCCCGCGCCGTTCTTGAACGGACTAGCCTGGACACCGCGCGGCTGCGCGGGTCCGAACTAATTCAGTATGCCGCCCATAAACTGCTGCATAGTCAGGCGCTTGAAGATCTTTACGGGGCGTTTCGCACGGAAGCGGACGAGGCCCGCAAACTGGCTTACGCATCTTGGTGCAATGCTGCCAGGCCCGAGCTTGCAACCTACTGCGCCTTCGAAGCCGCGACCGAAGTGCACGGCCCGGACTGGCGGGACTGGCCAGGCGAGGTTCAGCGGTCCGAGCGTCTCGCCCCATCGCAGCAGCGGGGCGATCGTTCGGAGCGAGAGGAATATCATCGCTGGACCCAATGGGTTGCCGAATGTCAGCTGTCGGCGGCTGATGGGCGGGCGAGGGTCGACGGCATGCCGCTCGGTCTCTACCTCGACCTCGCGGTCGGGTCGAGACGCGGCGGTGCCGAAACCTGGTGTGAAGCCGATGTCGTCGCGGAAGGGGTATCGATCGGCGCACCGCCGGACCATCTAAGCCCGGAGGGGCAGAACTGGAACCTTGCGGCCTTCGCGCCGCGCAGGTTGCAGGCGCGGAAATACGCGCCCTTCCGCCGGATCCTCGCCAGCGCGATGCGGCATGCGGGCATATTGCGGATCGACCATGTTCTCGGTCTCAACCGCAGTTTCTGGGTGCCCGACGACGGCAGCCCCGGCGCCTATGTGCGGCAGCCTTTCGCCGCCCTCGTCGCGATTATCAAGATCGAGGCCGAGCGCGCGGGAACCGTGATCGTCGGCGAGGATCTGGGGCTTGTGCCCGAAGGTTTCCGTGAAACGATGCGGAAGGAAGGATTCTACGGCTATTCGGTCCTGCAATACGAAAAGGACCGGAACGGGCGGTTTCACGATCCCGCCAAGTACGACCCGCAGGTGCTTGCCTGCTTCGGGACGCATGACACTCCGACGCTGCGCGGCTTTACGGAGGGCCGCGATATCGACTGGTGGCACCGGCTCGGCTGGATCGGCCACGCCGAGGCCGAACGAAGCCACGAGCAGCGTCAAACCGACGTCATCGCGCTCGCCGATCTGGTGGGGAACGGTGCCGACGCCGCAAATGATGTCGAACCGTCGAACGATCTGGCGCCATCGGTGCACTCCGCCCTGGTGCAGTCGCCGGCGACCCTTGTTGCGGTGCAGCTTGATGATGTCCTGGGTCAGGCAGAGGCGCAAAACCTGCCGGGCACCATTGACGAGCACCCCAACTGGCGTCGCAGGTACGACGTGCCGCTGGAGGCGATGGAAGCGAACCCGAAATGGCAGGCGCTTGCCGCAATCGGGCGCCAGGCGCCGCGCGACAGTATCCGATCTGAAGGAGGTTTGAGATGACGTTCGAGACGGTGACGACCCGCCCAATCGAGGGCCAGAAACCGGGAACTTCGGGGTTGCGAAAGAAGACCCGCGTATTCATGGCCCCGCATTACCTTGAGAATTTCGTCCAATCCATCTTCGATGCGATCGGCGGCGCGGATGGAAAGACCTTCGTCGTGGGCGGCGATGGCAGGTTCTTCAATGCCGAAGCGATCCAGACGATCCTGAAGATGGCGGCGGCGAACGGTGCCGCAGAGATCATCGTCGGCCAGAACGGGCTTCTGTCGACGCCTGCCGCTTCGCATCTGATCCGGCTCAACCAGACAGACGGCGGGATCATCCTGTCGGCCAGCCATAATCCCGGCGGAATCGACGAGGATTTCGGCGTCAAATTCAACATCTCGAACGGCGGTCCCGCGCCCGAGAATGTCACCGCCGCCATGCTGGACGCGACACGCACCATCCAAAGCTACAGGATCGCCCGGCTTCCGGATGCCGATCTGGGCAGCATCGGTGAAACGGCGATGGGTCAGATGCGGATCATGGTCGTCGATCCGGTGGCCGACTATGAAAGGCTGATGGCAAAGCTATTCGACTTTGACGCGATACGGGCAATGTTTGCCGATGGGTTCTCCATGCGTTTCGACGCGATGCATGCCGTGACCGGACCCTATGCAGCGGCGATCCTGGAAAAGACGCTGGGCGCCCCGAAAGGCACGGTCATCAATGCGGTTCCGCTGCCGGATTTCGGCGGCGGGCATCCCGACCCGAACCCGATCTGGGCCAAACCGCTGATAGACCTGATGATGTCGGACGACGCCCCCGATTTCGGGGCGGCTTCCGACGGGGATGGCGACAGGAACATGATCGTCGGACGCGGTCAATACGTGACGCCATCCGACAGCCTCGCGGTTCTTGTGGCCAATGCCCACCTTGCGCCGGGCTATGCGGCGGGCGTTGCGGGCGTGGCGCGGTCAATGCCGACCAGCGCCGCCTGCGACCTCGTCGCCGACGATCTGGGTATCGAGTGCTACGAGACACCGACGGGGTGGAAATTCTTCGGCAACCTTCTGGATGCCGGCAAGGTGACGATCTGCGGAGAGGAAAGCGCCGGCACCGGATCTGATCACGTCCGCGAGAAAGACGGGTTGTGGGCGGTGCTTCTGTGGCTCAACATCATTGCGGTTCGCAAGCTCTCTGTGGCCGAGATACTCGCTGATCACTGGGCAAGATACGGTCGCAACTTCTATTCCCGGCATGACTACGAAGCCGTGGACCCAGAGTCGGCGAACCGGCTTATGACGCATGTCATCGGCTTGCTTGGATCGCTTCCCGGCACGTCGGTCGGCGGTCTGAAGGTTATCAATGCAGATGAGTTCACCTATCACGATCCAGTTGACGGATCACTTAGCGAACATCAGGGCCTGCGGATCTGGTTCGAAGGCGGAGGCCGCGCGGTGCTGCGGCTATCGGGGACCGGAACGGAAGGGGCCACGCTGCGAGTCTATCTGGAACAGTATCTGCCCTATGACGAAGCCAAGTCGAAAGCCACCGAAGATGCCCTTCTTCCGATCAGGCGGGCGGTAGCCGATTTGACAGAAATGCACCAGCATATCGGCCGCACCGAACCCGATGTGGTGACTTGAGCTACTCGATCTGACGCTGAGCTACGCTCATGCCGTGCGACAGTCCGGAGGAGGGAAACAGGATCACCCGGTCGCCTTCGGCCAGCCCGTCGAGAACCTGCGCCTGGGTGCCGTTGTTGCGGCCAAGCTCGATCGTTTGCAGCCGCGCGGTTCCGCCGTCGACGCGAAAAACGGCCCAGTCAGAACCACTGCGGAACAGGGCGCTGGACGGCACGATCAGCGCGTCGGGCTCTTCCCAGACGACGATCCGCGTCTCGACACGAAAGCCGTGGCCAAGGCCTGCATGCGCTTTCGGCGAGCCGGTGAAGCGGATCACGGTGCTCACGCGCTGTTCCTCGACGCCGAGAGCGGAAAACTTGGAGATGCCGAACGGGTCGACCCTGACAACCTCACCGTCGAGCGGATCAGGACCTCCCCAGTCGTCGATGATCACGCGATCGCCGGGCGAGACCTGCACGGCATCCGTCGACAGAAGCTCGACCACGACTTCCAGATCGTCGCCCACATTGCCGATTTCCATGATCGGCGTGCCGGCGGCGAGGGTCGTCTCGCTCTGCTGCATGATCCGCAGGATCCGTCCGTCGGCGGGCGCGTAGAGCGGGATCTGCCGCACACCGGCTGCGTCTATCGCGGCGGCAAGCCCCTTGTCGTCGAACCCGATCAATTGCGCGCGCGCATTCGCAAGTTCGGCCTGTCGCATCGCGATGGCCGCTTCGGCTGTATCGACATTCGCCGCGGCCACCCGCGCGGCCTGCTCGGCGCGGTCCAACGCCGCGCTGCTGGTCACGCCGCGTTCGGCAAGCCGGCGTGCGCGGACCAACTCGGTATCCGCACCGTCCCGATTGGCGATCGCCGCGTTCAGATCGGCGCGGGCGACGCGCAGCGCGGCCTCGGCGGCGGTGACGGCGGCGAGCGCCTGTTCCCGGGTGCGGACATCGAGGGCGGCCGGGTTTGTCGGAAGCATTTGCGCGACGACGGTCTTGCCACGCTCGACTGGATCGCCCGGTTCCACCTCGACACGCCGAAGCCGTCCGGCGATCGGCGTGGAAACGACATAGGCGTCGCGGACCCGCGTGCGCCCTTCCTCGTCGATGGTGACGATCATCTCGCCGCGTGTCACCGCGCCCATGTCAACCATCGTCGGGCGCGGCCAGAAGGCAGCGGCCAGCCCGGCGCCGACCAGGATGGCGGCCCCGATGGTCAGATAGAGCCGTGAGCGTTTTTTCTTTGCTGCCATGCGGGCTATTCCCTCGTTTTCAGGGCGGACACGAGGTCGGCCCGGTCGATGTCGCGTTTCACCAGCCATCCGGAAAAGATGGACGCGCCCAGCACGAACAGCGTGGCAAGGCCGTAGCTTCCGGGGTCGAAAACGGCGGGTATCTGGTAGATATCGGTGGAGAATCCGGCGGCGATGCCGAAGGACAGGTAATAGCCAAGCACCGCGCCGACCGGGATCGCGACCAGCGTTATGACCGCCAACTCGCCGAGCAGTACGAACCCGGCCTCGCCGGTGGTGAAGCCGATCACCCGCAGGCTGGCCAAGTCGCGCGCACGTTCCGCATAGGCGATCCGGGCTGCATTGTAGATGATGCCGAAGGTGATGACGAAGGCGACGGCGCCCATCACATAGCGGATCGCGCCCGCGCCCTGGTCCATTACTTTCTGGAACGCATCCCGAGCGTCGGACTTCAGACCGACGCCGGCGACGGTCGGCATGTCCTGAAGCGCGCGATAGATCGCATTCGCCCTCGCGCCGTCTATCGACAGATAGGCGCCCGAGACGCGGTTCGGTTCGCGCAGGGCCCGGTTCAGCGCCCCGAGATCCATATAGGCCGGCGAGCCCAGCAGGCTTTCGGCGATACCGGCCACGGGCAGTTGCAGTTCCGGCTGACGTCCCTCGCGCACCTCGACGGTCAGCATGTCGCCCGGCGAGACATGCAGGATATCGGCCAGCGCCGTCGCCAGAATGATCCCGTCCTGGCTCATCTCAATCGTGCCAAGGCCGCTGTCGATGGCGCGGTTCAGGCGGGCATCGTCCGTCAGACCGTTGATCGCGCCACGATAGCTGTAAAGGCCGTTCTTCAGCACCGTCGGGACCATGCGGACCGGTTCGACATAGGTGACGCCCGGCAGGCGGGCCAGTTCATAGATCGTCTTGTTGGAGACCGGATTGGTGAAGGTGACGGTCACGTCGCTTCGGTCGACGACCGAGAAGGTCAAGTCGATGGTGCGGTCGAAGCCGGCATAGATGGTCATCATGGCGACACTCAGCGCCATGCCGCAGGCGATCCCGATGATCGCCCCCGCCATACGACCCGGCTGCCGGGTCAGGCGGCGCAGGACCATGCGGCTGGGCTGGTCGAGCAGCCGATTGATCGAGTGTCCGATCCGGCCGGTGCGGCTGAAATCCGGCGGGGCGGGGGCCCGCATGGCGCTGGCGGGGGTCAGTGCGAAGACCTGTCTGAGCACGAACAGTCCGCCAGCCGACGCCGAAAGCACGCTGACGGTCACGCCGGTGATGAAGGACGACGGTTCGAGTTGAAAGACGAGGAACGGAAACTTGAAATAGGCGGTGTAGACTTGGATGAGCGCCCGACCTGCCACGATGCCGAAAAGACATCCGGCCAGCGCGCCGCCGAAGGCGATAGCCAGAACCAGTTTGAAATAATGCGCCCCGACCTCGGTGTTGGTATAGCCGAAGGCTTTCATCAGGCCGATTTCCTCGCGTTCGGACTGCACCATGCGGCTGATGACGATGTAAAGCAGGAAGGCCGCGACCGCGAGAAAGATCGGCGGCACCCCGACGGCCGCCGCTTCGAGGCCGCTGATCTCCTCGCTGATGAACCGGTTCGAGGACTGGTCGGCCAGCGGATAGGCGCCAAGCCCGCCATAGGCGTCGAGGACGCGATCCGCTGCCGCCAGCACCGCCGCCTCGCTCGCGCCGCGTGACAGCGACAGCAGCGCCTCGTTGAACGCGCCCTTCATGTCATAGGCGGCCGAAAGCGCCGAGTTGCTCATCCAGATCACTCCGAACCGCGCGTCGTCGGAGATGAAATCGCCCGGCGCGGCTGTGTAGAGAAACTCGGGGCTCTGGGCGAGGCCAGCGATGCGGAAGGTGCGCCGGGCACCGTTCATCGTGGCGCTGATCCGGTCGCCGGGGTTTAGGTCATGCGCCTCGGCGAAGCTTTTCAGAAGCAGGATCTCGTCGCTGTGATCGCTGTCGATCATGCGTCCTGCGGTAAGGTAAACGGCGTTCAGCCGAGGCTCGCGAAGATCCGGCAGGGACACCGCCTGTGCCTGCACCGGAAGATCGGTGTCGGGAAGATCGATCAGCGCGCCACCCTGTACACGGCCCTCGACCGCGCCGACGCCGTCGATGGCCGCGAGGCGCTGCAGCAGCCGTTCCGGCGCGCGCGTGACCGGGGCGAAGATATCCGCAAGCCGGTAACGTTCGTAATAGGCCGCGCGCGTTTCGTTCAGCGACGTCACGAGCCCCGACATCATCACCAGCATCATCACGCCCACGGCGACCACCATGCCGATCGCGACGGCCTGGCCTTTCATGCGCCAGAGATCGCGCAGGAGCTTGTGATCGAGCGGGCTCACCACTCGATCTCCTCGGGCGTTCGCTTCTTTTTGTTTACGATCATTTCGCGCACGTTGCCGTCTGCGAAATGGATCACCCGGTCAGCCATTGCCGCCTGACTGGCGGCATGGGTGACGATCAGAACGGTCGCGCCCAGCTTCTCGTTCACGTCCTTGAGCACGTTCAGCACCGCGCGGCCCGTGCTGCTGTCGAGGGCCCCCGTCGGCTCGTCGCAGAACAGTACGTCCGGCTGCTTGGCGACGGCGCGGGCGATGGCGACACGCTGCTGTTCGCCGCCCGACAGCTGCGCGGGAAAGTGATCGACCCGCTCCTTGAGCCCGACGAGCGCCAGCGCCTCGTCGGGTTCCATCGGATTGCCGGCGATCTCCGTCACCAGTTCCACATTCTCGCGCGCAGTCAGGCTGGGCATCAGGTTGTAGAACTGAAAGACGAAGCCGATGTGATTTCGCCTGTAGCGGGTCAGCTCTGCGTCGGACTTTTCAGTCAGGTTCTGGTCGCGGAAGTGGACGGTTCCTCCGGTGCCCCGGTCGAGACCGCCGATGATGTTCAAGAGTGTCGACTTGCCGCTGCCCGACGGGCCGAGAAGCACCACGATCTCACCTTGGGGGATTTCCAGATCAACGCCACGCAGAGCGTGCACGGCGGAACGACCTTCGCCGTAGACCTTCGTCAGGCCGCTTATCGTGAAGGCGTTCTCTGGCACGGTGGAATCCATTGTTTCACTTTTGACTGAACATAGTAGACGCATGAAGTGTTGATGTATAGAGTCTGGGCGACACGTGGAAAAACGGAGCTTCAAGTGTCCAAGGCGGATGACATCGAGAGGATCAGGGAAGAGTTCATCGAGAAGATCGGTGTGATCGCCCAAGGCGAAGGTCTGCCCCGCATTGCCGGCCGGGTCTTTGCGACACTGGTCTATGATGGAGAACGCGTGTCGTTCAGTGAACTGGCCGAGAGCCTCGGTGTCAGCCGTGGAAGCATCAGCGCCAGTGTCCGCCAGTTGGAGCAGCTTCAGGTGATCAAGCGGGTCGCCAAGCCGGGCGACCGGCAGGATTACTTCCAGATGGCACCGGATGCCTTTCAGGCCCTGATCGAATCGTCTGCGCTGCGATCCCGCCGCGCCCATAAGGAAATCGCCGCAACGTTGGACGAATTGCCGGACACCGAAACCGGCGTGCGCTCTCGGCTGAATACCTATGCCAATTTCTACGAGGTAATCGACACCGCCCTGATCGACGCTGGCAAGCGCATGAAAGACCGCGCCTGAGCCAATTTTCGCCTCGGCCTGCACAATATCGGCGGGGTCACTCCGGAAAAGTTGGGAAAATGCACCGAATACTCTATTCAGTTTAAGCTGAACATATTATTATCTACCGGTCGAGATCCAAGTCGGGTCGGCGTCGCGGGGTATCAATTATGGACAAGAGGAAATTGAAATCCGGTTCCTCGGGGCGGGCGGAAAGCTCTGCTTCCGACCTGCACAGGATGGCTGCGAATCTCGACCGTATGATCCATGCCAATGTCGCCCGACGCACCGGCGGATTATCCCCGATCGCACTTGGGCAGGTCTGGTGGGACTGGGCCGCGCATCTGGCGGCTTCGCCGGGGCGGCAGATGGAACTGACGGCCAGCGCAGCCATGAAGGCGGCGAAGCTTGTTAACGATGCCGCAAGCGGCGACCTTTCCGTCGATGACATGCGATACCGCGATCCGGCATGGCGGGCATGGCCGTTCAACTTGCTGGCCGCGGCGCACAAGGCGCAGGAGGAGTGGTGGGCAGAAGCGACCACCGGCCCGCCGGGCGTTTCGGCGGCGCATGAGAGAGTAGTGAATTTTACGGCGCGGCAGTTGCTCGACATGGCCGCACCGGCCAACAGCATCCTGACGAACCCCGAAGTGCAGCGCGAGACGCGTCGTGAGGGTGGCGGCAACCTTGTGCGGGGCATCCGGCATCTCTGCGAAGACGCGATGCTGGCGGCAACTGGCCAGCGCCCGGCCGGGATGGAGGAGTTCGTCGTCGGCAGAACGCTTGCGACGACACCCGGCAAGGTCGTCTTCCGCAACCACCTGATGGAACTGATTCAATATGCGCCGGCGACCGGCAAGGTCCGGCCCGAGCCGATTCTGATCGTGCCCGCCTGGATCATGAAATACTACATCCTTGACCTCTCGCCCGAGAATTCATTGATCGGCTGGCTCGTAGCGCAAGGCTTCACGGTGTTTTGCATCTCCTGGCACAATCCATCTCGCGAGGATCGGAATCTGGGGATGGACGACTATCTTGAACAGGGCGTGATGGCGGCGCTGCGGGCGGTGGGCAAGATCGTTCCGGATGCCAGGGTGCACGCGACCGGCTATTGCCTGGGTGGCACGCTCTTGACCATCGCGGCGGCGGCAATGGGAAGGGACGGCGACCACCGGCTGGCTTCACTCAGTCTGCTCGCGGCTCAGGCGGATTTCACAGAAGCCGGAGAGTTGACTCTATTCATCAACGACAGCCAGTTGGCGCTTCTTGAGGACATGATGTGGCGGCAGGGCGTGCTCAAGGCCGAGCAGATGGCGGGGAGCTTTCAGATCCTGAAATCGAACGACCTGATCTGGAGCCGGATGGTGCGCGAATATATGCTCGGACGACGTGGCGAGCCGAACGACCTGATGGCTTGGAATGCCGACGCGACGCGAATGCCCTACCGGATGCATTCGGAATATCTGCGGCGGCTCTATCTCAACAACGATCTGGCCGAGGGCCGGATCGAGGTTCAGGGCAAGGCCGTGGCACTGACCGATATCGAGGGGCCGATCTTCGCGGTCGGAACCGAGCGGGATCACGTTGCACCGTGGAAATCCGCTTACAAGATCGAACGGTTGAGCGATACCGACGTGACTTTCGTGCTCGCAAGCGGTGGGCATAATGGCGGCATTGTCTCGCAACCGGGCCGCGCGAACCGGCATTATCGCATTCGTACGACGCTGCATGGCGAGCCTTATCTCAACGCGGATGCTTGGGCGGATGCTGCCGAAAAGCACGATGGGTCGTGGTGGACGGCCTGGGGGGCGTGGCTGGCCGAACGGTCGGGCGCGCCGGTGAAGCCGCCGACGATGGGCGCAGCAAGGTCGGGGCTCAAGCCGCTCTGCGACGCCCCGGGCGAATACGTGCATCAGGACTGATCCAGACCGCATTGACACCGATCAAGGCGCCACCTTGCGCTACCGTTAACAACTGCCCCCGCGAGCTTTTCGGGTTCGCGCCACGGATGGAACCGATTGAATGAAATATTTACCTCCCTTCGGGGAGGACATCGTGGTTCGTCATCGCTGCCATAACCGGCGCTGTGTGAACCCCGACCATCTCCAGCTGAGGACGCGGGCGGATAACAGGCGCGACGACTGGGACTACTGGGCTAACGGGGTCGACCACCAGCTGCTCTAGTGCCGTGGCACCGGCTCACACCGACAGCATCGCCCTAACCCGACACCCCCGCAGCACCCTCCACAGCCCCCTCCGGCACACGACCGGCGGGGCACTAACCGGGGCAATTTGACCGCCCAGCGCCCAGCAAGACCTGATCCTCATAATGTCCGGAGAACGCTGGCTGGGGTGGTAGGATTCGAACCTACGGTACACGGTACCAAAAACCGCTGCCTTACCGCTTGGCTACACCCCAACGTGAGCGGGTAATTACGCGCTCGGCCGGACGGGTTCAAGACCCGTTTTGGCGAAATCGGCAGTCATTCCTCACGGGCGTCATGGCTCAGAAGGTCGTCCGCACCGGTCTCGCGACGTTCGGCAGCAATCAGCCTTTCCAACTCCTGGGCATCGGCTGCGACGACCACTTCCGACGGCTCCTCGGCCTCCGGCCGCTGGGCCTCGGCGGTCGCGCGATCAGGGGTGGCTTCGGCCTCTTCGCTGCGGGTCTGGATCAGGTAGGTCTTGCTGGGCAGTCCGATGCCTGCGGCTTCGAGCGCCGCTTTCGAATGGCGGATCGCCTCGCCCTTCGCCGGGTGAAAGCTTGCCTCATTCTGGTCGATCCACCCCGTGGCACGCAGCACGACGCCGGCGTCGTCGATTCCCTCGACCCAGACAAGCGCCGACGGTTCCGCCAGAACGAACGGCAGGGCCTGTATCGTGTCCTGACAAAGCTGCCGCGCGGCGCCGATATCGCTTTCCGGGTCGATGCTGTGATCGAAATCGAAGCGGCGCTGCACGTTGCGGCTGTAGTTGACGATCCGACTGCTGAAGACGGTCGAATTCGGGATCCGGATGTGGTTTCCCTCCTGTGACAGCAGGATCGTGGCCCGAGAGGTCAGACGGATCACCTTGCCCAGATCTCCGTCGATCTCAATCAGATCGTTGGGACGGAAGGGCTGGCGGATTGACAGCATGATCGACGCGATGAAGTTCTCGACCGTGTCCTTGACCGCGAAACCGATGGCGAGGCCGATGATGCCCGCCGCACCAAGGATCGTGCCAAGCAGGGCGGTCGCGCCCAGAATGTCCAGCGTGACGACCAGCCCGCCGACGAGAAAGGCGATGCGCACGAACTGCCGGTAGATATCCGCGATGAATTCGTTCGGGGCGATGCGGTCCCAGGGGGACCTGCGCGAGGCGATGAAGAAGCCAAGCCCCGCGACCAGAACCAACGCGGTCAGCGCGACCAGCAGCAGCGGGATGAAGGATACGAACTGCGTGGTGCGGTTCAGGATCCGGTCCCAGGCCGGCGTCAGTCGTTCGGCGAGATCGGTCGACTCGACGGCCTCGTTCTCGATGGCGACCACTCCCTCGACGCGACCGACCAGGGATTCCAGCCGGTTGAGGGACTCGGCATCGAGCGTCCGGCCGGACAGAGTAACCACACCGGATTGCACTGATATCGTGACGTTTTCATAGCCTTCCAGTTCGGCGAGGATCGAACGGATACGGCTTTCTATGGCGGCGTCGTCGGCGGCGCCTCCCTCGAGCACGATAGTGCTTTCGGATTCGGGGGTCGTTTCCTGCGCCAAGGCGGGGAAGGCGAGGGCCGACGCAAGGATCAGCACAAGGAACAGACGCATCGCAGCCTTCCGGTTCGACCAATATCGGTTACAGCTTAGCCCCTCTGCCGTCGAAGGCAATTCGGCGGAAGGCTGCGTGAGCGGCCTACAGGGTCTGGTCGTAGTCGCCGACGGAAGGTTCAGTGCGGATCACCGCATCCAGCGCGGCGAAGATTGCCCGCAATTCCTCTTCGCTTTCAGAGCTTTCGCAGACAACCACCAGATTGGGAGTATTTGACGAGGCGCGCACCAGACCCCACGATCCGTTGTCGAGGATGACGCGCGCGCCGTTCACCGTCACCACTTGCGCGATCCGCCGCCCGGCCAGGGGTTTACCGGCGTCATGACGCGCCACAAGCCGCTGGACCAGCCGGTCGAGCACTGCGTATTTCTCGCCATCCGCGCAGTAGGGCGACATGGTGGGAGAGCCCCAGGTCCTGGGCAGGGCGCGTCGCAGGTCGGACATGGACTTGTCGGGATTGCGATCCATCAGTTTGCAAAGTTCCACCGCCACGCGAAGGCCGCAGTCGTAGCCACGACCGATGGGCTCTGCCAGGAAGTAGTGGCCCGATTTCTCGAACCCTGCCAGCGCGCCGAGATCCCTGACGCGGCGTTTCATGTGCGAATGGCCGGTCTTCCAATAATCGGCTTTCGCGCCGTGCCTTTTCAGCTCCGGATCCGAGGCGAAAAGCCCCGTCGATTTTACATCCGCGACAAAGGTCGAACCAGGATAGAGGCGCGCCAGATCGCGCGCCATGATGACGCCGACCTTGTCGGCAAATATCTCTTCGCTTTCGTCGTCCACGACTCCGCAGCGGTCGCCGTCGCCGTCGAAGCCAAGCGCCAGATCCGCGCCCGACTCTCGTACCGCGCGGGACATGTCGTGCAGCATCTCCATCGCTTCGGGGTTCGGATTGTAATTCGGGAACGTGTAGTCCAGCCGGGTGTGGAGCGGCACAACGTCGGCGCCGATCCGCTCCAGCAGGTCCGGCGCAAAGGCAGAGGCAGTTCCATTTCCTGTCGCGCAAACGACCTTCAATGGACGGGACAGGCGGAAATCGCCGACGAGGTCGTCGAGATAGGCGTCTCTTACGCCGCGAACCCGCTGATAACCGCCGCCTTCGCGCGGCTCACCCTTGCCCTCCAGAACGATGTCGCGGAGTTCGGACATCTCGTCCTGTCCGTGCGTCAGCGGGCGCTCAAACCCCATCTTGACCCCGGTCCAGCCGTTCGGGTTGTGCGACGCCGTGACCATCGCAACGGCGGGAACATCTAGGTGGAACTGGCTGAAATAGGCCATGGGCGACAAGGCAAGACCGATATCCCTGACCCGGGTGCCGGCCTGCATGAGGCCGACGATCAGCGCGTTCTTGATCGACACAGAATAGTCGCGATAGTCATTGCCAACCGCGATTTCAGGGTCGACGCCGCGGCGGTGCATCTGGGTGCCGATGCCAAGGCCAAGCGCCGTAACGCCCGGAAGGTTGATCTCTTCCGGATATTTCCAGCGTGCATCATATTCACGAAAGCCCGTCGGGGCGATCATCGGTTCAGACAGGAAATCCCAGCAATTCTGGGTGACGTTCTGAATGGGCTTGGTCACGAAATACTGAACCTTCCAGGGCTTGGTCGCTAAAGGCGGATTGGATCGGACTTCGCCAGGGCGTCGAATGCCATGAGGCTGGCGACCAGCCCGGACATCTGGTCCAGCGGAATCATGTTGGGTCCATCCGAAGGCGCAGTGTCGGGATTCTCGTGCGTCTCGATGAACACGGCCGCAATTCCGAGAGAGACTGCGGCGCGCGCCATCACGGGCGCGAATTCGCGCTGGCCGCCCGACGCGCCGCCTAGCCCGCCCGGCTGCTGAACCGAGTGGGTGGCATCCATCACCACGGGGTAGCCGGTTCGGGCCATCTGCGGCAGGGCACGCATGTCGGCTACCAGGGTGTTGTAGCCGAAACTCGTTCCGCGTTCGGTCAGCAGGATACGGGAGTTTCCGGTCGACTCGATCTTGGCGACGACATTCGGCATGTCCCAGGGCGCAAGGAACTGGCCCTTCTTGACGTTTATCACGGCCCCAGTTTCACCCGCGGCAAGAAGCAGGTCGGTCTGCCGGCTGAGGAAGGCGGGGATCTGCAGGATATCGACCGATTCCGCCGCTTGCGCGCATTGTTCAGCAGTATGGACATCCGTCAGAACCGGCACATCCAGCGTCCGTCTGACCTTGTCCAGCACATCGAGTCCGGCTTCGATTCCCAGGCCCCGCTTTCCTCCAAGCGAGGTTCGGTTGGCCTTGTCGTACGAGGCCTTGAACACGAACTGCGCGCCTGCCACGTCGCAAGCGTCTTTCATCGCCCGGCCGATCATCAGAGCATGGTCAAGGCTTTCCAACTGGCAGGGGCCGGCAATCACCGTCAACGGGCGGTCGTTACCGACCGCCAGGTTTCCGATTTCGATGGTCTTCATGCTAGGCCGATACCTGCTCTCTCAGGATGGATGCCGTCAGCGACACCATCAGATAGATACCGCAGAAGATCAGGAATGCCACGATCGTATTCTCGAAGGCCC